>JBGAHR010000095.1:0-10576 GCA_044226045.1 Chitinophagaceae bacterium
GTTCAGAGCATCTGCCTTACAAGCAGAGGGTCGGCGGTTCGATCCCGTCAACTCCCACCTCGACCACCGAAGCTTTAGCGAAGGTGGTCAGCATAAAAAGTTACTAGCCTCACTTCGGTGAGGCTTTATTTTTTTCCAGAGTGTCGGTTCCCTCGACCACCGAAGATTCAGCGAAGGTGGTCAAAAACAAACAGGCTTCAAAGGCCTCAAACACACTTCGACCACCGAAGCTTTAGCGAAGGTGGTCAGCATTAGAAGATACTAGCCTCACTTCGATGAGGCTTTATTTTTTTTCAGAGTGTCGGTTCTCTCAACCACCGAAGCTTCTGCGAAGGTGGTCAAAAATAAACCTCCAAGGCGTCGACCACCTCAACCACCGAAGGTTTAGCGAAGGTTGATAAAATGAAAAGAAATTAGCCTCACTTCGGTGAGGCTTTATTTTTTAATCAGAGTGTCGGACCCGTACGTACGGGATCAGCTCTCGATATAAAACTCAAATTCTCTCAGGCATTTCATCGTATGTTCGTCCATTAAGCAACCGACCTGCTGCCTTTTTATTTCGCCCTCCCCATTGTTTGAAGAAAAAAGCAACTTCAGCCACCTTACATTGGTCCTGAATATCAATAACCCATTCGGGCAACATCGGCCTTGGCTTATGTCCACTTTCACCTCCGACAATAACCCAATCAATACCTTTAAGATTCATATTTGATAATGGGCCGATTAAAGGTTCACAGGAAAGAAATTTTACGCGGGCAGAGGTCGCTCTAAGGTGATCGATTCTTTGAATAACTCTTGAGTTCTCGACAGAAACACCCATCCAAATATTATGCCCCCATCGCAACTCATTGTTATATTTTAGTACGTTATCACTGCGTTTGGTTAGCACCTGAAACACATGCTGGGGATTGTCATTCATCACATCAAATACCTTCTTAATAAATGACAGTGGTACATCATTGTGAAAAAGATCACTCATGGAATTAACAAAAACTGTTCTGGGTGATTTCCATGTATAGGGAATATTAAGCGCATCAGGGTGTATTTGCAACTCAAAACCATCTCTATATTTTTCAACTCCCATGGCCTGAAGCCTTTTTGACATAATCTCTGCATAACAATATTTGCATCCTGCTGAGATCTTATCGCAGCCAGTTGTCGGATTCCACGTCATTTCGGTCCATTCTATACTTGATTGTGCCATTTTTAGTAGTTGAATTGATTATACAGAATCTCTATCTTTTCTAAGGACTCTGAAGTGCAGTTTTCTTTGATGTTTATATACACTCTCATAAGTAACAAGCGGCGAAGTACCTTCATAAGTTACCAACCCATGCTTCTTCATATCTCTTACAACATCAGCAGCGTGCCTTGCTAATTGACCTTCCGCATAAACAAATTCCAACAACTGAAGGTTATTAGTTATTTCCCCATTTAATAATTTTACACGAACAGTATCTTTAAATCTTTGAACTTTTGTAGGCTTTTTAGTGCCCCATAAATCAGCCTGAACTTTTTTAGCGTCTTCGTCAATGTCGAAATCAGCTTCGCCATTGGTTTCGTTTTTTTTCCATGATATGCCTAGAAATTTATCCACGGCTCGAGGGTGCGTTGCTCCAAAGATAATTCCATAAATATTCGCGCCTTTCTTGATGGAAAATGGATACAACCGCAATAATGATCCGGCTGGTAACTTTTTTCGAAGCTGATTGATAACACTTCTATGAATAAATCGGTATGGGTTTTGTTTTAGTTCCTCCAAATCAAATCCCAAATAGGATGTAAATTCGGGAGTCTCGCCAAGCCGCCATACATAGGATGAAGAAACAAAATACAAAAAATCAGTCTCTCTCATTTTTTCTAATTCCATTAAATACTGATCGGCTAAAAATTTGATTCCATTCTGATCAAGATACACTAATGAAGGGAAATCATTCATATCTTTCAGCAATCGAGGAAATAAAGACTCACAGTCTTCATTAAACAAATGAATTTCAATTGCACTTTCAAGATCTGCATACTTTAATAAATACTCATTGCAAGCCTCTTTCAAAAGTTCAAATTTTTTTTGTGGCTTCCGATCAGGTTCGTACTCATTAAAATAAACATGCACCTTTACTTTTTTATCAATGATATGAGTTAAATGATGCTTTATCTTTTGGAGTATACGAATTGGACTTCCCGCTACACCAGCTTTGTCATATCCCGTTCCAGCAAAAAAATCAAAAATGCATATCTGGGATCTCCCCTGCATCACAAATGTGGGAATCCATGCTTCAGCGTAATCTTCAAAAATCTCCAGCTTCGCAATTGTTCCCTGATCAAATGGTTTGTCATGTAAATCTTTGGCAGACATATTCCTCCTTAAGCTGACTGTTCTACAAATACTTGCATCAGCTGTAGTGCAAGTTACTAATTTTATTAGCAAATGAATGCCATTTATTTCCCGGTATTTTTCGGAATTATCAAGTACTTTCCAACATAAAAAAAGTAAAAGGTGTGTAGTGATAATTTGAGGTATCAATGAATTTCTTCCCTACAGCATCAAATGTAATTTGAAAAAAAATCTCACTCCCCCCATGCCCCATACAACCACTTCGAAGCTGTTATCCAAAAGGGCTTACCGAAGGAAAAAACTTCAAATCCCTGTTCTATTATGATAAATAGTCCGCCCCAGCGAAGAACGGGGTGAATAAATCCATTTCGATAACGATCCCATATCCAGGCGATCAGAATCAGGCTGTCGGCCAATACCCAGCCAAACCAGATATCCGGTCTTGGCACAGCCGGGAAGAAATGCCTGAACCGAAACCAGGCAGGCCATAACACCACGATCATGGCCAATTGCATCCAACGTTTATGCACAGCCGACTTATGCCGGTTTACTATTCCCGCTGCCACCAGGCTGGCAAACAATAACGGAGTACTGATATTGCCCAGAAAACTGGAATAAGCAAAATCCCCCTGGCTCGGGAGATCACGTTCCACCACATAATGGCCTACAAGCACTATGGAAATAGCTACACCGGCTGCGATGAAGATTCCCAAAAATCCCAATGTGGCATGAATGGCATATCGACGAACCTGAATCAGGCTCGTTTGAAGCAGGTATAATAATACCCAGGAAAATACAAAAGCGGCATGCACATAAATGATCGCCGGCGCCGAAAAGGTTCCTTTGGCGGAAGGAATAATAAATGTTTTACTGAACCCGATCAAACAGGCCAATAAACCGATCAGCGCTACCACGAAGAAAAAAGAAGGCTTTCTTTTTTTGCCCGAGTATAAACTTGTGTTCATGCCAAACTGTTTCTGAGAATGCAGAATATAATTCCCCTACTCTACCGGCTCCCACAATTCTATTTTGTTTCCTTCGGGATCGAGGATATGAACAAACTTTCCGTAATCGTATGATTGAATGTCATCGAGGATGGTGACGCCTACCGCTTTCAGCTCAGCAACCAATGCCTCCAGGTTTTCCACCCGGTAATTGATCATAAAATCTTTAGTGGACGGCTCGAAGTATTTTGTACTCTCTTTAAACGGACTCCAAATCGTTGTGCCTTTTTTGGAGGGATCATCATCCTGGCGCCATTCAAAGGTGGCACCATAAGGGTCTACCGGTAGTCCGAGATGGTCACTGTACCATTTTTTCATGGCATCGGGATCCTGGCTTTTAAAAAATATCCCGCCGATAGCAGTTACTTTTTTCATAGTATTATTTTTTTTTCGATAGAAAGGAATAATTGTCATTTTCTTTTGTTCCAACTCAACACGGCCTCCGTGATCAGGAGTGGCACGGCCCAACTGAACCAGATAGCAGCAGGCCCTCTTTCTTCAAATTTGGGCATCTGGGAAACAAATAAAGGCAGGTCTACAAGGAAGCGGAACAATACAAATGCAAATGTCACCACATAACTCCTGATCATCCAATCCTTGTGCTGCAGTATTCTCCCGCGCCTGACCGACACAAAAGCCATGGAGGTGGTAACAAACCAGGCGAGGGCCAATGCCTGCAAACCCAGTGCCCATGAGAAATTCAACTGAATAGCGCTTGTCCAAGCGAGTATGGTGGAGGCCACGCAGCTGATGAGGATGGCTATCACATAGGTCCGGCCGAGGTTGCGATGCACGTTCATATACCGGTCTCTCAATCCCATCCAGAACTGAAAAGGTCCGGTTACCATTGCCAGTATTCCACCTGTAATATGCAATACCAACAGCCATCGTACATTCCAGTAATGACCGAAAAATTCACGATCAAAACCATAGTAGGGAATGGCCCTCGTGATAACAAAATTTCCGCCGAATACTATGAGGAATAACACAAGCAAGATTGACAAATAAAACCGGTAGCGGGGGGCAGCTGCTTTTTTGGTTAGTTGTTCCATGATCCAGGTGGAGGTTGAATGAAATTGGTGGTAGAAAATACGGATAATTATTCAAATGGGTATCAACTAGCCCAATCTCGGTCCTGTTCATTCAAACACACGGGAAACTATCTGTACGTATAGGCTACATAGCTTTTCAATACTTTCACCTTGAGAACATTCTCTTTCACATATACTTTCTTGTATTCCCTGAATTGTCCGTCCTTGTCGAGAAAGCCTACAATACAGGAATATTTCTCCTCCCCTTTCCGGATCTGCACGGTAGGCCAGATGCCCTGGTTGGGCAGTTTAAGCGTATCTGTACCATTGATTTCCTCGTACTGCATCTTCATCACATACCGGAAAGTTTTGGGGGTTTCATAGATCTTCACCCGAAAGTACCAGTCATTGAGCGGGTTTTCGGTCTTTTCTTCGAAAACAGCAACAGGTTTGGATGAAACTTCCTTCCTGATTTTGGGAATCGTATCCTGTGGATTTATCTTGATTACCTCTTCGGAGGAATCCGCACCGGAAGAAGAGGCCGGCTTATCGGAGGAGGCAGGCTGACAGGAAAAAAATATCAATGAACATATTGTAAGCTTCAGCGTAAGAGAAATTGGTTTCATGTCAGTCGACGGATAATTCAATTTTTTTATCGGGTTGTTTTTCACAAAAGGTATAGATCAGCCCCCGTATATAATCATTCTCGGGGTATTGGGTAAGATTGGATTTCAGCTTGCTGATATCTTCCAATGGAATATTGTCCGGCACATAGCCCATACCGTAGAACTTACCTTTCTCGATCAAAATACAACTTTTTTCACCTTCCTGGAGTCCATCATCCACTACGGCGAAAGTGGGAAGTGATTCATTCAAATAAGCCAGCGCCTTTTCTACCCGCTTGTTATACCTTTTGGGGGATTCTTTTTTCAGGCAGGCGCCTTTACAGTAACCCTCATCCATACCCGTACAAGGTTGTGCATCCGATTGTAAGAAGCAAAGGGTTGGACACAGTTTAAACTCTTCCACCAGATGGCGAAGCATCCGCCGACCTTCATCCAGCAAGCCGAATGAATAGACCGGCTGCAGATTTTTCCGCTTTTTATCAATTGCCAGCCGATGAAATCCGGCCTGATCCTGGAAAAGAAAGAGACCATAGACCGACTGGAAGCTTTTCTGACTGTAATTAAATGGCGGCCACAACCTCCGGATCTCGATGTTTTCAAATATAAAAGCCATTAGTTCGGTTGCGCAACTCTGATAGGTTACCCGGTGAATGGTCCGTAAGAAGTCCTGTCTTTGCCTGCCACCGCCATTATGGGTAAAATGACTGCGAACGCGGTATTTCAGGTTTTTGGCCTTGCCTACATAGACTACCCGGTCTTTCTGATCATGGAAATAATATACTCCGGGTCCGTAGGGTAATTGATCCACATCCTCACGGGGCAGATTGGGGGGCAGCGATTGTTCTTTGGCCCCCTTTTTTACAAAAGCCTGAATATGCGAAGTGGCTCCATTGGCAAGCAGTAATTCAAAGAGCCGGACAGTACCATCAGCATCTCCTCCCGCCCGGTGCCTTTTCTCAATGCTGATACCGAAATGCCGGCAGAGATTGCCCAGGCTATAGGATGGAAGCCCCGGAAACACTTTTTTGGTAAGTCGAACCGTGCACAATTTTGGGTTACTCAGCTCAAAACCAGCCTCTTGCAAATGATGTTTTAGAAAGGAATAGTCGAAATTGACGTTATGGGCGATAAATGTATGTCCCTTCAGGAATTCGGCTATTTGGGGAGCTACATCGGGAAAAGCCGGCGCTGATCTGACCATTTCATCGGTAATGCCCGTTAATACCTGGATATAGCGGGGAATGGCCCTCACCGGCCTGATAAGGGTCTCGAAGCGGTCGACCACCTGTTGCCCGTCGTGCAACACAATAGCCACTTCTGTTATATCGTTATTAGCTGCGTAACCTCCCGTGGTTTCTATATCTACAATCGCGTACATGCGACGATAAAGTTAGGAAACGACGGGATTGCATAAATGAAAAACCACTGCTGAAAGCCAGGAAACCTGATTTTCAGCGAGCTATAAAGTAACTGGCCTTTGGGCCGCCCGATCCGTCCCTGTGCATTGTAAACCCTTAAATCCATTATCTATGCAAAAGTTCGACATGCAACAGGCAAGTGAGAACGCAACCCTGGCAGCTGCCGCCATCCTTTATTTTTCGGCCCTGGTGTTGTTTTCTTTCTGGTTCACCCAAGCTTAAGTTAATTTCCCTGATAGGATAGGTCAATACTCGCAGGATCCCGACTTCCCTGTGAGTATTTTTTTTGCCTGGCAATCCAAAAATGGACTTGCAAGGATGAAAATTGAATATTAATTTTGTGGCGACTCCTACCCTTGAAAGAAAAGTATTTACAAGATTTTTCTTAATCAAATCCCTACGAAAAGGCCGGCATTTATTTGATCGTACGAATTCACTTAAAACAAGTAGCGTATGAAAAAGTCTAAATCTTTCAATTTAGGAGAAACAGTAAAGCTCGTATTGTTAGCCATCGGCTTCCTGGGATTTGTTATGCTGATGTCCTACCTGTATTGGTTTGCGTAATCGCATCATTTACTGGCTCGTTTTTATCTGAACCTCCACAAAAAGACCTGGCTCAAATGAGTCCCGGGAACTTTATTAAGCGCCTTGCAGAAGGCGCTTTTTTTGTGCGTATATACCACCCCCGCTACTCCGCTCTTTCTGCCTGCTATTTTGTACCTTTGCAGCCCGAACTGAATGTATATCAATATGGAACTGAGTAAGAATTTTGAACATGCCGGCGCAGAGGCAAAATGGTATCAGCATTGGATGGACAAACGCTATTTCAACAGCAAGCCCGATCATCGGGAGCCCTTCACCATTGTGATCCCTCCGCCCAATGTGACCGGTGTACTTCACATGGGTCATTGCCTGAACAACACCATCCAGGATATACTGGTTCGCAGAGCCCGCATGCAGGGAAAAAATGCCTGCTGGGTACCCGGTACGGATCACGCATCGATTGCTACTGAAGCCAAAGTGGTTCAAATGCTTCGTGAAAAAGGCATTCAGAAAGCCAGCCTGAGCCGCGAGCAATTCCTGGAATACGCCTGGGAATGGAAAGAAAAATATGGTGGCATCATCCTTCAACAGCTGAAAAAAATGGGATGCAGCCTCGACTGGGATCGAACTTCGTTCACGATGGATCCCGACTATTACCGTTCCGTCATCAGTGTGTTCGTTGATCTGTATAACAAAGGCTATATCTATCGCGGCAAGCGAATGATCAATTGGGATGTGAAGGCGAAAACGGCACTGAGCGATGAAGAAGTTATCCGGAAAGAAACACAACAGAAATTATACTTCCTTAAATACTACATAGACAATGGAAGCGGGCAGCCAGATGAAAATGGCGAATATGTAACCATTGCCACCGTTCGACCGGAAACCATCATGGGCGATACGGCTGTTTGCGTTCACCCTAAAGATGATCGTTACAAACACCTGCATGGTAAAAGAGTGCTGGTTCCGCTGATCAACCGGTCGATTCCGGTGATTGTGGATGATTATGTAACCATGGAATTCGGAACAGGCGCGCTGAAAGTAACGCCGGCTCATGATGTGAACGACTATCAGCTAGGTCAAAAACACCAGTTGGAGATCATCGATATCCTCAATGATGATGGCACACTGAATGAACAGGCGCAGATTCTGATCGGGGAAGACCGGTTTGAGGCACGTAAGAAAATCGCGGTTCAACTGCAGGAAAAAGGATTCCTGGTAAAAACAGAAGACTATACCAGCGAGGTGGGACACAGCGAAAGAACGAATGCAGTAGTAGAACCACGGCTAAGCCTGCAATGGTGGGTTGACATGAAGAAAATCTATGGCCCTGCTCTAAAGGCGGTGGCTGATGACGATATTAAATTCTATCCTGGTAAATTCAAGAACCTGTACCGTCACTGGATGGAAAACATCAAGGACTGGTGTATCAGCCGGCAACTCTGGTGGGGGCATAGAATTCCCGCATGGTACGATAAAGAAGGGAATTTCTATGTAGCGGCCAGCGCGCAGGAAGCAGCAGCCCTGAAACTGGGAAACAATGCCAGCGCGGAGCAAATTGAGAAAACAGCAAAAGAACTCGAACAGGATGCGGACTGTCTGGATACCTGGTTCTCCTCCTGGCTCTGGCCTTTTGAAGTATTCAAGGGTTATTCAAACCCGGGCAACGAGGAGGTGAAATACTACTATCCCACCAACACGCTGGTAACCGCTCCCGAAATTATTTTCTTCTGGGTAGCCCGCATGATCATGGCCGGTTTTGAATACATGCAGGAGAAGCCTTTCCAGGAAGTGTATTTCACCGGCATAGTGAGAGACAAGATTGGAAGAAAAATGAGTAAGTCGCTCGGAAAT
This sequence comes from Chitinophagaceae bacterium, assembly GCA_044226045.1. Taxonomy (GTDB): domain Bacteria; phylum Bacteroidota; class Bacteroidia; order Chitinophagales; family Chitinophagaceae; genus Endoryza. The sequence goes on from JBGAHR010000095.1 coordinate 8,812, forward strand.
TCTCCCGACCTCCTGGAATTGATTGACCAATATGGAGCGGATGCCGTTCGATTTGGCATCATGATCGCCTCACCGGCCGGTAACGACCTGATGTGGGATGAAAGCAGCAACGAACAGGGAAGAAACTTCAATAATAAGATCTGGAATGCCCTGAAGCTGGTGAAAATGTGGGAAGCGAGGATCGGTCAGACTGACAACGAGCAGGATAACAGTTTCGCTATTCAATGGTTTGAAAACCGGTTGAATGAAGTGAAGGCAGAGCTGGAAAACCTCTATTCGGATTTCAGACTTAGTGAAGCCCTCAAGACTATTTATTCGCTGATATGGGATGATTTCTGCAGCTGGTACCTCGAGTGGGTTAAGCCCGGTTACGAACAACCGGTTTCAAAAAAGGTGTATGAAAAAACGATTGGATTCTTTGAAGAACTGATGCAGTTGCTCCATCCGATCATGCCATTCATCACCGAAGAAGTTTACCACGCTTTGAAAGAGCGGGCCGACGGGGACGACCTGACGATCCTTTTGCAAAAGCCATTGCATTCCACCAATGCATCCATCCTGCAGCAGGGAACGCTGTTGAAAGAAATCATTACCGGTCTCCGGGATGCGCGGAACAAACAACAACTGAAACCGAAAGACAGCATATCTCTGTTCATTCAGTCGGCACAGCCTTCGTTGTATAACGGCATTCAGTCCATCCTTTCAAAGCAAATCAACGCATCTGATATATCGTTCACTTCTGAAACCATACCCGGCGCTACCGCGGTGGTGATTGGAAAGGATAAATTCTACCTGAAAAGTGAACAGGCCGTGGATACGGACGCACAGAAAAAACAATTGGAGAAAGATCTCGATTATTATAAAGGGTTCCTGGTAAGCGTGGAGAAAAAACTCAGTAATGAAAAATTTGTGCAAAATGCCCGTCCGGATGTAATTGAAGGCGAGAGAAGAAAAAAAGCAGATGCGGAAACTAAAATCCGGATCATTGAAGAGAGTCTGGCCAATCTTCAATAATTTCTCCTCAGCGGGCGATCAGATTCACGGGAAGGATGATCTCCCACTGATTGGGAGACAGGCCCTGCAGATCGGCGTCTGCCAGTCTTGAATACCTGAGGCCAAAGCTGACAGGTTGCTGATTCCACCATTTGGTATCGAAATTCAACTCCATCCCGTAAGAACGGTACTCACGGGTAAACTCTTTCCTGTTGTTATCGTAATCCCTGGCATGGGTATAATCAAAAAACAAATTGCCCCGGATGCGAAGAAAGTACACAATGCTTCCAATGCCCCAATCGGGATATGCCAGTGGCAGATGGTAGTTCACGCCGGCTTTCAGCATCTGGTGAAAGGATCGTTCATTGTATCCTCTCGCAAATGGAAAATTGTTGGTATACAATATCTGCCCTGCTGTATCTCTTCTTTGCCAGGCGAGATTGATCACCAGGTTATGGTTGACGTGAAATCCTGGAAAATACAGGTATCCATTGGCGAGAAACTGGTTGCCCTCAATCTGCGTAACACCATAACTATATTCCAGTTTCAAGGTCTGCGCAAAACGGGGATAGATATGTTGGAGTGCCTTTTGCGACTGGTTCGAAAAGCTCAGGTAAGAAAACAGGTATCCGTAAGCGCGGTTGTCGAAAGTATCTTTATATGCTCCTTTGAAATCGGGCTTATTGAGCACATAATCGGTCCCCACTGTCAGGTTCCTGTAGTTTTTCCCGCCGGAAAAATTTAACGGAACCAGCACCCCTCCTTTTATCTC
>JBGAHR010000096.1:0-10417 GCA_044226045.1 Chitinophagaceae bacterium
TTTTACTTTTCACTTTTGAATTTTCACTTTTGAATTTTCACTTTTGACTTTTCACTTTTTACTTTTGACTTTTTACTTTTGACTTTCGACTTCTCCACATAAAAAAACCTCTCCCGAAGGAGAGGTAGTATTTATTTGTTAATGGTAATCTGCAATCCTTATTCCATCCCGGGTTACTTCCCTAATCAGCTCATTGGCTAATCACTTTCGCACCCGCTCTCGCTCTACAGTTGGTCTTGCTGTTTATCCAGCAGTTCTTTTTTCTCGATCCGGTAAGAAGCTACCAGTCCGGAACCGGCTCCGATGGCCAGTAAAGAGAAATAGATAGATGGATTATGACGTACTCTGAGAATTTGATCGTCGAGCAGGTAGGCCAGTAAGAGGCCGATGCCGGCGCCCACCAGTAAAAGGCCCCATTTGAGGTTCTTATAAGGAACCGGGCGATACTGTTTGGGGTTCATTCCCTTTTCTACCATTGCGAGATTTTCCCGCTTATTCATGTAAACTATCCCGAAAACCATGGCAAAGAAACCGAGGCATATTAAAATGGGGATTAAGACTTCTCCTGCGTGCATATACTTGATTTTTAAAAAGTTGAATATTGTTGTTTAGGTGTTCATTCTATCAGACTACCGATCCGGATAACAGGTTACAGCCTTTCAAGAACTTTTTTTTCGGGCGGCGTTTCAAAACCGCCTTCATTAACTAAGACTACAGCCGGAAGCGACAGGTTACAGGGGGAAGGGAATGAGAGCGGGAGCGGGAACGAGAGTGGGAACGAGAGCGGGAGCGGGAGCGGGAGCGAGAGCGGGAGCGAGAGCGAGAGCGGAAACAGAAAGGGAAAGAGAAACAGATAAGGGAACGGAAACTGCAAACCAACGTGAAACGATAAACCTGAAACGCGAAACCGACAAACCGCAAACCAACCTGAAACGCGAAACCGACAGAACCGCAAACTGCAATCCGCCCTCCACCTCATAATAAACTATATCTTTACTGTAACCTGAATTAAACTGCTGTTGTCTTATAGGTGTAATGAATACCGGACTGCATGATAGTGAGATCATTGGCAGGGTTTTGCGTGGTGAGACGCAACTCTATGCCGAACTGGTGGAACGATACAAAAACTTCGTTTTCACTATCACCCTGCGCTTTACCAGTCAGCGAGAGGATGCGGAAGAGATTTCACAGGATGTTTTTGTAAAAGCCTACCGCAGCCTGGCCGACTTCCGAGGAGATTCGAAGTTCAGCACCTGGTTGTATACCATTACCAATACTACCTGCATCACGTTTCTGCGGAAAAAGAAACTCGAAACACATTCACTGGACAATGAGAAAGTATTCGAGGCAGCCGAAGGACTTGAATCGGGCATAAAAGCCAACCAGGTAGAACAGAAATCCAGGCTCCAGATGGTTAACCAGGCCATTCAGATGCTAAGTCCGGACGATGCCCGCCTGATCACTCTTTTTTATAAAGGCGAACAGAGCCTGGATGAGATCGGTCAGATACTGGGACTTGACCCGAATACGGTAAAAGTGAAATTGCACCGGGCCAGGGCCCGATTAAAGGATAAGATGGAAACTCACTTCGCACAAGAGGTGAAAGATCTGATGGGATAGATCAAAACAAAAAAAGAATTGACAGCGTTAAATAAACAGAAGTTATGACAACATTCAATCAACACCTTCATCCTGACGAACAGGGAGGAGAACACCTGAATATGGAATCCCGCCTCTGGGATTTTATTGACGGACACAGCGATGCCGAGGAGAAGCTGTTTATCGAAAACCTGATCGCTACAAACGCTGAATGGAAATCGAAATACCAGGAACTGCTGGATGTTCATCAACTGGTGAATACCCACATTGAACTGGACGAACCGTCGATGCGGTTTACCCGCAATGTGATGGAAGAGATCGGAAGGTTCCACATCGCCCCTGCCGCCAAATCCTATATCAATAAAAAGGTCATCTGGGGTATCGCGGTGTTTTTCTTCACCATGATCTTCGGATTCCTGATCTATGGATTCGGACAGGTAAGCTGGTCAGATTCCACTTCCCAGTCATTGATTCCTTACGATAAACTCACCTCTATAGACTATAGCAAGTTCTTCAACAATACCTACACCAATATTTTCCTGATGGTCAATATTGTGCTGGGACTGGTATTGCTGGATATGTATCTCGGAAAGAAAAAGAAAGAGCTCAGCGAAAAACACTCCTGATTTCTATTGAAAATAATATCAAAGATGCTTGGTGAACTCACATCACCAGGTCCGGTATGCCCCTGCAGTTTTCTGTGGGGGCAGTTTTGTTCGTTTACGGTTTATCGTTTCACGTTTCACGTTGTTTAGGATTTTATCATTCATCATTAACTTCCAATAGTCGCCAGATTGGTATTCAAGTAGAACGTGAAACGTGAAACATGAAACGATAAACGACAAACGCATCTATTCCTTAAACTTCTTCTTCAGCTCTTCCAGTTTTGCCTGGAAGGGATTGAGCGGTTCTTTGGTAATTGGCTTTTTGCCAGGGGCAGATCCTGAACGGGCCGCCGCCGGTCTGCTTTCAGTAGAACTTCTTCCCGCACCACTGCCCGCATTGGTTTTCATGGTTAATCCAATTCTCTTGCGAGCCACATCTACTTCGGTAACGGTCACCGTTACTTTCTGTTGGAGTTTGACCACCTGATTGGGATCCGAAACGTAAGTATTGCTGAGTTGGGATATATGCACAAGGCCGTCCTGTTTCACCCCAATATCAACAAAACAACCGAAGTTGGTAATATTGGTAATGATTCCAGGCACTACCATTCCCACTTTTACATCTTCTATTGATTTGATGGTATCATCAAACCTGAATTCTTCGATCGGGGCCCTGGGGTCCCTGCCCGGTTTTTCCAATTCCTTCATGATATCATCGATCGTAAACTCACCGGCTTTCTCGGAAACATATTTCTTGCGAACCACGTTCTTTCTCAGATCGGCCCTTTTAATCAATTCCTCCAGCGAGGCTTGCAGGTCTTTGGCCATTGCCTCCACGATGTGGTAGCTTTCGGGGTGAACAGATGAATTATCCAGCGGATTCTCAGCTCCCGGTATCCTCAAAAATCCTGCGCACTGTTCGAAAGTTTTGGGACCCATCAGGGGAACATTCTTCAATTCAGCCCTGGAGCGGAATGGACCATTCTTGGCCCGGTATTCAACAATGTTTTTGGCGAGTGTTGCGCTTAATCCCGATACATACAGTAACAGGTGCCGCGACGCGGTATTCACATCCACTCCAACAAAGTTTACAGCGCTTTCCACTACCCGGTCCAGCGCTTCCTTCAGCTTGGTCTGGTTTACATCGTGCTGATACTGCCCTACACCGATCGATTTGGGATCAATCTTAACCAGTTCACTCAGGGGATCCAGCAAACGACGGCCAATACTTACCGCCCCTCTTACCGTTACATCCTGGTCGGGAAATTCTTCCCTGGCTACTTCAGAGGCGGAGTAAATAGAAGCCCCGCTTTCGTTCACCTGGAAGATGCTTACCGGCTTTCCAAAATCAATTCCTCTCACCAGTTGTTCCGTTTCCCTGCCGGCAGTTCCATTTCCCACGCCGATCGCCTCGATATCATACCGGTCGACCAGGTATTTCAATTCTGCAATGCTTTTGGACGTTTCGTTTTGTGGAGGGTGCGGATAAATGGCAGTATTGTAAATAAGATTACCCTGCGCATCGAGGCAAACCAGTTTGCAACCGGTACGGTAACCAGGATCCAGCGCGAGCACTCTTTTCGATCCCAAAGGAGAAGCTAAAAGCAGCTGACGAAGGTTTTCCGTAAACACCTGTATGGCCTCTTCATCCGCTGCATTCTTGCTGGACAGCCGGAATTCATTTTCGATCGATGGTTTCAGCAATCGCTCGAGCGAATCTTCAATAGCTTTTTTCAATTCCGGTGTCGTTGCATTGGATTGCGTCACCAGTATACGAGTCAGTTCTTCATATGCACGCTCTTTGTCGATGGTAATGTCCATAACGAGGAACCCTTCCTTCTCCCCTCTTCGAATGGCCAGCAAACGATGCGAAGGGCAACGGGAAAGCGGCTCAGAAAATTCAAAATAATCGCGGTACTTCTGTGCCTCTTCCTCTTCTTTTTTACTATTCAGCACCTTCGAATGCAAGACGGCTTCTTCTGCAAAAAGCTGACGAACCTTGTTTCTGCACTGTTCGTGTTCACTGATCCATTCTGCAATAATATCGCGGGCGCCCTGTAAGGCTTCCCTGGTGTCTTTGACGTTTTCATTTACAAATGCCGCCGCCTCTGTTTCGGGTTGACAATTTTTCTGATCAAAAATCAGGCGTGCCAGAGGTTCAAGACCCTTTTCAATAGCCTGCGTAGCCCTTGTTTTTCTTTTCGGTTTGAAGGGCAGGTAAATGTCTTCCAGCACCGTAGATTCATAACAATCCTCGATTCTCTGTTTGAGTTCCGGGGTCAGTTTGCCGGCTGCCTCAATCGTCTTCAACACCGTTTCCTTTCTCTTTTCCAGTTCGGAAAAGTATTTGATTTCCTCCACCACATTTCCAATGACGACTTCATCCAGGTTGCCGGTGGCTTCCTTTCGGTAACGCGCCATGAAAGGAATGGTGGCTCCTTCTGCCTGCAGGTCGAAAATATTATTCACCTGCCTGATAGATAATCCAAGCTTCTCACCTATTTTATGTACGTACTTTACTTCCATATCCTGTATCCGCTTTTTGTGACTGATTTTGGGGGAGCAAATGTAAGCGTTGGAAAGAAAGAAATCATGCTGATTTTTTCAACATCAGCCATACCGTAAATTGTCCGATTGGTATGAATTGACGAAATTTATGAAAGGAGTACCTTGTACATGAACCTGAAGCGGTATGAAAGTTTATTTCATCAGCGGGCTGGCGGCAGACCGGCGCGTATTCAAGTATATCAAGTTGCCTGAGGGTTTTGAACCGGTATATATTGACTGGATACAGCCTCATAAAAAAGAGTCGCTCGTTGACTATTCATTAAGACTGGCAGCAGCCGTGGATACAAGCGAATCTTTTGTACTTGTTGGCTTGTCCATGGGGGGCATGATTGCTACTGAAATTGCAAGCGTTTTCCCCCCGCATAAACTGATTCTCCTTTCAAGCACTGCCACTTCCTCCCAATTGCCGTACTATTTTCACTGGGCCCGCAAGACAGGCATCTATCGACTCGTACCCATTAGCTTTCTCAAATCGATGGCCCTCCTCAAGCGTTTGTTCACTACCGAAACAGCCGACGACAAAGAAACACTCCGCACTATTATCCGAGATAGTGATCCCTCCTTTATCCGTTGGGCTGTCTCTGCCATCCTTCATTGGGAAAGGCGGGATCATCCACCCGATTACATTCATATCCATGGCAGTCGAGATGAAATGCTTCCCGTAAGGTTTGTTCGCCCCACCCACCTCATTAAAAAAGCCGGACACCTGATGGTATTGAATCATGCAGCTGAAGTGAATAAAATCCTGAAAGAAACATTGGAACCGCGCTGAATTATTGAATGCCTGATTTGTTCAATTCAATTAATGCGTGTGTAAATAAAAGAGGGTTTCAAACTTCGAGGTTCGAAACCCTTTCCGCATCGCAGTTGGTACAGCCTTAACCAGGCCTTGGGGGTTAACTGTTATGTCCGACTAATTAAATTCATTTTCTGTTAGTAAAAGGTAGTTACATTTTTTTTCAGATCAAGTATTCAGCAAATAAATTGATCTGTATTAAGTAATTGGCAGCAAAATGAAACTTGAAATATACCTCTATTCAAAAAGATGCCTGGCTTCGTCCAAACAGGTGGTGAAGTAGATCAGGTTAATCTGTAATAGAGTTTGTAAAAGTCTTCGAAGGGAGGACTGTAAATTCTTTTGCAAAAACCGTGCAAAGAATATTACTCAATTTTAACTACCAGCTGTTAGCCTTTATTAACAAAAACATACCTTTGCTGCGAATTCAACAATATGAACATTAAAAACAATATACTGGAGACCATCGGGAATACCCCGTTGATCCGATTGAACAAGATCACCAAGGATTTCCCCTGCATGGTGGCAGCCAAGGTAGATTATTTCAATCCCGGCAACAGTATCAAGGATCGAATGGCCCTTAAAATGATCGAAGTGGCAGAGAAGGAAGGCAAGTTGAAACCAGGAGGCACGATCATCGAAGGTACCAGTGGCAACACCGGCATGGGCCTGGCACTGGCTGCCTGCGTGAAAGGATACAAATGTATATTCGTTACCACCGACAAGCAGTCCAAGGAAAAAGCCGATATATTGAAAGCAGTAGGGGCGGAAGTGATTGTTTGTCCGACCAACGTATTACCGGAAGACCCGCGCAGTTATTATAGTGTAGCCAAAAGACTGGCGAAGGAAATTCCCAATTCATTTCATTGCAACCAATATGACAACCTGGCCAATCGCCAGGCTCACTATGAAAGTACCGGGCCCGAAATATGGGAACAGACTGAGGGGAAAATTACCCACCTGGTTTGCACCGCCGGAACCGGAGGCACTATTACCGGAACGGCTATGTATCTGAAAGAAAAAAATCCGGATATCCAGGTTTGGGCGATAGATGTATATGGTTCTCTCCTCACAAAATATTTTCGTACGGGTGAGGTAGACATGAATGAAGTGCATCCCTATATCAGTGAGGGCTTCGGAGAAGATTTCGTACCCCAGAACTACGATATGAGTGTGATCGATCACTTTGAGCAGGTAACCGACAAGGATGGAGCCGTAATGGCCCGCAGACTGGCCAAAGAGGAAGGCCTATTCTGTGGTTATAGTGCCGGAAGCTGTTTGCAGGGATTGATGCAACTGAAATCCAAACTGAAAAAAGGCGACCTGGTTGTTTGCATCCTCCACGATCATGGCAGCCGTTATGTTGGAAAGATCTACAACGATCAATGGATGATTGAACGTGGTTTTATTGATGTAAAGACCTTTAAGGATATCGTTAACAGTCGCGCAGCACGCCAGAAACTGGTTACCATAGAACCCAATAAATCGGTGGCTGAAGCGGTGGAACTGATGAAAAAGTATAATATTGAAAATATTCCGGTGATGAATGGGAACGGGCTCGAAGGCTCTGTAAGTGAAAGCGGGTTGTTCAATAAACTTCTGTCAGGACTGGATATCAGGGAGGCGAAAGTGAAAGACGTCATTGAGCCGGCCTATCCCCTCGTAGATTTCGATACCCCGGTTGAACGTCTGAGCAGCCTGATCACCAAGGAAAATGGCGCCGTAATGGCAAAAGATGAGGGAGGGAATTTCCACATTGTGACTAAATGGGACGTCATTCAAGCTTTAGGCAACTAATTTCAGCCATAAATACACCAGTTGCATGAAACCCGGTCCCAGACCGGGTTTTATTGTTTTTACCTCGTCGAAATCGGTCCGGGAATCGTAAAACTACGCATCTTTCAATGGTCATTTTACGTATTGACTATTGAAATTTTACCACTTGCACTGTTAATTACCGAACGATTTAAATAGAGAAGTTCTGCTCTTGTTAACACTTCTTTGTGAATATATCTTTGTTCCAGAAGTTGATTGATAATATCAATCGTATCCAAATATCCAGTGAGAAAACCAAGAAATTTCCAAGATCCGAAAAACCAAAAATCCAATATCAGTCAACTTCTTTTTTTCGCTTAATATCCAAGATCCAGAATATCCAAATTAAGATCCAACGTCCAGGCAAACCGTCCAAAGTCCAACGTCCGAGAAAAACTATTGATCGTATCCTTGAACAACCACTGTTAAAATCCAACGTCCAGTAAAGCCAGTGCGTTCCAAATTCCTGTGTGTAAGACCGTCTGCAAAAACTCCAATACCCACCTGCTAAATCATAACACATTTAGCAGGGGGTAGCAGCCGGGTCTCTTTACCACTCTCCTCTTTCATTTCACACTTTTTTAGACAGCTTTCTGCCCTTAGATTGCAGAAAAAAGAATGCCATTATACCGGGACCAGACCGGCCACCTAGCAACTATTCCTTCGAATCCTCAACGAGTGATTTCACTGGTGCCTTCCCAAACAGAGTTGTTGTACGATTTGGGTTTGGGCGACCGGGTGATCGGTATTACCAAATTCTGTATTCATCCCGACCAGTGGTTCCGGCAAAAAACAAGAGTGGGAGGCACCAAAAATCTGCACCTCGCAACCATCCACCAGCTTCAGCCCGATCTTATACTCGCCAATAAAGAAGAAAACTCCCGTGAACAAGTGGAATCCCTACAATCCACATTTCCGGTATGGACCAGCGATATTCAGAACCTCCCACAGGCGCTCGACATGATCAAACAGGTCGGTATTATTACAGACTGCCATGAACAGGCTATATCTCTCCTGTCACAAATAAAGGAAGGTTTTGCCTCCATGCCTTCTTTTCTACGCCTCCGCGTATGCTACCTGATCTGGCAGGATCCTTATATGACAGTGGGCGGCGATACTTTTATCAATGATATGCTCGAAAGATGCGGTTTTGAAAACGTTTTCAAAAACAGTTCGAGATATCCGGTGATCAGTGCGGCAGAAATTATCTCTTATCAGCCCGATCTCCTGCTGTTGTCGTCAGAGCCTTACCCCTTTTCTCAAAAACATATAGATGAATGGAAGAAGCAAAACCCCTCTTGTCCTGCGATGCTGGTAAATGGTGAATTTTTCAGCTGGTATGGAAGCCGGCTTGCTATGAGCCCTGCATATTTTATCAACTTGCGGAGAACCATTGATAGCTTAATTTAGCCTTGGCAGATGAATGAAGCATTATACGATAGCAGTCCCGATAAACCTTCCCGGAAGAAACCCATGTTTCCTGTGAGCGACAAGCTGCGGGAATATCTGAGAGTACATGGCAGGGAAGTAAAGCTGCCGGTGGCATACAAAGACCTGCTGCATTACACGTATTCCATTCCGATCAAGGACAAAAAAGGAAAGGATACGCTATGGGAGAGCGTTACCTACGACATGCGGGAATGGCAATATATCCGGGAAGGACTGGTGAAGATATATGCAATCCTTAAAACGGAGGGAGATCTCAGCTTCATCAACCACCTCGATGTGGCCAGGATAGATTATTGCAGTTTTGGCAACTCCCACCCCTTTCGTATTCGCATTGTAAACAAGTTCAACGACAATTACGATCATTATTACATAAAGATCGCAGACGCTTCAAGAATCTATGGACTCGAGCTGGAGCATATGCTTTCACCGAACCGAATCACCTTCTTTACACACCAGAATACCCTGGTGGAAGAACATATACCGGGCGTTCCGGGAGACATTTTCATCAAAAACTACCTGGATCAGCCCGACACCAATCGAATCAGGCTGGTGAAGGAATTTGTAAAATTTAACGAGAGGTGTTTCGTCCGGCTGCTGGGCGATATGAGAAGCTACAATTTTGTGGTGGATATAACACCCGATATCGAAGACTACCAGTATCGAATACGCGCAATCGATTTTGACCAGCAGTGTTATGAAGGAAGAAAGAATCTTTACCTCCCCCAGTTCTTCAAAGAGAACAAACCCTTTGTAGATCTCACGCTGCAATTACTGAACAAGGAATCTATTGAGCAATACCAGGCCGAGGAAAGAACACAAATGACTTTCCGGCTTGCCTCTGCCCGTTTCCGGATCAAAGAGCTGCTCGACATCATGTCTGTAGATACCGTATCGGTTGATGAAAAAATCGAACAGTTACGAACCGAGCTGTCTCACTACTACGGCGATCCTGCTGTTTTCCGCAAAGCCCACTCCATGGGCCGCATTCTGAAAACCCATCTCAAGCAAGCCCTGCAAAAAAATCTTCTGCTCATTCCGAAGATGAAGAGCGGGTTGGAGGATTGATTGCGGTTGGCGGTTTGCGGTTTGCAGTTTGCGGTTTGCGGTTGGCAGTTTGCAGTTTGCGGCATGATGATCGACAAGGAACGGCAGTTTACTGAAAAAGAAATCAGTCAGTTCTTCTAATCCTGATATATTAAGGTCAATCAACTGCAAACTGTCGGTGCCTGAAATCGGTTGACCGTTTTTCAGCAATTTTTAAACGATTAAAACTTGTTGAAAATGGCAGAACTGAGTCGATTATTGAACGCCCAAGAGCGTCGATATCTTAAATTTAGCGAAGAATTTAAACGAAGAAAGGTCCATGAGATAGAGACGGGCGTAAGCCGGGTAGTGGAGATATGCAAGCAATACCAAGTTTCCGCTACGGCTGTTTACAAATGGATCAGAGATTTTTGTGTATTCACTCCTAAACCCGAACGTTTGATTATGGAATCAAAAAGCGATACACAGGAGTTTTTGAAGATACGTCAGAGAATCGCGGAGCTGGAACGGCTGGTAGGTCAAAAGCAGATCCAGTTGGATT
>JBGAHR010000012.1:0-47834 GCA_044226045.1 Chitinophagaceae bacterium
GGCGCGCTTTTCGTAACCGTTTCTTCCAGGATCGTAGGATTAATCGGAACGTCCAATAACCCTATCAGCGGCATGACTATTGCCACCGTTATGGGAACAAGCCTTCTGTTCTTAAGTATTGGAGGCAAGAACATTGCCTTCGAACCGTTGGTATTAGTCGTGGGAAGTATTATTTGTATTGCCGCGGCAAACGCCGGCGCTACTTCACAGGATCTAAAGAGTGGTTACATTGTAGGTGCTACACCACGCAATCAGCAAATTGCCCTGTTTGTGGGAGCTATCGTTTCTTCTGTGGTTATTGGTCTTACTATCAAGTTCCTTGACAAGCCTACTGAAGAGATGTTAAAACAGGGTATAACCCATGCTATCGGAACAGAGAAATATCCGGCGCCACAGGCAACACTGATGGGCACACTCATCAACGGGATTTTTTCCGAGCTGGCCTGGCAATTTGTATTTGTAGGAATAGCCGTTGCCATTGTAATGGAATTGTGCGGAATTAAAGCCCTCAGCTTTGCAGTTGGCGTTTATCTGCCTCTGTCAACAACGCTGCCGATTTTTATTGGAGGCGCTATCAGGGGGCTCATTGAATGGAAGCAAAAGAAAAATAAAGTTGTAACAAATCCGGAGGAAGAAGAATTAAGTAAGGGCAGCCTGTTCGCCACAGGGTTAGTGGCTGGTGGAGCAATTGCAGGCGTTTTAATTGCCTTTATGGCTGGGACAACCCGTGGAGAGCAATTCCTGGATAATGTTAATCAGGAAAAAGGACTGGTTGAAGGTATTAACCTTGGACAAAACGGATATAATATCCTTGGTGTATTGTTCTTTGTTATCATGGCTTATATTCTCTACAGAACAGGCTTGAAAAAAACCGATACCGCATCACTCAAAGATTGAAATATCTTTATTGAGCGAATAGATAGCTTTTAAAACCAAAAACCCGCTTCAAAGAGCGGGTTTTTTTATTATCGTTTTACAATTGTTGTCCGGGGAAAGTGTCGAAGTCCATCCAATTAAACTGAAATAATCATCTTTTTGCCACTTTTTGAGAAATGAGCCCCCCTTTATATGAGCGGGAGCGAGAGCGGGAGAGGAAGTATACGAGAGAGGTCTTTTCCGGTGAGTCTCTGACGGGACTTTTTTTGTTTCGCCAAAAAAAGGCGACCAAGGCCGATATACAGCGCGGCTACTTTAGGTGAGCGGGAGTGAGAGCGGGAGCGACTAATTCAATTAGTTCTTCGGTGGTGAACAGCGGTAGAATAAAGCCCGGCTATTGTTGAAATTCAGTTTGCTGTTTATAGTTAGGGGGTTGCTGTTCATTGGCAAATTGGCCCATTGGCTCATTGACCAATTGCGCTCTCCGAGTTTTCCCCGGACAACAGTGATTGACTAATTGACCAATTGTTTTCCATTCCGGTCATTTTTGTTAAAAAAGTTCACTACCTTTTCAATCCGGCTGGCTAAACCGGCTGAGGATCGTATATTTGCCGCGCCCCTATGGAAAGATGGCCTGGAAACAGGCAATTTTTTCCCTGCCCTGCCGTTAAGTATATTTGCCGCGCCCCTATGGAAAGATGGCCTGGAAACAGGCAATTTTTTCCCTGCCCTGCCGTTAAGAAAATTGCACCCGAAAACTACTGTTGGCAATAACTACTAAAAACGAAAAACCAATGCAACAGTTCTCAAGGAAGAGGCTTAAAAGATTAGTTACCGCACCCCTGATCGTACTGGTAGCCATGCTACTATACTCGTTCAGCAACACTGTAAAATTCCCCTTTAGCGCCATTCTGCGTGAAAAAGCGGGCAATGGCACCATTGCCGCCGTAACTTCAGCTGTCAATTACGACCCCGCTGTCACCTTTTTTGATAGCAAAAAGACTGTCTATGACAGCCTGGACCTGGGATCACTGGGACTTTCCCGAAAAGTGTACAATATGGCACTAAAGGGAATGGAAAAATTGAAAAGAGCGGCCAGGATCCACAATAACATTTTGTCCATCATCGACTTTACACAGCCCAGCACCAGCAAACGACTGTTTATCATCGACCTCGATAACAGCTCTCTATTGTTCAATACACTGGTAGCCCATGGAAATAAATCCGGTAAGGAATGGGCCCGATCTTTTTCCAATAAGCCCCGTTCCAACAAAAGCAGTATAGGATTCTATGTAACCGGGGAACCTTATAATGGCAGCAATGGATATTCCTTGAAACTGCAGGGTGTAGAGGCAGGATTTAATAATAATGCCATGAAAAGAGCGATCGTTTTACATGGCGCCAATTATGTGAATGAAGAATACATCAGCAGCCAGGGTTATATTGGTCGCAGCCAGGGTTGTCCCGCTGTGATGTCAGATCTCAGTACACCCATTATCGAAAGCATTAAAGAAGGCTCCTGTCTTTTTATCTATTACCCCCTGCCATTATACCTGAAAAAATCGTCGCTGTTGAAATAACAGAAGGATTCACCAACATCAAATAGAGAAAGCACCGTGAAATACATGGTGCTTTTTTATTGAGTCGGCCATGGCTAACGATTACCATATCAACAGGTTGTTTAAAAAAATAGAAGAAGGCTAATGATGGGCTGTTTATCTTTGTGCCTCAAAATATTCTATGCTAAAGGTTGGCGTTTTTGGTGTTGGACACCTGGGAAAATTTCACCTGAATAACTGGAGAGATATTAAGGATGCGGAACTGGTCGGTTTTTACGACCCGAATGATGATGCCGCTCAGCAAGTCACTGAAAAATACCAGCTGGCCCGCTTTATAGACGCGGGTACGCTGATGGATGCGGTGGATGCGGTCGATATCGTGGCTCCTACCCAGTATCATTTCGAGTTATGCAAGTTGGCCATCCGCAAAGGGAAGCATGTATTTGTGGAGAAACCGCTGGCTAATACCATGGAGGAAGCGCGCGAAATTGTAAAACTGGCCAAAGAATCCAATATCAAATTCCAGGTAGGTCATGTGGAAAGATTCAACCCTGCATTCCTCGCTGTTCAGGATCTTTCGCTCAACCCCATGTTCATCGAAGTGCACCGGCTGGCAGAGTTCAACCCCAGGGGCACCGAGGTTAGTGTGATTCTCGATCTCATGATTCATGATATAGACATCGTTCTCAATATTGTAAAAAGTGAAGTGAAAACGATTTCTGCCAGTGGCGTGGCCGTCATGACCGATACGCCCGATATCGCCAACGTCCGGATTGAATTCAACAACGGATGCGTGGTTAACCTGACCTCAAGCCGCATATCGATGAAGAAAATGAGAAAGATGCGTTTGTTCCAGAAAGATGCTTATATCGGAATGGACTTTCTCAATAAGAAAACAGAGATCATCAAATTGAAAACACCACAGGATGTGGATGTGTTTTCATTTGACCTGGATACACCCCATGGCAAAAGAACCATTGCCATTGCCAACCCGGCCATTCCCGAAGTGAATGCCATCAAGATGGAGCTGGAGAAATTCAGGGATGCTATCGTCAACAATACAAGGCCTGTGGTCAATGAAGTTGATGGACTCAGGGCCATGGATGTTGCTCACCAGATTCTGCAAAAAATAAAAAATAACAGCATCAACGCCTGATCAAGGCTACCCGTATTGAATCGCAACAAGATCCATACAAGCTGGTATATTGTTTCCGACTACCTGGCGGCCATCCTTGCCTGGGTAGTTCTCTATTTTTCTCGCCGCTTTCTGCTGGAGGAAGTGATCACTGTTGAAAGAAAAATTTACCTCAACAACCGCTTCTGGTGGGGCATCAGCCTGATACCGCTGGCCTGGTTGATGTTTTATACACTGATCGGGATGTACCGATCGGTTTATAAGAAATCAAGGCTGAATGAATTCACTTTAACCCTAATCAGTTCCATCATTGGTGTTACCATCATTTTCTTTGTGATCGTTATCAACGATCCGCAAAGAAAATATACCTATTACTACAAAGCTTATTCAATCTACCTGGTCGCTCAATTCTTTCTTACCTGGATCGGAAGATGGATCATTTTACGCAAAGCCCGGAAACAGATGGAACAAAAGCAGGTTGTGTTCCATACGCTGCTCATCGGTAACAACACATTTGCAGCCAAGATCTATAACAACACGGTACATGGACTGCTGGTAACGGGCTATCATTACTGTGGATTTCTTTCTACCGGACAAACCAACACGGAACTGGAAAAAATTCTTCCAAACCTGGGCACGATCGATCAACTGGAAAAAATGGTGGAAGATAAAAATGTCAGCCTGGTTGTCATTGCGCTGGAGCGGTCACACAAAGAAGAGATTGAAAACATCATCAACCGGTTAAGCGATATTGATGTAGAAATAAAATTTGTAGCCGATTCACTCGATATCCTTTCCGGAACGGTAAAAACATCCAATGTACTGGGCGCCGTACTCACCGATATCAAATCGGGTTTGATGCCGCAATGGCAACAGAACATCAAACAACTGCTGGATATTACCCTGGCTCTGCTTGGGTTGATTGCTCTTTCCCCGTTATTGTTATATACGGCCATCAGAGTGCGGTTGTCATCGCCGGGTCCGATCATCTATTCCCAGGAAAGACTCGGTTACAAGGGAAAGATCTTTCATATTTATAAATTCCGCTCCATGGTGGAAGCAGCGGAACCCAATGGTCCCCGATTATCTTCCGAAAATGATCCCCGCATCACCGGTTGGGGAAAGGTGATGAGAAAATGGCGACTCGACGAATTGCCACAACTCTGGAACGTGCTGAAAGGAGAAATGAGTTTGGTAGGTCCCCGTGCCGAACGAGCCTATTTTGCCGACCAGATCCGTCTACGCACTCCTTACTATAATTACCTGTTAAAGGTGAAACCAGGAATCACCTCCTGGGGAATGGTTCAATTTGGCTATGCCGAAAATGTAGAGGAAATGATCGAACGGATGAAATACGATCTGATCTACATTGAAAATATCTCCCTGGCGCTCGATCTGAAAATTATGATCCATACGCTTCGCATCATCTTCCTCGGTAAAGGCCGATAGCGATTGCGCTTATGCGAAAGTTCCCCTAATTTTATGCTCAATCGCAAAGAATGAAAAATTTATCAACGCTGTTATGCTGCCTGTCTGTTTATTTGGTGCATGCGCAGCCCGATTACTGGCAACAGGAAGTGCATTACCGGATCAATGCTAATCTGAACACGGGAAACAACAGTATCTCTGCCAGCTTGCAGCTAAGATACATCAATCACTCCCCTGATACCCTTACGTATATATGGTTCCATCTTTGGCCAAATGCTTACGCTCATGATGCTACGCCGATGGCGAGGCAATTGAAAAAAGAGTTTTCTTATTCCTTTAATAAAATGAATCTCCGACCAGGTTATATTGACAGCCTCGATTTTCATGTCAACCACGAACCCGTATCACTTGCTTTTAAAGATAAAAACCGGGAGATGGTTAAACTGATATTACGGACTCCCCTTCTTCCAGGAAATGAAATTGTCATTGAAACCCCGTTCCGGGTGCAACTGCCCAATTATTATTCAAGGTTGGGTGCAGAAGACGGCCGATTCATGGTGTGTCAATGGTATCCCAAGCCGGCTGTATATGACCGCTCAGGCTGGCATCCGATGCCTTATCTCACCTACGGAGAGTTTTACAGTGAATTCGGAAACTTTGAAGTAAGCCTGACTGTTCCATCCGACTTTGTCGTTGCCGCCACCGGTCAATTGCAAACCACCGAAGAACTGGAGAAATACAGGTCGCTGGGTCAACTCAACCGACAGTTGAAAAATGGATTCCATATATATAAAGAAAAAACAGCGGATTCCGGCTCAACCAAAACCCTTTCTTATCGGGCAGAAAATGTACATGATTTTGCCTGGTTTGCCGACCGGTATTTTATTATCCGCTATGATACCCTGAGAACCGTTTCCGGAAGACTGATTGATATTTTTTCTTTCAGCGATGGAAGGATATACCGCACCCTCTGGGGTACCAGTACAGACTTCATCAAAAGCGCCGTTGAATTTTACTCAAATCTGTTGGGCGAATACCCGTATCCGGTAGTACAGGCGGTGGAAGGCCCGCCAAACTACAACATGGAAGGCATGGAATACCCGATGGTAACATTGATCAAAACCGGCAGCTGGGCCGATCAGGAAATACTGGACGGCGTGATCGCGCACGAAGTGGGACATAACTGGTTTTACGGCATTTTGGGTAGCAACGAAAGAGATCATCCCTGGCTGGACGAGGGATTGAATACTTATTACGCATTGCGCTACCGTATCAGTCGCTACAGAAATGTTGATTTGGTACCCGATATTAATAAGATTCTTATAACAGCCGGATCGAATGAAGACGCTGTTGACCGCTTTTACGATATCTTTCCTCCGGTATCCTCCCGTTACCCGATCAATACGGCCGCCGATAAGTTCGCCAACACAGAACAGTATTTTAGCGTTGTTTATTATAAAACAGCTACCTGGCTGCAAATGATCAAATCAAAACTCGGCTGGACACGCTTCGATAGCGCCATGCGTTTTTATTTTCATCAATGGCGATTCCGCCACCCCGGACCGGCTGACTTTCAAAAAGCGCTGGAGGCTTCCAGCGGCATTTCCCTGGAAGAATTTTTTTCCATGCTCAATCAAAACAATGACTTAACCCGGTGATTTATATAATAATTAAATTCTCTCCACGTTTTCATTCTTGTTATTTTTGAAAAAACTTCCTGTTGAAAATTCTGTCCGCACTGCTTATTGTTTTCATGGCCAGTTTCGGGTTATCAGCCCAGTCTCCTTACTGGCAGCAGTCCCTCGACTACCGGATCGATGTTACCCTGAATGATAAAGACCATACTCTCGATGCTTTTCTTCGTCTGCAGTACACCAATCATTCTCCGGATACGCTTTCGTATATATGGTTTCATTTATGGCCGAACGCTTACCGAAATGACCGCACCGCTTTCAGCGAACAATTACTGGAAAACGGGCGAACCGATTTCTATTTTTCCGATAAAACAGATCGTGGTTACATCAACCGGCTGGATTTCCGAAGCAACAATGAACTGCTCAGAACAGAAGATCATCCATCTTACATTGATGTAATTAAAGTAATACTCGATAAACCGCTCGCTCCCGGACAGCAGGTTGAAATAACAACCCCGTTTCATGTAAAATTGCCGAAAGTATATTCGAGAAGCGGGTATGCCGATTATACCTATCTCATCACCCAATGGTACCCCAAACCGGCCGTGTATGACCGACAGGGATGGCATCCGATGCCCTACCTGGATCAGGGTGAGTTTTACAGCGAATATGCTTCCTTTGATGTTCGCATCACCATTCCCGAAAATTTTGTAGTAGCAGCTACGGGCGAGTTACAGGACGCTGCAGAGAAAGCCTGGCTGGCGTCCAGAACACAGGCCCCTCAATGGCCGAGAGCCGCGAAAGCGCCCGGCTTCCTTCAACCCAAACCCGGAAAAACAACAGCTGCGGAAGTGAAAGAGCTGGCCGGATCAGATAAATCAAAAACGATCCGCTACCTGCAGCAGAACGTCCATGACTTCGCCTGGTTCGCCAGCAAGTACTTCAGGGTTTCAACGGATACACTGGCTCTGGCATCGGGTAGGATCATCCAGGCATATTCATTTTATACCGATCAATCGAGCGCTGCGTGGAAGAACAGTCTCTCCATGATTAAAGATGCGATCCGGTTCCGTTCCGCAGCCATTAGCGAGTATCCATATAATGTCGTCAGCGTGGTTCAGGGACCGATGGGCCTCGAGGGCGGGATGGAATATCCAACGATCACCAGCATAACGAATATCAATAACGACAGGGATCTTGACCTGATCATCGAACATGAAATTGGCCATAACTGGTTTTATGGTATCCTCGGAAGCAATGAAAGAGCGCATCCCTGGATGGATGAAGGAATCAACACCTATTATGATCGACGTTATATGTATTACAAATATCGCCAGCGAAGCGTTGCCGGCGAAATCAGCAAAAAGCTGCCGGAGGATGCGGAGCTGGCACTAATCGATGCCCTTAGCGCCCTTCACAAGGATCAGCCCCTTAACACAGCATCAGAGAATTTTACAGATTACAATTATAACCTGCTGCTTTATTACAAGACAGCCGCATTACTGGAACAACTGGCAGACAGCATGGGACAGTCATCCTTTGACGAGGCCATGCGAGCCTACTATGAGGAATGGAAATTCCGTCATCCTGCCCCGGCCGATTTTATGTCTGCATTTTCGAAACACTCACCCATACCTGCAGCCCGGTTTGAACAACGGCTGGCTGCTAGTCATGAGCAGTTGAAGCCAATTGATCACGCCAAAAAAATAAAGCCTGCCCTGCTTTTCAATTTTCGGAATACCGGCCAGTATCAATATATAGGATTGTTTCCGGCGATTGGCTACAGGAAGTATGACGGATTCATGATTGGCGCGATCGTGCACAATTACAATCTGCCTCCGCAGCCTTTCCAATTCATCGCAGCGCCATTATTTGGATTAAAAAATAAACAGCTTGGCGGATTAGGAGCCGTGAAATACAACTGGTATCCGGAAGGGTTCATTCAAAAGATACAATTAGGCGTGCAGGCAGCGCGGTTCTCCACGCTGAAAGGGAATGATAGCCTGGGCAAGGCTATATTCGGTGGGTTCGACAAGATCGTTCCGTACCTTAGATTAACACTCAACAATACACGTAAAAGAAGCACTGTTGAAAAATATGTAGAATGGAGAACTTTCCTTATCGGGGAAAAAGGATTCAACTACCGCTTATATACAGCAGACTCTCTTTACTACCCCACTACCGGAAAGAGACAAAGCCGTTACCTCAATCAACTCACATTTACTATTACCGATTACCGGATACTTTATCCGTATGATCTGTCTTTGCAAATTCAGCAGGGCGATGGATTTTATCGTGCCTCCCTCACCGGCAATTATTTTCTGAACTACGTAAAAGGCGGAGGGGCCAGTGTGCGGCTGTTTGCCGCTAAGTTTGGCTATCTCGGAGGCAGGACCTCACAAAAAGTATTCGACAGCTACGTCTATCAGCCAAAACTGACCGCCGTAGGCGGCACCGAAGATTACACCTACTCCAATGCATTTTTTGGAAGAACAGAATCAAACGGATGGGAAAGCCAGCAGATGATGGTTCGCGACGGAGCCCTGAAAATCAGAACGGATATATTCCAGGGATTACAGGGCAGAAGTGAGGATTGGATCACAGCCATCAATCTTACTACCACCATACCCGCACAGATTCTCCCGAAATTCATTCCTTTAAAACTCTTTCTTGACTTCGGCACTTATGCAGAAGCCTGGAAAAAAGACGCTCCTACCCGACGCTTCCTGTATGTAGGCGGATTACAGCTTTCGTTTTTCAAAGACCTGTTGAATATCTACGCGCCGCTGATATATAGCAGCGAGTTCTCAGACAACCTGAAAACACTTCCGGAGGAAAATAAATTCTTCCGAAAGCTGTCCTTCAGTTTAGATATACAGAAATTTAACTGGAGAAAGATCTCCAACAATAAACTTCCGCTCTGATCATGGAGCCCGTTGTTCAATACCTCAGGCACGACGAGATCGACTACCCGAAATGGGACCGGTGCATTGACGAGGCTGCGAACGGGCTGATCTATGCCTATTCGTTTTACCTCGACACTGCCGCGAAAAACTGGGATGCGTTGATTTATGGAGACTACGAACGGGTAATGCCATTGACATGGAACCGCAAATACGGTCTTTACTATCTGTATCAACCCTTGTTTGCAGCCTCGCTGGGCATTTTTGGCAAAGCGTTGAGCGCAGACCTTGTGAGGCAGTTTGTAGAGGCGATACCCGCCAAATTCAAACTAAGAGAAATCGATTTCAACCGGTCGAACCCGGTTCCGGCCGAGGTGGCTGGATTCTATCTTCGTCATAACTATGTATTGAACCTGGAAGATTCCTATGACCAGTTACAATCCGGATATCGGGAGAATACAAAGAGGAATATCCGAAAAGCCATTCAACTGGGTTGTATATACGAAAGGGATACTCCTTTGGAAGAGATCATTCAATTGTGCAAACAGCATTTCCAGCATATCGCTCATGTTCCCGAAGAGGAATACGATCGCTTCCGGCAATTGTTTGCCATTCTTCAGCAAAGAAACCAGGCACTCACCACCGGTGTGCGTGGTCCCGACGGGATGTTGCTGGCGTCTTGTGTATTCTTTTTCTCCCATGGACGCGCTTACTATATACTGGTAGGAAATCATCCCAATGGTAAAACACTGGGTGCTTCTCATTTTTTGATAGATGGCTTTATACAACAACATGCCGGGAAACCGATCCTACTGGATTTCGAAGGCTCTGACATCAGAAATCTTGCCTTTTTTTACACCGGCTTTGGCGCAACCGAGGAACTCTATCCGGCCATGCGCATCAATCGGCTCCCGTGGTGGGCAAGGGTTTGGAAGTAAAAAGTAAAAATTCAAAAATCAAAAATTAAAATTTGCGTTTAACGTTTCAGGTTTATCGTTTCACGTTGGTTGTGTCCCTTTCTCTTTCTCTTTCCGTTTCTGTTTCTGTTTCTCTTTCCGCTTCCGCTCTCAGTCTCGCTCACATCTCCGCTCCCGCTCACATTCCCGCCTATGGAGGCTTTAAGGCATGCTTAAGTATCAGGAAATATTCTTTTATCTTACAGGTATAAATAAGCCTGTCATATGAATGCAAGACTGCTATGGCTGTTTTGTTTCACGATTTTGTTCGCCTGCCAGAAATCGACCCTCCCCCCCTCTTCGCTGGGCTCTTTCTTTCCCGATAAAGAAGGTCCGGGTAATACTGTTTCCATTAAGGGAACCTTTACGGGAGATCTTTCAAAGATTTCTGTTCTATTCAATGGTGCGAATGCGCCGATTCTGTCTGCCACCGATTCGCTGATCCTTGTTACGATACCGGCTGTGGCCACCACAGGTCCGCTTACCATCATCACGGAAAAAGAAACTCTCCGTTTCACCACGCCTTTTACTGTTCTCAAAGGTCTCTGGAAGAGAATGTCGAATTTTCCCGGGGAAGGCAGGGCCGAAGGAATATCCTTTGTCATCAACGGTAAAGCCTATTTTGGAACGGGTTTCAATGGAGGAACCGGTTTGAATGATCTGTGGGAATATGATCCCAATGCAGACCGATGGACCAAAAAATCGGGTCTTCCCACATTGGGTCGCTGGGCCGCCATGGTGATGGTGTACAATAATAAAGCCTATGTCACCGGTGGAAAAAAAGTAGACCTGCCCGATAACCAGTTCAAAGATGTTTGGGAATACGATCCCGCGCTGGATAAATGGACAGCAAAAAAAGATTTTCCAGGTACGCCCCGTAATGCCGGGGTAGCCATTTCCGTTAGCAATAAAAATTATTTAGGTTTTGGAGGCACGGGCATTCCTGTTGTGGCGCTTCGCGACTGGTGGGAATATGATGCGGCGAATGATCAATGGACACAGAAACCACAACCACCATTTGGTGATCAGCAATTCCCCAACTATGGTATCACCAGCAATGCCGCCTTTATTGGAAACGGCCGATGGGGACAGAGTGGCGAGTGGTGGCAATTTTCTGCCGTCAACGATCAGTGGACTCAAAAGACAAGTATTCCCGGTAATCCACCTCTGCAGGCAGCCAGCTTTACGATCGGCAACCTGTTGTATGTGTTGGCAGGCAGTACCAATAAATGCTGGTCTTATGATCCTGCCTCAGATACCTGGACACAGATTACTTCTTTACCCGAGAACAGGATAGCCGCAAGCGGATTTTCGATTAATGGTAAAGGTTACCTGGTGGGCGGGTCGCCCATGACCTTTAATGATGACGCCTACCATGTATGGCAATTCACTCCACAATAGAAAGACCTATTACAGCGGAAAGCAGAGCATTGAGTCGCCGTGTAGCTACCAGGTAAGGGGAACCGGTATTTTATCATTTAATGATCTCTGATATATCTTAAGCGCATCCCGGGGCTTCAGGCCGGGTTTTGACAATTCTACCCTGTCTGAATTTGATCCGGGCAATCAGTAACCCATTTCCTTTTCTTCAATGATTTTCTCCGCGATCAGGATATCGATCGGTCGCGTGATTTTGATGTTGGTAGCTTCGCCTTCCACCAGGTGGATACGAACGCCGAGCTGTTCCACTACGCTGGCCTCATCAGTAAAGCTATCGTCGTATTCCTGTTCAAAGGCTGCTTTGAGAATATCGCTGTAGAATGTTTGAGGTGTCTGTATAATCCTGACCTTGTTACGATCCACCAGTTGATTACCGGTGGGCGTTTCGAGTCGAATGGAATCAACTGCCGCAATGGCGGGAATGGCGTTTCCGAATTCAATGGCCTGGTGATAGCATCGACGGATCAGCTCCTGCGTTACCAGGCAGCGAACGCCGTCGTGAACAAATACAATAGAGTGTTGTTGAATATGGTTGAGTCCGTTCCTGACAGAATGAAACCTGGTTTCTCCGCCGGCCGTAACACCGATTCGACGGGGATCGATGGTGGTTTGAATGACCTGCAGACCGGTCTGAAGATACTGTTCCGGCAGAACGAGAATGATTTCGAGATCATCAAATGCCTGCAGGAAACTGTTGAGCGTATACCAAATGATCGGCTTTCCCTGCAGTTCGAGGAATTGTTTGGGGATCGTAGTGCCCATCCTTGTTCCGGACCCTCCCGCCACTATAACGGCAAATTTTTTCATTCGTAAAAGGCTGACAATTTTGAAAGGAAACAGGTTATTCTTCTCCGCCCAGCAATTCGCGTTCGATCTCTTCCATCTGTACGATGTCCCAGGCTTCCGACTCGGTGGGCGTTGCATTGATCAGTTCGAGCAGCCCCGCCTCATCGAGCGCGGATTCGACCGGTGGCTGGATCGCGCAAACAACAAAAGAAGCGTTTTGTTCGTAAAAGGTCTGTTGAATTTTTACCAGTTGTTCGCCTGCAGCGACGTCCATAGACTGGATGTCTTCCAGGTTCAGCACGAGGTTTTTCACCTCATTTTCGAGAAACGGAAAAAGCAATTTTTCTAATTCTTCTGTCAGATTAGCAGCAAGATGTCGCTCTTTGATGGTTATGACATGGAATTTCTCTCTGGTATCAATTTTGACCTGCATAAATACTTTAACTTGTTAACAGCCGTTAATAAAATTGGCGGCCGGATAAGTCAAAAATATTCGTTATTATTGTATTACACTCAATTAATTACAAAAAATGGACAACAATTTTTCAGCCCAGGTAAAGGAGATCATCTCGTTTAGCAGGGAAGAAGCTTTGCGGCTGGGAAATGATTTTATCGGAACGGAGCATTTACTACTTGGACTGATCCGTGAGGGAGAGAACACAGCGGTACGTATCCTCAAGAGCTTCAATGTGGATCTGTATGAGTTGCGTAAAGAAGTAGAACTGGCAGTAAAGGACAAGACCGGTAAAAACATTGCCAACATCAACAGTTTACCCCTCACGAGGCAAGCAGAGAAAGTAATCAGGGTAACGGTACTAGAGGCAAAGGCTTTGAAGAGCCCGACCGTTGAAACAGAGCATCTGATGCTCTCGATCCTGAAGAATAAAGAAAACGTGGCAACTCAAATTCTAAATCAGTTTGATGTGGATTACGATCTTTTCAGAAATGAACTAGGCGTTGTAAAGAGCAACGACGTTCGCAGCGAATACACTGATGAGAACGATGATGATTTTGATGATGAGAAAAAATACTCTCAGCAAAAGTCTCGTTCCGCCGGCAATTCAAAAAGTAAAACACCAGTACTCGATAATTTCGGTCGCGATATCACCAGGATGGCAGAAAGCGGAACGCTTGATCCCATTGTTGGTCGCGAAGAAGAAATTGAAAGAGTATCACAGATTCTTTCCCGTCGTAAAAAGAACAACCCGATTTTGATCGGTGAACCCGGTGTTGGTAAAACAGCAATTGTGGAAGGGTTGGCATTGAGAATCGTTCAGCGAAAAGTGTCAAGGGTACTCTTCGACAAAAGAGTGATTTCATTGGACCTGGCTGCCCTGGTGGCCGGTACAAAGTATCGCGGACAATTCGAAGAGCGCATGAAAGCGATCATGAACGAACTCGAAAAGAATCGCGATGTGATCCTTTTCATCGATGAGATCCATACCATCGTAGGCGCCGGCGGTGCCAGCGGTTCCCTGGATGCTTCGAACATTTTCAAACCGGCACTGGCCCGTGGAGAACTCCAATGCATTGGCGCCTCCACCCTCGACGAATATCGTATGTACATCGAAAAAGATGGGGCACTCGATCGTCGTTTTCAAAAAGTAATGGTAGATCCACCCAGTGTGGATGAAACCATTCAGATCCTTACTAATATTCAGAGCAAATACGAAGACTATCACAACGTTTCCTATTCGAAAGATGCCATTGAGGCCTGTGTGAAACTGAGTGACCGTTACATGACGGATCGTCTTCTTCCGGATAAAGCCATCGATGTCATGGATGAAGTGGGCGCCCGCGTTCACCTGAAAAACATCAATGTGCCTAAGGAAATTCTCGATCTCGAGAAAAAGATCGAAGATGTCAAGGGCGAAAAGAACAAAGTGGTGAAGAGCCAGAAGTTCGAAGAAGCCGCTTCTCTTCGTGACACCGAAAAAAGGCTGCAGGAAGAACTCGAAGCAGCAAAGAGCAAATGGGAAGAGGAAAGTAAACATAAGCGTTACCCGATCGATGAAGAAGCCATCGCGGAAGTGGTCAGCATGATGACTGGCATTCCGGTGAAGCGAATGGTGCAGGCGGAAACAGAAAAGCTGCGCAAGATGGCCGACGACATGAAAGAAATGGTAGTAGGTCAGGATGACGCGATCGTTAAAGTGGTGAAGGCCATTCAGCGTAACCGGGTTGGTTTGAAAGATCCAAAAAAACCCATCGGAACATTCATCTTCCTCGGACCTACCGGTGTAGGTAAGACCGAGCTGGCAAGGGCCCTCGCCCGGTATATGTTCGACTCTGAAGATGCGTTGATCCGCATCGACATGAGTGAATACATGGAAAAATTCACTGTTAGCCGACTCGTAGGTGCGCCTCCCGGCTATGTAGGATATGAAGAAGGCGGTCAGCTGACAGAAAAAGTAAGACGCAAACCTTACTCTGTTATCCTGCTCGATGAAATCGAAAAAGCACACCCGGATATTTACAATATCCTGTTGCAGGTGCTCGACGATGGTCAGTTGACAGATGGCCTCGGTCGCAAAGTCGATTTCAAGAACACGACCATCATCATGACCTCCAACATCGGCGTACGCCAACTGAAGGATTTTGGAGAAGGTGTAGGTTTTGCCACCGCCGCCCGCACACAAAGCGCCGACGAAAACAACAAGGCCGTTATTGAAAAAGCATTGAAGAGAACATTCTCACCGGAATTCCTCAACAGGATCGACGATGTGATCATCTTCAACTCGCTGACAAAAGATCATATCTTCAAGATCATCGACATTCTTATGAAAGGTGTCATGAAGCGACTGACCAGTTTAGGCTTCTCTCTTGAACTCACCGAGGAAGCGAAAAACTTCATCGCTGAAAAAGGATATGACCAGCAATTCGGCGCCCGTCCGCTTCACAGGGCCATCCAGAAATACCTGGAAGATCCGCTCGCAGAAGAAATCCTCAACCTGCACATCAAGCAGGGAGATGTGATGATTGCCGATCTGGATAAAGAAAATTCCAAACTCAGCTTTACCCTCAAGGCTCCGGCCAAGGAAAAATCTGAAGCAAAATAAACAGGAATCATACTCCTGATTCTCAGAATCCCGCCTCGTGCGGGATTCTTTTTTTGTATTGACCCACACATTTTTTTCTTCGGTGATTTCCTCCCATTTTTGCAGCGAATCAAGGATAATGAGCAAGATCATCATTACTATCGACGGCTGGTCATCCTGCGGGAAAAGCACGCTGGCCAAACAACTCGCCCGGGAGCTGGGATATGTATACATAGACAGCGGAGCCATGTATCGTGCGATAACCCTCTATTTCCTGAGAAACCATGTAGACTGGACCAGCCAGGAAGAAGTAGCCGAAGCCCTGAAGCATATTCATCTCGAGTTTCAATCGAACCATAAAACCGGCCAGACTGAAATGTACCTGAACCAGGAAAACGTCGAGTACGTGATCCGTGACCTGGTGGTAGCTGAAAAAGTCAGTGACGTGGCTGCGATCGGAGCCGTAAGGACTTTCGCGGTTGCCCAACAACAGAAAATGGGACAGAAAAAGGGGATTGTCATGGACGGACGAGACATCGGTACGGTGGTATTTCCCCATGCCGAACTGAAAATTTTCATGACTGCCGACAATGAAGTAAGGGTAAAACGCCGATTCATGGAGTTGTATGAAAAAAATCCCAACATCACCATGGAAGAAGTCAGAACCAACCTCGAATCGAGGGATTATATCGACTCACACCGCGAAATCAGCCCCTTGCGGCAGGCGGTGGATGCGGTGGTTCTGGACAACACCCATATCACCGAAAAGGAACAATTGGCCATGGCCCTGGGATGGGTGAAAGACAAACTCGCCTCTATACCCTCGGCTTAGGCCCGGAAATCGACAATAAAACTGATTCACAACCGTTTATTTAGCCAGCACCTGGCAGCCAATATCATTTAAAACCATTAATAGTGCTTATTTAGAACTATGGTCTTTAACAGCATCACTTTTTTGATATTTTCGGGGATTTTCTTCCCCTTCTATTTTTGGCTGAAAGGACAATGGCGCTTATGGTGGATCCTGATAGCCAGTTATGTTTTTTATGGCTGGTGGGATATCCGCTTCCTGAGCCTGATCGGTATTTCCACTTTGATGGATTTCAACTTCGGTAAACTGATCGGCGCCACAGACAACAAGGCGCGAAGGAAGATGTACCTCATCTTCAGCATGACCATGAACCTCGGGTTCCTGTGTTTCTTCAAGTACTTCAATTTCTTTATCGACAGCTTCGTCAGTATGATGCACCTATTTGGCCTGCAGCCATCGGTGACCACACTGAAAATTATCCTGCCTGTCGGTATCTCCTTTTATACTTTCCAGAGTCTCTCCTATACTATCGATATCTACCGGAAGGAAATTCCGGTGGAAAGAAACCTGTTGAAATTCGCAGCCTTTATTGCTCTGTTCCCGCAGTTGGTGGCCGGACCCATCGTTCGTGCCCGCGACCTGTTGCCGCAAATGAACGACGACAAGCCCTTCGACTGGAACAGATTCAATTCGGGGCTGGGAAGAATTCTATGGGGTTTCTTTAAGAAAGTGGCTATCGCCGATTCACTCGGTCCGTTCGTAGACCAATGCTGGGCTGATCCTACCAATTTCGGCAGCCTGCACCTGGTGATCGGAGTGGTATTCTATTCCTTCCAGATCTATTGCGACTTTTCCGGTTACTCAGATATCGCCATTGGTCTGGCGAGAATTATGGGATATCATTTTCCGGAGAATTTCCGCACACCCTATTTCTCAAAAAGTTTCAGTGAATTCTGGACCCGATGGCATATTTCCTTGTCTAGTTGGTTGCGCGACTACCTGTATATTCCGCTCGGTGGGAACCGGAACGGCAAACTCAGTACCTACAAGAACAATATGCTCACCATGCTCATCGGAGGATTCTGGCATGGAGCCAACTGGGCTTTTGTATTCTGGGGATTCCTCCATGGTATGTATCTCATCCTGCAACGAATCGTACAGAAGCCCTGGAAAAAAATTGTGGAGATCACCCGAATGCCGAAGTTCTTAAGCGGGGCGATTGCCGTGTTTACCATTTATTCTCTTACCAACCTGGCCTGGATCTATTTCCGGTCCGGAAGCCTGGGTCACAAGAGTTTTTCAACTGCCAACAAGATTATCGCGAATATATTCTCGTTTGAAAATTTTAACTGGAATGGTGTAGTGAACAAATTCCAGGTGATCAAAGGAATGATCGTTATTTCTGTGCTGCTGTTTGTTGAGATCACCAATTTCCGGTTCAACTGGAACAGCATCCAGGTATATCGACCAGGTGTGAGGGTGGCACTGTTTGCCGGTTTACTCTGGCTGATTGCCTTTTTCGGAACGTTCTCGGCTAATTCATTTATCTATTTTCAGTTCTAACTATGAAAAAAGCATTTTGGATATTGATCTTACTGGCTGTGGTATTCGCAGGTGATCGCCTGTTTGGATGGTACCTGCAAAAACAGGTTGAGGCCAGCCAGTTTCGTTATTCAAAATTATACCGCCAGGAAGCAGAGGCGGATATCATGATCATTGGCAATTCGCGCGGGTTAAATATCTATCTCCCCGCAGTGGAAGAGCAAACTTCCCGGAAAGCATTCAGTCTTTGTTATAATGGTATGCCCGGAGATCTGGCCTCTACCCTTTCGCTGGACTATATCGACCGCTATCCGAATGTAAAAACAGTGATCATAGAGTTGTGTATGGCAGAAATGCCGGCAGAATCTCTTCTTCCGGGTTTCGTTACCTATATGCCTTATTCGAAAAGATTGGATTCATTGATCAAACATGAATCAAAAGAAACCTGGTACAGCTCAAAGCTTTCTCATCTTTATCGCTTCAATAATGAAGTTTTTCAGCGTGCGCTGTTCTATAAAAACCGGTCCGACGATGACTGGACTTCAGACCGGCTGATCTCCGAAAGAGTAATCAAACAGGTGGGAAATTATTCGATGGACTTCAAAGGAGATGAGAAACAATTACAGTATATAAAGTCTATCACAGACTATTGCCGTCAAAGGAATATCGACGTAAAGCTTATTATCGCTCCCTTCTTTCCAGGCTTTACCGTAAAACATATCGACAAGCTGGTGACCAAGGCAGAACAGATGACCGGATTGAAAGTGCATGACTACAGTAAAGCGTTACAAAATAATGCCGGCTTCAGCGACTATCTCCACCTGAATGTGGCTGGATGCAAGGAGTTTATCAGCATTCTACAAAGAGACAGCCTGCTGACGGTAAAAGACCGGCCGGCAGTGGTGACCAATGCTTCCAACTGATTTTCAAAGTCTTAGAATTTTAGCCTTCTCAGTGTTTTCTGACTTGCATTTGCCGGACAGGGATTGTATTTTGTGAACCTGGTTGCAAGCCATATTAATCCTAAATGATCCCTTATGAAAAAACTGGTGGTAATATCCGTCCTGTCCATTCTATTTTTCTCCTGCAGTAAAGACAATTCAAATTATATTTTTCAGAAAGAGGAAGTCGAGCCCCGGCTGGAATCTGCTATTTTTCCCGTGATGACCAAGCCTGCCGAAGTGGTGTTGGGCACCGAACTGTCTACCTGTTCCCCGGGAGAATCAGTTACGTTGTTTCTGCCATACCGGGTAGTAGCCGATGATGTGCAGGATGCCGTACTCGTGATCAGCGATCCGGAAAGCGGTTCGGTGATCCGCGAATTACCCATGACTTTTTCAACAGATCCCACCATTGCCAATGTAAGTGTGCCGGAAGAAATACAGGGTTCTACTTTTATGTTTGTAACCGTGCCGGTAGAGAACGACATGATAGGTAGATCCTGGTCTGTGTCTACCCGACTCAAAGCCAATGCACGGGAGTCTGATGACACAATTAACAATGCATTCAGAGTAGAATAAAAACTTATTCATTTTCTTTATGGCCCTCTGCGAACAGCAGGGGGCTTTTTTGTGCGAGCTGTTTCTAAAGCCTTGATTCGTAACAAAGTTTTAAGAAATATTCCGAAGCACGAATCGTTTTAGGCACACATTTGAGTACATTTACAACATTAAATTATTCTGGATGAATTGGTTTTTCCTGCAGATCACTAACCCCGCCAGCAATGTTGCAGATTCACTAAACAAAGCCGTCAGTGGCACTCATGCAGAAGCGCCTTCCATGAACATCATGGAAATGCTTTCGAATGGCGGACCGCTTATGATTCCGCTCGCCCTGCTGTTTGTTTTAGCGATTTTCTTCTTCTTCGAGAGACTGATCGCTATCCGTCGTGCCAGCAATGTTGATCCGAATTTCATGAACATCATTCGTGATAATGTGTTTTCCGGCAATGTCAGCGCAGCCCGCTCACTGGCCAAGAACACCAGCAACCCGGTTGCCCGCATGATCGATAAAGGCCTGCAGCGGATCGGCAAACCAATTGAAGCGATTGAAAAGAGCATGGAGAATGTTGGTAAGCTCGAGATCTACAAGATGGAGAGAAACCTTTCGATTCTTTCACTGGTTTATGGCATCGCACCGATGTTCGGGTTCCTCGGTACCCTCATCGGTATGTTGCAACTGTTTTACAGAATCAACACCACGCATGAATTCAGCACGGATGCCATCGCGGGTGGTATTTATACCAAACTGATTACTTCCGCGGTAGGATTGACAATCGGCCTGCTCGGATATATCGGATACAATTTCCTGAACGCCCAGCTTGACAAAACCATCAACAAGATGGAATCGGCCAGTGCAGAGTTCATCGATATCCTGCAGGAACCTACCCGTTAATCGCTTTTGAAAACAGAACACTATTAAAGTCACAAACAGCCAGTCATGAACCTTCGTAAACGATTGAAATCACATCCTGAAATGCATGGCGGCGCGTTGAACGACATCATGTTCATCCTGCTGTTCTTCTTTTTGATTGTGGCAACGTTGGCGAATCCAAATGTGATCAAGCTGGCAACGCCGAAAGCGAAAAGTGATACCAAGGCCAAACAGTCTGTGATCGTTAACATCAAGCCGAATGGTGAATACATCATCAATGGTAAGGCCGTGAACCTGGCAGATATGAAAAATGTCATCCAGCCTTTTATCCTGAAAGATACGCTGCAGGCTACCATCGCCATCAATGCAGACAAAACGGTTCCGCTGGAAGATGTGGTGGCTGTGATGCGAATCGCGCGTGACCTCGGCGCCCGCTCCACCCTGCTGGTCGATAGTAAATAACCTTTCTATATAACCGCACTGATCATCCTGTCTTTTCCCTGCATATCCTGCTTCACCTGAATATCCCGATACTGGTATTCTTTCAACAGATGGCATACCGGTGATGCGGCTTCCTCGTGTATTTCAAAATACAAGCTGCCGCCGGATTGTAAGTGTCGCTGACCAAAGGCGGCAATCGCCTTGTAAAAACAAAGAGGGTCGTCATTCTCCACGAACAAAGCGAGCCAGGGCTCGAACTTCAGCACATTATCACGCATGGAGTCCTTATCCCTTAAGGGGATATAGGGTGGATTGCTCACGATGCAGTCAAAATGATCCAGCGGAAACCGATCCGCGGACAGGATATCGAAAAGATGAAAATGCACATCCAGGGAAAAGGTCGACGCATTTTTTTGCGCTACCCTCAGCGCGCCTTCGCTTACATCGATGGCATGTACTTCCGCATCGGGGTATTTCTTTTTTAATGCCAGCGCGATACAGCCACTGCCGGTTCCAATATCTAATATCTTCCCTTCCTTTGGGAATTTCTGTTTATCCGACACGATCCATTCCACCAGTTCTTCTGTTTCGGGCCGGGGTATCAGCACTTCCTCATCAACGTAGAGGCACATGTTGGCAAACCAGGCCTCATTCAATACATATTGAACCGGGCGATGCTGTAGCAACTGATCACCATAAGATTGAACAGCCGTTACCTGGTCGGGTCTCAAGGGGAGTTTTTTGTTCATGACCCGGTCGATCCTTGACCAGCCTGTCAGCTTCTCCATCACCAGGTCGGCGATGTTGCGGGCTTCCCGGTCGGGGTATAGCTCATAGAGCCGGATCGTCAGTTGCTGTTGCGCTTCATGAATGGTCATGGGCAAAATTACAGAACTATTGAGTGGCCGCCGCCAGCCTGCGTCTTGCTATATTTGCACCCAGTTTTGACCGTGGAGGAACAATATATGAGCCGATGCCTGGAGCTTGCCCGAAAAGGAGCAGGTTCCGTTGCGCCCAACCCGATGGTGGGAGCCGTACTCGTACATCAGAACCGAATCATTGGCGAGGGCTTTCATCAACAGTATGGGCAGGCTCACGCGGAAGTAAACTGCATACAGTCGGTTAGCCCGGAAGACCGGTCCCTCCTTTCCCATTCCACCTTATATGTTTCGCTGGAACCCTGCGCACATCATGGAAAAACGCCACCCTGTGCCGACCTGGTCATTCGAAGCCAGATACCGGCAGTGTACATCGCCTGCAGGGATCCGTTTCCATCTGTCAACGGAAAAGGCATCGAAAAACTGGAAGCCGCCGGCATAACCGTGAACCTGGGAATATTGAAAGAAGACGCGATCGCTCTCAACCGGCGCTTTTTTACATTCCATCTCAGCAAGAGGCCTTATATCATTCTTAAATGGGCGCAAACTGCCGACGGTTGGATAGGCAACAAAAATGCTGAAAGGCTGCTGATCACCAACGATGTTACCAATCGACTGGTACATCGCTGGCGGAGTGAAGAAGCGGCCATCATGGTTGGAACGGAAACTGCCCTCGCAGATAACCCGTCTTTGACCAACAGGTACTGGACCGGTCGTTCCCCGCTCCG
Source organism: Chitinophagaceae bacterium (assembly GCA_044226045.1). Lineage (GTDB taxonomy): Bacteria > Bacteroidota > Bacteroidia > Chitinophagales > Chitinophagaceae > Endoryza. Next base: position 22,529 of record JBGAHR010000012.1, read on the forward strand.
GCTGGTATTGGACCGGCAACTCAGGCTACCAGCTACCCTTTCTTTATTCGAAGGAGAGCCCACAGTGGTATTCAATGAAAACCGGGAAGACTTGACAGGCTCTGTTCGATATGTAAAGATTGAACCTGGTGAGAAGATGTTATCTTCCCTGCTGAAAAGACTATATGAGATGAATGTTCAGAGTGTACTGGTGGAAGGCGGACGTCAACTGCTTCAAACATTCATTGATCAGGGCCTTTGGGATGAAGCAAGAGTGATCACCAATACGGACCTTACCGGTAAAGGAGATGTGGCTGCTCCGGTGTTGATGAACGAGGTAGTGGTGACGGAAGAAAAAGGCCCGGGTAGAAAGGTCATTTATTACCGGCACGAAAGATTGAACAACCACTTAAATTTTACATTTTGATTTACCTGGTCGGCTCCATCCTTCTTACCTCCTATCTCACCCTTTTCTTTAAAGTGGTGGAGAGAATGGGTCTGAACAACCTGCAGGTAATTGTATTTAATTATATCACCTGCGTTATTACCGGATCGGTAGTAAACGGGCATTTCCCCCTCACCGCTGCCAATATGCAAACCGGCTGGTTTCCCTGGGCCGGATTGATGGGTGTTATTTTTATCACCCTTTTCAATATTATCGCATATACGGCACAGACAGCCGGCGTGGCCGTTACCTCCGTGGCCAATAAATTATCATTGGTTATTCCCTTTGTTTTTTCCATTTACCTGTATCACGAAGGCGCAAGCTGGCTCAAGCTCGCAGGAATTGCCATTGCACTGACAGCCGTGGTGATGACTTGCTGGCCCAAACAAACGGATGTTTCCAGAAAACACCTGAACCAGTCGATCATTTTGATGCCGGTGATTCTTTTTTTCGGAAGCGGTTTGCTGGATACGCTCATTAAATATGTTGAACATCGTTTTCTCAATGGAGACAATAACAATGATTTCCTGGTCAGTGCCTTTGCGGCTGCCGCCACGATCGGTATAGTACTGATTGCCGTTCAGCTCATGCGTGGCAAGCAGGTTATTTCAGGTAAGGCTGTAATGATGGGAATATGCCTGGGCATACCCAACTATTTTTCCATCTGGTGCCTGGTGCGGGTACTAAAAAATTATGCCTCCAACAGTTCAGCCATTATCCCCATCAACAACATGGGTATTGTGTTGTTCAGCACACTGGTGGCCTGGATATTATTCAAAGAAAAATTATCATTCATCAACTGGGTGGGCGTACTGCTGGCAGTAGGCGCCATTGCATTAATAGCTTATGGTTAACATGACGGAGGCGGATTTCTTCCATACAATTGACAGAACCGGACAGGCAGAATTCAAAGACAGAGGCAGTCGATTCCTGGCGCTGGCATTTCCGGTTCAATCGGTGGCTGCATTCAAAACAATCCTGGAGCAGGTAAAGAAAGAACATCCCAAGGCGAATCACCATTGTTTTGCTTATCGAATCGGATTGAGTGGAGATGTGTTTCGGGTTAGTGATGACGGAGAACCTTCGGGTACAGCAGGGCGTCCGATACTGGGTCAGATCGACAGCCGCGGTGTGACTGATACCGCCATCATTGTGGTCAGGTATTTTGGCGGCACGCTGTTGGGGGTACCCGGACTGATCAACGCTTATAAATCTGCTGCGGCGCTGGTATTGCAAACCACGCCGGTCATTCAAAAGCCCATTGAAGTCAATTATTCCCTGCAGTTTGATTATACCATCATGAATGATGTGATGAATATCATCAAACAATCCAATTGCACGGTGCTGGCAAAAGACATGAATCTATTTTGCCGGCTCGAGATCGGCATACAAAAATCAAGGCTCGAAGAAGTCCTTTACAAGCTGGGAGATCTTCGTGGGGTTGAAATAGAGAAAAAATCCTGAACCGGATTAACGGCTAAAGCGAGGGCTCACTACCAGGTCTTTACTGCCTGCGGTGTATTTATAGAACCCTTCTCCTGATTTTACCCCGAGATAACCTGCGGTAACCATGTTTACCAATAAAGGACAGGGGGCGTATTTGGGATTTCCAAAGCCATCGTGCAATACATTCAGAATGGAATAGCAAACATCCAGACCGATAAAGTCGGCCAGTTGCAGAGGTCCCATCGGATGAGCCATGCCCAGTTTCATCACTGTGTCAATTTCATTCACACCTGCCACGCCTTCGTACAAAGTGTAGATCGCCTCATTGATCATGGGCATCAGGATTCTGTTTGCCACAAAACCCGGGTAATCGTTTACGGTACAGGGCACTTTCCCCAGCGATTTACTCAGTTCAACGATAGCGTCGGTAACTTCTTTGTCGGTTGCGTATCCATTGATGATCTCCACCAGTTTCATTACCGGCACCGGGTTCATGAAATGCATGCCGATCACTTTGGCAGGCCGACTGGTCGCTGCGGCAATTTTGGTGATGGAAATGGAAGAAGTATTCGTAGCCAGGAGACAATGAGCAGGCGCCCATTCATCCAGTTGTTTAAATATTTTCAGTTTCAGGTCAACGTTCTCCGTTGCTGCTTCCACTACCAGGTCGGCATCTGCTACTCCTTTCTGCACATCGGTCTGGGTGGAAATATTTTTAAGAGTCGCCTGTTTTTGTTCTTCTGTCAGGGACCCTTTACTTACCTGGCGATCGAGGTTTTTTGAAATGGTGCTGAATGCTTTTTCCAGTTGTGCGGCATTCACATCAACCAGGCTGACGGTATAACCATTCTGTGCAAACACATGCGCGATTCCATTTCCCATGGTGCCTGCGCCGATCACTGTAACCTTTGAAATTTTCATGTTCCGGTTTTTTATTGGCAATTTAATCGTTGTCACGATAGATGGCGATCGTTCGGTGTCCATCTTTGTCGCAGCTGGCGCGGTACATTCCCTCACTGTTGAACAACAGGGATATATTACCTTTCGTATCGACGCCGATCATTCCTCCTTCCCCTTCGATCGCCACGAGTTTTTCATTCACCACTTTGTTCATGGCTGCTGCCAGGGATAAGCCCTGGTACTCCATCAGCGCACTCACATCATAAGCCGCCACGGCTCTTAGAAACATTTCGCCGTGTCCGGTGCAGGAAATCGCGCAGGTATTGTTGTTGGCATAGGTACCTGCGCCAATAACCGGCGTATCGCCCATACGGCCAAATTTCTTGTTGGTCATTCCACCGGTACTCGTGGCAGAAGCCAGGTTTCCGAACTGATCACAGGCCACTGCGCCAACGGTTCCGAATTTCTTCTCTCCGCTTACAGAAATATTATGGTCGAGTGCAATCTTGTCTTCTTCTTTGGCCATCTTCCATTGCTCGTGTCGCAAAGCGTTATAAAAATATTCATCGCTTTCCAGAACAAGTCCCTGCCGACGGGCAAATTCCAGGGCGCCTTCTCCTCCCAGGAATACATGACCGCTGTGCAGCATGATCTCTTTTGCCAGCAGGATGGGATTTCGAACATGCTTTACCGCCCCAACGGCTCCCGCCTGTAAAGTTTTTCCGTCCATAATTGACGCATCCATTTCGTGTGTGCCTTCGCTGGTAAAAACGGATCCTTTCCCTGCATTGAACAGTTCATTATCTTCCAGCGCCACTACTGCGGCCGTTACTGCATCCAGTGCCGGGCCTCCCTTTTGCAGCACAGCATAACCCTGCTCCAGCGCAAAGGCCAGCGCATTCCTGTAAGCCATTTCTTTTTCGGGAGTAATATCTTTCCTGAGCAAGGTTCCGGCGCCTCCATGTATAGCCAAAGCAATCCTGTTCATAACTGATTTCCGGGTCAATTTAATTGACCGGCCGAAATTACACTTTAAGAATGGAAAAGGGAAAAATGGTCAGGATGCAGACAACAGGAGATTGCATTCATCCAACAGTCTTTTCCGGTTGATGGCTACCGTACCTACCTCTTCACATACCAGTCCGCCGGCAATATTCGCCACTTGTGCAGCGAGTTCCATGTCCTGGGTGGCCGCATATACCAGTGATGCAACGGCAATCACGGTATCACCGGCGCCGGAAACATCCGCAATGCTTCGAAGATGGGAAGGAATGATCCTGGATGATTCATTGGTATGATAGTAAACGCCTTTTTCGGATAAGGTAATAAACGATACTGCATGATGCAGCTGTTCCTGCAATTGCTGATGAATGTCATCGAGCGCTGCCATATCGATATCACCGGGTAACAGGTTTAAACCCTCTTTGACTTCTTTTAAATTGGGTTTGAATATATCAACGCCTTTATAAGAAAAGAAGTTCTTCCGCTTGGGGTCTACGGTTGTTATCACTTTGTTTTCCCGGCAGAGGGCGATCACGGCCGCAATCAGTGATTCGGTAAGTACGCCCTTGTTGTAGTCTTCGAAAATGATGACAGCCGGTTTTTCTTCCCTGATGAATTTCCTTACCTGTTCGATCAGCGCCTCTTCTTCCTTGGCTGACAGGTCGCGGGTGATTTCGCTATCCAGTCGCATCATTTGTTGATTGCGGCTGATGATACGGGTTTTATTCGTGGTGATTCTTGTGTCACTTTGCAGCACGTGGCTGGTACCGATATTATTCTGCTGGAAAAGGTCGAGCAGCAATTTTCCGTCATCATCTTTCCCTGTTACGGTGAGCAGGGAGGTGTGTGCACCCAGCGAAACCAGGTTCAGCGCTACGTTTCCGGCCCCGCCAATACGATGTTCTTTCTTATCCAGGGCTACCACCGGCACCGGCGCTTCCGGTGAAATCCTGTCAACATGCCCCCACCAGTAGGTGTCGAGCATTACATCTCCTATCACACCGATCTTGATCTTTGAAAACAACTCGAACAGCCTGTCGAACGGTACCCTATTCATATTTCTCAGGAAGATTTTCTGGCTGAAACCGCTATGTAATAAATGGGGATGCCCGATAATACGATTCCCAGTCCCCACAATGCATAGGTCGGTTTCATAATGATTAAGAAAACGCAAAATGTAAGGGCCAAAATTATATAAATAAGTGGCAATACGGGATATCCAAATGCTTTGTAAGGTCTTTCCATATCGGGTTTCTTCTTCCTCAGCACAAAGATGCCGATTATAGTAAGCGCATAGAACAGCACCACCACAAAGGAAATCATATCCAGCAGGTTGTTGTAGCTTCCACTGAGGCAAAGGAGGCTTGCCACCAGGGCCTGCAACCATAAAGCATAGGCAGGAACGGCATTTTTATTGAGCGTACCGGTTTTCTTGAAGAACAGACCGTCATTGGCCATGGTGTAATAAACGCGCGCACCGGCGAGGATCAGTCCGTTATTACAACCAAAAGTAGAAACCATGATCATAACAGCGATCACTTTGGAGCCATTCTCTCCAAAAATGGCATTGGACACCGCAATGGCAACACGATCTCCTTCGGGGAACGCAATGGAATCATGTGCCTCGCGAAGCGGGAGAACATGCAAATACATCAGGTTGGCGGTCACGTAAATGATCGTCACCACCAGCGTGCCTATAAACAGGCTCAACCCGATATTACGTTTGGGGTTTTTGATTTCCCCGGCAATAAAAGTCACGTTATTCCAGGAATCACTGCTGAATATTGAACCGGTCATGGCCGCGGCGATCGCTCCAATCAAAACGGTACCACTGATGGGTAGCCATTGTCCGTCTTTCATGAATCCGTTGCCGTCCTTTTGCAATTGAACTGCATGCCAGGCATCTTTCCAGTTGATATCCCAGAAACTCGATTTTGCCAGCAGGAATCCCAGGATGATTAATCCGAAAAGAGAGATCAGTTTGGCTGAGGTAAATGTGGTTTGAATAATTTTCCCGCCCTTGATACCCCGGGTATTGGAATAGGTGAGGACGACAATCATCGCGATGGCCAATACCTGTGCCGCTGATATTTTGAAGTCGCCCAGTTGCAGCAGGATATTATTTTCCCCCACCCCGGGAATCAGGAAGGCGGTAAAGCGGCTGAAAGCTACCGCTACGGCAGCGATGGTGGCCGTTTGAATAACCGCAAAAAAACTCCATCCGTACAGGAAGGCAGCCAATGGATTGAAAGCTTCCCGGAGATAGACATACTGGCCACCGGCCTTGGGGTACATCCCACTTAGCTCTCCATAGCTCACCGCAGCTGTAATGGTCATAAATCCGGTAATCAGCCAGACGGCAATCAACCAGCCCGCGCTACCCACATTTTTGGTAATATCAGAGCTTACAATAAATATTCCCGAGCCAATCATGGAACCCGCCACGATCATCGTCGCATCAATCAGTCCCAGGGAAGGCTTAAAAGCAGTTTGTTGTTCGGCCATTGGAAGAAAATTAGGTCGGAAGATAAGGAAACCGTGCCAAGTTACAAACTTCAATAGCTCAACAAGTTGGCACCGTTGTCGTTTATCGTTTTAGGTTTAACGTTTCACGTTGAATGCGTTTATCGTTTCGAGTTTAACGTTTCACGTTTGTTTTTGAGAATCGCAGTTTCCGTTTCTCTTTCCGTTTCTCTTTCCGTTTCTGTTTCCGTTTCTGTTTCCGCACTCGCTCCCGCTCCCGCTTGCGTTTGCGCCTCCCGCTCCCGCTCTCGTTCCCGCTTGCGTTTGCGCCATCCGTTTCTGTTTCTCTTTCCGTTTCTGTTTCTCTTTCTCTTTCCCTTTCTCTTTCCCTTTCTCTTCCCGATCGCATCTCAGCGTCTGTCATTAGCCAAAAATCCATGTTTTCACTTAGTTGGGTTAAATAATTTCATATCGCTTCATAATTGTATATCTGATTCGTTTTGAGTGGAGTGAAATCGAAATACCTTGCTCTTAATTCAAGCTATCCTGTCCAATGAAACCCGTTAGGTTATTGCTGCTTCTGATTACCCTTTTTGCCAGCCTGGCGGGACGTGGGCAATGGCGTGCTCCCCAGTTTGAGCACCTGGGTCTGAATGAGGGTCTCCCCACGAGTTATATTGTTTGCATTTTACAGGATAAGAAAGGATTCATCTGGCTTGGCACCCAGGATGGCCTGACACGCTACGACGGGTACAAATTCGTCACTTACAAAAACGATCCCGCCAATCCGCGTACCCTCAGCAATAATTTTGTTACCGACATTACCGAAGATAAACAGGGAAGATTCTGGATAGGTACCTGGGGTGGAGGACTCAACGTTTTCGATCCGGCCACGGAGCAGTTCTATGCCTATAAGGCCGGGGGAAGAGGAAGCCTTTCGAGTAATCTGGTGAACAGGGTAATGATCGACCGGGATTCAAAGGTATGGGTAAGCTGCCAGGAAGGTGGTCTGAACTGCTTCGATCAAAACAGAAAAGAATTCCTTACCTATTCCGCGGCCAACGCCATCCGAAGCGGACTGCGAAACAACAACGTTACCATCGCCATCGAGAAAAATGCCAATGAACTGTATGTGGGAACACAGGGCGGCGGCCTGTACCTGTTTAATAAAGTATCCGGTGAATTTACACCGCTGAACAACCTGCTGAAAAAAGGAAAAGTGGAAGGCACAATTGTGCTCAACTTATTCAAAGATCAGAACAATTTATTGTGGATCGGTACGGAGAAGAAAGTGGTTGTGCTGGATGAATCAAAAAATGAATTGACAGATTTGCCAGGGTTGAAAGAACAAAGCGGCCTCACCCGCACCATCGCATTCACCCGCGATCCCCTGGGCAACTTATGGCTGGGAAGTGAAACGGATGGCATTGCTGTGTACGATTATGAAAAAGGAAACTTTCGTCATTTCAAAAAAAGCGAATACGATGACCGGGCACTGAACGACAACCTGATCTGTGCCATGCTCACGGATATAAAAGGAAATATCTGGATTGGTACTCACAATGAAGGATTGAATTTCGTGAACAGGGATGCGGAACTGTTTACCCATTACCGGCATATACCCGGCGTAAACAGCCTGGCGATGAACCGCGTGTTAACCATCACTGAAGATAACAACAACAAACTCTGGATTGGAACTGACGGTGGCGGTGTTGATATATTTGATCCGGCAACGGGTCATTTCACCAATCTTCGTCACGAACCCGGCAATCCCAACAGCATCGCCGGCAATGCCGTTTCAATGGTCATGAAAGACAAATACGGCAAGATGTGGATCGGTACCTGGGGGTTTGGTATCTCCGTGTATGATCCCGTTACAAAAAAGATTCAGCATTTTAAAAATAATCCGTCAGATCCAAAGAGTCTTGGCTATAACAATATCTGGAGCATATTTGAAGACAGCCGTGGTTGGATCTGGATCGGAACTTACGGAGGAGGACTCGATCGGTACGACCGGAAAACAAACAGCTTCACCCATTTCACCTCGAACGGAATTGACGACGGCCTCGGGACCAATAATATCATGACGGTCATGGAAGACCGAGAAGGAATGATATGGATCGGAACAGACGGCGCCGGATTTGCCATGTACAATCCTCACACCAACAAATTCAAAAACTATCGCTCCGACCCCAATGACAACAACTCTGTAAGTAGTAATTCCGTGAATGCCTTTTATGAAGACGATGACGGGAATTTCTGGATGACGACAGATGCCGGTTTGAATTTCTGGGATCGAAAGAAAAATAAATTCACCCGTTATTATACATCCGACGGGCTGCCTAATAATACGACAATCGGTATTTTGCCAGACGCCGCCGGAAACCTATGGATCAGCGGTTTTGGCGGACTGACCAGGCTGGATGTGGACCGGAAGTCATTTCACAACTACGGTGTGAGCGATGGCATACAGTCGCCGCAATTCGGCTACGGTTTTTACAAAACCCGAAATGGCATCATGTATTTCGGTGGAAAGAATGGTTTCAATGTATTTGACCCGAAGAAGATCAATCCGGTTACGTTCGATCCCCCGGTAGTGATCACCGATTTCCGGATATTCAACAAAGCCATTTCACCAAATCTCGACAGTCCACAGCGCTCGCCGCTGAAAAAGAATATCAGTTATGCGGAGGAGGTCACCCTCTCCCATTCCCAATCAGTGGTGTCCTTTGATTTCGCTTCCCTCAACTTCACCAAGACCGACAAGAAAAAATATCAGTACCGGTTGATTGGCTTTGAAGACCACTGGAACTATGTCGAAACAAAAAACTCCGCCACCTATACTAACCTCAACCCCGGCAAATATGTTTTTGTCGTTCGCGGCCTCACTAACAATGGGGAGTGGTCGAAAAATGAAGCCCGCGTAAACCTGGTCATTAAACCGGCTTTCTGGATGACCTGGTGGTTCAGGATATCGGTCGTGCTGTCGGTTCTGCTGGGTATCGGTTACCTCATTCGTTCGAGAATGAAATTCATCAACGACCATCGCCGGAACCTGGAACAACAGGTACAGGATCGAACAGAAAAACTCCGGGTGCTGACGGAGGATGAAAGAAAAGCCCGTCAGGAAGCGGAAGAAGCGAACCGGGCGAAAACTATTTTTCTCGCCACCATGAGTCATGAGATCAGGACTCCCATGAACGGCGTGATTGGAATGGCCTCCCTGCTATCTGAAACACCGTTGAACGAACAACAACGGATGTATACAGACACCATTATTTCCAGCGGAGAAAGCCTGTTGAATGTAATCAATGATATTCTTGATTTCTCCAAGATAGAATCCGGAAAAATGGAATTGGAGAAAACCGATTTTGACCTCAGAAAATGTGTGGAGTCGGTTCTGGATCTTTTTGCCACCAAGGCCAACCAGATTGGCATCGAACTGATCTACCAGGTTGATCCTACCGTACCGGCCTGCATCAGGGGTGACAGTCTTCGCCTGAAGCAGGTTATCACCAACCTTGTCAGCAACGCGCTCAAATTTACCCGGAAGGGCGAAGTGTACATCGGTATTACCTGCCAGGAAATACTTCCCAACGGCGAAATGAAACTGGCCTTTGAAATCCGTGATACCGGCATTGGTATTCCGGCAGACAAACTCAATCGCCTGTTCAAAGCGTTCACCCAGGTCGACTCATCCACTACCCGCAGATATGGAGGTACCGGACTGGGTTTGGCTATTTGTGAAAAACTGATTCACCTGATGGGAGGCGAAATCGACGTGGAAAGCGAATACGGTCAGGGATCCGTGTTCAGATTTACCATCAGGGCCACGGAAGGGTTCTTGTTGTATGCTGATGAAGCCGGTAACCTGCTTGAAGACATCGTTCACAAAAAGATACTTGTGGTAGATGATAATACCACCAATCGCACCATACTCGAACAGCAACTCCGTCAATGGGATCTTGTACCCGTTTGTGCGGAAAGTGGTTTCCAGGCCCTGGACATACTGGCAAACCAGCCCGGTATTGACCTGGTTGTAACTGATATGAAAATGCCGTTGATGCATGGCATCGAACTGGCCTCTCGCATCCGAAAACAATACCCCGGACTGCCGGTGATACTATTGAGTTCTCTGGGAGATGAATACAGCAAAACGCATCCCGGTCTGTTCAATGCCGAACTCTCGAAGCCTGTCAAGCATGAAGTGCTGCGAAATCATATTGCCAGGGCACTGCAAAAAAATCCGTTTACTGTGGAGGAAAGACCACTCAAAGCCAGGCTGGATGAACAGTTCTCCCAACAACACCCGCTTCGCATCCTGGTGGCAGAGGACAATCTGGTGAATCAACAACTGATCATCCACATCCTCGCGCGGCTGGGGTATGACCCGGTAGTGGTTGATCACGGAAAACAAGCGGTAACGGCTATCCTTGAATCAACTTACGATCTGATCCTGATGGATATGCAGATGCCGGAAATGGATGGTCTGGCAGCCACCCAGCAAATCCGGTCAATGCAACTCAGCAGGCAACCTGTTATCATAGCCCTGACAGCCAATGCCATGCAGGGAGATAAAGAAGAATGCCTGAACGCAGGCATGAATGACTATCTCAGCAAACCGGTAAAACTGGAAGAATTGGTGAGCAAACTTCAAAAATGGGCCGCCAGTTACCAGGCCTGACCGGGTTTGGCTTGATTACTTTCGAAAAAAAACTCTTCAGGTGCACAAAAAATAATAACAGGCATTATTCCGTTCCTGAAAAATTAGCCGTAACTTTTCTACAGACCGTAAATAATATCACAACGAACGGACAACCCCCACCTTCCGAATTTTTTGTATTTCCTATTCGCGCTCATTGAAAACCATCCGTATCGGAATCCATTTTTAATATCCTAAAACAAAGGAGGTGTTTATGGTTCACGATTCTCCCTTTATCAATCGCCGCAAAAAAACGATTGAATTCCACATTCAGCACGGTTGCGCTAACCAGATCAGTCTTTCCGGAAGCTTTAATAATTGGGCGCAGGATGTTTTGCTGCTGACCAACAAAAAAGGCGAATGGAAAATTGAGATTCCCCTACTTCCCAAGGGACGTTACTACTATAAATTCTTTATTGACGACCAGATGTGGGTGGAAGATATCGACAATCCCTGGCGCGAACCCGATGGAAAAAACGGATGGAACAGTGTGCTGGAAATATAGACGTTTTTCGTTTTACGTTTAACGTTTCACGTGCTTGGCGGTTTGCGGTTGACGGTTTGCGGTTTGCAGTTATGATTAGAAACCTGAAACGAGAAACGAGAAACGTGAAACGTGAAACGACAAACCACTACCCTCGCCCATATACCTTCAACACCGGTTCTCTCAAAACGGCTGCTTCGCCGGTTGTATAAAAATAGATTGCTTCGGCTATTGCTTCGGGTTTGACCCATTTGGAAGTATCTGCATCGGGCATTGACTTCCTGTTTTGCGGAGTATCTATGGTACTGGGTACTACCACACAAACAACCACATCCGTTCCTTTGGCTTCTTCATTCATCAATTCAGCGAGGCGAAAGATCATGGATTTGGCGATGGAATAAGCGACCATCCCTTTTCCGTTTCTGCTATCGAGACCGGGCTTCGATCCAATAAGAAAGATACGTCCCCTGCCCTTTTGCATCATCTCAAGGAAGATGGGCCTGGCCGTGTTATAAGCCGTTTCGAAATTGAGGTGAATCTGCTTCTGTATATCTGCCAGACCTGTTTCCGCTATCTTACCCATGGCAAAACCACCCACGGTCAGCACAGCAATATCAATAGTTCCTCTTTCTTTGATAATTTTTTGAATGGCAGCTTGCGCGGCTTGTTCGTTTGACAGATCAGCTTCCTCCGTAAAAAAGTACTGAGACCCCATATCCCATTTTACCGGATCACCCGGCACAATAGTTCCCACCACCTTGTGTCCTTCGTCCAAGAATTTTTTCACAACAGCCTGCCCCATATTTCCGGCTGCACCCGTCACGACTACCACGTTCCCCGTTGACATATGATGAAATTTATGATGATCGAATGATTACTAATTAAATTTATACACTGCATTCATATAATCCATCGCAGGTACCGTGTTTCCATTCCAGTCAAACAAGGCGTTGTTCTCCCAGGAGGAGCCCTGACCCCAACGATCTCTCATGGGAGACGTAATCCAGGCCGGCTCCCAGTACATGATGCCCTTACCTCCTCCGTCAATGATGGCCTGCACAAGGTCTTTCAAATATTTCAACTGACCATCCATACTCAACGGATAATCTGGCAGGGCATCGCCCGGACCAAACAGGTTATTATACGTATCGAGGTTATTGCCGGTATATGGATAGGCAGTTTCCACAATCATAACAGTCTTGTGATACGAATTCGCCAGGCGACGGATGGTGTCGGTGATGGCCTTCATACTGTTTACCTGCGACCATTTGCTGTAGTGCGACAGCCCAAGAATATCAAAATCTGTAACGCCCTGCTGTTCGATAACCCCTTTCGTCCACCAACCGGCATCCTGCAGTTGTGCAACATGCAAAATTATTTTCGGTTTGATGGAAGCAGAAGTGGCGGAAAAATCGCGTACTGCTTTGATTCCACTTTTTAACAGTTCACCAAAACCTTTGAAATCGCCGTTATTGATCTGGCCATAAGGAAACAGCATTCCCGGGTTGGTTTCATTTCCGATCTGGATCATTTCAGGTGTTAATTGCCGAGAAGACAAATAGTTTAACACCCGCCATGTGTATTGATAAACCGAATCCTTTACCTGGTCGTAACTCAATCCCTGCCACGCTGCAGGAGGCTGCTGCTTTTGCGGATCCGCCCAATCATCAGAGTAGTGCAGATCCAGGTTGACCACCATTCCATTTTCTTTCGCCCGGCGAATGGTTTTTTCAACATCCAGCAGGTCGCTATACAGTTTGCCTCCGGTTACCGGCAATTGCCAACTTGGATTGTACCACAAGCGAACCCTGACGGCATTGGCTCCATGCTGGCGAAAAATAACAAACGGGTCTTTTTGTTTCAACGAATCTTTGTATTTACCCCCATTGTCCTCAATCTGGTTGACATAAGAAAGATCAACGCCCATGCAGAATTCATCCCACCTGTATATTTTTTTTGATGGCATGGTGGTCTGCAAGGTTGATTTGGACTGACAGGCCACCATCCCCAATCCCTGTAAAAACAAACCCAGCAACAGCAGGCTCACTGATTTCCTGTATGTTGTTTTCATACTATGAAATTACGCTTTTCGAACCGGGATAAAAGAGGTCATTTCAATTCGAGGCTCACAATACTCTGTGCCGGCAATTCCAATACCAGTTCATCCCCCTCTTTCCGGGCGCCGTTGAAAGAAACAATCTTCACCTTCTCTTTGTTCTCAAAACTGTTGTAGTCGGACAATTTTGCAGAAGTAAGAAGCTGACCGGTAACCGTTTTCCAATTGGCTGAAACGAACTTTCCCCGAATGGTATACTTTTTAGCCGGATCGATATTCACGAAAGTGAGGTGAACAATGCCGGCAGAATCACGGGAAGCGGAAACATTGATCGCTGGTAATTTCTGGTTATCGTTTACGTATTCCGGTGACTGGAAGTTCACAGGCAGCAATGTGGCATCCATGTGCACTTTATACAGATCGAATACGTGATAGGTTGGCGTGAGCAACATGTCGGCTCCCTTTGTCAACACAAGAGCCTGCAAAACATTGATGGTTTGGGCCAGGTTGGCCATCTTCACTCTTTCGCAATGGTTGTTGAATATATTGAGTGTGCTGCCGGCTACCAGCGCGTCTCTCAGACTGTTCTGCTGATACAGGAAGCCCGGATTGGTGCCTGGTTCAACATCGGTCCAGATTCCCCATTCATCCACCACCAACGCCACTTTCCTGGCCGGATCATATTTATCCATGATAGTGGAATGACGAGTCACCAGTTCCTCCATGTAGAGACAGTTCTTCATGGTATTGAAATACTCCTTTTCATCAAAAGAAGTGGCCGAGCCTTTCTTGTTCCAGTTACCTGTTGGCAACGTATAATGGTGCAGCGTTATACCCCACATCATGTAACCCGCCTTACGCATCAGCGTTTCAGTCCAGTTGTAATCACTTTCACTGGCGCCGCTGGCAATGCGGTACAGAGGCGCATTGTGGTAATTCCTGGCATACGTAGCATAACGCTTGTATTCATCTGCATAATAGTCAGGAGTCATGTTACCACCGCAACCCCAGCTTTCATTTCCGACACCCCAGAACTTCACTCTCCAGGGTTCGGCTCTTCCGTTCTGCTTCCTCAGTTCGGTCATTGTACTGATCGCGTCGGAATTGAGGTACTCCACCCACTTGGCCATTTCCTCAACGGTACCGCTGCCTACATTGCCGGCTATATAAGGTTCGCAATTGAGCAAGGAGCATAACTCCAGGAATTCGTGTGTACCGAAGCTATTGTCTTCCGATACGCCTCCCCAGTTGGTATTGACCATATGAGGTCGTTTATCCCTGGGCCCGATACCATCTCTCCAATGATATTCATCCGCAAAACATCCTCCCGGCCAGCGCAGGTTGGGAATCCGGATCTTCTTCAGGGCATTGACTATGTCCATTCTTATCCTGTCCTGCTTTTGTACGTTCATGGAAGGATCTACCCAGAATCCATCATAGATACATCTCCCAAGATGTTCAGAGAAATGTCCGTAAATATGGCGGCTGATGGTGTTTTTTGCATTGGAAGCATCAATTACCATGTTTACGGACGACTGGCTGATTGCCCATAACGGCAACAGTATACATATTCCTAAAAACGCTTTTTTCATATACAGCAGTTTTATTGAGTGAAATCATTTCTGTCTGGTATCGGCAAGCGCAAGATATCTTTCAAGCGCCTCGATATAGTAATAATCAGCATAGGTCAGTGGTACATCAATTTCGGTTCCGGCAGGCTTGTGACCGACACTGTGCTGAAGGATGAATCCGCCATTCGTACCAGCCGATGCACGGTAATGCCGGTCCGAAAGTGTCAGCAGGATCTTTTCGGCCACCTGTAAATATTTTTTTGCCTGGCTCTTCGAAACATAGTGGCTCAGTTCAATCAACGCAGAAGCCATGATGGAAGCAGCAGACGCATCACGTAAGGAATGTGGAATATCGGCAGCGTTATAATCCCAATAAGGGATCTTGTCTGCGGGAAGGTTGGGATGGGACAATAAAAAATCAGCAATGTCTGTGGCTTGCTTCAAATATTTCGGATCACGGGTTTGACGATAAGTGGCAGTGTAGCCGTACAGTCCCCATGATTGTCCTCTTGCCCAAGCCGATTCATCAGCAAAACCCTGGGCAGTTTTTTTCTGAATGATGCTACCGTCGGTCTGGTTGTAATTGATAACATGATAGGAGCTATGGTCCGGTCGAAAATGATTGGCCATGGTAGTATTGGCATGTGTAACGGCGATCTTGTAAAAGGAAGAATCGCCGGTTTCGCGGGTAGCCCAAAAAAGCAGATCCAGGTTCATCATGTTGTCGATGATCACGAGAAACTCATTGGGTTTTCCATCCCATGATTTGATACAGCCTACCCGGGGATTAAAACGGGTCGACAAGGATTTGGCGCTATTAACCAGCACCTGCCGATAGGAAGGATTGTCTTTCTGCACTAATGCATTTCCAAAAGAACAATACATCATAAAACCCAGATCATGTGTATGTGTGTTGAATTGTTCTTTTTCCAGCACGCCCAGCATACGGATTGCTTCTCCGTACAAAAATGGATCGCCGGTTTGCCTGTATAACATCAACAGGGTGCCGGGATAGAAGCCACTGCACCACCAGCTTGAATTACTAAACTCGTATTGTTTGCTATCGGGGAAATAGGTTTTGGGAAATTTATCTGCCGGTAGTTTACCTGCCAGTAGTTTGTACTGGCTGACCGCCTCTGTAAAAAAATGGTTTGCCTGTTTTAATAAATTCGAATTGGGATGATACCCTTTTACCGGTTGAGCCACCGCTATTCCCGTCAGAAGAAAACAGCTTAGTAAAACAAACAATCCTTTCATTATAGCAATTTTCATTATAATAAGGAATTTTATCTCAACAATCCTATTGAATACCTATTCAATCTTATGCTTCTGTATGATAGGGTCTGTCGTTAATGCAAGAGGCTGTCTGCGAAATGCAGGACAGCCTCTGTAAATTACTCCTTATTTACCTTTCTGACTAGTTACCGGTTACTTCAAACCGGTAAGTTCCCGAACCGATTTTAAACTGCAGATAACCCTGGTCCGTGCCGGCGAAATGAATATCACTCTGCCGGTCTGCGGCAATGCCGCTTTCAGTTACCTGAGAAATATTTTTGGCAGGAATAAATATATCCGCTTTTGTATTAACAGGAATCTGTATATCAAAAATGATCTTTCCGCCTTCTTTTTTCCATCCACTGCTCACCAACCCATAATTGGTTTCCAGACTGGCGTTCACCTGTGTAAAATTCCCCCCGATAACCGGTTTAATTCGGATATGCTTATACCCCGGGCCATCTTCATAGGTATCCAGCCCTGCCATGACCCGGTACATCCAGTCGCCAATAGCTCCATACGCGTAGTGATTGAAAGAGTTCATGCCCGGTGTCTGGAAAGTGCTGTCTGGCTTGATGCCATCCCATCTTTCCCAGATAGTGGTGGCGCCCATCTTCACCGGGTAAAGCCAGGAAGGATAGTTCTCCTGTAACAATAATGCATATGCGATATCATTGTATCCAAACCGGCTCAGTACATGACATAAGTAAGGAGTTCCGAGGAATCCGGTGGTGAGGTGATTGCCATAGCTTTTCACATTGTCCGCCAGCCTCGCCGCCGCCTGAGCGCTCAGGCTCTCGGGTAACATATCGAAATTGAGCGCGAGCACATAGGCTGTTTGTGTTCCGGACACGAGTCTGCCGCTGGGCGTCAAATATTCCTTTGCAAAAGCCTCTTTGATGTGTTGCAGCAGGCTTTCATATTTTGCCATATCCTCACTTTTACCAAGTACACGGGCAGCATTGATCAGCAGTTGTGTGGAATGCGCGAAGAAACACTGCGCAATCAGGTATTTGTCGGTTACTGCCGAACGCCCATCATTGTCATCGAATGGCCGGTAGAACAGCCAGTCACCAAAATGAAATCCTTTGTTCCAGAGGTAATCGCTGCTGTTCTTTTGCATGTATCCCACCCAGTTCTTCATGCTTTCATATTGGTTCTCCAGCACCCGTTTATCGCCATAGGCGAGATACATATTCCATGGAATAATGGTTGCCACATCTGCCCAGCCGGTTGATCCGGAAGCGCCCGGGCCCAATACATTTGGAATCACAAATGGTACACTGCCGTTGGGCAACTGATCTGCCGCCACATCTTTCAGCCATTTGGCAAAGAAGTTATTGACACCAAAATTGAAACTGGCTGTTCTCGAAAAAGCCTGCGCATCTCCGGTCCATCCAAGTCTTTCATCCCGTTGCGGACAATCCGTGGGCACGTCCAGGAAATTACCTCTTTGCCCCCACTGGATATTATGCTGGAGCTGGTTCACTAACGGATTGGAAGTACTGAAACTGCCCGTAGGTGTCATGTTTGAATAGAGGGTAACGGCCGTAAAGTTTTCCGGTTTTATTTCACCCGGATAACCTTCGATCATGATATACCTGAATCCAAAGAAAGTGAAATGTGGTTCGAATGTTTCCACTCCCTCGCCTTTGAGAATATAGGTGGCAGTTGCTTTCGCCGCGCGAATATTATCGAGATAAAAATTGCCTGCTTTGTCAAGCACTTCCGCATGTTTAATACTGATTCGGCTACCGCTTTTACCGGTAGCTTTTACTACCACCCAGCCAACAAGATTCTGTCCGAAATCAATTACCTGTTCTCCCTTGGGTGTTTTAAAGATTTTTACCGGTGTAAAGGTTTCATGTTTCTGAACGGGTTCATTATAAGTGGCAACGAGTATCGCAGCAGGATAATCTTTTACGGTTACGCCTGCCCAGCGCCCATCTTCAAAACCCGGCGATGACCAGCCAGTCAACTCATCACGGGCATCGTAGGTTTCGCCGTGATAGATCTCAACAGATTCAATGGGCCCAATGGCTGATTTCCAGCTTTGATCTGTAACTATATATTCATCCGATCCATCGGTATAGGTCAGGTGCAACTGGCAAAAAGCGCCCAGTTTCTTCCCATAAATATTGAAATTGTTTTCCCAGGCCAGGTATCCGCGGTACCAACCATTGCCAACGATCATACCAATGGCATTCGAACCTGTCTTTATGAGCGAGGTTACGTCATACACCTGGTATTGCAACCGCTTGTTGTAACTGGTCCAGCCGGGTGTGAGATAATCCTTACCCACCCGTTGCCCGTTTATCTGCGCTTCATACATACCATGCGCCGTCAGGTAAACGGTGGCTGATTTGATTTTCTTAGGGGCGTTGAACTCCTTGCGGAAATATTGTGCAGGCCGGTGAATCGTGTCTTCTGTCATGGAAGATTCTATCCACTGTGCTTTCCATCGGCTCGGATCCAATATCCCCATTTCAAAATAGGCCGGTGCACTCCAGGCCGAAGACTTTCCTTCCTGGTCCCATACCCTTACCTGCCAGGTGTACCGGTTTCCAGACTGCAACACTTTCCCTTCATAGGGAACAAATACAGACTGATCCGAATTAACCCTGCCAGTTTTCCAGGTAACCTCTTTGCCCTGCATCACTTTTATTTCATAAGCCTTTTGCGCGGCATTGCGTTCTTTATCTTTTATCTGCCAGCCGAAACGAGGTTGCTTTTCGTCCAACCCGATGGGGTTTGTCAAATTCTCAACCGTCAGCCTGGTAACGGATAGCTGAGTCATTGCCGGACCGGCAACCAGTAAAAGCAGGAGAACAGGCACCATTTTTTTCATACAGGGGTGTTTTGTATTAAAAATTGAAAGCATTTTGTCTGTTAGCGTACAATTGCAAAGCAATGAGGTCCGCAGTAATCGGTTGTGTATTCCATTGATGATGGATGGAAAGAGCCGCTCCGAGTGCGGTGGCATGCATCATGGAAGCGGCATACACTTCATAGCCGGGTAATACAGCTGCTAAAAAATTCATGTAAACAGGATTGGAGGCAAACCCGCCATCCACAAAAATTCTTTTTACAGTAGTACCCCGCAACACCAATTGAGTGGACCTTAGCTGGTCTTTAATAATCTTCGCCATTAAAACGTGGTAGGCACCGGCGCAATCAGATTGGCTTTCGCTCATCCATTCGTCCTCGTCCACCTGATCTGTGTCGATCAACGCCCGGATCATTTGATCGTCTGGTTTGACTTCTTTATAAAAATCACCCGGTTGCTGAAATTTCCGGGCGAGCTTCAGTACTTCCTGTTCATGGAGATACCCGGCAAACAACCTGGACGCTTTCACCGGCTTCCCCTTGAAAGAATAATAACAAAGACAATCGTTTTTTAACTCTGCGGCAGTTAACGGCTGCTCATTAAACGGATGGAGGCTGATGCACCAGGTACCGGTTGAAATCAAAACAAAGGGTTCTGTAAACCCGGAGAGATAGGGAATCAAGGCAGCAGAGCTATCGTGTAATCCAACGCCAACAGCTACTTGCTGATCATTGATGGAAATGCTTTCCACCGCATCGCAGGCCACCCGCTCCGGCAATACTTTATTCAGTCCATGGGAATAGATCCAGGAATGATAATCGAATTGTTGAAAGTTCCATAGTGCGGTGTGACATCCAATGCTTGTTATTTCAGAGACCATTTTTCGGGAGAAGAGATAACTGATAAATTGCGGAAGGTGTAATGCACAACGAACCTGCTGAAACTGTTCGCTGCGCTGGCGGAAAAGGCGATACAACTGTAACCCTGAATTCAGGCTTCCCAACGCCGGAGAGCAGGTAGACAAGGAGAATAATTCTTCTCCCCCATTCAAACGGTATAATTCGTCGGCCAGCTCCGATGGATATGGTTTGAGATAATTATACAGAGGGGTGAGCGGGTTTCCGTCCGAATCAACGTATACCAGGCTGGCGCCATAAGTAGCGAACTGCAGTGCCTGGATGCTGAATGACTTTAACTCCAACACTTCCTGAAAAGCCTGTTGCACCCATTGAATCAATCCTTCGAGGTCTTCACAAGGAAAACCGTCTTCGTCAATGATCTCTGGCAGGCGGGTAGATTGTTCATACACTACACAATAGCGATCATCAAACAAAAATAGTTTCTTGTTCGTTTTTCCTATGTCGAATATGGCAATAACCGGAATCATGACCTCATTTATCCGATTAATTCGTTAGTTAATAATTATAAGCCCGTTGCAATATTATGTGTTCCCCTTTCTTTTATCAACTGTTCCCGCACTTTCAAGGAGCGGAACAAGCCCATCGGATCTATTGCCGCGCCGGAGCGCAGTCTTGCTTCCGCAACAATGGGTCTGACATCGGTTCGGAAAGCATGCTGCAATATCTCCTGTGCTCTTACCGTATCGTTGTTATTCCTGGCTTCCTCCAGTTGATCGGCCGGAACCAGCAAAGCCTGTGCATAGGCAATCTGGATGGCTTCGAGGGACTGCAATAAATCCTCAAGCGGATCTTTGACATTATGTGAGGCATCGATCATCCATCCCAGCGAGGAAGCGTGGTCCATTTGCTGATCGTTCATACCCTGCACCAATTCCTGGAAGATAAGAAATAACTGGTAAGGCTTGATGCTGCCAACGGTCAGGTCGTCATCACCATACTTCGAATCGTTGAAATGAAATCCACCCAGTTTACCTTCCATCAGCAACAGAGCCACGATCTGCTCGATATTGGCATTGGGCAAATGATGTCCCAAATCCACCAGTGTATAGGCCTTTGATCCGAGCTTGCTGGCATACAGATAAGATTGTCCCCAATCTCCTACAGTGGTTGAATAAAAGTTGGGCTCAAATGCCTTGTATTCTACAAACATTTTCCAATCGGCCGGCAGGTGCTGATAAACCTCCTGCAGGCTGCCCAATGTATGCTGAAATGCTTTTTTGAAATTAAGTTGTCCCGGAAAACAGGATCCATCACTCAACCAAACTGTAATGGATGTTGACCCCAGTTCCTTACCGTATTGTATTACTTCGATATTGTGATCAATAGCCTGTTTCCTCACCGAAGGGTTCACATGCTGCATGGAACCAAACTTGTAACTCAATGCCTGTCCGGGCTGATCCTGGAAAGTATTTGAATTGACCGCATCGAACCGCAGATCAAAATGGGCCGCCAGTTCTTTAATGGCTTTTGCATCTCGCGGA
This sequence comes from Chitinophagaceae bacterium, assembly GCA_044226045.1. GTDB lineage: Bacteria > Bacteroidota > Bacteroidia > Chitinophagales > Chitinophagaceae > Endoryza. The sequence goes on from JBGAHR010000012.1 coordinate 44,080, forward strand.
ATATCCCAGGGAATATGAAGGGAAATGGCGCCGGCTGATCGCGTCAAAGCATGCAGCAAACCGACATCTTCAATTTTCTGTTCAAGACTGGCGGGTTCACCGCCTCCACTGAATCGACCGAAACGGGTTCCTCCTGTTCCCAATGCCCAACTGGGAATCGCTACCTGGAATGCCTGAAGCTGATGAATGATATTTTCAAAATCAGGCATGGTCGATCGAAGGAATTCCATCTTTCGTTGATGAAGCTTAAGCCGATCGGAATTGTGTTGGCCTATTTGGATGGCATCTATTTGCATATGCTGACTTGTAAATATTCTGTTTAGCCGGTTAAACTACTCTATATTTTTTATCGAACAAAAGCCATAGCTATCCCTCCATCTACATTGAGTACATTGCCGGTTGATTTATTCAGCAATCCCGATACAAAGGCAAAACAGGCATTGGCGATATCTTCCGGAAGGATGATTTCATTCAGTAAGGATCTCTTTGCATAGTAGCCGGGAAGTTCTTCCACCGAGATGCCATAAGCTTTTGCTCTTCCTTCTGCCCAGGCGCCTTCCCAGATTTTACTGTCTGCAATAACCGCATCCGGGTTTACTACATTCACCCTTATCCGGTCTTTCCCCAGCTCTGCAGCATTGAGCCGGCTGAGATGCAACTGGGCTGCCTTTGCCGAACCATAACCTGCATTATTGGGACCCGAAACCAGCGCATTCTTGCTGACGATATTAATAACATCCCCTCCCATGTCCTGTTTTCGCATAACCTCCACCGCTTGCCTGGTGATGAAAAACTGGCCTTTCACCAGCACATCATATAAAATATCCCAATCGCTTTCGGTATGCTCTTCGATGGGTTTGGAAATCGACAGGCCGGCGCTGTTTACCACAATATCCACTCCACCGAAATAAAGACTGGCTGTATCGAATGATTCCCGGATACTGTCGGCTTTTGTCACATCCAGTCCGGTAGCCGTCCAGGCATCCGAAGAATAAGATGCAGCAAACTCACTCGAGGCCTTTTCGATTCTGCCAGGATCATTATCAGTAATAATTACGCAAGCACCCTGGTCAATGAATTTACGGGCGATGGCTTTACCGATTCCTCCGGCGCTTCCGGTTACGAGGGCTATCCTTCCCGTGAGTGGTTTCGGTTTCGGCATTCGTTGCAACTTGGCCTCTTCCAGCAACCAGTACTCAATATTAAATGCTTCCTGTCGCGGAAGTGCGGTATAAGCAGATATTGCCTCCGCCCCTTTCATCACATTAATGGCATTGACATAAAATTCGGATGCCACCCGTGCAGTCTGCTTGTCTTTTGCAAAACTGAACATCCCTACTCCGGGATACAGCAGGATCACCGGGTTAGGGTCTCTCATAGCCGGACTATCGGGGTGCCTGCAGGTATTATAATACTCCGCATACATATTTCGGTAGGCTTCAAAAGAAGGGCGCAGCTTGTTTTTAACAGATTCAATATCGTCCAGGTTGTCACCGGTGGTCAATGGTAAAACCAATGGTGCAATCTTTGTGCGAAGGAAATGATCAGGGCAACTGGTTCCCATCGCGGCCAGCCTTTCCAGGTCGTTTGAATTGATGAACTCCAATACCCTGGGTTCATCGGTAAAATGGCCCACCATGCTGGTCTTGCCCGGAGTAGAACACATACCCCGAAGTACCGGAGACAATTTTGCTGCACGTTCCCTGCGCTGTTCAGGTGACAAAGCTGTTACCTTTTCGCCGCCGAAAACAGGTCCTTTTTTGCCTATCTGCGACGAGAGATACTCAGCACATTGCTCAATTACCTCCAGGGTATTGATATAACTTTCGTAAGCAGTCTCGCCCCAGGTAAACAACCCGTGTGAACCAAGCATGATTCCCCTGATACCTGGATTATTATCGAGGCATTCTTTCAGTTTCAAGCCTAAATCAAAACCAGGTCGCTGCCATTCTACCCATCCTATTTGTCCTCCGAAAAGTTCCTGGGTAATCCGACGGCCATCTTTAGCTGCCGCGATCGCAATGGCCGCATCCGGATGCAGGTGATCAATATGTTTAAAAGGAAGAAACGCATGAAGAGGGGTATCAATAGAGGGCGCTTTTGACTCAAGGTCGTATATACAATGGTTAAACAACTGCACCATTTCATCTTCATATTTCAACCCGCGATACACTTTTTTCAAATCGCGTAGCCTGTCCACATACAATGCAGCCAGTCCGTTTCTTTTCATCGTTCCCAGGTCGCCACCACTTCCTTTTACCCACATCACTTCTACTTCCTTTCCGGTGATCGGATCGGTAGCCTTTTGTTTGCAGGAGGTGTTCCCTCCACCATAATTGGTCAGTCTGAGATCAGCTCCGAGCAGATTGGAACGGTATACCAGCAATGCCACTTCATCTCCTTCCAGTGCACGCGCCTTTTCTTCATCCCACAGATAGCTCACCTGTTTAAAGTTTATATTCTTGACAACACTCATATCTTTCGGTTATTATACTCAGTTATTAGAATCATTTATTAGCCGGGTTTAACGAGTTGCCGTATCCCACCAGTAATACAGACAGCAAGATGGTAATTAACCCGATGGTAAAAGTGAGACGGGTCTTTGGACTGACACTCTTCCATTCTTTCAGTGCAATACCCCATAAGTTGGCGATCAGAATAATGAAGGCCATATGCAGTATCCAGCTGCTGGCTCCATTTCCCAACTTACTTTCACCCATACCATAAAAAAAGAATTGCAGAAACCAGGTAGTTCCCGCCAGAGCGGAAAACAGGTAATTGGAGAACAACGGGGTGCTCTTCTTTGTATAGTCGCCAAAACTTTTGTTACGGGCATTCAGCAGCATACACCAGAAGAAATTGGTGGCCAGCCCACCCCATAAAAGAACCACATAGGTTACATTATTTTTAAACAGGGCGTTCATTCCTGCCGCCACGGAGGCGTCCGCCAATGGTTTACCGGCTTCAATTCCGAAATTAAAACAGGCACTCATGATGCCGGAAAATATCGCAACCGCCAGGCCCTTGGTAAGATTAAACTCGGAAACAGATTTTTTCTTTTCTTCATCGGGCAATTCCTTTTCCTTCATCATCCCCGCCTTTCCGCATACATAAATGCCCAGCAGGCAAACAACAACACCCGCCAGCACCAGCTGACCCCAGCCGGTTTGCAGGTAGGTCGTAAAATTTGTCTTCCCTTCCTGCGGATAGATATTATAATAAATGGAGGGCACGAGCGCTCCAAAAGCAGAACAGAAACCCAATACAATAGAATTACCTAAAGACATTCCCAGGTAGCGAACGCCCAGACCATACGTCAATCCGCCAAAGCCCCAAAGAACTCCAAATAAAACAGTGTACAGCAATACCGACAATGGCGCCTGCCGGATAATATCGATAAAGCCAGGAACCGTAAGAGCAGCCGCCAATGGCGGAACGATCAGCCAGGAAAAAAAACCTCCCACGATCCAATAACTTTCCCAATGCCAGCCTTTCACTTTTTTATACGGCATATAAAAACTGCCCGAAGCAAATCCACCTATAAAATGGTATAGAATTCCTAGAAAAACATACATAGCAGCAATCGTTTTGGTAATGCGACCCAAAATAAAGGTAGCCAAATAAACGAGCCAGCCATCATGGGGTGTCATGGTGGGAGCGGATGGCGCAAGCGCAAGCGGGAGCGGGAGCGGAAAGGGAAACGGAAACGGAAAGAGAAACGGAAAGGGAAAGGGAAAGGGAAACGGAAAGGGAAA
>JBGAHR010000012.1:47846-97555 GCA_044226045.1 Chitinophagaceae bacterium
GAAAGGGAAAGAGAAAGGAGAAACAGAAACCGCAAACTGCAAACTGCAAACCGCAAACTGCAAACTAACGTGAAACGATAAACCTGAAACGCAAAACGCCTTAAGCGGGAGGCGCAAGCGGCGGCGGCAATTCAAACAGCGCCTTCAGCGTCTTCAGCGCCTTCTGTGCCTTCTGCGCTCTCAAATTCGCCTAATTCGCCCATTTCGTATAATTCGCCTAATTCGTGTCCATCCGTCTCACATCTTCCTACAACTAAACACCCACCTCAACCCATACCGGTCGGTTAGTTCGCCAAGGATGGCTCCCCACACACTTTGATGCAGCGGTGTATTAACCAATCCTCCTGCTGATAGCTTCTCAAAACAAAGAGCCATTTCTTCTTCATTGCTTCCATTATAGCAAAGAGACACAAGGTTGCCCTGCCTCACATTTCTTCCCAACATATCCGACCCCATCAGCAGCATATCGCCACGGGTTAAGCTGCTGTGGAGGATCTGATTCGACAACGCTGACGGAAGCGTGGCGGCCATTGGCGATTCGGCAATCTTCTGCATGGTCAATTCACCTCCGAGGCAATCGCGGTAAAACATCATGGCTTCCCTGCACTGACCATTAAAATTCAAATAAGCATTGATCCGGGCCATATAATAATTTTAAGCGGTAAAGATTTCCTGTATATTTCTCAACTGCTGGCAGCCGCAGAGGACGGTTCAACCTTCTCAATAACCTCGAAAGATTTTCGAAGATGTTCCGCCACCCGGGCTGTTATCCGGCCTCCTGTCGGCGAGACCCGGTTAAAGAACAAATCGTCGAAAGCATGGAGTATTTTCATCAATTGTTCAAATGTGTCTTCCAGGCCTGAATGCAGTGAAGGCAGGTTGTTGGTGATGATCACAGCTTCCATTTTCAAACAAAGCTATCATTCCCCGTTCGGTTGATAGATGTGCAATGACGTCAAAACGAGGGGTTGTTTCCGACAGTTGATTCCACTACCTTTGAAATCACCTGAAAAAGAGCCACATGAAAAATATTGCCATCATTGTGCCCTATACCGCTGTCATAGAAGCGGTTGCTGATCCACGTTATATTTTCACGGCGGTCAATGAATTCCTGAAAAGCGAAGAACATCCACCGCTGTTCAATGTACAACTGGTAGGGCTTGCGAAAGAAGTGAAGCTCGCAGATGGCCTGTTTACCATTCATACAGACGCGACCATTCAAACCGCGCGTCATCCGGATCTGATTATCATTCCCGCCCTGAGCGGAGACCTGGAATCGGCGATTCGCCAGAACCAGGAATTCATTCCCTGGATCATTGAACAATACCGGCAGGGCGCTGAAGTGGCCAGCCTCTGCCTGGGTGCTTTCCTGCTGGCTTCTACCGGGTTACTGAATGGAAAATCCTGTTCCACCCACTGGTTGTTTGCCAACGAATTCCGCAGACAGTTTCCGGAGGTCACGCTGGTAGATGATAAAATCATTACGGAACAGAAAGGGATCTATTCAAGCGGTGGGGCCAATTCCTACTGGAACCTGTTACTCCACCTGATAGAAAAATACACCAGCCGGCAGATGGCCATCCTGGCAGCCAAGTTCTTTGTGCTGGATATCGGCCGGTCGAGCCAGTCGCCATTCAGCATGTTCAAAGGACAGAAACTGCACAACGATCCTGAAATTGCGGCCGTACAGGAGTTCATCGAACAGAACTATCAGGAAAAAATCACCGTAGAGGACCTTTGCGACAAATTCGGCATCGGCCGAAGAACCTTCGAAAGAAGATTCAAAAAAGCCACCAATAATACGGTGGTGGAATACATGCAACGCGTAAAGATTGAAGCAGCTAAAAAAGAGCTGGAAATGGGTCGTAAAACTGTGAGCGAAGTGATGTATGAAGTGGGCTATAATGATACCAAAGCGTTCAGGGATGTGTTCAAAAAAATCACCTCCATGTCGCCGGTTGACTACAGAAACAAATACAATCGCGAGACCGTTACCGTTGCCTCCTGATCCGGATCCCCCCATCCGGCAGAACAGTTGTCTGCCGTTACGCAAAACTCCCCCCGGCCAGTCACTGAAGACCTTGCAGCCATATCACTCCGGCCAGTAAACGCCCCGGTCAATTATGTATTGACAGGCCCCGCCGCATCTAAAAGTGAAATATTATAAAAAAACCGTGAAAACAACAGTAACGGATATCTATAAAACTGTACATTGGAGTGGCTTCCGCTCTCCGGAATTCAAAAGACACTTATGAGTTTTCTAAAAAAAGTATTTGGCTCAAAGGATGATATTCAGGTAGTAGATGCACAGAGTTTCTGGCAATGGTTTCGCGCAAACGAAAAGTCATTTTACCAATCGATCAAAAAAAGCGATGAGGTTGATACAAAGTTTCTGAAAAAGCTGATGCCAAAGCTGCAACAACTCAATAATCAGTTTTATTGTTTAACGGGCATGCTGGACGACGAGCTCGCCGAGCTGGTGATCACAGCGGAAGGAGATATCAAGTCATTTGTGTTTGTGGAAGACCTGGTAGCCGCCGCCCCTTCTCTCAAGAGGTGGAAGTTCACGGCACTGAAACCGCCCATTGGACTGGATGGCATCAGCATAGAAATGGACGGAATGGAGTTCAACAGCAGCAACATCAGTTTCATCAGCAATATCGATGAAAATTATGCGGATGAAATCGACATCACCCTGGTGTACGACGATTTTACAGAAGAGAAAAGAGAGATCATCAGCAATGGCCTGCTGATTTATCTCGACAATGCACTCGGTGAACTGAATGCAGCCACGTTAATCGACAACATTTCAGTAAGCGGCCCCCCGAAAGACAGAACAGACCTGATCAGTATCGACAAACTGGCCAACTACCTGGTCTGGCGGGAAAAAGAATTTGTGGAGAAATACAAAGCGACGAGATACCACACCGAGAACGATAATTATTCTGCGCTGGAAGGGAAAGATGAAAGCGATCTGCCGGTCATTGCCATTGTTAACCAGGAACTGCTGGACTGGGACGCGAAGGCTTCTCATCCCTGGTTGATGCTGGTAGAAATCAAATATGATGGCAAGGAAAACGGTGGCATGCCCCAGGATGGTATCTACCGGCTGATGGACGTTTTTGAAGATGAAATGCTGCAATCGATGTCTGACGCCGATGGTTACCTGAATGTGGGCCGGCAAACCTATAATGGTCGCAGAACAATCTATTTCGCCTGCAAGGAATTCAGGCATCCATCGCGAACAGCGGCCAGCCTGATTCAGAAATACGGCGACAAACTGGAGATCGCCTATGACATCTTCAAAGACAAGTACTGGCGCGTGCTGAATCGTTTTACTTCCTGAAAAAATTACTCATAAACAACAACTGGTACTGCACGGCATTCTGCCAATATTTCCAATCGTGTACACCCGGGCGGGTGATGAAATCATGGGAAATATATCGGTAAAGCAACTCCTCGTGTAACTTCTTGTTCACTTCATAAAAGAAATCTCCCGTACCGCAATCAATGATGATGGCCAGCGATTCAGGTTTGATCTCGTTGAGCAGATTTATAACGGTACTCTTCTCCCAGTTTGCTTTGTTCTGACTGTAATCACCCAGCCATTTGGCCATTTCCCATTTTCCCGGAAAGGGACGAATATCCACTCCCCCACTCATGCTGCCGGCAGCGCCGAATACATCGGGGTGTTTAATGGCCAGATACAAGGCGCCATGACCTCCCATGCTGAGACCGGTGATGGCCCTGCCATTTCTGTTCCGAATGGTTTTATATTTTCCATCGATCCATTGCACCAGTTCCTTTGAAACATATGTTTCATACCGGTAAGAAGAATCCATCGGACTGTCCCAATACCAGCTGCTGTAACCGCCATCGGGACAAACAATGATCATTTTGTAGAGATCAGCATATTGATCAAGACCCTTTGTTTTGGTGATCCAGTCTGCATAATTGCCGCTGTACCCATGGAGAAGGTAAACGGCAGGATAGGCCTTCCCGGTATCGTAACCGGCCGGCAGGATGATCACGGCCTTGATCTCCTTTTTCATCGAAGAACTATAAGTGACGATCGTATCAACCCGGGCTGCCGATAAGCGGGTAATAGATAACAACAAGAAAAGGAGTGGCAATAATGATCTGAATGATTTCATACAGCCAAAATAACAAACTTGGCGGAATATCTTTTCTTCTGAATGGACTTATATACTACCTACGAAGGTTCCACCCGTTTTAACCGGATACCGGAAACCGGGGAAACGATGAGCGGGAACTTTTCGACAACCACATTGCTGGGGTCGAGCCCAAATCCTTTCTCTTCCGACAGACTGATTTCCTTCAACCAGAAATGTATTTTCATCACGATCCGTTCGAGGAAGGGCAATTCATTATCCTGGCTGAGATACTTCTCCATCACGATGAACTGAAAATCGCCTGCAAGTGTATCCTTATCAGAATTTTCATATTTGGAAACCACATTCACTTCCCTGTTTTGCATGAGGTCATCCACCACTTTCCGGAACATCAGGTTCAGCCTGGGTTGTACCCTGAAACCGAGCCGGAACTCAACCCTGATAATATCATTGGGAATGATATGCTCTACGGTATATTGGGCGGTATAGGGATCATCCAGTGTGTCCACATGCACGAGCCAGTAAATGTCTGCCCGTTTGGGTTTCTTGTTAAGAATGGAATAGATGATCTTGTGCTCGATCTCCTTTTGATTGTCTGCACTGGTCAGGTACACCAGGTGTGTGGCGTACTTTGGAATGCTTCGGTCATTGCTTAGTTCCTGGATCTTACCGATATAGTGTTCCAGACGCACAAACTCAACGTACCTGTTCTTGATTTTTCTGGCCTTGAACCAGGTGAACATTACGAAAAAGAGCAACCCACCCATTACTACGGTCACAAAACCGCCATGAGGTAATTTCTCCATGTTAGCCACCAGGAAACTGCCTTCAATGGTGAAATACACAATCAGATATAGATAAACGAAAACCGATTTTGCCCGGTGAAGCACCAGGAAATTGGCAAAGAGAATGGAAGTGGCTATCATGCAAAGCGTGATGGCGAGGCCATAAGCGCCTTCCATGTTGGAAGATTTTTGAAAATACAATACCACCCCCACACAACCGGCAAACAACATGAAATTAACTGCGGGAATATACAGTTGTCCCCTCGCCTCTGTCGGATACTGAATCCGCAGTTTGGGCCAGAGGTTTAAGCGCATGGCTTCACTGATCAAAGTGAAAGACCCGGAGATCAACGCCTGGCTGGCAATGATGGCCGCAGCTGTAGCGATGGCAATTCCGAAATAAAGGAACCAGTGCGGCATCACCCCGTAAAATGAATTGAACCCGCGTCCAATCATGTCCGCTGTGACGGTTTGACCTTCATAATTAGCGAGCAACCACGCGCCCTGACCGAGATAGTTAATGATCAGGCAGGTTTTGACGAATATCCAGGAATAACGAATGTTCCATTTTCCACAATGGCCGAGATCGGAATACAAGGCCTCCGCCCCGGTGGTACAAAGAAATACGCCGCCCAGGATATAAAAGCCCTTGGGATACTGGATCAACAGCTTGATTCCATACCAGGGATTGAAGGCTTTCAGTATATGCCATTCGTCGGCAAGATGTATGACTCCCAATATGGCCAGCATGATAAACCAGCAGGTCATCACCGGTCCGAAGAACTTACCGATAAAGGCTGTTCCAAACTGCTGAATGAAGAATAGGACAGTGAGGATAGAAATAACAATGATAATAATCGTTTGCTGGCTGATGCTGGAGAGTCCGGGCACCTGCTTCAACCCTTCGATCGCGGAGGTTACGGAAATGGGTGGTGTGATCATCCCATCTGCCAGCAGGGCGGCGCCTCCGATCATCGCGGGAAAAATCAAAAATTTCTTCCGCCGACGAACCAGCGCGAAGAGTGAAAAGATCCCCCCTTCTCCCCTGTTGTCGGCATTCAATGTCAGGATGACATACTTGATGGTGGTCTGTAGCGTCAGGGTGTAGATGATCAGCGACAACGCGCCAATCACCAGGTCTTCCGTGATTTGCTTTCCACTGATTATGGAGTTAAGTACGTAAAGCGGAGAAGTACCGATATCGCCGTAAATAATTCCGAGAGCTATCAATAGGCCGGCGGCAGTTACCCTGTTATGTGAGGACATCTTTTATCCTAAAATGGTTGAGGCAAAATTAGAGCGCATTTCAGAATTCCATCAGTAAAGCGTCGATTTATATTTAAATCTTTATAAAATCTTTATACGCCCGCTAAACACTCGTTAGTTAACACAATCCAAAGGCTGTTATCTTTGTTGTTCAATTGCCGTCCATGCCTGGAGTTTTCACCAATTCGGTCCGTCGTCCCTGGCAATCAGTTATCAGCGTGGTACTGATCGGGTTAAGCGCGGGTATCTGCTACCTGCTCACACCTTATATCAACTACCGCGGGGTGGCATTGATCCTTTTGTTTGTCGTTTCCCTGATCGCCATTTCGTTTGACATCATTCCGGTTCTATTGTCTGCAATACTTTCTGCATTTATATGGGATTTCTTTTTTATACCACCCCATTTCAATTTGCAGGTAAGCTCAACAGAAGACGGCATCCTGCTGTTGATGTATTTTGTGATAGCGCTCCTGAGCGCTATCATGACTTATAAAATAAGGCTGGTGGAAAAAGAAGCCCGTAAAAAAGAAGAGAAAGCAAACGCGGTCAAGTTATATGATACGTTGCTAAATTCCCTTTCACATGAATTGCGTACACCCATCGCCACTATTATCGGCGCAACAGACAACCTGCAGGCCGATAATAAAAACCTCACTGCCGAGCACCGCAACCAGCTGATCAACGAAATCTCCATTGCCGCGCTTCGGCTGAACCAGCAGGTGGAGAATCTGCTGAACATGTCGAGGCTGGAATCAGGATTTCTGCAACCCAAGAAAGACTGGTGCGATATCACCGAGGTGATCTATTCGGTGGTGGACAGAATCGAAGAAAACAACATTCATCAATCGATCCGGATCAATATCAACCCCAATCTCCCCTTGTTCAAATCCGACAAGGGCATGCTGGAACAGATTGCATACAACCTGATCAACAACGCCTGCATTCATACTTCCCCCCATACGATCATCTATGTATCCGCCTCCCAGCACGCCAATATGCTGGAACTGGTGGTGGAGGACAATGGCCAGGGATTTCCGCCGGATGAAATCAGGAATGTGTTTGATAAATTCTACATTTTGAAAAACAGTTCCCGAAACGGAACCGGGCTGGGGCTTTCCATCGTAAAGGGTTTTGCGGAAGCCATGGGAGGATCTGTTCTGTTGCAAAACGTATCACCAACGGGATCAAAATTTACGGTTAACATACCCGGAGAGATCTCGTATTTAAAAGTGCCGCTATGAACAAACCCGAGATACTGATCATCGATGATGAAGAACCCATCCGCAACCTGTTGCGCATCACCCTTCAATCCAATCAATATGCTGTAACGGAAGCAGCATCCGGAAAAGAAGGAATTATCCTCGCCTCCAACCATCCACCCGACCTGGTACTGCTGGATCTCGGGTTGCCGGATAAAGATGGCTTGCAGGTGTTGCAGGAATTAAGACAATGGTACACCAACCCCGTTATCATATTATCGGTACAAAACAGTGAAGCGGTCATCATCCAGGCACTTGACCTGGGTGCGAATGATTATTTGTCAAAACCATTCCGGACCGGAGAACTGCTCGCCCGCATACGGTCGGCACTTCGCAATATTGGTCCCGAAGACCCGGAGCCTATCATACATGAACAGACGTTATCCATCGACCTGAATGCAAGAATCGTTCGCAAAAACAACGAACTGATCAAACTCACTTCCACCGAATACAGCTTGCTGGCTTTGTTCGCTAAAAATGAAGGTAAAGTGCTCACACACCAGTTCCTGCTAAGGGCGGTTTGGGGGCCGGGCTTTATCAACCAGTCGCAATACCTGCGCGTATTCATTGCACAGATCAGAAAAAAACTGGAAGACGATCCGAACAGGCCGAAACATCTGTTGACAGAATCCGGTGTTGGTTACCGGTTCATAGCCCGGCTCGATCAACCAGCCGACGACTAGGAACGACGAAACAACTGATCCAAGGCATCCATCAACGCCTGCACGTCGTTGGTGTCATTGAAAAGATGGGTGGAGACTCTGACAGCTGTTCCCCGGAGCGATACGCTGATATTCCGGCTTTGCAAATGTGTTTGCAACTCCTCTGTAGAAAACCCTTTCGGCAATCTGAATCCGGTGATATGATTCGAACGATAGGCCGACTCTTCCATCTGGCAATGATTAGCCTCCAAATAATTCACTAACGGTTTTGTCAACCGATCGTTATAGTCCACGATCGCCTCCGGTGTCCATTCCAGTATCTGTTCAAGTGCCGCCCGCATCATTGGCAAGGCAATAAAATTGCTGTATTCACCCATATTATACCTGGCAGCCAGCGGCCGGTATTCCGACTGATAACTGACAAGAGATTTGAAGTCTTCGCTATTTTTACGATTCAGCCAGGATTCTTCAATGGGCTTTCCATTATCGAAGTACTCACCAAAATAAGCGAATCCCGAGGTGTAGGGACTCATCAGCCATTTATACCCCGGGCAAATCAATGCCGATAGCCGGCATTTTTGTACATCAATGGGAACCGCCCCTACTGATTGAGCGCCATCCACCACGAAAGCCGCGCCCACCTGATGAGCCTTTTCTCCAATCGCTTCCAGGTCAAAAATGGTTCCGTCCGACCAGTGCACGCTGGACAGGTTCACCAATGCCGTGTTTTCATCAATGGATTCGAGTATCAACCGATTCCAGTCACGAGCGCGCTGCTCACTGTTGACGGGCGACTGAATGGTGTGCAAGGTCATCTGCTGCTCTTCGCAAATCCTTTGCAACGCATAGACATCACTGGGAAATTCATCCTGTACCGTAATGACCCGACCGTTCTTCCTGCGTTTGATATTTTCACGCACGATACCCATTCCATAAGAAGCCGAAGGAATCAGGGCAATCCTGTTTCCATCAGCGCCGACCAGCTTGCCGAACAGAGCTCTCACTTCTTCCGCCTCTTCAAAAAAATCAATGGGTCTTATGCGAAACGGGTTTCTCTTTTTCAATAAACCTGCAATACCCGCTTCCTCGACGGATTTAAGCAAGGGCGACATATAAGCACAATTGAGATAATGCCAGCCGGGTTCCAGCGAAAACAACTCTTTCTGACAACTTAACATTTGATTATTTTATGATTGAACATAACTGGTTAAAAAACGCTTTCATCTGCGTAATCATTTCAATCCGGCCAGGAAAGCCTCGATCCTTTCCCAATCGTTATAGATCAGAATCTTTCCTTCTTTGTCTATCAGCACATAGTTAGGTCTGGCGTTTATATCGTATTTTTTTAAAATCCTGTCGTCTGCTTTTAGATTCGGATAAGGCAGCTCGTTAGCAGCAATCAGCTTCTCCATTTTGGAAAAGTTCTCCGTTGTCACACCCACGACCTCCAGGCCTTTGGAATGAAAATCGGCATACACTTTCTTTATTTTCGGGAGCGCAAGAATACAATAGCCGCACCAGGATTCCCAAAAATCGAGCAGTACATATTTACCTTTCAGGGATGCAAGGTTAATATTTTTTCCATCATAACTCACATAAGTAAAATCAGGGGCTTTTTTCCCGGTGAGCGGATGATCTTTTTTCTCGGAAGGGCCGTGCGGCTTCTGCACGGTTGTCTTGTAGCCCGCGTAACTGTTTTTGAGGTATAGATTGTCGGAATTGAACTGGTCCTCCAGCATCACCCGGTATATCTCATTCGTTTCGGAATGAAGCGTTCCATTCCATTCTGTTTGTCTTTCGCTTTTTGTCAGCAACCCGGTTTTCTGATCGACCCATACTGTTATATCGGTTTTGGCTTTGTAGGCATTGATCGGGTAATTTAACCGAATCACCCATTGGCCTTCCAGGCTGTCGAGCGAAAGTTGGGGCGGATTGGCATACGGATAATGCGTTACCAGAAAAGAAAAAAGATCCGGTTCCGTCCAGAGAGACCTGAATATCCTGAGGGATGTACGAGACCTGGCGGGGTTGCTTTCATCGTTGGGAAAATCATAAGGATTGATGGTAAGAATTTCTTTCTGACGGTGTCGAATTTCAATAGCCGACAATCCATCATAATAATAATCGAAGTCGCCGCTTTTGTCGTTTCCCGCCACATGGAACCGAATGCCAAAAATGCTGTCTGCCGTCGATCGTTCGATCCAGATGGTACTGGTGGAAGAAAATACGGAATCGTCTGCCGAGTGGTCGACATATCGGTGCCGGCATTCAAAAGAAAAACGCGGAAATGATTTTAATTTCTCGGAAAACCGGCGGATGATGGCCGCAGCCCGGGCACTGTCGTTGGCCGACAGGTTGGAAAGGAAGCCGAGCTGGCATAGCAGGATCAGCGCCCATTTTAAGCGGATGATGTTTTTCATGGTGTTTACTTTTATCCAGGTCAATATTCAAAGCGTGAGATCGATTCGTCACGCATGACTCCTTTGATAAAGCTTTCGTGATGGCTGACACTTCCCTTCACTACCCATTTCATCGTCAATACCTGCTGGTTACGGCTTTCATTTAACTGAATTACTTTCAATTGATGTCCTTTTAATAATTCCCGAAAGGACTCCACCCTGCCAGGGGTAAAATTACATTCTACCGTATAGATGCGTGACTGACTCCACCGGTCGATGGTATTTTCAACATATGGCAAAACAGCCAGCACAATTAAAATCAGAAAACTCGAAACGGTGGATACCATATAATACCCTGCCCCGATTCCCATTCCGATCGCCGCAACAGCCCAAATAGTGGCTGCAGTGGTAATACCGTTAACGCGATTGTCTCCCCGGAAAATAACACCCGCACCCAGGAAGCCGATGCCCGTGACCACATTGGAAGCAATTCGATCCGGGTTTCCCGGAGCACCAATCGCATTGGACATGATGGTAAAAAAACAGGACCCCATGGAAATCATGATCATGGTTCGAAATCCGGCAGACTTACTCCTGTATTCCCGTTCCAGGCCTACCATTCCTCCCCAAAGGGCTGCCAGTAAAAATCGGATGGCAATCTCTGTATCCATATAAGTACATTAAGTGATTGATTCAACCAACTAGTTCGCTATAAGCAATCCGCAGCCGCCACAGGTCCTGTTATTGACTCAGCCGGGACTGGCAACGGCTCATTCCCGTTCTTTTATTCATCAATTTAAGGCAAATTCAACAAAGCCAGTCAGTAGGGAAGCGCGGTAAATCCTTATTTCAGACCCGTTGAAATGAATAACCTTATTCTCAACAACCCCATTCATTTTCACCCTAAAACCCACCATCATGTTAGCTGAAAGGTATTATCGACATGCAGGTTTCTTTTTTATTGGCCTGCTGGCCATTCTGACCTGGGGATTTTACAAGACCTATCTTGTATTCTTTCCCTCTTTCAACGGATTCAAAACGGTTCAACATCTCCATGGCGTCGCCATGATGTTATGGATGGTCCTGCTGATCATCCAGCCATTTCTGATCAGGATGAATCGTCCTGACCTGCACCGGGCCATTGGCAAATCATCCTATGTGGTGGCGCCGCTGGTCGTAGCTTCCATTTTCGCAGTCTCCAAATTCGGTTTCGAAAAACTGACTGCCGCCAATGCCCCTGAGCCTGCCCGTTACGCATCATTAGCCCTTAATGTTCCCGCTATTTTCGCATTTGGTACATTTTATGCGCTGGCGATGATCAACAGAAAGGAATCTTCCAGTCACCTGCGGTATATGATCGGTACCGGTTTGCTGATGCTGGGGCCTGGTTTGGGCAGAGCCATGATCATGTATTTCAATGTACCATTTGAAAGCGCCGTCTCACGGGTACACGAAGTATCCATGGCGATCGCTTTCGTGTTCCTGATGATTGATTGGTCGAAAAAGAAAAATATCACCCCTAACCTGATTGTGTTCCTGGTCTTATTGAGTACTTATATCATCTGGGCCATCAGAACAGGGCCTGTCTGGCAGGCTGTTGGAAAAGGCTGGGCTAATATTTTCTATTGACAGTCGTTGATTAAGCAGCTTGTGTAAAAAAAAATAAAGGTGACCAGCCTGGTCACCTTTATTTATACTGTGTTGATGAAATGATTATACGCTAAATCCAAGTTTGACCTTATACCTCAATGATTTTCCGTTGATATCCTGCTCCAGTTTCAACACTTCCCGGGTCTTCTTGCTGATCCAGAACATTTCCTTGTTGCCATCTTTTTCATGATACAATTTCCAGCAGGGAACTTTCTGATCATCATATCCTGTAAGATCCTCTTCACCCACTACGGTGTACACTATATTTTCCGGCTTGTCGTAACCGCTTTCGTAAAAGGGAATCAGGAAGGTAACGTTCTTTCTGTAAGGCAGTAAAGGAAACACTTCAAGATCCAGGTGCCAGTTGATCGAATACTGGCCTGCCGAATTTTTGAAAGAATTCCAAACAGTCTTGCGTGCTCTTGCCGTATCGTCGTCTGACAGTTCGGTACCATTCATTACCGCTTTGCGAGTGATAAAGTCATAAGTTGTCAATCCCCTGCCCTTCCACCAGGATTCATGATAATAAGACTGCATGGTAACCGCATCGCTGATTGATTTCGCGGTATGGAAAATGGTGTCTCTGAAATCCCATTGCTGGGTGATTACGATCGCCGGTTTTCCATTATAGTCTTTTCGTTCGATGGTCCGGTTCCAGAACTGAATATCCGTTCTGGGCGCATCCGGCGATTTCTTGAAATAAACCAGGTAGCGATGGGTACCTTCCCGGAGAACGGCGGTTTTCAATTGTTTGGGGGTGATCAATACCGTATCGAAGCGCTGCGCCATCACCTGTACGAACGACAGCAATAAAAGGATGAATGAAAAAAATATCCTGCCGGATGTCAAAAATCTGTGCTTTTTCATCGTGTTTTGTTGTTCAAAAATGATTAAAATAAATTCCCAATAGCAGCCGCAAAGATAGGCTGGGACTGCATTTCATTGATTCCGGCAGAAACGGAATCAGGCCGCTTGTAAAAGAGTTGGTGGTGGTAGTTTGCGGTTTGCGGTTTGCGGTTGGCGGTTTGCAGTTTGCGGTTTGCAGTTTAAGAAACTCATAGGTTAAAATTAAAATACGGACCGAATAAGGTTTACTTTTTGACTTTTTACTTTTGAATTTTGATTTGGTAACTGCAAACCGCAAACCACCAACCGCAAACCAACGTGAAACGCTAAACCTGAAACGATAAACCAATAGATTTCCTCTATCGAAATATCAATTTAAGTGATGATGTCTATTTCGTAAAAAGACTACTTTTACCGCGGGTAAGAAAACAGCAAATTTTTTCCCGATAAAACACCTTCTGATCTTTAAAATCAACGAATAAATTATAACAAATGGAAAACAGCACACAAGACATCAGCAAGTGTCCATTCCACAACGGTTCCATGAAAAGTAACGTTGGTGGTGGTGGCACCCGTAATAAGGATTGGTGGCCGGATCAATTAAAAATTGGTATCCTTCGCCAGCACTCGCCATTGTCTGACCCAATGGATAAAGATTTCAACTATGCAGAAGCATTCAAAAGCCTCGACCTCGAAGCAGTGAAAAAAGACCTGCATGCACTCATGACCGATTCTCAAGACTGGTGGCCGGCAGATTTCGGACATTATGGTGGTCTGTTCATCCGTATGGCCTGGCATAGCGCGGGCACCTACCGGGTACAGGACGGTCGCGGCGGTGGCGGCCAGGGCCAGCAGCGTTTTGCGCCACTCAACAGCTGGCCCGATAACGTAAGCCTCGATAAAGCCCGCCGTTTGCTCTGGCCTATCAAGCAGAAATACGGAAACAAGATCTCCTGGGCGGATTTGATGATCCTTACCGGAAACGTAGCACTTGAATCGATGGGATTTAAAACTTTCGGATTTGCCGGCGGTCGTGCAGATACCTGGGAAGCTGATGAAAGTGTGTATTGGGGTTCCGAAAAAACATGGCTCGGTGGTGATATCCGTTATGCAAAAGGTTCGGATGGTGTTGCAAAAGCCAATGGAGTGGTCTCTTCTGATGATAATGCCGATGGCAAAGTCCATTCCCGCAACCTGGAAAATCCACTGGCGGCGGTTCAGATGGGATTGATCTATGTAAATCCGGAAGGACCCGATGGCAATCCGGATCCGGTAGCAGCAGCAAAAGACATTCGTGACACTTTCAAGAGAATGGCGATGGATGATGTGGAAACTGTAGCCCTGATCGCCGGCGGTCACTCATTTGGAAAGACCCATGGTGCAGCACCAGCTACACACGTAGGAAAAGAGCCGGAAGCAGCCACCATGGAAGAGCAGGGCTTTGGATGGAAAAGCAGCTATGGCAGCGGGAAAGGCAGTGATGCCATTACCAGCGGGCTGGAAGTGATCTGGACGAAGACCCCCACCAAATGGAGCAATAACTTTTTTGAAAACCTGTTCGGTTACGAGTGGGAACTGACCAAGAGTCCGGCAGGCGCTCATCAATGGGTAGCTAAGAATGCGGAAGCCACGATTCCGGATGCTTTCGATCCCAATAAAAAACATGTTCCCCGCATGTTGACAACGGATCTTTCCCTGCGTTTTGATCCTGCTTACGAAAAAATTTCCCGTCGCTTCCTGGAACATCCGGAAGAATTCGCTGACGCCTTTGCACGCGCCTGGTTTAAACTCACTCACCGTGATATGGGACCGCGTGCGAGATACCTCGGACCCGATGTACCGGAAGAAGTACTGATCTGGCAGGATCCTATTCCCGAAGTAAATCACCCGTTGGTTGATGAAAAAGATATTGCTGAATTGAAAGCTACGATCCTGGCTTCCGGCCTGACGGTTTCCCAACTGATCAGCACCGCCTGGGCATCAGCCTCTACCTTCCGCGGAAGTGATAAACGGGGTGGCGCCAACGGGGCAAGGATTCGCCTGGCTCCGCAGAAATACTGGCAGGCCAATAATCCGGCACAGCTCGATAAGGTGCTAACAGCCCTGGAGAACATCCGGAAAAGTTTCAATGAATCCCGCAAAGACGGAAAGAAAATTTCACTGGCAGATCTGATTGTTCTGGCTGGTTGCGCCGCCGTAGAAAAAGCAGCTAAAGATGCCGGTCATTCCATCACCGTTCCTTTTACACCTGGTCGCATGGATGCATCGCAAGACCAGACGGATGTGGAATCATTCCAGTACCTCGAGCCGATTGCGGATGGTTTCCGCAATTTCCGCAAATCATCTGCTTTCCTGAGATCAGAAGAATACCTGATCGATAAAGCGAACCTGCTAACACTCACTGCTCCGGAAATGACCGTACTGGTTGGCGGCATGCGGGCGCTCAATGCGAACTACGATGGTTCGGCTCATGGCATATTGACCAACAGACCCGGTCAGCTGACCAATGATTTCTTCGTGAACCTGCTCGACATGGGCACTTCCTGGAAATCGGTTAGTGAAGACCGTGAATTGTTCGAAGGATCTGATCGTCGCACCGGTGCCAAAAAATGGACGGCCACCCGGGCAGACCTGGTTTTCGGATCACATTCCGAATTGCGCGCCATTGCTGAAGTGTATGGTTCAGCAGACGGTCAGGCAAAATTTGTAAAAGATTTTGTGGCAGCCTGGAACAAGGTCATGAACCTCGATCGTTTCGATTTGCAATAAGAAAAGAAAACCCAAACATCCCGCTCCGGTTAACCGATCCCGATCTGGTTACCTGGGGCGGGATGTTTTTTTAGGGATAAACAAGCGATATATAATCTATAAATTACTGTTGTGCGGGGAAAACCCGGGGAGCTTAATTGGTCAATTAGCCAATTTGTCAATTAGCCGCTAACCGTAAACAGCAAACACTTTTGTAATAAGGTTTGCGCTGGGAGTCGGTTCATAGTAATTCATTTCACAGATGAAAATTTATCATCATAAAACACCAGGCATAAAAGTTCAGCAGATAAAATGGTAACTACAGTAGCGAAATATATCATTCTGGTATTTCAACCTGTTTACAGGAAAGTTTACAAAGTAGATTTGCTTAATTCTCATTTGCAGACTAGTTAATTTACAAAAGTAACAATGATTACAGTCACGCGGGGGGCCTTTGCCTCCCGCCCTTTTTTTTATTAGGGGGTACCGTTCGGCCAGGCGAAAAAAAAACACCGGGCCAATGACCCGGTGCTAACCTTAATCTATCAATCGCAAAAAAGATTAATAAGCGATCTGGTTCTTGTCGTATATGTATTTGTCTGTTATCGTAAAACTGCGTGTTAATCCGTTCAGGGTAACATATACCTTATACTTAACCGAAAGTGTTCTCTCATTATTGCTGGTTATCTCGAATGCATTCGGCGCTGAATTGTCGAACACCGGTTGCAGACTGACCAGGCCCGTACGACTCAATACATCAACCACTTTACCGTTTGCATCGAGCTGATATACCGGCTGAATGATAGCTTGCCGGGCTCCGGTTGAAATGCTATTGGACATTAAACTAAAGGATTCAGTAAACAGTCCGAAAGCGTATGCATACAGGTCTGTCGGGAAGATGGCATTACCTACGCTGGTTGATCCACCGACAGCAAAGAAGGGGTCATAACGGCCCTCAGTCAAAATGTAGGTGCGCTTGTTCTGGGTAATTCCATATACTTTCGCTGAATCTTCAATGGTGGTAGTAGCCACGTAACGTCCCGAATAACGACTGGTATTGAACGCCAGGTCCATATTAAAGATCACATCTATCTCATCATCCAGCGCATTCACCACACCCTGGTTGGCCCCGGTTAAGGTAATATGCACCGCATAGTGAAGATCAGGCTGCAACAGTGACTTGTTAATGTTGAATCGAACAGGATATTCAAACACCTGCTCTTTGTTCTCCGGAACCGTAATAAAGGAATCTGTAATGACGATGGCTCCGGCGGGCAGCTCATCATAGCCAGGTACAGGACTGGAAGAGAACTGAATCTTCAACGGCCCGGATACTCTGGTGCCACGTGCCTGCGATACTTTCAGTGTAAAAAACTTCACCGCCTCATTGCCGCCTGTCAGCGCAACATTGGCAAATGAACCGTGTGTATAATGAAAGCCAATATTCTGCAGATCTGCACTGAGGTACTGCGATTCACTGATCGATGTTACAATCTGGCCAGGATCGGTGAGAATACCGGCCACATCATTCTTGGCTTTCAGGCAGGAGGTCAGTGAAATAATACCTGCCATGATAAGAATATTTCTATGCATTTTCATGTAGAATGTTTTTGATTAGTTGATATCCCAGAAAATCCTTGAGGTGAAACGGCTGATTCCTTTCGGAACATTGTTACTGTTGGCATCCAGTTCAGATTGCGGATACAGGTAACGGACAGGTTCCGGGTTCGAAGTGGCCGCATTGGTCCTGGGCAGGCTGGGCGTACTTAATGAACCGCTGCCGTTAGATTTACGATAGTCGTTCCAGGCTTCGAGGGCATTGATATGTGTAAAGGATACCCATTTCTGGATAAGTATCGCGCGTATTTTATCAGGTGAACTATCCCAACCTACGTTCTGAACGATCCGAGCGAGGTAGCGGCTGGCGAAAGCATCTCCGGTATTGGAAACATTTCCGGCTGTTGAGGGCGCTGCGCAAGTTCTGAAATGAGCCAGTACCCCGGCTTCATATAAAGCCTTTGCATCACCCGCCATATATCCGCGCTGAACAGCTTCCGCCTGCATCAGCAAAGACTCAGACAACAACATCAGCATACCCGGGCGCGTACCCTGACCCTGTTGAATCTGGAAGGGCCCGATGGCAGAGGCGCCGGCATCAGAATAACCAGAACCGACTCCCAGTGGAACACCCACATAGTTGCTAAGCGTATTGGATGGCGCCGTAACCGTTGCACCTGCCGGCCAGGAGAGAGATTGTAATCTGAAAGTATCTGCATTGGCCGTAGGAGCTACGTTACCGCTGGTAACCAGCGTACCGGTGGTATTGCTGGTCTTTAACCAGTTCACTACGGCGGCTCCCATCTTGCGATAACGATGATCGGAGGTTGGAACATTCAACGCGGTATATCCAAAGTTGGCATAAAAGGGATTCAGCTTTCCGGCAATAAGCTGATAGCCCGGGCTCACCAGTACATTGGAATTGATATACCCGACATTCGCGGTTGTGGCTATTTGCTGCGTGATATAGGCATCCCTGCTTCCCATAAAGCTCTGGTGCATCAGCAACCGAAGCTTCACCGTATTCGCAAAACGAATCCAGTTGTCGCGGTTACCCTGGAAGTAAACATCCTGTGCCACTACATCTCCGGCAGTGGGCCAGGTTTCCCTCGACATGCGGCTGATCGCGCTATCCAACCTGATGACCAGGCTATCATAAATGAGCTGATCATCGGTATACTTAGGCGTAATATTACTGGTTCCCGCAAACGCTTCCGTATACGGAACATCGCCATATAAACTGACCAGCTGACCGAAAACGTAACACTGCATTACATTCGCCGGTTCTGCCCAGAAACCAACACCGTCTTTTTCTGCATTCTTCCTTACATATTCATAGTCGGTGAGGTTGTCAAACATCGCGTCAAACACATTGAAATCCGCATTGGTGAATTCGTAGGTTTTCTCTGATCCGCCACCGGTAAAACTGGTACTGTGTCCA
This sequence comes from Chitinophagaceae bacterium, assembly GCA_044226045.1. GTDB lineage: Bacteria > Bacteroidota > Bacteroidia > Chitinophagales > Chitinophagaceae > Endoryza. The sequence continues at coordinate 66,593 of JBGAHR010000012.1, forward strand.
TAATGGCCTACCCATGCTCCGGGAATTATCATGGCATTGGTGCTTACCTGGTTTCTGAAGGTGGTAGCCAGCGCTCCCGAGAAAACATATTGCGCCTTGGTGGTTACTGCATTATTTGGATTGGTGTTCACATCAACAAATTTTTTACAGCCGGCTATGGAAACAGCGATCAGCACACAGCAGGCGGCAAAAAGCTTTGTTCTAATATTATAGTTCATTGCAAAGTCTTTTGATGATTAAAACGTTACTTTCAATACCCCTCCGAACTGACGGGTGGGCGGTGTATTCAGCGTACTGTTCACACCCTGTCCATTCGAACTGTTACCCGCATTGCCGAATTCAGGGTCGGTATAAATATTATCTGAAGGCAATAACACAATCGGGTTACGGGCAAAGGCCGTTATGGTGATCCCCTTCAGGAATTTACTCCGGCGAATCAACCCGGTCGGAAAATCGTACGACAAACTGATGTCTCTCACTTTCCAGAAAGCTCCCGAAGACACATAGGTTTCACCCACACCGGCCAGACCACGGGGGAAATTGAAATCACCAAATCCCTGGTACATTGCCTTATAAGAAGATACAGCGGTATTGGTGTTGGCAATATATTTACCGGGATTGGAAGGATCTGCAATGACAGAATTGGGCCACACAAATGTTTCGCGATTATACAATCCTGTTACGAAAGCGGTTCCGGTAAAGGTCATGGTTTCACCAATTGAGTGATACACCACATGACCGCCCCTGTATTCCGCGTTGGCCTGCAAAGTGAAATTCTTCCAGGAAGCCGTGAAGCCAACACCAAGTACATGTACAGGCAGTGTTGTTCCTTGTCCGACTTTCTGCTCTTCACGCAAAGGCCATCCGTCTTCGGCACTTACGATCACCTTGCCGGTAGCAGAGTCCCTGGCAAACCGCGTTGTTCTGAGATAAGGGAACATCTGTCCCACTTCTGCATTCAGGTTATACAACGTAGTGCTTTGGTAAGGGAATGAGTTAAGACCGGTTTGGCCGTAAAGGGTATTTACTTTGTTCTTATTGTAAGTGTAGTTAAGGTTTACATTCAGTCTCCAGTCCTCTGTCCGGATGATATTGGTTTTCAGATCGAGTTCAAACCCTTTGTTCACCACATCGGCAGCATTCAGTCGATACACCGCAGAGCCGGCGGCACTGGAAATGTCCACATCAAGGATCTGGCGATCTGCGTTCTGGTGATAATAAGTGGCTTCGAGGAAAATCCGGTTATTCAACAATCCCAGCTCAAATCCCAATTCAGAAGACCTCACTCGCTCGGGCGTCAGGTTGGGAGCCACTACCACATTGCCCACTGTTGTTCCGAGTAATCCGGAATAGGGGAAACCGCTGGCATTCGGAAATACCTGTTGTAATCCGTAAGCACCCAGGTTATCATTGGTATTCTGGTTGTAGCTCGCACGAATCTTCAGGTTGTCGAGCACCTTGCCTTTAATGGAAGGAACAAGATCTGAAACGATCAGGGAAACGTCACCGCCATAGGTGGAGAAAGAAGGATCGTTATATCCAAAGGCAGGACCCGAAAATACGGATGTGTAATCGTTGCGGTAGGATCCATGGAAATACAGATACGATTTGAATCCAACGGTAACATCCACATAACCGCCGATCTTCCTCGTTTCGCTCTTTCCATTGCTTCCTGAATAAACGCCGGTGGCCGTATTGGCAAGATTGTACAGATCGGGAACGCCGATACCTCCTGTACTTACCGAACTGCTTTTACCATAGGTTGCAATCGCCTGTATACCGGCAATGGCATTCAGTTCAACTAAACCGAACTTCTTACGATAGGTACCCAGGAAATCTCCGGTAACTCTTTGGCTGTTGCTGGCATTTTCGCCTACACCGCCGGTAAGATTGGTGCGCGCCACAGAACGGCCGCGGCCGGTAAGCAACCTGTCGTAGTTGTTGTTAAAATAATCAACAGGCGCTGAATTGTTGGCATAAGAAGAAAAAGTATAACTGTTGCCGGTTGTACCGGTGGTGCTTCCATTGGAGTTGATCGCTACCCGGCCGATAAATTCGAGAGACTGGATCGGCTTAAAAGATAACTTGATGTTGGCATTCAGAACTGTATTCCTGGTTTCAAAACGGTTATTATCCTTCGACCACCACGGACTGTTGATATAATCATTAAAATAACCATTCATATTCCCGAATTTGTTGTTCTTCCAGTCTTTCAAAGTTGATACGGGAATCCAACTGGCTGTGTTCAGCGCCAATCCATAGAAATCAATATTGGTGCGATCTGCACGATCCCACACATAGTTGGCATCAAACGACAAAGCGAACTTGCCATATACACGGGATGAGTTTAATCTGATTGAATTGCGATAATAGCTATCTCCAAAAACCACACCGTTGGAATAGAGATTCTGATAGGAAGCGAAGAAAGAACTGTTGGCATCACCGGCGCGATAGGAAAAATCTGTCTGACCGGTATTTCCGCGATCCCACAGATCTTTCCGGGAATTGGGGTTATGACTGTAAGGTGCTAACAGGATTGTTCCATCTGCCAAACGGCGACCCACCGGCCTTAAACTGCCATCATAGCGGTCACCAAACTGCTGGTTCTCTCCGGGGTGGAAGTTTTCCTGCTGGTTGGCGCCATATCCGGAGCCGGAGCCAAAGCCCGTTTGAAATTTGGGAAGAAAAGACACCATCTCCACATTGTTGGTATGCATGATGGAGATCTCGGGCTTCTGTGTTCCCTTACGGGTAGTGATCACAATGGCGCCGTTTACACCCTCGGATCCAAACAAGGTGGCAGCCTGACCACCTTTCAGAATGTCAATCTGCTCTACATCATTGGGGTTAATAAAATTGATTGTGCTCGCAGGAACCTGAACACCGTCCAGTACAATCAGTGCCTGGTTATTGCCGGTTAAAGAACGGATACCCCGCAGCGTAATACGGGGAGTGGCATTCACCGAACTGGAGGTATTGGTAATCGTTAGACCAGAAGCTTTTCCGGATAAGGCCTGCGCCATGTTGAAATTACGCCCGGCTGTGAGTTGTTCCGGCCGGACCGTTGAAGTGGCATAACCTACGGATTCCGGTTTTCTTCTGATTCCCATCGCGGTCACCACCACTTCCTTCATGGTGCTGTTGGCAGATGGATTCAGTGTAATGGTTAATCCTTCCGCTCCATCGACGGTTCTGGATTCGAAACCCACGGCGGTTACGGTAATCCTGGCATTGCGACCGGCTACCATACTGAATTTGCCAGCTGCATCGGTTACCGTGCTTTGGTTGTTTACGGACTCGGTTACTGTTGCATAGGCAACCGGTTCGCCTCTGTTGTCTTTCACTACTCCTGATATGATTCTTTGCTGGGCATAGCCCTCAATCATACACAGGAGTAAAATGACTGCAGTCAATAGTCTTTTCATCATGTGTGTAATGGTTTAATAAAACCCGAAGACACACAGACACGTCATCATGTGCCGGCCTGGAACTGAAATGATCGTTTGCATACCTGAAATGCACACTACCAGTACCGAAAGAGAAAATGTAGGTGTAGCAGCTGATTTCCCTGTGCGGATATTACAGCCTTAAAACAAAGAACCCGGATCATTCTGATACCCGGGTTCTTTTTATGTTATTTAATATTATTGGATCGACAATATCCCGAAGCCGTTCAGTCCGCCGAGGAAAACGCGGTTCCCATCCAGATCAAAACAACGGTCGAACACAGGGGTATATTTGGAGTTGGCATAATCTGCCAGCAACTCTTTTTGAAATGATCCATCTGGTTGTAAGCGGACAAGCACCAAGCCATTCTTGGAAGCATTGCCCGAAAATGCCTGTACATTGTCGGTTTGAACGGAGAGGTTCTGTTTGTTATCGTTATACACCAGGTACAGGTTGTCGGCTTTTACCAGGCTGAACAAAGAGGTGGGACCGTTTAAATCCGAGCGTCGTGCAATGCGGGTTGCCGCTTGCTGTTCTCCTTTGGTATTTAACCGGAAGCAGATAATATCGTTTGCCCTCCAGTAGTTGGCAGAAGTACCTATTACGTATTGCTGTTGTTCCGCCACCAGCAACATATCTCCCGAGGAAGTATAATGGATTTTCTTCAGGCTAACCGGTATATCATCATCCCGCTTCATTTTGGCGTCGGGATACAACGATTCAAGGGAAAGTAATACAGGCTCTGAGAAGCTGAGCTTATCCAGGTCCATCCTGGCCAGGAATAATTTCCTTCCTGCTAAAGAACCTGCCTTCTGTTCAGGCGGGAATGCTGTTCCGGAAATAAATACAGCTCCTTTTCCATCACCCACAAAATTCAATCCGCCAGGCTGGTATCCGGTTATTGAAAAATTACCCAATCTGGTCTGCTGATGGTTTTGAAAGACCTGTACTTCAAAAACCGGGTCACGGCCTTTCATAGCTGCCATGGCGTTCTTGTATTTTTTGGACACAAATACTGCCTGCCCCGCATCGCTTACAAAAACACTTTCCATGATGGATGCGGAATAACTCACCGCATAAGTAGATTTATTAACCAGGGCTCCTGTACCCGTTGCATACACCTCGAAGTTCCAGTCGGTACTGTTCTCCTTCTTATTGAAGGTGGTTGTAAACACCATTACAAACGACCGGTTATCCGAGTATAAATAGGAAAGTTGTGAAAACTTATTTCCGGGTAAAGGAGTCAGCCCTTCCTGGCTACGGGCGATGATCTTTTGATCCTGCACGGTCAATAATGATACCTGGTGATCACGATCGACCCGGCTTTGATTGACCCTGCACCATCCTTCCTTAACGGGTAATACCAGGAAAGTTTCTTCGCCCGGAAGGTTACTGAATTCTGTCAGGAGTTCTTTTTGATTGAGCTCTTTTCCAAAACGAATTAACCGGGTATTACCTCCCTGACTGGAAACGGCAGTAAGCAGGTTGCCATCCTGTTCCGCCCCAAAAAAATAAGCGGCTTTATCTTCCGGCTGTTCCAACCATTGAACCTTTACATTGTTAAGTTGGGCATGGCTCCAAAAAGAAGCAGCCAGCATCGCGAGACAAATAAATATCACTTTCATACAGGGCGCGAAGTACGCGAATTATACGAATTATGCAAATTTGAGAGCGCTGAAGGCGCTGAACGCTGAGGACGCAGAAGGCTCTGAGGACGCAGAAGGCGCTGAGTGAATTGCTGCTCCCACTCCCGCTCCCGCTTGCGCTCGCGCTCCGCCTTTCCCCTTCCACTTCTGTTTCTCTGTTCGTTTCTGTTTCTCTTTCTGTTTCCCTTTTCTTTTTCTCTTTCCCGTTTCTCTTTCTGTTTTCTCTTTCCGTTCCTCTTTCCCTTTCCGTTTCCGTTTCTCTTTCTGTTTCTGTTTCCGCTCCCGCTCCCGCTCCCACTCCCGCTTGCGTTTACGCCATATGCTCAACTTTTTTTCCCGAAAATGAACAAAAGATTAAACCTTTTCTGCCTTTCAAATGTTTTTACTGCCACAAAACAGACTCTTCATGTACCTCATGGCCGCCAGGAAAACCATTGTATTTTTATTCCTATCGCTGTTTGCTGTATTGCCCTTACTTGCCCAAAACGGAAGGGTGTCGGGGACTGTACTCGACAAAAACACCCAGAAACCCTTATCAAATGTGTCTGTTACCCTGGCTGGAACAAACAGGGGAACCCTGACCGACAGCAACGGTACTTTTCGATTAACCGCCCTGGAACCACAAACCTATACCATTGAATTTTCTTTGATCGGATACCGGTCAAAAAGTCTTTATAACATCGTTATCAATGCCGGAAATGAAAACAACCTCAATATTGAACTGGAGCCGGAGGCCAGTTCACTCACGGAAGTAACAGTGAAAGCCAATAAAAAATCCGTAAGAGCCGCTACGATTGAAACCCCGCTGAGCGTACAAAAACTCACTGCCGAAGAGATTAAAGTCAACCCCGGCGGAAACTTCGATATCAGTAAAGTCATACAAACACTGCCGGGTGTAGGCGGTGGTCAAAGTGGTGGCGGGTTTCGAAATGATATTATTATAAGAGGCGGTGCTCCGAATGAAAATGTGTTTTACCTCGATGGAATTGAAATACCTGTATTGAATCATTTTCAAACCCAGGGTAGTGCCGGTGGTCCCCAGGGTATTTTAAACGTCTCTTTTATTGAGGAAGTCAAGCTGAGCACTTCCGCTTTCGATGCCCGTTATGACAATGCGGTGAGTTCGGTGTTTCAGTTCAAACAAAAGAATGGCAACCCCAACAGGCTACAGGGCAATTTCAGGCTCAGCGCCACCGAAGTGGCGGCGACTCTCGAAGGGCCTCTCAGTAAATCGAAGAAAACCACCTTCCTTGCTTCCGTAAGAAGATCCTATTTACAATTACTCTTCTCAGTTATCGATCTGCCGATCCGTCCCAACTATTGGGATTTTCAAACAAAGATCACGCAGCAGCTTGACAAAAAAACTACCCTTTCCTTCATCGGGCTGGGTGCAATTGATGAGTTCTCCTTTGCCACCATCAAAAACGCAAGCCCGGAAAAACTGTATGTCTTAAATGCAAATCCCCTGATCAATCAATGGAACTACACGGCTGGCATTTCGCTGAAACGCCTCATCCGGAATGGCTATCTGAATGCCGCGCTCAGCAGAAACAGTTTCGATAACGATATTGAACAATTTGAAGACAACAAAACCCAGTTGCCTTCTCAACAGACACTATCCTATCGTTCCAACGAAACCGAAAACAAATTCAGGTTCGATGTCAACCAGTCGCGCAATGGCTGGAAATGGGCTTATGGATTCATGGCGCAACTGGCGGAATTCGATAACAGTACCTATAAAGTATTGCGAAAAGAATTACGAGACTCCAGTGGCAACCTGGTACAGCCTGCCACTATTATCAATTTCAACAGTCCCCTGGATAATTTCTGGAAAGCCGGTCTGTTCCTGCAGGTCAGCAAAAGATTTTTCGACAACCGCCTTGGCGTAAGTGCCGGGCTGAGATCGGATGTCAATACGTTCACAGAGGATGGCATGAACGCTTTCAAAACCCTCTCCCCTCGCCTGGCCTTGAGTTATGTGCTGGCCGACCAATGGACAGTAAACGCCTCTGTCGGCCGTTACTACAAACTTCCTCCTTATACCATTCTCGGATTCGCTGAAAATAATGGCGTGCTCGTTAATAAAAACAGCCAATACCTCCGGAGTGACCATTTCACGGCTGGTGTTGAATACCTTCCCAATGACGGATTGAGAGTAACGCTGGAAGGATTCTATAAAAAATATGCGAATGTGCCTGTATCGGTAAGAGACGGTATCTCCCTATCCAATCTCGGCGGTGATTTCAATGTCCTGGGTAATGAAGCGGTCACCACCAATGGGCTTGGAAAAACCTATGGCTTTGAATTCTTCGTTCAGCAAAAACTCAGCAAACGATTCTTCGGTATCCTTTCCTACACGTACTACAGGAGCGAATACAGCGGTGTCGATAAAAAATACATTCCAAGCAGTTGGGACAATCGCCATTTACTCAGCCTGACCTGGGGGTACAAGTTCAGGGGTAATTGGGAGTTGGGGCTTAAGTTCCGTTACCAGGGTGGTGCTCCTTATACACCCTATGATGATATTGCCTCTCGTCTCAATTATCTCAGCCTGGGACAAGGTATACTGGATTATTCCAGGCTAAATACACTTCGATTATCCGGTTTCAACAGCAGCGACATCAGGATTGACAAGAAATGGAACTTTAAAAGAACGACGCTTGATCTTTTCCTGGATATCACCAACTGGTACCGGGCGAAAGGAGTGGCTTCTCCCAGTTATACTTTCAAAAGAAATGAAACCAATACTGCTTTTCTGACTACCAATGGATCCGCCATTCGTCCTGATGGAAGCAACGCCATTCCCATTCTGCTGGCCAATGACGATGCCAACTTCACACCAACTATTGGATTGATCATTGAATTTTAAAGTACTGTTAGCGCTTCCAGCATCCGGCTCTCAGAAACGACTGATGGGAACACTAACAACTTTAAAAGGAAGCACAGGAGCTGTGTTCAATTTTCCATCTGCATCATCAATGATATGATTTAGCTGACTGTTCACGGTATATAATCTGTTGTTGAGTACTGCTGAGGCAGTCGGTCGATCATATACCTGGTTACCTTCCAGGTGAAGTTTTAAGTCCGCGGTCAGGAAATCGGGCGAAAAGGTGGCGGTGATGATAGCACCAGCTTTCGAAAATACGTTCACCATAAACAGTTTACTACCGTAAAAGAACATTCCATCGGATCCGGCAAATGCTTTCACGGCCTTATCCCCTTTCAATTGAATTTCCCTGACACTTTTAGTCCGGATATCTATGCGTACGAGTCTTCCATCACCGGCATCCAATCTGTCCATGACGGACGCAATCAGGTATTTACCATCGGGAGTAATCGTCAATCCATTTAAATCAAACGGCTGGTCCGGTGCCGGATTTGATAATAATTCGTTCTCTACAAAAACTGACACATCATTTCGATCCGAACGGGTGGTATAAATCTGCGGACCGAATGTGTTGGAAACGTAAACATTGCCACTGGCGTCGATCGTCACTTCATTAAAGAATACGCCATCAACATACTTCTCCGGAATTGTTTTCAGTAGTTTACCAGTCGTCAGATCAAACAACTTCAAATTACTTCCCGGATTACCAGTCTCCGTCTTGAAATTGAAATTGGCCACCCACAGTCTGTTGTTCACTTTATCAACCGCCATGCCGACGGCGATTGACATCCCATTCTCACCGGCCTTGCTGAAATAGCTAACTTGTTGGCGGCTGTCAATTTTTTGCAAACTGCCATCACCAAAACCACCGACCAGCAGGCTCCCATCGGGCAGCGCGACTATTCCTTCGGGGAATAATTTGTCTCCCAGGAGATCGATATACCTGGCATCTTTTTGTTGTTGTGCATGGCTTTGTGATAAAGCAACCAGTGCAAAAAGGGAAAAAACGATAAGAAAATACTTTTTCATAACAGTCCTTTTAAATTTTAATGTTTTAATGAGGAAGAAACAGGTTGCAATGTTTTCTGCCGACATCCCGATTCAAATCAAGTAGCGAATATTCAATACTGTTTGATTCAGCCACCAGCATCCATTGCCCCACAAATATGCATTCCCGGAAGGCCCTGTTCCAATGAAGTTGTTTAATAAATCAGTATGAACCGGTTCAATAAAATTTGTTGAACTGGTTCAACTTTTCCGGGAACTAACAAAAGGGGAACTGTGTACGAATTATATTTCCATTGAACTCATCTCCGGTCAGGCAGGCGGTATAGTTCTATTTCCGATTTGTTTTCTGATTTCTGATCTTGGACAAAAACTCAGTGGTCATATTCAGATAGGAAGCGATTGCATACTGGGGGAATCGCTGGACAATATGGGGATATTTTAAAGAAAAATGTGTGTACCGTTCTTCTGCAGAAAGAGTGAGGTTATCTATCAACCTTCGCTGATAAAACGCCAATCCTCGCTCGGCCATTATCCGGAAAACGGTGTCGAACCGATGGTTTTCTTTCTTTAGTTGCTGTTCGCTTTCAAAGTCTATTTGAAGGAGTATGCTGTCTTCCACTGCCACCACAAACATGGTAGCCGGTTGTTGAAAAATATAACTGTTATAGTCAGTAATCCACCAGTCTTCAATGGCAAAGGAAATGGTATGCTCACTACCCTCTTCACCGGTTACAAAAGACCGAAGAGCTCCCTGCTGTACATAGTACCGGCTCCTGGCGACAAAATTTGGTTGAACGATGTATTGCCTTTTCTTAACATGGATTGTCTTGAAAAAACTACAGAAATACTCAATTTCTGTCTCATTGAGTATCTCAAACTTCGAGAGAAAGTGGTGCAGCGGATTGGCTTTTCCTGAATGGGTCATCTGAATTATTTTCCCTGTTCGGAAATTACCAACTTTTCATTTCCCAACCTGAAAATCAACTGGCATTTAATGGATGCTGCGGCAGGCAGCTACAGGAAACTGACTTACGGACGGTATTCATCGTTTTTAAACCTGAAAGAAATATCGGGCATTACTAACGAAGGAAAATTGTTTGGTCTAATCACAGGAAACCTCTCACAAACTTCAACGGGCAGCCGCACGGGTAAGCCGGTCATTAATGGCCACTCCCAATCCAGTTTCCGGCAGTCGTTGCGCCAGGATCACATCAAACCCCTGCTGGTCCATTTCATGGAGCGTTGCATACAATCTGCTGGCAGCGATCTCGTGGCTGCCTTCTTCACTTAGCAACCATTGGTCGGATCTGGGTGCGAAGTCGGCATATTGATCAAACCCGATCAATCCAACCCGGCGATCCTGGTACTGTTGATATTCCTGTTGAAGGTCATCACAAAGAATGAATGGGGTATGGGGCTGATAGTGCGCTTTCATCATTCCCGGAGCCAGTATCTTCTTCTGCAGGTTTACCTTCACCGGCCCCATCACTTTCTCAATCTCTTCTCTTGAAATAGCTCCCTGGCGATAAAGCGTGAGCACACCGCCTGGAAAACCCACAATGGTGGATTCTATCCCCGCGGTGCAGCTGCCTCCATCGAGAATGTATTTTATTTTTCCATCCAGCATTCTTCGCACATGCTCCGCCGTAGTAGGACTGATATATCCGAAGGGATTGGCACTCGGCGCGGCAAGGGGTAACTGTAAATTGGAAAGCAATTGCAAAGTCAACGGATGGCGGGGAATCCGGATAGCCAGGTCTGGCAGGCCGGCCGTTACCAGGTCAGGAACAATTTTCTTTTTAGGTAAAAGCAAGGTCAGTGGACCCGGAGAAAAATGAGATAATAAGGTATACGCTGCCGCAGGCACTGATTCGCAATAATCCGGTAACTGATCTGCCGAAGCCACATGCAGGATCAACGGATTCGAAAAAGGCCGGTTCTTGACCAGGTATATCTTTCTGACCGCCTCCTCATTCAGTGCATTCCCCGCGAGGCCATACACGGTTTCAGTCGGAATGGCCACCAGCTCGCCTTCTCTTAAGAGCTGAGCGGCCTGGTTGATATCAGTCCCAACAACGGTCTTTTGCACTGCATCCATAATATTTCTTTGATCAACTGCAAAATTAGCTGCTCACGGGCAAAATACCATGTTGTTGACTGTAGGAGATCAACCCACGCTTTTGGATGGATCCCTCAGTTTCGTAAGCCATTTGATCGCAGGTATTGAATCAACTGAAGAGGATGATCAGTTTGCAAACCCCTGAAGCCTTTGTCAATGGCTTGTTGCCAGATAGCAGGCGATTCATCTTTACCTTGAATATCCGGCCATACCGGAACCCGGAGGGACAAGGCCATCGCAATCATCTCAGGGGTGTAATCTTTCCAACCCCCATCAAGCAGGTCGGGTTTTCTGTTGCCAATAAAGTCCTTCAATTGGTCGGGATTGGAAATGCCTCGGGGTAAACTGATCATCAAGGGCATTTGGCTGTCCACCTTTCGCCAGTCCTGGTATTGTGCTGCTGAATTGATATATACCAGGACCTGCCGCTGCATGTCGTATTTTTTTAATAATTCAAGGGTAGCTTCGGCGGAAGCATCTTTGAAATCAATATAGATATAAATCTTCCCTTTACAGAGTTGCAAAATCTGTTCTAATGTAGGGATCCGGTAAATCGTCTTATCGAGACTGTCATTGGCTTTTACTTGTAATGCCATGACTTCCTCCCCGGTCATCTCTTTTATCATTCCATTTGCGCCCGTCGTACGATCAACCGTTGCATCGTGCAGGCTCATCAATTTACCATCCTTTGTGGTGCGCAAATCTATTTCCACATAATCTGCTCCGTCTTCGATCGCCTGCTGATAGGCCTGTAGCGTGTTCTCCGGATAATGAAGATGTGACCCTCTATGCGCAATAACCGTAAAGGAATGCCTGGCCCGAGGAATAGTATTGGGTTGGGTGAAAGCCAGATTCGCCCAGCTTATGCAAACGAATATTGCTATAAACAACCTCATAGACTCATATTTAATTAATGAAGAATGAATAGCGATGAAGATTCCTTTCGAAATACAGCATCAATCTCGCGAAACGCAAAGTCAATTACTTCGACCCACAATCCCAACTGTAAAAGGTTATGATAATATGATTTTTTTAAGACCAGCTGTAACAGGCATTGCTATATATTTGGGGATAAGCACAATTCAGAAAAAGAATGAACAAAATACTTGCAATCCTTGCCATCGTCTTTACTTTCCAAAGTCTATCAGGACAAACCAGTGATCCCAAACTCAAGATATCCCTACTAACCGGAGACTTCTACATATATACAACCTACAACACCTACCAAAATTCCAAAGTGCCTGCCAACGGCATGTATCTGGTGACAAAAAAAGGAGTGGTTCTATTTGACACGCCCTGGGACACCACTCAGTTCCAGCCATTGCTTGATAGTATCTGGTACAGGCATCACCAAAAAGTGATCCTTTGTTTAGCCACTCATTGGCATGGAGACAGAACCGAGGGACTCGAATATTACCGTAGCCAGGGAATAAAAACCTATACAACGGTTCTTACCGATGAATGGAGTAAAAAAAACGGGCACAAAAGAGCTGAATTCCTGATTGCCAAAGACAGCGTATTCCGTTTCGATCAATACTCATTCGAAACCTATTACCCCGGAGAAGGTCATACAGCGGATAATATCATCGTCTGGTTTAAAAAAGAAAAGATTCTCTACGGAGGTTGCCTTATCAAAGGCGCCGATGATGAATCGTTAGGATACCTTGGAGATGCAAACGTGAAAGCCTATGCACAGACGCTTAAAAATGTTCAACGCAAATGTGCTGATCCCAAATTCATCATCGTTTCGCACAGCGACTGGAACAACCTTAATTCATTAAAGCATTCGATTGAGATGGCTGAGGAGCTGAAGAAAAAGAAATGAATTCGTTCGAAAAGAATTTATCTATCCAAATTACTGAAACAATCACCTTATCAGGCTCCTGCTACTATTATCTTCCAGTCACCTTTTCCTACCGACAATTCATCGTAATTCCGGTTTAGATGCCTGTAATCAGCAGGACAATAAAGCGCCTTATTGATAGAATACGACCAAATGCTTAAAAGTAACTTAGGGCGATATTCTTCCGAATATATCTATTTTCGTCACATTCCTGAACAATGCAACCGGCCGTATGAAGTCTTGAAATCACCGGAAAGATTCGGGGTCTTGCAGGCATTACACATTCTCTGTACCTCAATGGCAAGGGGAATGGAAGAAAATGGGCAGGTCGAATGATCGTCCAATCAAGATCCGACTCGTGAATTAGCTTCTCCTGTCTTTCTTTATCTCTGAAAACATTTCTCAGGAATGTAGGAAGGTAAACCAGGTTATATATCAAGCCCAGCTGCCCTTTGCTATCACCAACACCCAGAGATGAGATAAAAATGAGGCGTCTCTTTCCATACAGCTTCATTAAACCTATGAGGGCCGCCACCGCGTCTGAAATAACTGAATGACGCGTCAGTGTTATTTTACCGAGGGCGGAAATCACCACATCACAGGTTTTTATTGCCTCATCCATTGACGAATTGTTTCGAATATCGCCCTGGATCACCAAAAGATTACTATGCTGAATGCATTCCAGCTTTTGCAAGGTTCTTACAAAAGCCGTTACAGCAAATCCATGTTGTAATAATTTACAAACAATAATACGGCCAGTTCTACCGGAGGCTCCCAATACTAATACTCTCATTTTATTAGTCATTCTATTTCCTTTTTGTTAACGTCCAAGGTGTAACCCACAGACAGGTTGTAAAAAAAACCAAAGTTATGAGGTTTGTGTACCCTGGCTATAGCATCTCTGTCTGTTTAACTTCAAAGCGAATGTCAGGTATTCTCTTTATCCAGCAACAGATCCAGGGACTGCTTGAATAAACGGAATAAAGGGAAATCCAGTCTTAGAAGTGAGAGTGGCAATTAAAGGAATACCCGGATCAGAAACATCATTTAAAGATAACTGTGATGTATCCGGTCGGGATAGCGTTTGCAGACGAAATACAGGATTAAACTTTTCAACCTCAGCCCGACTTTGGCGCAGGAATATATTCTCCCTGATAAGGGTCCAAACCATTACCGGAAAAACAGCGAGGCAAAGGGAAATACCCTCCGGGTACAAAAATTTGTTTAAAGTTGGTCTGGTAATAGAATTCCTACAGCAAAAAGATAATTAGCCAGTCCAATAAATGCAATGTAAATCAATGTAACAAAAATCTCCTTACCGATTGTCCAGGATTCCTCCTTGAAGAAAGAGGGGAAAAACCTGTCACCAACCATCAGATTAAAAAGCATCACGCCAAATGTAATGCCCCCGAAACCCAACGTATATAATACTACTCGCGGACCAGTGTAAAACACGAGTCCAAATGGCTTAAAAATTAGAAGGAACAGAAAAATAAACGCCCCAAACGAAAAAGCTGCAATAAATTTGCTTCTATTGTTCAGTACTATTGGAAAAGGCCGCGTAAGAAAATCACTGAGATTCATTGCCAAACTTAAATCATTTTGAAATAAATTGTTGGCAAGAAATAATATAACAGGAAGGAAAGCGATTCTCGTTCCCGAAAGCTCAACAAGCGAAAAGTGTCGATTAATTGCCGTGTGTATAAACTAATCGTCATTACAGAAAAACAATTCAGCATCCCGACAAAACACATCCGGGTTAATAGAAATACTGGCTTACCCTTTTAAGTGCTTTTCTTTCTCAGCATTTTTACTTTGGTGCGTTTCTCATTTTTTAGCGCTTACCAAAAAAATAAGTGAAAATATTTCTAACCAGTATTCCAATCGCCATTCCGAGCCCAATTAGAGATACTATATGAATAGATTTTACATTCTCAGTACCGCCAAGCCTGCTATAAATCATAATTACAAATAAAATGACTATCCCAGGCAATATAAACGTCCGTAATTTTGACCGCTTGTCCATAAATACTTATTTGATTATAAATTCACCGTCACTCGACTTTATAGTAATCATCACAATAGCCAAAACTCCCGAAAGGAAACAGCGCGCCAATAAAATCGATGTTCCCCTGACGAGTTTCTAAAATACTCACTACTACCGTTGTTATTTAGCCCCGTTCTTCTTTTTGCCTTGAATAATGAAGACAATTAAGCCAAACACAACCCCTCCTACTAAACCCGCAAGCAAATGGATTGAAATGTTCTGCGATGACAATTTCGTACCCGAAAATACATTTTCAATTGTCAAAGCTGCCGCTAGTCCCATACCAAATAATAAGCCTGTTAAAATGATCTCCTTTTTCATAAAAGAATAATTAATGGATCGAAAGCTACCTTAGATAATTAATCAGCATTATTGCATAGTAGTTTAGTCTAAACAATCAAAAAATCACACGTCAGAATTACTAACTCAATTCTGACGTCGCTTTCACATCTATCATTTCTGACTACTAAACGGGAAAGAGGACTCCTGTGAGTGAATCACTTTCCAGCCACCGCCTACCTTCTTGAATAAACTGGTCACTGTATAGCAATTCATTTTGAAAATGTCACCATTCGTGAAATAGGCAACAATATTACCGGTCCAGGTCAACAAGACATGTTTGCTATCAATAACAAAATAGATCTCCTTCATTGTTGAAATTTGCTGTTCTTGAAGCCATTGATAATACTCTTTACAAAGCTGTTTGAAATCTTCGTAATTCATGCATCTCCCATCACTGGTTACCGCCATGAATTCGGATGTATTACAATAACACTGAAATAAAGCCTCTGCATTGGCATCAGCAGCATACTTCGTAATATCCTCTGCGGCTTTCCTAACCTCTTCAATGATGAGTTCTATGTCAGCAGGAATCATATTTTTATTTATAGTACAGGAAATCAACCGCATGAACAGGCTAAAATAAAGAGCCTAGTCCTACGCCCCATTGAATCCAAACTTACCAATTCCTAGCTCCTGTTAAAGGCAAAAATGACAAAGGTCGTTTATCATAATATAAAGCACTCCATTATAGTTTTATAAATAATTCGGATATTGTGTAAATACATATTCAAATTTGGCACTCAACAAACAATTACTTTCCAATTACTACGCAAGAAACTTCTTCGCCTACCTGATTATACTGATCCTGGGAATGATCCCCCTGTTAAGCGAATCAAAGACGCCAACCCGAAAAGATATTCTGCTTACACTCTGCTACTATACTTTCGCTTTCATAATAGTTCTGTTACATAATAAACTTTTGCTCGATAAGCTATTGCTTAGGAAAATATTTCTACTTTATTCAATATGTTTAGTCGCTTTCTACTTTGTGTTCTATTATGTCAGCATAGCTATTACCAATCAATGGGGCTACAAAACTTCACATGGTCGCGTTATTTTTATTTTTCTTGGTGATATAGCTCTAGGAATTTCCATATTCCTAACTACACGGTACTTACTGGAGCGAAAAGAATACTATCAGACCACCTTACTGAAACGTGAAATAGAATTACAACAGTTAAAAACACAGCTGAACCCGCACTTTCTGTTCAATGCTCTGAATAATATTTACAGCTACACCCTTCAAAACAACAGGTTTGGAAATGAGCTCATCCTAAAACTGAGCGATTTGATGCGCTTTATGCTCGAATCTTCAGACAAGGAAAAAATTACAGTGATCAATGAAATAAACTTCATTGAAAATTACATAGCTTTTGAAAAAGAACGTTTAGGAGACCGATGTGTCTTAAATTACTCCAGGAATATACTCTTTGAAAACAGGGAAATTGCTCCTTTGATTTTATTTCCATTTGTTGAAAACGCGTTTAAATATGGAGCTGATAACATCCAGAAAACCACTGTAGAAATAACTTTATCCGACAATGCGGAAGCGTTGAAACTGATCGCGAAAAACAGCATTGTCAATAAAAATCAACCTTCAACAAAAAAAGGTCTGCCGAATGCCACCCGCCGGCTGGAATTGCTCTATCCGGATAAACACCACTTACTGATCGAAATCACAGAAGATTTGTTTGTTGTTGATTTAACTTTAAGCTATGGTAAAAGTAAAAGTGCTGATAGTTGATGACGAACCCAGGGCCCACACGGTCCTCGAAAACTATATTGCCCGTACTCCTGAACTCGAACTGACGGGCAATTGCTATAATGCATTGGAAGCAATAGAATTTCTAAAGAAAAATCCTGTTGACCTTGTCTTTCTTGATATTACAATGCCTGAGGTTAATGGGTTTGATCTGCTCAGGCTGTTGGGGAAGCAACCCCTCATAATCTTTACTACGGCGCATTCAGAGTTCGCACTGGAGAGTTACGATTACAATGCAGTTGACTATCTGAAAAAACCAATTTCATTCGCCAGGTTTATCAAAGCGATAAACAAGCTGACAGAATGGGTAGAAAAAGGAATTTCCCTGGCTCCCGCAAAAGAAACACTCGATCTAAAAATTGATGGAAGCATCAAGTCTGTTTTTATGAATCAAATACTTTACATTCAAAGCCTTGGAAATTATGTAAAACTCGTCGTAGACAAAAAAGTCCTGATTACTCAGATAACAACAGCTGAATTGGAAGATATTTTACCAAGGTCACAGTTTCTCAGAATTCACAAATCCTTTATAGTTAACAAATCCAGAATTGATACGATACTCGATGATGAATTGGTAATTGGAGAAAATACATTACCAATCGGTAAAACCTACAAGAAATACGTTAAAGAGCTCCTTCCAACAAGACACTAAATCATTTTCCATTGGAAGTTTTATTATTAATATGGCTTAGATCAGATTAATACTGCCGAAGGCTTTTGATCACTTTTAGTTTCCAGGAGTTTATCGCAACAATAGCTTTACCCACTGTACACAGATAAAAACTCAAGCTCCTGAAAATTTCTCAGATGGCCGTCTTTTGTCTGGCGCTGGCGGGATGCAATAATACCAACATTTTAAATCAGGCTGCAACAGCCAAACAACAAATTCCTTCAATGGAGTAGGCTTCTGCAAGATCAGTAAAAGAGAAAAGCATTAATTTTCCCATACCCAATTCGTAGTAAACTCTAAACTCTCAATAGTAACCTCCCACTCCACCTTCCAAACCACCCCACTTCAACTATTGGCTTCATTCTAATGCCTTCCTAATTATATCCTCTATCTTTTGTTCAAACCCGTTTTTGCTAACATAAATAATTATCCCATTCGGGCTTATCAGGTAATACTGGGGAATCGAGAAAACATTATACTCACGGATTACATTATCGCTCGAAACAACGTTCAGATAAGTTACTTGTTTGTCATTTATCAGCTTTCTAACTAAAATCGAATTGTCTTTTGTTAGTCCGATTATTTCCAACCCCTTTTCATGAAACTTCCTGTGTAATTCCTCCAAATGCGGCATAGACATCCTACAGGGGCCACACCAGGCCTCCCAGAAAGCTAATAATACATATCTACCTTTAAAATCTGACAGGCTTACTCTCTTACCTGAAATATCTAATAAATTAAAGTCGAGCGCCTGTTTTCCAATCAACGAATCTCTGCTATCCTTCTCCGATTGAATACCCGGATCACTTAAAGGAAGTAAGGTGTATGAATCAATATACCTAACAATTCTCTCCGAAGGCCTTGAAATATTCCCCTTATTCGCCTGGACATTCCTTATACTCAACAAAACCGCTTCAAAAGATGACAATTCAAACAACAACTTTTCAGGTCTCATAGTCCTTTTATTAATCCAAAGTTTCCTTATTCCGCTTCTCCCAACTTTGAATTGAACAATCCAGCCTGAATCATTTTGTGATTGTACGTATCCACTATCCAAACCCCTCTCTGTATTAAATCCCAGAAGTAATTCAGGGATTATCAACCTGATAATCCGATTTGCATTAAGTGTTTGCGGATTTACCTGGTTCACCGTTAATCTCTTATGATTAATTTCAAACCCGCAACGTCCATCATAAATCAGTTCCATTGTATCTGCGCTGACAATAAAAACCATTCCGTAGCTATTATCACCAACTCGTTGTAATACGACTGATCCACTGGTACCTCCCGGGACTATTTTCCCTTTGCTATATCGGACCATGTTTGCCTCGTAACTGATAATTTTTGATTTAGAAATTGAATCATTTAAGGCTCTTATTATTGCCTCTGCTGATTGAGAATAAGAGGGTGTCCCAATTGAACAAAATAGTATTGAAAAGAAATAAGTCTTTGTAAACGACATAACGCATTCAATTCATGAAACTCTACGAAGCTACTTAGTCCATTCGCTATTTCTTGACCAAAATGATCAACGGCATTGATCATTTACTCCATGCCATTGATATATCCGATTAGAAAATTTATCTAAATTAGGTTCAAATATATTTCCTGAAGGAAATAGTTACGACCAATGAAAAAAGAAAACCGGGCGATTGATCAACTGTAAAACAAAAAAAACTGATGAGTAATTGCACATCTTTTACAAACTGACGGTGCTGACTCACTTGGAATCTTCAATCTCAAAACTGTTAATGTGGATACAGAACTGACGAAATTTCATCTAAACTTCATGAGTTTCCTTATTTTTCTTGTTAATCCTGTTTAATAAAATGAGAATTAAGTTAAAAATTATCATTTCCGGCTTAATTGCTGGTTCGATCAGCGAAGCAGTACTGGGGGGGCTCTTTATGAGTCCGCCTGTTAAAAGCCTGCTCTATAACCCCGCTTACCAAAGTGAAACTTTTATTCTGTTAACACCCACACGAGACTTTATTCCATCAATAACAGGCATTGTTATATTAAGTGTTGTGCATAGCTGGCTATTTAGTCTTTTTCAGCCCTCGATTCCGGGAAATTCATGGTATAAAAAGGGAATTATATGGGGTCTGACTATTTGGATAATGTATTGGCTGTTTCAGGAATGGTTTATATATCACACACTCTTAAATGAGCCGATTCTCCTTAATCTTTTTGAATTACTTCTTTTATTAATCGGCAGCCTGGTAGAAGGTCTGATTATTTCTAAATTCTTGTATCAGCATAACACATAAAGCAATACACAGAGGCTGTTCTTCTCCGAGAATTGCTATACAAATGGATCGAGTAATAAAAATATCATGGCGTTCGGCCAACTTGTTTATCGAGTTAATGATTAAACTAACTCTTTGCCTTAGCAATGACAAACGCCTTTTATCAAATTCCTATAACCCTTTGTAACAGTCGGGTAAATATGGATGTCATGTTCTATGAAACCAATTAACAAACGCAAAAAAGATTTATGAGAAACATTAACGGAATCCTGTTGGTATTACTAGTATTCCTCAATTCATGTGCAAAAAAAGCCGCATTTGACAAACAAAATCAAAGTGAACCTCCTGCCGTTCCAACTGTAAACCCGGCAGGTAAATGGGTAAGCATTGCTTTTTATTCAGATAATGCCTGGCAATCAATAGCAATGCCTCACTACATAGAGTTCAGAAACGATCAAGTCTTCAGCTTCAGAGACCAAAATGGTGTAATCTGTAGCGGACAATATGCGGTTAGCAGCCCTCTTAAGGTCTATACCTTAATAGATTTTCCTGTTGGTGAGTGCGGCCTCACAACTAGAATAGCCGACCTGCTATTAAACGACACATTGGTACTTACCGTTGTATCCCCACCAAATATCACACAAACCAAAGTGAAGTATCTTCGACAACCATAATCTTTATATCTGGAGCCTCCTTTCAGAATACATTCCCTTTCATTAAAACAGCTCACTACTGCTACTCATCGCGTTACTTTATCGGCTTTCAAATGTTACCCATCCTTAAGCTGCTCTAAATTACCAACGGTTAAAATGATAAAGGGTTTCAACCAGGAAATTGAAACCCTTTATCCACCTTATCCTTTCCGGAACCCTTAAATCGCCAGTCTTTAAGATACCCTTCCATCCTTTCTTTCTATCTTTCCAAAAACCGTAATCAGCAAAACAAAAGGTAATAAATGCAGGAAAACCCCTATAACGAAACAGATCATCTTTTGACGAAAACTCAAATTATATGAAGAGAATGCATATACACCAACAGGCAAATAAAATAGCAGGGCCGTTATCAGACCGGGAAAATATCTTCTCACCTGGATACTCTTTCCTATATGCAAAATTCCATTAATGAAAACAATGGAAATCACAGATAAACCATAGCTCTCTCTATTAATGAACAAATTGGAAGTGACTGCTCCAAGGAATAAAATATTTGTTACCATCAACCAAGAATCAGTAATCTTTAAATTAATGGTTGCAGTCATCTTTTTAAACTCGCCTGCAAATCCTCCGGGGAAAACAAATTCTTCAAATACATGCAGCATTGAAAAGATCAACAAAAGCAAATAGATGTTTACTGACAAATAGTCCATTATTTTTCACTGATGGTAAGCCAATACTATCGGTTTCTACGGCTTTTATCAATTTCAATTTCCAAAAAGGAGATTGACATGCTAAACCAGATCTTCCATAAAAACCATAAAAAGTATTACCAAATGCTCCTATTTCTCCGGCATACTAAATGCCTTTTCCTCACCCTTGTTGTTAATTTCAACAGAAAAAATCCTTGGAATAGAAAGCACTGCCCCATTCTTTTTCTGAGAAAGCAAAAACGGTTGCAGAGTACCTGCATTTGTTACCCGGTAATCTTCAAACTTACTTGTGCCGTCTTACACCTCTTCACCGTTTTCAAAATTTATATTAACTTCAACAATTAAGTTCGTGGTGGTATCAATATTATAACACGTAACTCACCCTGTCTTAGCCGTCACCTTCATTTTACTGCAATTGATTACTTCCACATTTTACAGCCCCTATTAGTCAACAGTAGTTCCCTTTTTCCGATACTCCACTATCTCCCCGGGCACGTCCAAATCAATTTTTTCCCAATCAGCATGGTTTCAGCCCAACGGTAATGGTCAAACATAACATTAGAAAGGGTGGTGTGATTTTTGATCCGAACTGATCCAAAGGCTCTTTTATTCAGCATCCAAATTTCTATTTTTCCATTTCCCATATACTTCAACTCTACCTGTCCAGTAGCATGCAGTGTTTGTTGACTGTATACCCTTATTAGTCCTCTGATGGACTTGAGATGTTTGCTTATTATCTGTGCAGAATCCTGGTCCCGATTGGATTCAAAAACCCGGCACCTGCAAAAAACATTTTTATTATACTAATTTTCTAAAGTAAGTCAACCTACTATAACTTCAATTTGTTTAAAAATTCCTTGATAGAAGCATTTGTTTCAGCCGGTTTATCTTTCCAGACAAAGCAACCCGCTTCCTTAATATCCTTGATCACTATGTTTGCATTTCTTTTCGAAGCATCGTCCCAACTTTCTATAAACTGAGGTTTCAAATAAGAATTTATCGGCGCAGCCAAAACACCACTGCTAAATAAATTTCTCAGAACCAATACAGGGCACCTGATTTTATCAAAATCAGCTCTAACATCAGACGCAAAATATTCGCTCGAATACCTGACAGCAACTGGCATAACCACTTCAGCAGATTTTTTCCATAACCATTTCCCAATAGTTTTGTTTAGTGAGTAGATCTCCGGCAAGAAATTGCCTGCGTCGTATTCCTCTTTAGACATCTGCATAAACCATTTCGGCGCTGTGTATTTGTCCGTTAACAACGCCATTTTCTCCTTTGGGTTATCAATTGTTTTTCCGTTCATGATAGCAATAAACTTTGCCGGACCACCCATGAGAATCAATCCTCCGACTTTGTCAGGGTAATTGATGGCAAACATGACTGCCAGCTGCACACCCTGTACAAAATGTCCTACAATAATTGGCTTATTTAGCTTCTCTTTACTTATGAGTTTGGCCAATCCCTCCACTACCCCTCTATTCCAGGTTTGTTCACCGTAACTCGTACCAGCTGGGGGCATCGGGGGAGCCGGGGGGTGTTGCCAAAACCAGGTATGGTGATAGCGTACATGGTATATTCCTTCTTGTTTGTCTCCATAAAATCTTTGAATACTGAGGCATCAAACCCGAGTCCAGGAAGCAGAATTAAAGTTTGCTTGCCCCTTCCCAACTTGACGAACGTTGGGATAGCGCCTAATTCACTGGTTCGATAGCCGGGAGTATGAACAAGGTTATTGATGACTGAATCCCTTTTACTGTCAATTGCCTGGGCATTACCAATAACACTACAAAGCAATAGGATCAAAAGTTGAAGTATTGTCTTTCTCATGCGTATGTGTTTAAATCTTCATTGCTTAAATGGAGCGTCACGTTGTTGCCCTTTGTATCTTCAAACAAGCACATAAAGTCCCGTGATCAGACACCTTGGATTCTGGCATTATTCTACCTCCGTTGGGAACAACCTTGTCCAACTGCAGTTCGTTGTCAAAATGGAGTCTCGGCATTCAAAATCGCATTCCCTCATAAGATGTTATCGCCTGGTTCATATCTGTGACCGGAAAATCAAACCAAATGATTGCATTCGTCTTCTCTTCATTGTTGTGGTGTCGTTGTACAAACCTGGTGCTAAATTCGCCATCCTGCCCTTGGTCATATAACAACGTATCGCAGCTATTGCGTTTTTACCCTTTCACTTTCTTCTTCTGAACCAGTTTTTCTCTGTCGTGCAGCTTTAACTTGTGAACCACCAAAGCGATAAGAAAAGTTTATTCTTAGCTGTCTTGTATCAGCACCACCTTTGGAAATAAATCGTTGTCCGGCGAAATTGCTGGTAGCATTAAAAACCTGAGTTTTAAAAATATCGCTAACTGAAACTTTAAGTGTTCCATTTCCCCTTAAGATACTCTTCTGTATCCCAGCATCAAGGTTACCCAATGCTTTCAGCTTGAATGTTCCCTGGAAAATAGAAGGAGAATTATAGAAACCACTAATCTCACCAGTCCATCCTTTTCCAAGTTTAATACTGTTTTGCATAAACACGCTAACTGCGTAAACATCCAGGTCAATTTCCCTTCCAATGCCCAAACTGGCTTTGTAATGCGAATAATAGGAATTTGCACTAATAAGCGCAGAATACCATTTCAACTGAAAAGGGTAACTGATAGTGAGGCCGATATTATCTTGTGTAGCCAGGTTCTTCTGAGTGATAAATGTCTTTGTTTTTTCTGCAGTGTCTGTTATTTGCGAAAACACATCCCTTGTGTGACTAATCTTCAGTTGTGTGGTAAGCTTGTATTTATATGTATTTGAAAGTTGAACGCTGTTTGTATATTGAGGTGTCAATTCTGTGTTCCCTTTTGAGTAGGTATATTCATCCAGTTTAAATTCAAAGGGATTTAAGTTCTGATAAGTAGGCCTGTCAATTCTCCTGCTGTAAGAAATACTCCATTGGCTCCTGGGGTTCTTATTGAATGTGACTGCAAAACTCGGGAAAAAACCTGTATAATTACGTGTGAATGATGAGTCGTAATTCACATAGTCTCCATTTCCCAGCTTTTTATATCCCGTAGAATGTCCTTTTGAAACGGTATTTTCCATTCGGATACCAGCCTGTATAATAACTCCTTTGTAGGTTTTAATATAGTTTACATACAACGCATTGATGTACTCATTATATCTGAAATTATTGCTCTTGAGCGTATCCAACAACTTACCGCTGACATACACGTTATACCGCTGAAAATCATTCTTGCTGTCAACGTATGCCAGCTTCACTCCAATACCCAGTTTTCCCTTCCTGTAATTCTGCTCGTAATCTGTCTTAAAAGAGTAAATATTGATATCATTGGGTGCAATCATACTATATATAAACCTGGATAACTCATTGTCGCCTGTTGCATCATAATAATAATTCGGCTGAAACTGATTGGTGCGTATTTTGTACATTCCATAATTGGCATCGATGTTCAGCTCTCTTCCCGAAGTATCGGTGTACCTGTAGTTTGCGTTGGCATTCAAATTATCTCTCTTGAATGAGGTCGCTGTTCCTGCATCTAATATCCTGCTTAAACTGTCTGTTGGATTATAGGTAATATTTGTTTTACTGCCGGAACTGACATTTCCATCTGTTAGGTTGCCATTTACCAATACCCCAAGAGTGTTTCGCTTGTTGATAAAATAATCAACGCCAGCCTTGAAAGTACTGGTAACTGGCTTGAAAATGATTGTACTCCTTTGCTCGAATAACGTATCGAGAAGTAATCGGTCAATGGTAAAATACGACTCCCCTTTAGGTCTGTTATAATTGTAATTGCCGAAAATGTTCACCTTTTTTTTTCGATGATTCACTGATACTCCGGTATTGTACTTCGAATAAACACCTGTACTATACCCGGCGATAATTGATCCATTTGTTCCCAGGGTCTTATTCTTTTTAAATTTTATATTGATTATCCCTGCATTACCGGCTGCATCATATTTAGCAGAAGGATTTGTAATTAATTCTATAGACTCTATCTCAGACGAATGAATGGATTTTAAAAAATCAGCAAGATCTTTCCCCGAAAGTGGCGAAGATTTTCCGTCAATAAATATTTGAACGCCATTCTTTCCACTCAGACTGATATTGTCATCTTTGTCAACCTGAACCCCGGGAGATTTCTTCAATAATTCAAACGCATCTGAACCTGCCGCATTAATTGTTCCTTCAACATTTACGATTGTCTTATCTGCCTTGACTTCAATGATAGGCTTCCTTGAGGTTACGATAACTTCCGACAGCCCCTTGGGTTGCGCTTTAAGAACCAGGAGTGACAATTCGTGATCCCTTATACCATCGAACTCAAATGGTTCAGTGTAAACCATTTTATAGTTAATGTGTGATACAGAAACAATATACTTGCCTGGCTTGGTAATTGAAAATGAAAAAACTCCATTGTTCTGACTGACGGACAGTTTGACGACCGCCGAATCCTGTGCTTTAAGTAAACTTACTGTTGCGCCGTACATTGGCCTTTTTTCAATATCAACAACAACTCCCGTTATCCTTTGGGCCCGAGTATTAAAAAAACAGTCAACCAGAAAGATCAGTAAAAGTATCTTCTTCGTCATCTTGGGTGTTTTAGCAGCAATATTTCGACTGGAAATAATGCCATGTTCAAAACTATAACAGGCCCTAAGAAAGTTGATTAAATAAATGATGAAGGTCTTTTGTCAACACCTGTTTATTGATGAGTGGTTCTAATGCCTTTTAAATAATCATTCTTCAAAAATTAACGACCCAAGACATCCATTTCTGCAGTTTCATTTTGTTGTTGACCACATATAGCTTTTGTATTGTTTTACTCCACATTTAACTGCTAATTGACTTTTTTTTTGCATCAAATTAGCAACGATACCAGTTAACAAGTCCACCTCAATTGCATCTGCAAATAAGTGCAGTAGGTGAGGGAGACTTCAACGAATCTTTATACTACCTTGGAGATGCAAACGTGAAAGCCTATGCACAGACACTCAAAAATGTTCAACGCAAATGTGCTGATCCCAAATTCATCATCGTTTCGCACAGCGACTGGAACAACCTTAATTCATTAAAGCATTCGATTGAGATGGCTGAGGAGCTGAAGAAAAAGAAATGATCCACCGTTGCCTGCCTTATTTAAGCCTAAATTCCAGGCTGCCTATTATGACGTTTACCTATTAGCTGATCCGGAAAATTTAATAGGACCATCGAGACCTGTCATCATACCCGAAGCTTACCAGTTGCCCTCTTAAGTATCTAATAAATTAATTCTTTTTTGTATTTGATCTCATTTTTGATCTGATGGATACAATATGTTGAACAATACCGAAAATTGTTAGCCTGCATATTGGATTCCTCTTTATCGTAGCGTATTTTGTCATTTAATGTTAAGGTCGTCACGAGCCAACCTGTTAGCCAATTCCTGAAGGGAAAATAATTTTTATAATGACGATCTTCTGGCAAACTAACAGATCAAATAAGTCAAAACATCAATCAATCCGAGAAATAATGAAAACATGGATTTATCTCGCCAGCCTGCTGGTGGTTTCATACAGTATCCGGGCACAGGAACTTTATCCGTTCGAACAGGATCAAAAATGGGGCTTTAGAGACCAGAATAGAAAAGTGATTATTGCTGCCCAGTTTGGTTCCGCCGAAACCTTTTCGTCTGATGGCCTGGCCAAAGTGGGAAAAAAAGAAGGCGGCGCCTGGAAATATGGAATAATCGATCGGATGGGAAAAATAGTGATCCCGATCACTTACGACAAACTCGGTCGATTCTTTTACTCCGGTCTTATAGTAGCTTCCCAAAATGGAAAATTCGGATTCCTTGATAAATCCGGTAAAGTGGTAGTGCCTTTGCAATATCAAAATGCACAGAATTTTACCGAAAACCTGGCAGCCGTTCAGTTGGGTGGAAAGTGGGGATTTATCGATCCCTCCGGCACCGTCAGGATTCCGATTATGTACGATTTTGTAACCAGCTTCGATAAACAACATTCGAAAGTAACTATAGGGTCCAAAACCGGCTTTATTGATTCGACCGGAAAGAATATTGGAGAAATCAAGTACGATGATATCGTGTTCGGACATATCGGTACTAACCTGTATGGGGCAAAACTCAATGGCAAATATGCCGTTTTAAACCGCCAGGGAAAGGAATTGACCGGTTTTATTTACGATGAAGTAAAGCCCAATTACAACGACCAGTACCTTTACATCATCCTGAAAAGCGGAGACAAATGGTGTGTGGTTAACGATAAAGGCTCAACGATTATTCCGGCACTATACAACGAACTGGATAGACTGAATGACAAATTACTTTTTGCAAGAAATAGTACCAAGTGGGGAATCATTAATCTTTTAAACACTCCGGTGTTACCGATAGAATACACCATCAAACCGGAAGTTAAATTGTTTCGTTCGCCGCAGGGTACTTTTATAGAAAATGGTAAACGAAAATCATTTTATGTGGAAGGCGACCAGGTAAGAGTGGCAAAATATGATCATATTGACGAAGAATCCGAAGGAAGAAGAGCCGTTTATTACCAGCAAAAAGCCGGATTTGTCAACAATAAGGGCGAGGAAGTGGTAGCCTTGAAATATGATAGTGTCGGCCGGTTTTTTAACGGATTAGCCCCGGTAGCAAGCGGCGGAAAATTTGGGTACGTCGATACCCTGGGTAAAGAAAAGGTTGCCATTAAATACG
Source organism: Chitinophagaceae bacterium (assembly GCA_044226045.1). Lineage (GTDB taxonomy): Bacteria > Bacteroidota > Bacteroidia > Chitinophagales > Chitinophagaceae > Endoryza. The sequence continues at coordinate 94,715 of JBGAHR010000012.1, forward strand.
AGATGCTGGATGCGTTTTACGAGGGACTGGCATTGGTGGCCTCGAATAATAAATGGGGCTTTGTTGATGAGACAGGCAGAGAAGTCATCCCTTTAACTTACCAGGCTGCCGGGCCGTTTGTAGAAGGGTTAGCGGCAGTGATGATAGATAAGAAAATCGGGTTTATTGATCATTCAGGCAAAATGATCATCCAACCCCAGTTCGATGGAGTGGTGGAGTTGTTTCAAAATGGCCAAGCGATAGTCATAAAAAATGGAAAAGAAATCAGGATAGATAAATCCGGAAATGCCGTAAGTAATTGAGCTGTCACAAAACAACACCCCGTCTTCGCTGAAGCTACGACGGGCAAAGCCCTTTTCGCTATCGCTACGATTGGCAATACCCGTCTTCGCTGAAGCTATGACGGGCAATATCCCGTCTTCGCTAAAGCTACGAAGGGCGATATCCTTCTTCGCTAAAGCTATGACGGGCGAGGAAAATCCCATCTTCGCTAAAGCTACGATGGGCGAAGAAAATCCCATCTTCGCTAAAGCTACGATGGGCAATGAAAAAGCCCGTCTTCGCTAAAGCTTCGACGGGCGAAGTAAGAAAAACTTTAAATTGTTTGAACTTAAATAGTCGGGCCTTGCCCGACGAAGCCCACCAAAATGAAAAGCCCACCTTCGCAAATGCTATGGTGGGCGAAGTCGGGAAGACAGGATTCGAACCTGCGACCCTCCCGACTCAAGTCGGGATGCGCTATCAATGCTGCAATAAAAAAGGCTGATGAATTTCATCAACCCTCTTAATACAAAAAGCCCGTCTTCGCTAAAGCTTCGACGGGCGATGTCGGGAAGACAGGATTCGAACCTGCGACCCCCTGGTCCCAAACCAGGTGCGCTACCGGCCTGCGCTACTTCCCGATCCCTGTAATTAAATCCGGGTCGCAAATGTACGGCTTAACAGTTTACCAAGCAAACAAATTTGTTTGCCAGCAACCATCCATCCAATACCGAAGAATAAGCTAAATGGCTCTTTGTAAGGATAGTATATTAGTAGCTGAAATTGCCGATATGAGAAATTTGCTGACTTTTTGCTCCCTGGCGATACTGGCCGCCTGCTCGGAACCCGTAAATGATGAAACATCCGTGGTACTGGCACAAGGCCAGATGCCCACGCTGGCATCCGGAAACAATGGAAAAATATTCCTCACATTCGGCCGGGGCGACTCGATCCTCTTTGCAGTCTCCACCAACCAGGGAGACGATTTTTCCCAACCGGTGCTGGTCGATACGCTCCCCAACCTGGCTTCCTCACACATGTGTGGCCCGCAAACAGGAGCTACAAACTCAGGAGCGCTCATCCTGGCCTGTACCCGGGACGGGAATATATACTCCTACTCTCAGGATAACAGCGGGAAATGGCAATCACCGGCTCGTGTGAACGACGTTGATACAGTGGCAAAAGAAAATTTTATCTCCCTGGCAACCGATGGAGACAATGCCCTGGCAGTATGGCTCGATCTGAGAGATGGACACAATAAAATATTCGCTTCCCGATCCACCGACGCAGGCCGTCACTGGTCGGCCAATTTCCTGGTGTATGCCTCACCGGATAGCACGGTTTGTGAATGCTGCAAGCCCTCCGTACTACTGCAAGACAACAAAGCTTATATCATGTTCAGAAACTGGCTGGCTGGCAATCGCGATCTCTACCTCAGCACTTCCAACGATGGCGGAAAAACATTCGATTCGGCCCAAAAGCTGGGAACAGCCAGCTGGGCTCTCGAAGGATGCCCAATGGACGGAGGAGCCCTGTCGCTGGATGCCGACAAACAAATACAGACCGTCTGGAACAGAAAAGGGTTGATTTATTGGTGTCAGCCTGGCCAACCGGAAATCAAAATCGGGGAAGGAAGAAGCGTGAACATGGCGTCCCGGGGCACTGATAACCTGTTTTGCTGGGTGCAGAACGATCATATCATCCTGACCAAACAGAAAGGAAAGAAACAGGTAATCGGAGAGGGTCAATTACCGCAGATCCTGTTAACAGATAACCATAAAGGACTGGTGGTGTGGGAACAGGACAAACAGATCAAAAAGAAGATCATCCGCTTTTAAAATCCACTACATCAACATCAAAAAAACACCTGATGGCAAGCGCGAGCACATAGCTCAATTTTCCGGTCAACACGGAAGAAGCCTTGCTGTCTTATCAATCCGAATTCGGAACTGAATTGACGGCACCGGGTATCCGCAGTTGAGGAGATGAACCTGCCCCTGAAGGAGCCCCTGCCCTGCCCGATCCTTTCAAAAAAATGGTGATGGAACAGATGCGCCTGAAGAATTGGGATTTTCCGTTACCTTCGGAAACAACTCCTTTATCTGCCTGAATCCGGACTCATAAGAAGAAACAAAAAAAACTGTTGGACGCCCTGGCCGAAAGGGAAGTGTACAGATGGCTTTGGAAGAAATGTTCCGGGGCGCTTACTTCGGAACATTGAAAGATAAATTCGTCGTTCTGTGAATGTTTAACTGTACGGCTTCCTGATCAATCACACACTAAAACCAATCAACTATATGAAAAAGCTGAACACCTGGTACTGGATCACGACTATTCTTATCGCATTGTATATGCTTTTTACAGCCTATGGCAGTGTACTCAAAAATAAAGAGTCGATCGACTTCATCAACGGAATCATGGGATTCCCGGTTTATTTTATTCCATTTATTGGAGTCGCCAAAGTGTTGGGTTGCATTGGAATTCTTATTCCGGGTTTTAAAATTTTAAAGCATTGGGCCTATGCAGGGTTGTTCTTCGACCTGGTTGCCGCCATTTATTCCGTTTTGCAAATCGGGCCAT
>JBGAHR010000097.1:0-9781 GCA_044226045.1 Chitinophagaceae bacterium
CCGGTTGAGATGAGTCCCCTTACCAAAAAACACCGCAGGAAAGAAGGCCTGGTGGAAAGATTTGAACTGATGGTGAATGGCAAGGAGATCGCCAATGCTTACAGCGAGTTGAATGACCCCATCGACCAGCGCGAAAGATTCGAAGAGCAACTGAAGCTGATGGAGAGAGGCGATGATGAAGCGATGTTCATCGATCATGATTTTCTGAGGGCCCTCGAGTATGGTATGCCGCCTACATCCGGTATCGGCATCGGCATCGACCGTCTCTGCATGCTCATGACCAACCAGCCCAGTATACAGGATGTGTTGTTGTTTCCGCAAATGCGACCGGAGAAATGATGTGGCAATTAGTGAATTAGTCAATTTGCCAATTAGTCAATGCTGCTGAAAAATTCATTGACCAATTGACTAATTCGCTCATTGACAAATTTCGTTTCCCTCACCCCCCGTCCCCTCTTCCTAGGGATAAGAGGCACACACAATTCGTATAATTCGCCTAATTCGCGTAATTCGTATAATTCGCATAATTCGCATAATTCGTATAATTCGCGTATTCGCCTATTCACATAATTCCTCCAATAAGCAAATCCCTTCTTGATCTACTATTGTTCTTGCCGCTTTGGTTAACGGCTCGTTAACGGAACCGCCATTACAAATACCATCTTTAGTTTCCTGTCATTGATAAAATCAATGTATTTATAAACAGCGCCTCCGCTCAGTTGATTGTATTATGCTTTTTTTGCATTCGTAGATTAAGCCGATTATCTTAAATTAGTTAAGAGTAGTTCGATGGGTAATCCGGATGTATGAACCTGGATTGCAGTTGAACTTTTTCCTTCATTAAGCCCCTTATTTCTTGAAAGCGCGTCTAACCGACGCGGGTTAACTGCAGAACATATGAAAGGTCAGACAAAAAAAGCAGCGTACTTCGAAAACAATTTGCCCGACAGCTGGGTTTCAGAGATGCAACAGATCCTGGGACCCCGAAAATTGCATAATATCAATGCAGAACAAAGAGTGGTGGATCATATCAAGCGGTGTCGGGCGATGGCAAATGGATTTCAGCCGCGATCCATGTTCTTTTTACTCGACAACATCCAGGTGAAGTATATTTTTGTTTCGAAGTCAGCCTCCACTCTTTTGGGGTATAGTACCGATGAAATCGTTAATAACGGATTTCATTGGTTATTTACGCTGTTTACTGAAGAAGAAATGGAATACAAGCGAACAGTGATGGCAGACTTATTCGAGTTTTTGCGTTCAATGACGGCCGAACAAATTCTAAATTGTACAGTTCGATATGACCTGGTGGTGGAGCGGAAAGATGGGAAGAAAATACATCTCCTGGAAGAAATGATGTATCCGGAAGTAAATGAACAGGGCGAGCCATTAACGACCTCCTGTTTCTTGCACGATATAGGTGGATTTGCGGGGGAGCCCGGCAAAAGAAAGTGTGAAGTATTTCTTCGCAATGCAGACGGGTATGAGGAAGTAGCATATGCAAAGACCTACCAGATAAACAATCGTAACAGTTCACCGCTGAGTCTGCGGGAAACACAGATCCTCGAGCAATTTTCGAACGGTTTAACCACCACACAGGTTGCCCACAAACTGTATATTTCCGAGAATACCGTAAAAACACACCGCAAAAATATCCTGTTCAAGTTGCAGGTCATGAACACGGCAGAAGCGATTAAGTTATCCATTTCCAATAATTGGCTATCTTAAAATCACCCTATAGGGTGATAGGAAATTCGTAATTACTATTGAATTTGCTGATGGTAAAATCAATCAGCAAATGCGCAGGAACCTGGTAATTTATATTTTAGGAGGGCTGTTTATAGTCTCCGGCTGTTCTAAGAAAGGCGAAAAGGTCGATGAGTATCCTACGAGCACCTTCAAAGCCTCGTTGGTTTTTATGCCTGAAGCCACCGGCACCTACGCCACCAATCAAAACGAATCTACCATTTCAGATGTTTCGCTGACAAGTGTAACCACGCTCAATTTCGGGATCGATTCGCTTCGATCTTTTTCCGTTGCTTTCCATGGAAAAGTGGCCAATCCCAACGGCACATTTTCTACTCCCGATTATGATCTCACGGTCATATTTAAAGCACCTTCTCCGGATGGTACCAACCTCACACCGGGCACCTACCAGCTGGATATCACCAAATCTTCAGGTTTAACTGAAGCAGCGGGGATTATGTACGTCCGCAATCCCCTTAATAGTTTCCCAAATAAGTGGGACGGCTCCTATCCGCCACGTTTTTTTAAGAATCTGCCTTATTCAAAAGTCACCATCACCAGGTGCTATACTCTCAACGTGTCGACTGGATTTTCAACCAAAAAGAAGATATTCGTGGACGGCAGTTTTGAAGCTTATTTCGTTGCCAGTGGATTTCTCGAAAGCAGTGAGGTTAAGGTGACAGGAAGTTTTACGGCTGCTGAGAAGATTAACTGAGTGTGATTCTCAAATATCCTCATATGGCTTCACAGGCAGTCCGGCTGTTGCTCTCGCTTTCAATATTCGATGAATAACCGTAAGCTTGGGATCACTCTGGTTTAAACTCCAATAAGTAAGTCAACACTCATGAAGTATTTCCTATTGTCTCTTGCAATGGTATTGTGTTGCACAGGCGTATTAGCACAGGAATGGGGTGAATGGATCAATGTAGGTCACCAGGTACAGGTATCCTTCAAATTTTCCAGGAAGGGTTGCGATGGAACCTCTGCTGCGAGATTAAGAAACATATCGGAAGGAACTACCTTCTGTAATGTGACCGTCACTTTTTCCAAAGGCTGCAATGGATCAGATGCCGGCCAGGCCACTGTATCCGCTTATAAACTTCGTCCGGGTGAAATAAGTGAATCTCCCGGCAGTTGGTACAATTTAGACCGGGCCAATAACATCCAGCTGACCAGGCTTACCGATGTGGAATGTAAAGATCTGTTGAGGCAGACAAGTTCACAATCCAACAATAATGGGGTAAGTCATAACAATGGAACTTCAGAAATATATTATCCTAAACCCGCCAACAGCGAAAAGGAAAAAGAAGAAGAGTTAAAAAGGCAGCAACTCAAAAAGCAGCAGGAGGAAGCGGAAAAAAGACGACGGGAACAATTGGAAAGGCAAAGAGCCGCACAACAGGAAGCCGACAGAAAAATGGAAGAAATCAGGAGGAACAGCGAAGCGCAAACGAGGAAAACCAATGAAGCTCTTAATAATTTCAATAAAAGCATTGATGATATTACGAATTCGGTGGTGAATGATATGCAGCGAAAGAATGAGGAGGAAAAAAGAAGGCGGGAACAGGATTTGGAGAGCCAGAGAAGTAACAGCGAAGCCAGGGCCGGTATTCCGATTGAATCACTGTCCGACGACAGGAGTGGCGCCAGTGCAAGCGATGGTTATTTTCCGGTGAAATCCTATTCGGATATATTACATTTCATACTCGTGCATGGAAGGGGAGGTAATACTGAGGGTCAAGTAAATGCCGACAGATCCTCCATTAGTGACAACGGCATTTTAAAACTGGTCTACACTTATCGAAACTACCCCAACCAGTACTATGAAATTTTTACCGACCTGAAGAAGATCGATTTGTCTTCCCTGGTCGTTGGAACTTCCGGCAGTGAGATATCGATCCATTTTAAAGGAAGCGGAGTTGTTCAGAATAAATACTATCGCAATGGCAAGCTAAGATCCGACGTGTTTTTTGACAAAGGATTGATTAGTCTTGACCGAGACCTGTACGATGAGAACAAGCAGTATATTTTAAGAGATTTCATGGAGAGTATCGGGCGGATCGTATCCGGAAGGTCGTCCGATGTTGCGGTACGTGTACTCTATCCGAACGATCTTTCCTCCAATACGGTCAACAGAGATCCGAATGATCGGTTCTTTAACATAAGGACCATTGCCGGCCTGGCCTATTTTATTCAAAGGCATGGGAATTATGATGCCGATAAAACCACCTGCAACGAAGACGGGTATTTTTCTTTAGTGGTAAAAGGAGCTTTTACCAATCAATCTTCCTATACCGACGATTTTATTTTCCTGAAAAAGATCGACACCAATTCGTTTGTAGTAAAAGAGACTGCGGATGAGCTGTTGCTTGAGTTTTCCGGAGCAGATGGCGTATTTGGTACTACTCTAAACGAGTATGATGAAGATTTATACAAGAAGACAGGTCTTTGGAGGTATACCACTCTGAAGAGAAGTAATAAGGGAGTTATTAGGCTTAACAAAGAACTCTTAAATGATAACCGGCAGTACCTGCTGAAGGATTTTATCAATAAACTGAAATATTTCATTTCAACATTATAACTGACTATGAGCAGAATCATTTTTGGAACACTGATAATTTTCGGATTTGCGATGCCGGCAGCAAAAGGTCAATATGGTATTACCTCCGCGGCGGATTCGTTTGAGCATTCGAGATACCTATTAGAAAAAGCAATTGATTTGTCTGTCAATGAGCAATATGAATCGGCGGCCTCCCGGGCTACCGAGGCGCTAAAATATTATCGGTTCAACGGACAAGCCTATATGGTCAGGGCTTTTGCGAACTGGGATCAGATCAGTAATAACCAAACGAAAGACCCTGCCACGCTGAATTCCATCATTGAGGACCTGAATGCATCATTGAAGTTCGGTATGACCGAGCCCAATTCCAATGTTTACCGTATTCGGGGTATTGCAAGAAACGCACTGGGTGAGAATGAAGAGACAGTTTTTAAGGATATGATTGAGGCGAGGCTTGCAGGGAATAACCAGGTTATCTCTATTTGTAATGATATGTCTAAAAGTACCGATCAGGGTGCCAGGAAACTGTATGCTCAGTTGTGTCAATCCAAGCCGCTGATGTATAATATTACCTTCAGCGACGATAAGGTCGAGAATGCAAAAATTTCCATTCAATCTGACAGGCTGGCCAATAGCTACAAGATTTTGCATTTGAACGCGGACAAGTATTCTGTGCTGGTGGTGGTGGATTTCCAGGATAAATGTATCTGGTACAATGCCATCAGTAATGGGGAGAGTGGTACAGACATTGCCATGAAAAAGTACAATGTGGCCGAGTTTTTAGGTGATTATCTTAATGCGGCATTTTTGATAAAAGACAAGGACGACAGACTTCTTACCAGCGCTTTTCCTTTTTTGGAAATCAAAGTTGATTTTGCCGGTAAGAAAATTTTAGAGAAGGGAGAATATGAAATGATAAGAAAAATGAAAGTCAATGACAAACCTCTCACCCGGTACAGCATTCTTGGCCCCGTTATTTCGATAGTCGCAAGGTAGCAAGGGTCGGAGCGGAAGCGGCAGACGGAGCGGCAGACGGAGCGGGAGCGGGAGTGAGAGCGGAAAGAGAAACAGAAAGGGAAAGAGAAAGAGAAACGGAAAGAGAAACAGAAAGGGAAACGGAAAGAGAAACAGCAAACTGCAAACCGAAAACCACCAACCAACGATAAACGTGAAACGAAAAACCTGAAACGATAAACGCACACTCACCGAGTAATAGCAGTTTCTTCGGGACGAGTCCTCCGCCTTCGGCGGATAAGACTCGTCTAAGGAAGGGAAAGAGAAACAGCAAACAGCAAACCGAAAACCACCAACCAACGATAAACGTGAAACGATAAACCTGAAACGATAAACCTGAAACGATAAACCTGAAACGCGAAACCATCTAACGATCGCCTGCTTTTTCTTTGCGTCCTGCTTTCAATCATAGCGTGAATAAGCGCAACACTTCAAAAGTTTCTGAGCCAAAACTGAACCCTGGTAAACTCACCAAAGCAAATCGCATAAAATAAATATCGTATATATAATCGAAAAATCTAAAAGCTTTTCGGGTATATGTCTCATTCCGGCTTCCTGACAGGAATGTCAGGAGAGTTTTATTTCTGTATATTAAACTTATTTTCTAAATTAAGTTTCAGCTTGTCTCAAATTCCTGCCCTAGCCTATTTCCCCAACTCCTTTGAACGACTCTTACGATCCAATAGGTGAGTCAGGTCATAAACACCTTAATACTGCTATATATGGGAGAAAAAATGAAAGGCGGGGAAGTTCTCCTCGTTCTCGCCGGAGCTTTAGCTGTTGGTTACTTTATTTCGTTCTGGTTGTCAATTCCTGCTGTTATCGTCTACTTTTATTTCAGGCTTAAGAAAAACAAAGAAGACAGAAGTGTTTATCAGGATTCTCTTAGAAAAAGGAACATTGACTACTTTAATTCTTTCGGATCTACAAAAGAAGAAAGAGAAAAAAATATTAAGGAAATATTCGAGAGAAAGCAAAGCACCATCAAATCGCATCTTTTCTATCAATACAAGTACAGGTCGGTCGACCATGATATCTGGATCGATCAGACAAGGAATCTTTCTATCATGGAACCGAAAGAGCGCGAATTTTTGAGAGCTGCTTTCCTGCTGTTCAATGAAAACCTGATTTCTGCCGAGGCATTTGGATACTATCTTTTCGCTTTTGTGAATGGAAACGGAAAGGCTTCTCTTGATAACAGAGGCTGGAAGCATTATTACCAGGCAATCGCGAAAGCTGAGGACAATAGTGAAGCCATCACCTATATGAATGAAAATTGTTTCAAGGATAATGATACTATTGTCAGGTTTTCGCAGAGCACCTTAGGAGCATCGGTTGACAGTGCCATTACTAACCTCATGAAAATCCTGCAAAAACTTAAATCCAATGATCAGCCTCCTGCTATCGTTAAAGAAATAGTCGACCGTTTACATGGAGGAGGAGCCTGGTTAACTGATGAAGATTTAAAGGACAGTATATTTAATGGAGAGAGTCAATTCAGGGTGGTGTTGGGCCAATTGAGCGACAATAAAAGTGTTCTTTCTTATGGAGGGGAGGGTTCTCTGATTACCATTGCACCACCGGGCTCTGGCAAAACGCAGTGTTTTGTATTGCCCAATATGATGAGTTGGAAGGGCGGCGCTCTTGTGCTGGATGTTAAAGGAGAGATTTTCGACACAACCGGTAAATGGCGTTCGGAAAATGTGGGTCCGGTGTACAAATTCAGTCCGCTCAACCCATCTGATAGTCATAATTACAACCCGCTGGTTTTCATCCGGCAGGATACAGAATTTGTTTGGGAAGATTCCAGGTTCCTCGCCGATATGATGATCGTTCCTTCAGGAGCGTCAGATCCTTTTTGGGAGAATATGGCCAGAGATGTTCTGACTTCTGCCATTGCATATGTCTGTCAGTACAACCCGGCTGATGAAAGGCCAATGAGTAAGGTAATTGATATTTTGTATGGAATAGGCTATGAAGAGATGTTGGATGTTATGAAGACGAATGTGCTGGTTGGCGCGATGAGGAGAACCGGTCATGCGCTGGCTACTATGGAACCAAAAACCAAAGACGGTGTTTTGAAAGCAGCCCAGAGCAGCCTGAGCACCTGGCAAGGGGAACGGATAGAAAAAATAACCCGGAAATCTGACTGGAATCCGCTTGACCTTCGAGACGCCAAAGCAACTGTTTATATCTGTATTAACCCTTCCGAAATTGACTCCTATCTATCGATATTGCGTGTATTTATTGCCCAGCATATCCGGATGCTGACCAGTCAACTGCCCGGCAGAGATGCGACTCCCGTTTTATTTATGTTAGACGAACTGCCAAGATTGAAAAAGATGCCTCCGATTGATGAAGCATTGAATGTAGGTCGTCAGTATGGCATTAAACTCTGGATGTTCGCGCAAAGCTATGGCCAGTTGAAAGAAGCCTATCCAAATCCGGAGGGATTATTGGGAAGCTGTGTAGTAAGAACATTTATGAATGTTCCACTCAATGATGAGTTGGCCACAAAATTGTCGGATCAGCTCGGATTCAGGGATGGTCCGCTTGACGCGACCAGACAAAAGCTGGTGGAGCCACTTGAACTAGCCGGCCCAGCTTACAAAGACACCGTATTGGTGCTTGCTTCCAATACAAAACCAGCGAAGGTGCAGAAGAAGTTTCATTATCAGAGCTCGAATTAGACCGACCTGTTAACCGGTCATTAATAAACGAAAATGGCTTAGGCATTTTAAAATGAGCACACCAAACAAGCAATTGGCAGAATGGCAACAACAGGAGAAATCGCTCCAGGAGCAGATAAAGGCCCTGGAGGATCAGGCGAAAGAAGCCAAAGAGAATTCTGTAGAGCAGCATACCGCTGTCAATCAATGTTGGAAACTCAAGACGGAATTGAAGGAGGTTCAGGAAAAGATCGCCATCGAAAAGGAACATGTGATCGAGAGTAAAATTGAAACACGCACGGAAATAGCAGAAACGGCTGCTGAAAAGCTGGCAGATCATTTTGGGCTTGAGGGAATTGCCGACCCTGTAGTAGGGGGCGCGGCAGCCAATATCGCGGTGATCGGTATTAATGCAATAAGGAACCATGAAGCCACCGAGGCATTTGTGAAAGGTTGGGTAAATGAAAAGGTCGAATCCATAAAAGACTTCATAGCCGAAAAGTTTCCTGGAAAGGAGCAGACGGAAATGCTTCCAAAGCATGAAAACATGACCCCTGAAAATTCAATAATGCCAGAGATAACGCCCGAAATGAGAGAATCAAGAAAGGCCTATGACCAGGAGTTTACTAACATGTATAATAAGCATGATGAGGCGCTTGCTAAACTTAGTAACCATCAGGTTGACGAGATTCGCCGGACCGGCGAACAATCGCCGGAGATGGCTGCGAAATTCAGTGAAGAACATAGGCTGCTGAAGGAAAATCAGATGAAGGAATTTGCTGCAATAGAGAATCGTGAAAACGATTCCAGGTCAAACCTGATAATTAAACAACTTTCTGAAGAGTACGCGAAGAGTGCGAATCAAATCAATGAGAAATACGATAAGAAGCTCGAATCGACAGAGAAGGCGCTCAGGATGCAGACCGAGCAGATAGAGAAACGGCTTGAGGGACAGGAAAAGGAGCAGAAGTTGAATGAGCTTAAAAAACTGGGAGAACAGGAAAAAGCGAAAATCGAAGAAAAGAGAAATGCCGAGCTCGGTGATGTGGAAAAGAGGAAAGAGACGCTCGAAAAAGTTCAGGAATCCACCAGGAATTCGGATAGTAAGGAACGGCTCCTGGAAATTGAAAAGCTCAGAGAAATGGAAATACAGCGACAACTCGAAGAACGGAACCGGCAAAGAGAAGAGTTGTACAAGCAGAGAAGTTGAGGTAAAACACTATTTTTCCTGCGACCAGTTGGTTAATTACGAATTACGGATAAAATTGCCAATGAGTGAATTAATGAATGTGCCAATGGTGAATTATCCATGAATTGCCACAACGATAAAGGTTATACCTGAAACAATAAACACATTTCGTTCAGGGTTGATTAGGGAGTAAGAATGATGGAGAGAAATAAGAACGTTGAATAATCCAATTTGACAATTAGTAAATCAGTCAATGGAGTTGAGCCCTTAATTAACCAATTCGCTCGTTGACTAATTTCCTTCACGCTGATGGTCGACCCTCACCCCCCCCCACCCCCATGGGAGAAGAGGGACACACCATTCGTATAATTCGCCTAATTCGCGTAATTCGTATAATTCGCATATTCTCATAATTCGTGTCTACAGCAAAGATGGATCTCGTCAACCAGCCCGGAATGACCAGGGTGGGGTACTCCAAAAGAAAGACGGAGTTTATTTTAACGGTATTAGCCACACTCGGTCTGGCTGAGGCTGAGTTGGATAATATCAGGAAGGCGAATGAGTAAGCGTAGCCAGGACGGAATTTCATTTAAGCAGGGTACC
>JBGAHR010000098.1:0-9741 GCA_044226045.1 Chitinophagaceae bacterium
TAAACCTGAAACGTGAAACGATAAACTTTGGGCGTCCTCCGCCTTCGGCGGATAAGACTCGTCTGAGGAACGTTAAACCTGAAACGTGAAACGATAAACGCCTGCGACGGATATGACTCGTCTGAGGAATGTGAAACCATAAACGTGAAACGACAAACGCAATCGGCGGATAAGACTCGTCTGAGGAGGAACCGAGCGGGAGCGGGAGTGAGAGCGGAAAGGGAAAGAGAAAGGGAAACCTCAAACCAAAAAACCGCATTTGTCGGTATCTCTCCGGACGAGTCCTCCGCCTTCGGCGGATAAGACTCGTCTGAGGAACGATAAACGCAAAACGTCACAACACTTCCTGCAACACCGGCAACGTCTTCATCATGCCGAATTCGGGGATGTGTAGTTGATAGAACAGGATATAGGCTTCGAGGAGTTTTCTTCTTTTTTCCTGGTTGATTTTTATTTCTTCAAGGTCGACAGGTTGCTGGGCTTTCATGAATTGGGCGGCCTGGAAACTATAGGGTTCGTCGAGATAATGCAGATGAACAGGTCTTTCAGACACAAAGGCGCCTTCCTGCAAGTCGAGATAATGATGTGTTTCACTGTATTCATCGCTGATGCGAAATCCAAAAAAGCTGGCGAGGTGCGAGGAGAAATAAACCGGGTAATTGGCTACAACGGTATCACTGCTTCGGTCAAGATGTACCAGGGCATCTTCGATAAAATAATATAGATCAGGATTGGCCTCCGGCTGACGGATGGTCTTGTTTACCAACTCGATCATGAACAGCGCCACGCTGTTGTGGATCACCTCAAATAAAACATGTTGATATAGTACCGCCCATTTGAATTCCTTTATTCGCTGCAGATTCTTTAAATCGTTGTGATAAACGATCAGTTCAAGAATGGCCGAAGGCTGAAACAGGTTGGCTTTGCCACTTCCTTTTTTGGTGGAGGTCCGAACATTGTTGACCAGGTATGATTGCAATCCGAACAGCTCTGTATAGATCGATACAATCAGACTGGTTTCGCCGTATTTGACCGAACGCAGTACAATACCTCTTGTATGATGAAGTGTGGAAGACAAGATTATTTCTTTATGTAGACGATTTTAGTGACCATTTTTTCCTTCTTGTCATCAGTGCTTACGAATACGAGGTAAACGCCGGATGATATCAACTGGCCTTTGTAGTTGCGGCCATTCCACACTGCCTGACCACCAAGAGCCCGGGTCTGGTACACCAGTCGGCCATCGGTTTCGGTGATCTTTACAATGGCGTTGCTCACCAGTCCCCGAATGGCAATCGATCCGTAATAGCCAGGTGGCACCGGGTTGGGAAATACCAGTACATCCTGGTTTTGTGTTCCTCCTTCAGTAGCAGTTCCTTTCCAGGAAACCATTCCTTTGGCAGTGGCAAAATATACCTCTCCGGTTTTACCGTCAATGGCTATCCGAATTACATCATTGTCGGGAAGGGGGCTGTTGCTGACATTGAATCTTTCAATTGTTTTATCGCCATCCGCGCTGATCAGCCAAACACCATTTTTGGTGCCGACCCATTTTCTGTTCGCGCCATCCACTGCCATGCATTGCACCTGTTCGTCGCGAAACAGGTATCCCGCGAAATTATCCTGCTGTACCACCGGCAGAATTGCCTCACAGGCATTGGTGCCAAACACTTCCTGTGTACAGGGAATGATACCAATACCTTGTTGCGTGCCGATCCATATCAGACCATTTTTGTCCTTTACAACGCAATTGACAGTATTATCAGGCAGGTTTCCATTTCCGGTTCCGGTTCTCAACCATCGCCACCTGTCATCCGAAGGATTATCAATGGCACTACCCGGACTATATACCAATAAGCCCTGTGCAAAAAATGTCTGGATCCATAATTGGTCGTAGTCGTCCACCAGGATCGACCCGACCGCATTGTTCTGAATCGGGAATGGAACCGCAAATGATTTCCAGCTACCGTCGGTTTTTCTTACCTGTAATGAAGGGTTGCCACCATAATTGGTTACCCACAGTTGTTGCTGGCTGTCAAAAGCCAGTCCGCTGATTTGATAGCTGCCGGAAGATTGGAAAACGGTATTTTGTTTGTAGACCGTAACGTTATTGCCGGCAACCTGCATCAATCCCCCGCCAAAAGAACCCAGCCAATAGGAAGTCCCATCGGGAGAAATGGCTGCGGCAACCAGATCCGGAAGACTGTCGAGTGCCGGCAGATTGCGAGGGGTATAATTCTGCCAGTTGTTATCAATTTTTAAGGTGAAGCCATTCCTGTTGTTAGCCGGCTGCCCATTTCCGGTTAGTTCCCCGGAAGTAGCAAGCAACAATCCGGGTGTAATGGCAAGCGCTCCTTTGGTTATGGAATAGGGTGAGTTGGGGACATAGGAAGTAAAGGAGTTGCCGTTAAAAACCGATAAGCCGCTGAGGCTGTCTGCGATCCAGTACCGGGTACCGACTAATATTGCCTGCCTCGGATAACGGATATACTGAGGATCCTGGAGCGTTTGATCAACCTGTCCGCCAACAGTGAGTGAGAGGATGGCGGGCGCCACTCCTTTCTGCGCAACAAGTATTCGGTTATTTGATGAGGTTATATTGTCTATTTTTTTGCCATTGGTAAACAGCAGACTCCAGTTGTTGCCATTTTGCAGATACAGGGAGTCGCGGATCAATGTCAGTAATTGATTGTTAATCGTCGTAACCTGGTCAGCGGGGCCCGCAGGGAGACCCGATTGGCCGCTTACCAGTTCCCAGCTCCTGTAGTCTGAAGGATTGGATGTGCTCAGATCGCATCTCTTCAACCCTTCTGTAGTGGCAGCATAGAGCCAGTCATTGGATCGAACAGTCTGAAAGACTCCGGTTCTGTTACCTCCCGACCCGATAATATAAGTGTCTTTGACTTCGAGCCTGCTGAGATCAAGGGTTACAATACCGAAGGCTGTTGACAGATAAGCCAGGTTTTGTTGTATAAGGATATGCGAGACCGTTTTATTGCCTGGTAGCTGGCTGTTTTTAAGGGCGCTGATGTTTTTAACAATTCCATTATTTAAGACATCAATATTGCTGTTCCGGTAGGCGACAACGATAAGGGAAGAACCGCTTTGTGCCGCTATGCAACTCACGCCGGTTTCTGAAAGTCCGTTTACCTTGCTCCATCGGTCGATGCTGTTTTCATCTTTGTCAATGGAAAAGAGGCTGAGTGAGGTGGCGCACCAAATCTTATCCATGCTTTCCACTACCTGTATCGCCTGGGAGTAGGGCAGGTGGTCGGTCCAGCTTCCAATGGGTTGAGCCGTTGTTCGATCCGGCAGGTAAATACCGGCCATCAACAGGCATGCAATAAGCAGGGTGCGAAACATAATTTCAAAGATACCGGATCGGCCGGGTAAAATTTGTTCTTTCCTAAGCGGGTGAAATTAAGTTTCTTTGTTCCCATTTTCAACAACAACAGAACGATATCTATGTGGGCAAACCTGGGCAGATTCATCCTGAAGAACCGATGGGCTTTATTGGCAGCCGTGATCGCCGCAACCGCCTTTATGAGCTGGCAGGCATCAAAAGTGGAATTGAGCTATGAATTTACCAGGGCGATCCCGACAGACAATCCCAAGTATATCGTTTACCAGGCTTTCCGCCAGCGATTCGGGGAAGATGGCAACATGATGGTTATTGGTGTGCAATCGGAGAAATTTTTTGATGCCGGCTTCTTCAATGCGTATAGTGCGCTGGTAAAAAAGATCAAAACGATCAATGCTGTTGAAGATGTGCTGAATATTCCTGCGGCAACGAACCTTGTAAAGGATACAGTAGGTGAAAGGCTGAGAGCCTTTACTGTTTTTCCCGATAGAACCCTGAGCCAGTCCGAGCTGGATAGTTGCGCGCAGGTTTTTCGTTCGCTGCCTTTTTATCGGGGACTTTTATACAATCCGGAATCACATACCTACCTGATGGGTATCCGAATTAACAAGGATACGCTTAACTCGAAAGCGAGAAACCATGTGGTGAAAGAGATTGTAGATGCCGGCAATGAATTCGGGCAATCACAGCAAACGGAGATGCATTTCAGTGGCCTGCCGATGATCAGGACCAATATGGCCACCAAGATCGCCAATGAAATGCGCTGGTTCCTCGCCGGGTCCATCATTCTTTCTGCCGTTATCCTGCTGCTCTTTTTCCGGAGTCTTAAGGCCATGTCGCTCTCCCTTAGTGTGGTGTTGATTGGTGTGGTTTGGAGCCTCGGCACGATTCATTTACTCGGCTACAAGATTTCCCTGCTCAATGCCCTAATTCCGCCATTGGTAGTGGTGATTGGCGTTCCAAACTGCATTTATTTCCTGACCAAGTATCATACCTCCTATAAAGATACCGGGCACAAAGAAACCGCCCTGGTAGAGATGGTAAGCCGAATGGGAATTGTTACGCTTTTCTGTAACATAACAGCTGCCATCGGCTTTGCCGTGTTTGCGCTCACCAAGAGCGCCATCCTGAAGGAATTTGGGATCGTAGCCGGTATTAATATCATGGCCTTGTTTTTTATTTCGGTTATCATTATTCCGGTAGCGCTCAGTTTCATGCCCACGCCCAAAACAAGGCATACAAAATACCTGGATAATAAATGGTTGCTGGCTTTGTTAGACCGTATCGAAATATGGAGCCTTCATCATCAAAGAATCATTTACGCCGTTACCGGACTGGTCCTGGTATTTTCAATTGTTGGAATGACCCGGTTGAAATCGCAGGGATTTATTGTAGATGATCTTCCGCAAACGGATCGGATCTATACAGATCTCAAATTTTTCGAAAAGCACTTTAAGGGAGTAATGCCGCTCGAGATCATTGTAGATACCAAACAAAAGAACGGGCTGCGTCGGAATATTCTTCAAACATTTGCCAAGATCGATTCCCTGTCTGCCTATATCGCCGCACAACCTGAAATGGCCAGGCCGCTGTCGATAGTAGAAGGTATGAAGTTTGCCAGGCAGGCCTATTATGATGGCGACAGTACCACTTACGGGTTGCCCAATGGATTTGACCTCGCATTCCTGGCACAATACCTCGGCAGTAAGGGCGATGATAGCTCCGGGAAAGCCAATAATTTCACCCGGATTATCCGGTCGTTTATGGACTCCAGCCGGCAATATGCCCGGATCAGTGTGAATATGGCCGATGTGGGAAGTATCCGACTGCCGCAAATTGTACAGTCGATACAGGACAGCAGCAATAAATTATTTGACAGTGCCCATTATCATGTTGATTTTACCGGTACCAGTATCACTTTTCTCGAAGGCAGCAGTTTTATTATCAACGGCCTTAAAGAAAGTATATTCTGGGCGTTTTTATTGATCGCTCTTTGTATGCTTTACCTGTTTCGGTCATTCCGTATTTTGTTGAGCTCCCTCATACCTAATATAATACCCTTGCTGGTAACAGCCGGAGTGATGGGATGGGTTGGAATTTCCATTAAGCCCTCAACGGTATTGGTATTCTCTGTTGCACTGGGTATAGCCATCGATATAACCATCCGGTTCCTGGTGAACTATAAACAGGAACTGAAGCTAAGCCAGAAACTTCCCGAAAATATTGTTATAGAAACCATCCATAAAACCGGAATCAGTATTGTTTATACGTCTCTGGTGTTGATTGCCGGCTTTGTAATTTTCTGTTTCAGCGGCTTCGGTGGAACCAAGGCGCTGGGATGGCTCACCTCACTCACTTTGGTCATGGCTACATTAACCAATTTGATATTTCTGCCAGCATTGTTATTGTCGTTGGTCCGGTCCAAACAAAAAAGGGTTAAATAATTCATTTTCAAAAAATTGTATAAGGTATAATTCTTTTATACCGCATATTAGAATTTCTAATATTGAAAGCCCTGTAATTTTTTCCTTTTTCGCAAGGATATATTTGGTTTAAATGCAGCCAGTAGAATAAATTCGCTGTCCTTTTATGGATGGGCAACCTTTTGGGTTGGCTAATGTTATTTAACAAACAAAACTGTTGCAAATGAGAAAATTGTTCTTGCTCCTGGCGGGCATACTCCTGTTTACAGGACAGTTGCTCGCTCAGAACCGGACTATTACCGGTAAAGTAACAGATGCAAACGGACTTCCGATCCCCAATGCTTCTGTTCTCGTTAAAGGCACTACCATTGGAACCACTTCCAAAGATGATGGAAGTTTCTCTCTCTCGGTTCCACCTTCAGCTCGCACCTTGGTGATTTCTGCGGTTGGCATGGCTGCCCAGGAATTGACTATTGGTAACAAAACCAATTTTGATGTGAGCCTGAAAAATGAAGAGAAGGCTTTGAATGAAGTAGTTGTTGTAGCCTACGGTACTCAGAAAAAAGCTGACCTTACAGGTGCAGTAGGAGTGGTAAAGGCTGCCGACATCGAAAACAGGCCATTCACTTCTGTTGATAAAGCTTTACAGGGTAACGTAGCAGGTTTGCAATCTGTTGCTGCTTCCGGTCAGCCGGGTGCCAGCCAGGCGATCCTGATTCGTGGTGTAAGCTCTATCACTGCCAGCACAGCTCCTTTGTGGGTTGTAGATGGAATTCCCATCAATACAGGTGATGCTTCCCGTCTTCAGACTACGGCCAACCTGTTAAGTACTTTGAACCCCAACGACATTGAATCAATCACTGTATTGAAAGATGCAGCTTCCCAGTCTATTTATGGTAGCCGTGCTGCCAACGGGGTAATTATCGTTAACACCAAGAAAGGCCGTTCAGGAAAGACTGTTTTCCGTTTCGATACGGAAGTGGGTCAGAGCAGCATTGCTTACGAGAACAGCAAATACATTCCGCTGAATGCCGCTGACTATTTCACCGTTACAAGTGAAGGTCTGGTGAATGCCGGTGCTACTCCTGCCCAGCAGGCTTCAACCCTGGCCGGTCTTGGTTATAACAACGGAAATGACTTTAACTGGTACAGAAATACCCGTAACGACCATGCTACCCAGCAGCAGTATAATATCAGCGCGCAGGGCGGTAACGAGCGTACCAATTTCTTCCTGTCTGCCGGACATTTTATCCAGGAAGGAACTACCATCAACTCCAAGTTGAAAAGAACCAACGGAGATATCAAGATCCAGCACAGGCCAAACGACAAGCTTACTATCACTGCTAATCTGAATGGTGGTTTTGTAAACCAGCGTGCTCCTCTGGCCGGTGGTGCATTCGGTAACCCGGTGTTGTCTTCTTATTTCCTGCTGCCTTCCAGGAATGCATACAATCCTGATGGATCATTCAACCTTACTTCAGCTGCCCTGGGTGGCTTGCACAATACCATCGCGCTGACAGTTCTGGACAAGCGTTTCCTTCGTCAGACCAGCTTGCGTGGTGGCCTTACACTTGAATATAAGATCCTCAATAATCTTAAATTCAAGACTGCTTATGGCGCCGACTATAACATCCTGGAAGAAGATCAGTATAACAACCCCTTCCATGGCGATGGTCAGGCATCAAACGGTCGTGCATTCTCTTATTACACCCGTTATTATAACTGGGTTTGGACCAATACCCTCGACTGGCAGCAAAACCTGATGAGAAATGGAGATCTCTCTCTTAACCTCCAATTGGGTTATGAGTCTCAGAAGTCTTCCGGATATTTCTCCTCTCTCCAGTCTCAGGACTATCCACCAACACTTCTGTTGACCTATCCTGCAGCAGGTGCAAAACCAATCACTGCTTCAGCAACAATTTCTGACTATTCGTTCCTGGCACAGTTCTCCTCTGCAACCCTGAACTACCAGAACAGGTTTGTACTGACCGGAAGCTTCCGCAGAGACGGTTCTTCCCGCTTCGGTCTGAACAACAAGTACGGTAACTTCTGGTCAGTGGGTGGATCATGGAATATCGATCAGGAAGCATTCCTGAAAGATGTAAATATGATCAACCAGTTGAAACTCCGTTCTTCTTATGGGGTGAATGGTAACGCCGGCATCGGAAACTACGACTGGCTTCCGCTCTACGGATATGGTGCAAACTATAACCAGGCTCCCGGTAGCTCACCTTCTAACGTGGGTGACTCCAACCTGACATGGGAATTGAACAAGCCTTTCAATGTGGGTATCGATATCAGCCTGTGGAAAGGAAGAGTAAACCTGAGCGCCGACTATTACACGCGTAAATCTGAAGACCTGCTGTTGAACGTTCCTCTTTCCAGAACCAGCGGTTTCTCTTCTGCAACTCGTAACATCGGTGCGATGAAGAACTCAGGTGTTGAAATCACTCTCGGACTGGTACCTGTTCAGACGAAAGATTTCAGCTGGAACTTTGACTTCAATTTCGCTACAAACACAAACAAGGTAACAAGTTTGCCGGGTGGTAATGATATCGCAGATGGTAACTTCATTATCCGCCAGGGTGTAGCCTACAGAACATTCTTCCAGAGAGTGTATGCAGGTGTTGACCCCGCCAATGGAGATCCGCTGTGGTATAAAGACACTACGCTCACTACAACTACCAACACGTATCCGAGCGCCAATGCCAGGGTGTTGAGAGGTAACGCACTGCCCAAGTATTTCGGTTCTTTGACCAATCGTTTTGCATACAAGGGATTTGAGCTCGAAGTGCAGCTGTATTACAACTTCGGCAACTATGTATATGATACATGGGGTAGCTACTATCTGGGCGCCGGCTTTGGCGGCACTTATAACAAAGTTGCCCGCGTTCTCGACCGCTGGACCAAGCCCGGACAGGTTACCGATATTCCTAAATATGTATATGGTGGTAACAGAAGCTTCCAGAGCGCTTCTACCTTCTGGATGAGCAAAGGTGATTTCGTACGTGTACGTAACATCGAGTTTGGATACCGTTTGCCCAAAGATGTGTTGTCTAAATTCAAGATCAACACACTCTATTTCTATGTACGCGGTACAAACATCCTGACATGGGTTAAAGATGATAACCTTCCTTTCGACCCGGAACAGGGTACTACCAGCGCTACCAACCTGAACGTGTATATACCCAAGACTGTGACAGCTGGTGTTAATATTTCATTCTAAATTTTAATACTACTACTAATGATACAGAAAATAAAAAATGGCGGAATAGTGCTGATGACCCTTGCGGTATTATTCACTTCCTGTAAGAAAAGTTTTATTGAACTTTCTCCGCCTACATCACTCACACCTGATCAGGCGCTGGCTACAGAAGCCGACCTGCAGGTGGCGCTCCGTGGAGCCTATGCCGGTATGCGTAACGTGGATTATTGGGGAAGAACCATTCCCATTATCGGAGATGTAATGGCTGATAACGCATATCAACATTCGCTGAACACCAACCGTTATACCCTTTACAATAACTATACGTTTAACACTACTGATGGTAACGTATTAGGTTTCTGGACTGCGGCTTATAACGACATCCTCCGTGCAAACAACATCATCAACTCTCCGGTTGCCAGCAATGCCAACGTTGACCAGTATAAAGGAGAGGCGCGTTGTATACGGGCTCTGGCTTATTTTACCATGGTTCGCTACTTCGCCAAGCCTTATACCGATGATCCCAATGCACCTGGTGTTCCCATTGTTACAAGCTACAATGCCGATTTCAAACCAGGTCGTGATAAAGTGAGCGATGTATATGCGCTCATCATTGCCGATCTGAATGCTGCCTATACGCTGATGACGAAGTATACCAACTCTTCCCAGTTCAGCAAGTATGCCGCCAAGGCTTTGCTCGCCAAAGTGTACCTGACAATGGGCGACAATACCAATGCAAAAGCTGCCGCACT
>JBGAHR010000013.1:0-92447 GCA_044226045.1 Chitinophagaceae bacterium
ATGTTGTAATGCATAAAATTACCATCAAGGATTTAGGAGAGGTAGACATGGGCGATATACGTCGTACGGAACGATTAGCGACGATTATAAATAATGTTAGCCGAAGTCCTGGCAGCAGTATACCCAAGCAAAGCGGAAGTTGGTATGATACCAAGGCAACCTATGAGTTTTTTAAAAATAAGGATGTGACTGTGGAAGGGCTACAAAAGGCGCTGGCGTTTTATGGGAGCAGCCAGATTGGAGATTTATCTCAAGTGCTTATTGCTCACGATTTTTCACATATCAGCTATAACGATTTGCAAGCCGAGGGGCTGGGTTATTTAGCCAGTAAAGAGGGATCAGGCATTATCGCCTTTAGCAGCATCGCAGTGAGTACAGAGGGCATCCCTCTTTCCCTGTTATATCAACAGAGTTTTACTCGTCCGATTGAAGAGTTGGGAAAGGCCAGGCGGCGTAGACAAACCGCTTTTGAAGATAAAGAGAGCTATCACTGGTATAAGGGGATTACAGCGGTCAATGAGTTGTTGGGTGATGGGATACAGAAAATACATATTGCAGACCGGGAGGCCGATATATTTGAATTGTTTTTCTGTGCCTACGAGCCCAATACGGAATTATTGGTAAGAGCCAAGCATCCTCGAAAATTAAAGGATGGAAATGCCCTTTGGGATGCCATCGGCCAGCAGGAGGAATCCGCCCGAATGCAACTGTCTATACCCGATGAAACAGGAAAGAAAACCGAAGCTATTGAAGTGGAAATACGTTATCGCCAGGTAGAGATATTAAGACCGGCACACAGTAACAATCAGTATGAAAGTGTGGAGATGACTGCCATAGAATTAAAACAGGTATCGGATCTGAAAAGCTGGCAGCAGGGGCCCTTGCATTGGAAACTTCTAACAACACTGACCATTAACACGGTAGCAGAAGCGTTGCAGTGTGTGAGATGGTATTGTTATCGGTGGTTAATCGAACGATTCCATTATGTATTGAAAAGCGGAACGAAGATTGAAGAGCTTCAACTTCATCAAGCCAGTTCTTTGCAGAAAGCAATCTATGTATACAGTATTGCAGCCATGCGTATTATGCAAATGGTGTATCACGCAAGAGAAAATCCCAATATCAGTTGTGAAATTGTATTGACTAAAGAACAATGGATAGCTCTCTACCTGTTAACGCAGCCAGTGACCGAACTACCCACAAAGCCACCTTCATTAGCAGATGCAGTAAGCTGGATTGGAAAGCTCGGAGGACATCTGGGTAGAAAATCAGATGGACCACCAGGATTAAAATCTGTATGGCTCGGCTATCAAAGAGTCTGTGACGCCGCCGATATGTATGAAAAACTTATCAGCATCCCAAATTTGGGTAAGGTATAGCTCACCAAGAGGGGGCTCATTTCTCAAAAAGTGGCAAAAAGATGATTATTTCAGCTTGATAGGTTGGACTTCGACACTTTCCCCGGACAACAGTGATTGACCAATTGTCGAATTGACTAATTGGCGAATTACTTCTTCCTTCCGTCATCCGTCATTCGCCATCCGTAATCAAACATTGGCTCATTGACCAATTGACTAATTGGCGAATTACTTCTTCCATCCGTCATCCGTCATCCGTCATTCGCCATCCGTCATCATACATTGGCTCATTGACCAATTGACAAATTGACTAATTACTTCTTCATGTACATCACTTCTTTCACCAGCTTGATGGTGCGGGGAACATCCGGAAGGGCTGCGGCTACCAGGTTGGGAGCATAGTGCAGCGGGGCATCGGCAGCGGTAAGACGCAATACCGGCGCATCCAGGTAATCGAAAGCTTCTTTTTGAATACGGTAAGCGATCTCTGATGAAACAGAACACATGGGCCATTGCTCCTCCACCACGATCATGCGATTGGTCTTTTTTACGCTTTCTACCAGCGTGTGCCAGTCGAGCGGGCGGATGGTACGCAGGTCTATTACTTCGGCGCTGATACCCTCTTTCTCCAGTTCATCGGCTGCAGCCAGTGCTACTTTCATCATCTTGTTATAAGAGACAATGGTAACATCACGGCCGGCTCTTTTTACGTCGGCCTTACCAATGGGGATAATATATTCTTCGGTTGGAACTTCTCCTTTGTCGCCATACATCACTTCACTTTCCATGAACATCACCGGGTCGTTGTCGCGTATGGCTGCTTTCATGAGCCCTTTCGCATCGTATGGGTTGGAAACGGATACTACTTTAATACCCGGAATATTGGCATAATAACTTTCAAATGCAGTAGAGTGCTGGGCACCGAGCTGACCGGCAGATCCGTTGGGGCCGCGGAAAACAATCGGACAGCCAACCTGTCCGCCACTCATGGCGAGCATTTTGGAGGCGGTATTGAGGATCTGGTCCAGGGCCAGTACAGCAAAGTTCCAGGTCATGAATTCAACGATCGGACGAAGACCGTTTTGAGCCGCGCCCACGGCGATGGCTGCAAATCCCAGCTCGGAGATCGGGGTATCAATCACTCTTTTGGGGCCAAATTCATCCAGCATGCCCTGGCTGACTTTATACGCTCCATTGTATTCAGCTACTTCCTCTCCCATCAGAAAGACGTTGGGGTCACGTCTCATTTCTTCACTCATTGCTTCTCTCAATGCTTCTCTGAATGCTATTTGTCTGGCCATTAGCTTCTTTCTTTAGTATTAAGGAACGCAAAAATATTGCAGATAAGGCATTTGGGCAAATACTTAATTTTAGGCATGGAAAACACGATCCTGGCACTTGAAAGTCTTCTAAATGAGCGGGAAAATGACCTGAGAAAGCTCAATGAAACCCTTATTCAGAAATCACCCGGGCCCGGGAAATGGAGCAGGAAACAGATCCTGGGGCACCTGGCAGATTCAGCTCTCAATAACGCCCGCCGTTTTGTGGCGGGTCAGTACGAGGATATTCCGCAAATTACCTACAACCAGGATCAATGGGTGGGCATCGGTCATTACCAGGAATATCCTTTGCAGCAACTGGTGACGCTTTTTATAGCCATCAACCGACATATCATTCACATCTTGCGGTTTACCCCTCCGGAACGGAAGGCCCGCCTGGTAAAAACCCAACAGGAGCATACCATCGAATGGCTCGCAGCAGATTACCTTAAACATCTCCGGCATCACCTGCACCAGGTGCTGGACCTCGACCCTGTTGCCTACCCCTGATCTATTCAGCCCCTGATTTCGTCTGTTGGTCAAAACCGGATAATTAATAGGCAAGTTAATGGTAAGTTTAGGGGCAGAATCGAGAATCAATATGAAGTTTTTCTGGAAATACCTGTTCCCGATCGTTTTCGGTCTGATCATCTATATAACCGTGAGACTGGTGAACGATTTTAATACGGACACCCGTTTTTGGAGCCGGCCCTGGTATACGAACGCGATTGAATTGCTTTTTGTGATGATCTGTTCTTATATCATGCAGTTCATTCTCAAAAAGCTGATCGACAAATTCAATAGCGGCCCCCCAAAGCCCGTTACGGCAAAACGAATATTAAAAGAGTTTGCGATCGTTTATTGCTGGACCTTTCTCACTGTTAACCTTACCGTTATTCCGATGGCGGCACTGACGGATGACGGTCTGGGGATGGCAGATTTTGTCATTGCCCATATCATTCCCGCACTTTACCTGTTATTATATTTCGCATTGCGACGAAGCCAGTATTATTTTAATCAACTCGTAAGCCAGCAGATCCGAATCGAAAAAATTGAAAAAGATCAGCTGCATACGGAGCTGAAATTTCTGAAAGCGCAATACCATCCGCATTTTCTTTTCAATGCGCTTAATACAATCTATTTCCAGATGGACGAAAATGTGCAGGAGGCCAAAAAAAGCATCGAAAAATTTTCGGAGTTGTTGCGTTACCAGATCTATGATCAGTCGCAACAGGTTCCGGCCAGCCAGGAAATTGAATACCTGAAATCATTTATCGATCTGCAAAAGCTGAGGAGCTCCGAAAAACTTAAGCTGAAAGTGGAATTCGATCCGACCATCAACGGGCAGATGATCTATCCCCTGCTTTTTCTTCCGCTGGTAGAAAACGCGTTCAAGTATGTTGGCGGAGATTATGAAATGACCATCCGCGCAGGAACCAATGCCAGTTCATTGAGCCTCCTTGTAGAAAATTCTGTTCCGACGAATATCCCTGCCCGTGAAACAGGCGGGATTGGTCTCGAAAATCTGTCAAGGAGATTGGAATTGCTTTATCCCGGTCAATATGAACTGAACAGCCAATCCCTTCCGGGAAAATACCGGGCACAACTTACTTTAAACCTCAATGTATCCTGACATGAAAATAACCTGCCTGGTCATAGATGATGAACCGATGGCCCGCAAAGGACTGATGAGCTATATTTCAAAAATTGACTTCCTGGATTGTTTGGGACAATGTGAAGACGCGCTGCAACTAAACAACCAACTTAAACAAACCAGGGTCGACCTGCTTTTTCTTGATATTGAAATGCCTTACCTGACCGGGATCGAATTTCTGCAAAACGCAGCCAACCCTCCCAAAGTGATTTTTACCACCGCTTATGAACAGTATGCCATCAAAGGGTATGAACTGGATATACTGGATTATTTACTAAAGCCAATCTCCTTCGATCGTTTTCTCAAATCCTGCAATAAAGCATTTGATTATTTCAACCACCGCGAGGAACAGGCTGATTACGTTTTCATCAAGTCTGATAACCGCCTGGAGAAAATATTTTTTGCAGACATTCTTTTTGCGGAAGCCATGGAAAACTATGTAGGCATTTATTTGCCTGATAAAAAACTGGTCACTCATTCCACCCTGAAGTCGTTGCTGGAAAAACTGCCCGGGCAACAGTTCATTCAGCCACACAAATCATATATTGTCAATGTTAACCAGATCCGGTCCATTGAAGGCAATATCATGACCATTGACCGATTCCAGGTTCCGATCAGCAAATACCAGAAGGATGAAGTGATGGAGAAGATCGTCAATCACAATTTGTTGAAGAAATGATCTGAACCCGCTTTAGTATCTTTACAGGCATGACGAAAGCAGCAGCGCACTTCGAGATCATAATAATTGGAGGAGGCCCCATCGGACTGGCTTGTGGCATCGAAGCACAAAAAGCAAAATTGAGTTATGTCATCCTGGAAAAGGGATGCCTGGTTAATTCGCTTTACAACTATCCCGTCAACATGACCTTTTTTTCCACGTCGGAGAGACTGGAAATTGGAAAAGTTCCTTTTGTTTCCAACAATCCCAAGCCAACCCGGGCCGAAGCGCTGGAGTACTACAGGCGGGTCACCACTTCGTTCAACCTGAACATCCGCCTTTTCGAAGAAGTCACGACGGTAAAGAGGAATTCGGAGAACAAGGCGAGGTTTTCAGTTAAAAGCGCCCGTCATCAATACACAGCGAATCATATCATCATCGCTACCGGCTTTTATGATATTCCCTATCTGCTGAATGTTCCGGGAGAAGACTTACCCAAGGTTAAACATTACTACGATGATCCGCATTTTTATGCATTCCAGGAGGTGGCCGTTGTTGGTGCCAGCAACTCAGCGGTGGATGCGGCCCTGGAAACCTGGCGCAAAGGCGCTCGCGTAACGATGATCGTTCGCGGACCGGAGATCGGCAAGCGCGTGAAATATTGGGTAAGGCCAGATATAGATAACCGGATCAAAGAAGGTTCCATTAAGGCTTTTTTCAACAGCGAACTATTAGAGATCCGAAAAGATTCCATCGTCATTAATACTCCCGAAGGAAAGAAAACCATTCCCAACGACTGGGTCATTGCCATGACCGGATACCAGCCCAACCTCAACTTTTTGAAAAAGATTGGAATTGAACTGGGAAAAGATGAAGTGAAGAAACCCGTGTATAACGAAAAAACGCAGGAAACGAACATTCCCGGCATTTACCTCGCCGGAGTTATTTGTGGCGGAATGAATACACACCGGCTCTTTATCGAAAACTCCAGGGAACATGCGGTAGCAATCATCAAAAACATCAGGAAACAATTGGTCAATTTGTAAATTGGTCAATGAGCCAATTCAATTACGGATTACGGATTACGGATGACGAATGGAGATGCAATTTGCCAATTCGTCAATTGGTCAATGAGCCAATTCAATTACGGATGACGGATGGAGATGCAATTTGCCAATTCGTCAATTGGTCAATTAGCCAATTCAATTACGGATTACGGATGGAGATGCAATTTGCCAATTCGTCAATTGGTCAATTAGCCAATTCAACTACGGATGACGGATGGAGATGCAATTTGCCAATTCGTCAATTGGTCAATTAGCCAATTCAATTACGGATGACGAATTACGGATTACGGATGACGAATTCAAAAGTCAAAAAGAAGAATCTAACTCCCCTTGCCTGAGGAAAAACGGAGCGGGAGGGAGAGCGTGAGCGGGAGTGAGAGCGAGAGCGGAAAAAGGAATGCAAACCGCAAACTGCAAACCGCAAACCGAAAACCAACGTGAAACGATAAACCATAAAACATAAACCCTCTTTCCGGCTATTTCATTCCCGTTGCTTCCATCCCGATCCAATAAATATTTCCATTGCTGTTCAACGGACCGGTCAGTTCCTTAATTAATTTATCGTAGTTGGCGGGTTGCGGGTTATAGACCGCTTTCAGGTCATTTCGTTCGCTGGTGAAAAAAAGCAATTTCCCATCAAAGCTGACAAACGGACAATAATCCAGTTTGGAAGAAGAGAGCTTATCCAGGTGACGGGCTTCCTGCCATTGTCCCTGCGCATCTTTTTTGCTGAAATACAGATCGCCCCCGCCCATATCGTCCGCTCTTCCATAAGAAGTAAAAATGATCAGGCTTTCATCCGGGAGAACAAAGGCATTGAACTCATAAGTCCTTGAATTGATTTCACTCCCTAACGCTTCTGGTTGAACGTAATGATCTTTGTCCCATCGGGCGATATAAATATCTTCTTTTCCCACTCCTCCCGCATAGGCCGCTGTGAAATACAGGTTGCCGCTATTGGTGACAGAGGGATAAAATTCATCAGAAGATGTATTCACCGGCGCACCGATATTAACCGGCTCGGCCCAATGGCCCTGCACTTTTTCAACCGACCAGATATCAAAGTCTTTTGGCTGATCTCCTTTCAACGGCCTGTTGGACGAAAAATATAATTTTTTCCCGTCTGCACTAAAGGCTGGCTCCAGATCGCTGTAATGGCCGGCAAAGGGAGCAATGACGGGCTTGCTCCAGTCTCCATTGGACAATCGCTGGCAATAGACAAGTGTCTGGATCGTATTTCTCGGGCCCTGCAGGGTAAAGAACAGTTCCTGCCCGTCGGGAGAAAGGGCGAAGTCCCTTTCAGAAGCACTGGAATTGATCCAGGAAGGAAGGAGTTCCGGACTGGCGGGAGGCTTATCGAGCGACAGTATCTGCTGACTCCGGGAGAGATGAGCGAGCAGAACAGTCATCAATAATGAAAGAAAACGCTTCATGAGCAAAACTTTTCATGAATGTAAGAGTCCTGGATAGTGAAAACACACCCGGTATATAAAACCAATTGGCAAGGATACAGACAGCAGGAGCCTCCCGACAGGATACGTTGGTATGCCTTAAATACACCTTCCTACACGCAGGTCTGTCGTTCCCCTGCGGATTGCAAAATGCTGACAAATTTTACGACTTTTAAGTCTTGAATAAACGCATCTACATACACCTGCTTTTCTGGTTGGCTTACTGGCTGTTTGAATCCAATATTGAATTCATCTGGATCAGTAACAGTCATTCCTTTGCCGATGCACCGGTCATGAAAAGGGTATTTCTGGCCCTTGCAGAAGAGTTTACCCAATTGATTATTCATATCCCTTATGTTTATTTGTTGTTTTACCTGCTCTATGATCCATCGAGGCGAGCCATCAAACCGTACTGGACTGCGCTATGGATCGGATTGGTAGTTGTATTGGTGGTTGTTTTACATCGCTTACTCATCACCTACATCATATTACCCTATATATACGGGGATACCGAACTGGAAAAACCCTTCCCGGTTAACCGGATTCTTTCGTCCTTCCTTAACCTGTTAACCCTTTCTGCCCTGGCCGTCATGGCCAAGCAATACAGGATGTCTTTACGATGGAAAGAAAGAGAAAAGAACCTGGAAAAGGAAAAACTGGAAGCCGAACTGAAATTTCTTCGCACACAAACCAATCCGCATTTCCTGTTTAATACACTGAATAATATTTACGCGCTGGCCCGAAAAAAATCCGACTTCACCGCTGATGTAGTAATGAAGCTATCGAAACTGTTACGATTCATGCTTTATGAATCAAAGAAGGAATTCATTACCTTGGCTGAGGAGCTAAGGGTGCTTGATGACTATATCGAACTCGAAAAAATCCGCTATAACGACCGGTTGAAACTGAGCTTCACCCGGGAAGTGGATAATGAACAACAGCCCATTGCTCCCCTGATCCTGCTGCCCTTTGTAGAGAACGCTTTCAAGCATGGTGCCAGTGAAACACGTTTCGAATCCAGTATAGACATCAGGGTACGACTGAATAAAAGTCAACTGGCGTTTCATATCAGCAACAGTAAAGAAGACAATGGCCAGGAGGAGATCGTTGAAAGCATCGGGCTGGGTAATGTACGCAGGCAACTGGAACTGATGTACCCGCAACATGAGTTAAAAATTCAACATTCACCGCAATCTTTCGAGGTGAATTTAACCATCAATCTGCTTCATCATGTATCAGTACCAATGTATCATAGTTGAAGACGAACCACTGGCAGCAGAAGTGCTGGAAGACTACACCAGGCAGGTGCCCTTTCTGAAATGGGTTGCCACTTGTGGCGACGCCCTCTATGCCATGGAACTGCTTCAAAAGCAAAAGATCGACCTGATATTCCTGGACATACACCTCCCGCGCCTCAAAGGTTTTGATTTTATCAGGACCCTGAAAAATCCGCCGCATATCATCATCACCTCTGCCTACCATGAATACGCACTGCAGGGATATGAATACAACGTGATTGACTACCTGCTGAAACCGGTTGAATTCAGCCGGTTCCTGGCAGCGGTAAACAAGATTCAGCAATTCTCCGCTATCACCCACCCGGCCACCCCCGAAAATGAAGCCGCCTATTTATATTTCAATGTGAGTAAAAAGAAAGTGAAGGTGATGCTGGATGATATTCTTTATATTGAAAGCCTGAAAGAATATGTGCGCATTGTTACACGCCACAAAACCATTTTGACAAAATTTCAATTGGGGCAAATCGAAGAATTACTCACCAGAAATAACTTCATCAGGATCCACCGATCATTTATTGTTGCCCGTAATAAAATTGAAGCGTTCAGTGCAACGGATGTGGAAATTGCCGGAAAACAGATACCCATCGGGAGAAGTTATAAGGAGCTGGTGCAATCCCTTATATGAATCAGGGTTGAACCAGCTCTTTCACCATGATCCAATCTGTCTGAATGTCCTTACCCAGTACAAACTCATGTTCACCGGCTTTTTGAAAGCCCCATTTTTCGTAGAACCGGATCGCTCTTTCATTTTTTTCCCATACACCCAGCCAGATCAACTGACGCTGAAGAGAAAGAGCCAGGTCCAGGCTGGCCTGCATCAGGGCCTTTCCGATCCCTTTACCAATCACTTCCTGCGAGGCGTATATTCTTGAGATTTCCAAAGAAGTTGCCGGAAGAAATTTATCTGCCATATCGATCAGCCGGGCATAGCCAACCAGTTGATTGCTTAGCAAGGCTACCAGGAAGATGCCTTCATCGTTTTTAACCTGTGCTATTAACCTCTCACGCGAAAACTGCTCGTCCATAAAGATTCGCATATCTTCTTCCGTATTGTATGGTGCGAAAGTGTCGAAAAAGGTTTTACGACTGATGTCGGCGATCGTTTCTGCTTCTTCGGGCATCGCCTGCCGGATAACAAGGTCTTGCATTTTACAAAAATACAGGGCTGGTTAATAGGTACCCGGGCAATCTTTACAGAAGGCCGTATTTCTTTACCATACATTCTTGGGACACCAGTCGCCATACTTGTTTCCAAGGAGGAAGCCAATCATGATCTCATGGGTTCCCTTACTAAAGGTATTCAGGTTGGAAGTGGTATAATCATAAGAGTACCCCACATTGATGGCATTTGAAATATTCATACCCACCATGGCTGCCAGTCCGTCTTTTAACCGGTAGCTGGCTCCGATCCAGGCAACATCCTGGTATTGCAATTTGAGGTTGAGGTCAAACTGTACGGGTTGAGGTTTGATATACTTTAGCATGACCGAAGGGATCAGGTTGAAATCTTCTCCCAGCATTAACCGGTAACCGGCGGTTGCGAACAGGTGAGGAACTATTTTTCCATCGGTGGTGCGAATTACACTGTCACTAAACTCCAGTTTCTGCGGTATGATTTGCTGGGCAGATAAACCGGCAAAGAAGTCGGCTGAATAAAGGTAAACGCCCGCTGTAAAATCGGGCTTGAGCTTATTGATGATGCCACTGGTATACACCGCCGGGTCAACAGGAACATTGATGAAATTCAGTTTGCTGGTGTTAAGGCTTACATTCGTAAAGCCCGCGCCGAAACCCGCCGCCAGACTGGTACGTGGTCCGATACCGATATGATACGCATAAGTAGCGTATGCTGAAAAATTATTGATCAATGTACGATCGTTGATAATCTGCAGGCCAATTCCATGATGAGGTTCGGCTGCGGTATATTCTTCCCAATAACTTTTACCGCGCGGGTTCTCCCCCGGCACCCGGTAAGAAGTGGCGGAAGTGCGATAGTCTTTTTTTCCGAGCGGAGCATGAATAGTAAAATAAGTTGTAACGGGTGCATCATCAATTCCCACCCATTGATGGCGGTGACTCAGTTTGATATCTACATAATTCTCGATTCCCGTCAATGCCGGGTTAATGATATATTGATTCAATATATACTGAGTATAATGTGGCTTTTGCTGAGCCGTCACGGCTGAGATCGTCATCACAAAAAAGCCGGCAAGAAAAAACTTCTTCATAATCGTTTTAGTTTGGTCGGTACGGTCTCACACAGTCAGACAAAGGATATGGATCGGTTGCTGCCCCCCGGGCTGTTAAAATCGCATTTAGCGAATGATCGTCACGGAGCCCTTCATGGGCGCCCTTCCGTTCTTGGGATTGATAATCCAGTAATACGTGGCAACCGGCAATGCAGAGCCATTATATGTTCCATCCCACGGTTTTCCATAACCTGTTGAATGGAAAACCAGTTGACCATACCGGTTATACACCTCCACTACGCAACCCGGGTATGAATCCAGGTGTTCAATAATCCAGGTATCGTTGATACCGTCGCCATTGGGGGTAAATGCGTTGGGTATCTTCGGAGTCTTCAGCACTTTTACAAAAACATCGTCCCTGTTTACGCAGCCATCTGCGCTGGTAGCCGTAAGCCTGTAAGTTATGTCTTCTATCGGAGACGCTTTTGGATTTACTGCTTTTGTATTGTCCAGCCCGGTGGGAGGTGTCCAAAGCAAGTCGAGTGAATTGCCCGTAGCCTTTGCCTGAATAATAATGTATCCACCTTCGAGCACTACCCTGTCCGGACCAGCGTCAACGATCGGGGTCGGGTTCACCCGAACAGACTGTTCGGCAAAACTGCTGCATCCATTGGCGGCCGAAAAAGTATAACGGATGGTACGAATACCTGGTTTGGCCAGTGACGGATCAAACAATCCACCGGGATTCACAATTCCTTGTCCGGAAAAAGTGCCAGTTCCGGTAAAGCCAGCGGTTTCCCTGGCCGCCGTAATCTGAAAAGGCGTTACTTCTTCACATACCGGGCTTATAGGATCAAACTGAATAATCGGACTGGCATTGACAACCACATCTTTTGTGATTTCATTGATACAATTGATTCCCGAATAGGCCACGTAACGCACCCGGAAAGTCTTGGTAGCAGGATTACCAAATACAGGATACTGATGAGTATACACCTGCCCGGCAACCGGGTTCTCTTCCACTGTTTTGGCGGTTGGATCATTGTTATAATCCCAATACACTTCCACTTTTACAATGGAGCCGAAATCAACCGTGGAAGCATCTTTTATGGAAACAGGAATATTTGAACAAAGCGAAGAGGTATTATTCACCGCAAAATTGGCTATTGGAATCGATCCGTTAACAGTAAAACCGGTGGACGAGGCCTGGTAACATCCGTCCTTCGAAGTTACACCCAGGCCGATGGTATAGTTACCTACCGCAGTGAACTTATGTTGTGGATTTTGCTGCGTGGAAGTATTGGGATTACCGGCATTGGCATTGGCATCTCCAAAATTCCACAAATAGGTAAACTGCGATTCGGAATGATCGCTGATGGTACTGCTGTCAGTAAACGACGCAAAGGGGTCTGCCAGGCATACCTCAGGCGTTCCAAATTTCACTTCGGGTAGCGGATGAACAGCGATCTGCCGGGTAAACGTTTCGCTGGTACACCCCTTTGTACTTTTTACGGTCAGCGATACCGGCACATTACCCACAGTTGAATAAATAGTAGCCGGATTCTGCAACACGGATGAGTTCCCATTACCGAATGTCCAGTTCCAGTTGTTGACCGTTCCATCAGCAGATGTTGACTGATCCGCAAATCCTACCTGGTTCGTTACGCAACTCGTGGTTGATAAATTAAAGGCGGCGATTGGCAAGGCATTAATATAAACCGTTTGAATAACCGTATCGGAGAGACAACCGCCGGGGTTATCGCCATTTACCGCAGCCTTGACGGTATGAACTCCCGTCGTGGCAAATGCATAATAAATGACTAACGAATCTAACGGAACTGCGAGCGTTCCCGCCATGGCTCCTTCGTTACCCCAGGTGACCTGGAAAGATTTGATACGTTGACCAGAAGGATTATTGATACGCAGTACCAGCCTGACCGAATCCCCCAGACATTTTTCCGGTGTTACGGTGGCTGTGAGCTTTGGTTGCGGATAAATGGTGTTGAACAATTTCAAGGTATCCGACACGCAGCTATGGGAAGATGTGACTGTCAATCGAACATTAAATGGACCGGCGTTTGAATACGGGTGAAGCGGGTCTTTAAGCGTGGAAGTCTGACCGTCTCCAAAATCCCATGCATAAACAAACTGTGCCTGGCTGCCATCCGCAATCGTTGATAAATCGGTAAACTGTGCGCTGAGCGGCAGGCAGACAGTGGGCAGGGAGAAATTCACTGCAGGCTTAGGATACACAATGACCGGCTTACTGAAAACAAAACTGCGGCATCCGGTATTGCTTTCCACTTCCAGGGAAACAGTATACGTCCCGGCAGCAGTATAGGTATGTTGAACGGCATTTCCGTTGCTGGCATTGATCACTACACCATCCCCAAAATCCCATTTCCATTTAACCAGGGTACCGGAGGGAGCTATGGATCCATCAGTGAAGGTGATTGCATTCTTTTCACAAGTTACCGCTGAGACCGCGAATGACGCCACCGGCGGATCGGTAATCGGAATAACCTTGCTGACTGTGTCGGACAAACACCCGATGTCTGTGATGGCCGAATGTTTTACTGTCAAATTCCCCGGCGCCTTGAAAAGATGTTTCAGCGTATTACCATTGCCCAGTGTTCCATCCCCAAAATCCCAGGACCATTTAATAAGGGACCTGCCCAATCCATTCGTATTATCCTGGAAGGTTACGCTGTCCGTCACGCAGCCGGTATGTGTAAATGAAAAATCCGCGATCGGCCGGTCAAAAATCTGTAGCGTGTATTCGATCTCCTGCAATCCACTGCATCCGTCGGTGGTGGGGTTGACTGCCTGGACAGAAATAGGGTAACTGCCGGTATTGGGAATACTGTAAATTTTATCCATCCGGTATCGGTAAAGGGTTCTTCCATTGATTACCCAGCTTGAATCATACACCGGGGTGGCAATGGTGGTATCGGGAAACAGTCCACCAAACTTCCAGGTAATGGTTGTTGGTTGATAGGGAAAGGTCATCGCAAACTTGAAAGGCGAACCTTTACATCCCGCCGGGAAATTCACTACGCCGTATTCATTAGAAATGCTCACAAACTGGTAAAGGTCTTTGAGATTGGTGCCTGCCGAATAACCATAGGATTCCGTTGTACCAAATCCGTAGGCAATCGCATTGAAGGGCGTATCACAGATGACAGTGTGGGCTCCGCGGGATACCTGGATACGGGCGTAGGAATAGCCAGGAATATTGGGGTGTGTGGTAAAATTGGCCGCGTAACCAATGCCATCTATTTTAAAAGAGTTGATAGCGCCCGGTGAGGTTTTAACCACCGCATTGATAAAATGCTGGCTGATGTTTGTATTGGCAGCCGGTTGCATGGAGTTAAGCGTAACGGAACTGATGGTTTGTTCAACCGGGTTGAGGTAGATCATTTCCGGATCACCTATCCCGCTATTGCCGGAGGTTCCCTGCGAAGGGAAATACTGCGCTACCATGATCGGCATATCCGATTCGATCAATTGTGGCTGATTGGTAGAAGGCAGCGTTGTATACTGGTCTGCCGTAAATATCGCATTTGGCAACACCACGCCATTCAGTTTCACCACCGCATCCGGCTGTGATTTGAAAATCCGGAACATATTATACTGCCCCGAAGGATTGGACGTATTGATACTCGGCACTGTAACATAAGTCTTGCCCCAGGTACTCGTTGGATACATCTGCTGATAGAGATTATCTGACGAATTATTACTGCCCACCGCGTTGATGTTGATCTTGCCGCTTCCGTTGAAAACTGCTATCCTTTTACAACCTGATCCATTATTGATCGACCGGATGGAAGAACCGGTAAGGTCAATATTAGATAATACCTGGTATATCTGCCCCTGGTTGAGGTTGACGGTAAATGGAACGCCGGCCGCACGACCTCCCCGGGTTAGCTGGGAAGGAATGATCTCAACGGTGGTGGTTCCGGTATCGGTCGCCAGCGCGAAAAAGTAGGAAAACGAATTAGGCTCGTTGGAAAGCTGGGTGTAGTTGATAGAATAATAATCACGGCCCAGGGTGGCGGTAGGTAAACAAAGGGTGGCGCCGGAAATATTACTTACATAAATAAAGCTGTACACGACCACCGGCTTTTGGGCAGTCACATGAATGCCATGATTGAACAACCCCTCATCACTCAGGGCTGCTCCCCGCGGAATCGCCAACGTGACGATCTGGTTGGCTGTAACAGAAAAGTTTTGTGAGAACCCGATACTGGCGATTTCCACCTTACCGGTAGTATTGACATCTGATGTTATATAAAGCTCCATTGTTTCAGCCACTCCGCCGCCGAACATCCTGACATGATTTCCGTATCCGATCCAGAAATCTTTGCCTTTGTTGGTGAAATCCTGGGAATGGGAAAAAAGGAATACCCCCGAAAAAAAGATAAGCAGCAGAAGTTTTCTCATTAAAGCGGTTTGAAAATTTTCGGGGAACGATGC
Source organism: Chitinophagaceae bacterium (assembly GCA_044226045.1). Taxonomy (GTDB): domain Bacteria; phylum Bacteroidota; class Bacteroidia; order Chitinophagales; family Chitinophagaceae; genus Endoryza. The sequence continues at coordinate 15,471 of JBGAHR010000013.1, forward strand.
GTTGACAAGATAACCAAATCACTTCAAAACAGAAAGCAGGTACACCCGGGGTTAACGGGTAATTTTCATCCCCCCTCATTTCTCTTCACCTGATCTGCAAAAAATACGATCGCCCCAAACAGCTCGTTGGGATGACGACAAAAATTACCCTCCCCTGATCTAAAATTAAATTTGAATTAAGCCTCATTGAATACTATCTCATTAAATAAAATTAATATTCGATATTATTATTCAATTTTTATACCATATAACATCCATTATTAATTATAAATCAATTATTTAAACTTAATATTTAACGAAAACAAGTCTCTGTTAGTTTCAACCCCGCATTTTGAGGTATTTTTTCCATTTTTCTAATGAGTTTATGGCTTAATAAATAACAGTTAAATTGAATTATACTTTTAATATCATTTAATTGTTTATTTTTTTTAATGCTAAGAATAGTGACACTTGAAAATGTTGATTTTAGATGCCTCTAAAACACAATTTAATAAAATTATTAGCTAAAGTTTTTGTGGCATTACAGATAAGTTTTAGCTCTCCCGTTTTTACCGGTATCTTCGAATCAAATCAGATAATATGAAGAGATGGTTGGGCCCTACCCTGCTAATGCTGGTGTTCTTATCGTGTAAAACAAAGCCGTTGGAGTACCTAAGCTTCGATCGGTTCAAGGTGGCCAAACTGGGCTTTCCAAATTCTGTAATCAGTCTCGATGTGACTACCTACAACCCGAATAACTTCGGGCTTAAACTGACCTCGCTGCAGAGCGATGTTTTCGTAAACAAGGAGTTTTTGGGAAAAGCATTTATTGATTCAACGGTACTGGTGCCGGGAAAAGACACATTCGTGATACCTGTCAAAATGGACGTAAAAATGGGTGGAACGATGAACAGTATTTTGCAGCTGATCTCCAGCAAGGCAGACAGCACCGTGCTGGACATACGCCTGGATGGAAAGGCCCAGGTCAGAAAAAGTGGTATCCAGTTGAGCTACCCGATCCAGTATGAGGACCGTAAAACGATTCGATTTTAGGCCCAAAAAAAATCCCGCCGGTGGCGGGATTCGCAATATGAATGAGATCGGTTAGTCCTTTTTACCTCCCCCATCTTCCGGCTTTTTGCAGCACTTGGGGAGTTTTTTATAGGCCTCCGGTTCGGCTTTCACATCATCAGCATCATAGCCGTTGTTGGCGATCATCGCCTTTATTTCTTCAATATTCAAACGCTCGGTTACGAAGGTTACCTTGGTTCTTTTGTTCTTGTAATCCACTACTACTTTCTGTATACCGATCTCCCGACTGAGATAGTCTTCTATTCGCTTCTTGCACTGTTCGCACTGAACGGTGGGTGTTTGGATGGTAACGGTTTGAACAGCCTTTTTGGCCTGGGAATACCCGGCCAGCACAAACAAAAACAAACTGCAAACCAGCAAGCTGATTTTTTTCATACAATGTAGATTTCTCCAAAAATAACCTCTTGACGGCGTTTTTGAAAGACCTGAAGCGCTATTTAGGTTTTTCCTATGACCCAATTCCTTTCCAATTTGCCGGATCTTCCTTCCATTTCAGGATAACCGACTGTAAATCCGCGGAAATCAGGCCCTTTTCGATGGCCAGATCGATGAGTACGGGAAAATTGGTGAGCGAATAATAAGGCAGTTGATATTTGGCAAATGCCTCCGCGGCCACGGGAAAGCCATAAGTGAAGATTGAAACCATCCCGATCACTTCCATTCCGGCCTCCCTGATTACATCCACCACCTGAAGGCTGCTCTTGCCGGTTGAAACAAGGTCTTCCACTACCACTACTTTCTGCCCCTTTTCATAAAAACCTTCAATCTGGTTACCCAGTCCATGTTCCTTTGGCTTTGGTCGCACATATATATAGGGCAATTTCAGCTGATCGGCTGCCATTGCTCCCCATGCGATCCCGGCTGTTGCCACTCCGGCCAGCAATTGGGCTTCGGGAAATTGTTCAAAAATGACATTACACATTTCTGACTTTACAAAATCCCGTATATAAGGGAAGGAAAGCGCCTTTCTGTTATCACAATAAATCGGACTTTTCCATCCACTGGCCCAGGTAAAGGGCTGCTGTGGATTCAATTTTATAGCATTAATTTGTAGTAGCTTCTCTGCTACTGCTTTTTCGTTTGTCATAATCGCGAAAGTAAAGAAAAGAAGAGTTTTCTCGCGGCTGCCAGGTTGTGGCCCCGGGTTCTGTTAATAAAATTGTATAGCTCACATTCACTATTGCCCCATGCATATCAAGATCTATTTCGACGACAAACCTCTATTCCTGGCCAGGGAAATGGATAGTATCATCGAACCTTTTGCGCACCACGATGATGCCGTTCTGATTGATGAATTTTCAACGCCCGGTGTCAATTCCATGCTTCATGAAATGAGGCAACCACAAGTACATGCCGGTATTTTCCTGCATACTGATCTCGATGAATTGAAGAAAGCGTTCTGGAAAAAATTCAATGTTCTGCAGGCGGGTGGTGGTCTTGTGATGAATCTTTCGGGTGATATTTTGATGATGTTTCGAAGGGGAAAATGGGATCTGCCGAAGGGAAAAAGAGATGAGGGCGAAAGTATCGAAGATTGCGCCATCCGGGAAATAAAAGAAGAAACCGGGCTTAAGGAAGTGATTTTGCAGTCTCCATTGCTCACGACCTACCATACCTACGATCTGAATGGGAAACATATACTGAAAGAAACATACTGGTTTAAACTCCTGGCTCCCGGTCACCAGATACTGGAACCCCAGGCGGAAGAACAGATCACCGCGCTGGAATGGGTCTCTCCCGCCCAGCTTTCAAAATACATGAACAATAGCTTCCCTTCCATCGAAGATGTGTTGAGAAAAGCGGGGATAGACTATTGAAGGCGAATTTCAAATTCAAAAGTCAAAAGTCAAAATTCAAAAGGTAAAATCAAAAAGTAAAATAACAAAGGGATTATACTTCAGATGAAATTTGATCAGTCCTTTGGTTAGAATAGGAAGCAAAAACATGAAAAGTTAAACATCAAACGCGAAACGCTTTAACCGCCAACCAGTCCTAAACAAAAAACGCACCTATCTTTTTAAAGACCTGAAAACAATATCCGGCAGAAAGGGTGAGGCATCGCCCCCATTCCGGATGATATCTCTGACAATGGTGGAGGCAACAGAAGTATATTTGGGTTCGCCGGTGAGGAAGATTGTTTCAATATTCCGATCCAGGGTTCTGTTGGCATCAGCAATGGTTTTCTCATATTCGAAATCGCTCACATACCTGATTCCCCTCAATATAAACCGGGCGCCGATTTCCTGGCAGAAATTAACGGTTAGTCCTTCGTAAACTTTACCCGTCACCTTGGGTTCTTCCTTATATATCTGTTCAATCCAGTCGAGCCTTTGTTCGGCTGAAAACATGGGGGCTTTGGCAGCATTCAGGCCAATACCTACAATAATTTTATCGAATAGCGGTAAGGCACGGTTGATAATATCCGTATGCCCGAGTGTTACGGGATCAAATGTGCCGGGGAATAAACAGATTCTTTCCATGATGACCGGTTGAACAAAAAATTAATTGGATCAGGAGGTTTGCGGGCTTAACAGGTAAAGCGCGGCCATTCTTACCGCCACTCCGTTCTCTACCTGCTGCAATATAATAGACTGACCGCTATCAGCCGCGTCGCTATCGAGTTCTACTCCCCGATTGATAGGCCCGGGGTGCATGATTACGATTTCCTTTCCCAGACTTTCGAGCAGGCGGCGATTGATTCCGTAGGCCAGACTGTATTCTCTGAGTGAAGAGAATAATACCTGGTTCTGCCTCTCCAATTGTATTCTTAACACGTTCGCCACATCACACCACTCGAGCGCTTTGCGAAGATTGTATTCTACCCTTACGTCAAATGCTTCCTTCATATGTACGGGTATCAGCGTGGGAGGCCCTGCAACGGTCACCTCCGCCCCCATTTTCTTCAACAGGTAAATATTGCTCATGGCAACCCGGCTATGCATGATATCGCCGATGATGGCCACTTTGAGACCTTCGAGTGACCCGAATTTTTCCTGCATGGAAAAAGCATCGAGAAGTCCCTGGGTGGGATGCTCGTTGATACCATCACCCGCGTTGATAATGGCTGCCGGAATATGTTTTGCCAGAAAGTGGGGCGCTCCACTGGAACTATGGCGCATGACTACCATATCCACTTTCATCGATAGAATATTGTTGACGGTATCAAGAAGAGTTTCTCCCTTTTTAACCGATGAAGTGCCTGCGGTGAAACTGATGGTATCTGCACTCAATCTTTTCTCTGCCAGTTCAAATGAAATCCTGGTACGGGTAGAGTTCTCAAAAAAGAGATTAACGATCGTCACATCCCGTAAGGAGGGCACTTTTTTGACTGGTCTTTGTAGAACGTCTTTAAATTGGGAGGCTGTTTGTAAAATGGTTTGAATATCTTCCCTGGTAAGATCGCGAATACCTAAAAGATGTTTGGTAGAAAGCTTCATCTTAGGGGGCGAAGATAAACGATTCGGCCCTATTTCGCCAAATGATTTTACCTGTCTTAATGCAGGTTATCGACCAGCTTCCGGGAGTTTTTCACAAATATTTCCCTGATCATTTCTTTGTAAACCTGCCCGGCCGTGGGCACCGGCTTGGCCTTGCTTCTGACCAGTTCTATGTCTTTTGAACCCAATGCCTGAAAACTGCCGGTATAAGTGGCTGATTTATTCTCCCATTTATAACTTTCAACAAGCAAATCGTTCCAAGTGGTAATAACTTCCGGCATCCTGGTTGTGGAAACAAGTATTCGGACAAGAGCAGTAACAGATTTTTCGGTCATTGTCAAGTCTGCATATACCGTTGTATGTTGCTTATGGAGATCTTCGGCTTCATCAGAATAGTTGTTAGTAGTCACCTGCCTTGATACTGGTCTTGTTTGTTGACCCACGACTGGTTCATTGACGCGCAATTCAACAATGTTCAGGTCTATCACAAACTGAATATCTTTTTCAATGCTTCGGATGGTATCTTGTTGAAAACGGAATTCAACGGGTCGCTTTTTAAAATCCTTTTTCAGGGCCGCTACGAACTGGTGTTGCAGGTATTCTCCGTGATTCCATTCTTCTGAAACCAGTTCCATCCCTTTTATGCGAACCAGCACACGAAGGGTGTCTTCCCCTTTTAGAGGATCACGTTCCCCGGAGAATGCGCTTTGATAGAGCGTCAGCAGGAGACAAACGACGGGTAGAATGCGGCGGGGCATACCGGATATTTTTACTAAACTACAAAACTGTAGGAGAAAGACCCATTATTCCTGTTCAAGGAGTACAACTTCCTGGCGCTGATCGCGGGAGTTCCAGAAGACTTTTACTTTTTGGGAAAGAATCGAATCGATGGATCGGCCAACATAGTCGGGCTGAATGGGCAGTTGCCTTGAAAACCTTCTGTCGATCAGGGTACAAAGTTCCACCCTTGCCGGACGGCCAAAGTCCAGCAAGGCATCCAGGGCGGCCCGAATGGTCCTTCCGGTGTGTAACACATCATCGATCAACACCACATTTTTATTCTCGATTCCAAATGAAATTTCTGTATGATTGGCCAGGTGGAGTTCTTTTCTGATATCGTCTCGATAGAAAGTAATGTCGAGCTTCCCATAAAGAACCTCGCGTCCGGGAAGCATTCTGCGGATTTCGTCCACTATCTGGTCAGATACAAACACACCCCTTGGTTGCAAACCTATCAATACCGTATTGTCGAGATTGACATGATTCTCTACAATCTGATGGGCCAGGCGCTTAATGGTAATGGCGAGTTGCTGCTCTGTTAAGATGGTTTTCAAATGCCGTGATTTGAATCGTAAATGTAAAACAAAACAAGCAATATAAATAATTGGTCAATTTGTCAATTAGTGAATGCGCCAATGCAATTACTGATGACGAATGACGGATTACGAATTGAAAAATCAAAAGGCAAAATTCAAAAGCACAACAAAATTCCGGCTTCCTCATCAATCACACCCGCTTTCCTGCTCACCAAAAAGGGGTTTGTTTCTCAAAAAGTTGCAAAAGGTGATTATTTGATCAGAAAATAATAGTCCCTGCGATTTTACCCGGACAACAGTCAAGGGCCAATTAGTGAATGAACCAGACAGTCAATGAGCCAATGATGAAGGATTACGGATGACGGATGACGAATGGAAAGGCAATTTGCCAATTGACATCGACCCGAATATTACTGACTGTAAATTCAGAGATATTTAATATAATTATCATCACCGAATCACCACCGAAGAAATAATTGAATTGGTAAAAGGATCAAATTCAACTTCTCCTGATCCGCTCCCGCTCTCACTCCCACTCCCAGAAACCGTCATTCGTCATCAGTAATTGAATTGTCTCATTGACGAATTGGCGCATTGGCGCATTGTCTTATTGCTTTCCTTGTTTCATCGCCATTTTCACTGCCTCGGCTGCATTGATGATCTTGCCGGAACGACAGAGATCGGTAAAGGGTACTTTTTTATCGGGCTCTCCGGGCAGGGAAACATATTCTGTGACTGGGGTTCCGGATTTTACCAGGATGTCGATGATCTCTGCGGGTTTGAGATGAGGAAAATAAGATTTGAGCAAAGCGGCCACACCGGTTGCCACCGGCGCTGCAAAACTGGTTCCGTCGGCGGCTTCATAGCCATTATTAATGGTGGTAGTATAAATGAATACACCCGGGGCAAATATATCTACCCATTTGGCACTGTAATTTGAAAAAGGAGCGCTGATGGATCCGGTGCTGGGATCACCACTGGCGCCAACGGTCAGAAAGTTATCGGCAACCGTTCCATCAATGTATAACGGAGATGGATAAAACATATGCAGATCGATATCCGCCCCATCGTTACCTGAACCATGAATCAGCAACACGCCTTTGGAGGCAGCATACTTTACGGCCTCATCCACGAACCGTTTATAGGGAGATACGGGTTTGCCGAAACTCATATTGATAATGCTGGCACCATTGTCCACTGCATACCGGATGGCGAGCGCCACGTCTTTGTCGTGCTCATCTCCTCCCGGCACCGCCCTGATCGCCATGATGCGCACATTATCGGCGATTCCATCCATGCCAATGCCGTTGTTTCGAACCGCGGCAATGATGCCGGCCACCGACGTTCCGTGATTACCGCTTCCTTCTTTCAGGTTGTTGTTGCCGTAAAAGCGATCATTGATGTCTGTATAATTGTCTTTCACCAATGCTCCCCGGAAATCTTCTGGCGGCTGTTCCTTCCGTAATTTTTTGGCGAGCAGCTGATCCTTGTAACGAGCGATATCATCCAATATCATTGATTGGGTGATGGTAGAGTCGGTCGTTTGTTCGAATAGGGTTCGCCAGACCTGCACCGCCCTTCTCTCCGATTGCAGAGCAGGCTCATCGAGTGTTTTTACCGAAAACACGGAAACCTTCAAACTCTCGCAAATGGTTTTGGAAGTCTGTTGTAATATTTCCTGGAACCGGGTAATATCGGGAAGCTCTTTCAATGCATCCGCGTAATTCGCTTCGATGATCGAATCGGCTTTTTTCCATTGCAGATAAAGAAATTGCTGCGAAGCAGGTATATCGCCGGCCTTTTTGCCTTCGAAATCTGCTTTCCAATGATGATACACCCTTGCGATCTCATGGGTGTTCCGGGCAAGGTTCACACCGGAAGGGCTTCCGCAGAAGTTCCAGCCATAGACATCATCCGGATAACCGTTATGATCATCGTCTATGCCATTCCCGGGTATCTCCCTGGGATTTCTCCAGAGAACGGGCAACAGATCTTCCTGCAGGGTATCTATGCCGCTGTCGATAACGGCTACGATCACCGTCCTGCTTTTCTTTCCTTTTAATAATGCGTAAGCCTGATCGAGGCCGATACCTAAGTAACCATCTTTCTGCTGATCTAACAGATGCCAGCCCTTTTTTTTCTCCGGAACTGTTTGCGCGAAGGCGGTTTGAAAAAACAGCAGGACGATCACAACAACCGTCAACCTGACAAGAAATGATTGCATCATCCTCGTTGTCGGCCGGTTGCCGTTCGCTTTGTCGGGTTTCGCTAAAAGCGTCATGTTATAATTTATTCTTCCCCGAGGAAAGGATAATGATAATCGGTTGGCGGATTGAAAGTTTCCTTGATCGTTCTTGCACTCAGCCAACGATAAAGATTAAGTATGGATCCGGCCTTGTCATTGGTTCCGCTGGCCCTGGCTCCTCCAAACGGCTGTTGTCCTACCACGGCTCCGGTAGGTTTGTCGTTGATGTAGAAATTACCGGCTGCATTTCTAAGCCGGTTAGTGGCCAGTTCAACCGCCTGCCTGTCCTGCGAAATGATGGATCCGGTAAGCGCATAAGGGGAAGTGTTATCAACGAGCTCCAGGGCTTTTTCAAACCCATTGGCCGGGTACACATAAATAGTAAGAACGGGGCCAAAGATCTCTTCGCACATGGTGACGTATCTCGGATCTTTTGCTTCGATAACGGTAGGCTGAATGAAATACCCTTCTTTCTTGTCACATTTGCCCCCCACCAGTATTTCTGCTTTGGCATCTTTGCGGGCGTTATCGATATAAGACTTGATTTTATCGAAGCTTTTTTCATCAATGACAGCATTGATAAAATTCGTGAAGTTCTCCACGGTTCCCATCTTGAAACTCTTCACTCCGGCGACCAGTTTTTTCTTCACTTCGTCCGCGATGTTCGATGGAATGTAGGCCCGGGAAGCGGCGGAACATTTCTGTCCCTGGTATTCAAAAGCGCCTCTCAGCAAGGCGGTGGCTACCACATCGGGATCGGCACTCTTGTGCGCCAGTACAAAATCCTTGCCGCCGGTTTCCCCAACGATCCTGGGATAAGACTTATACATTCCGGTATTCTTGCCGATCGTCTCCCACATCTGATTAAATACACCGGTTGATCCCGTGAAATGCACACCGGCAAAATCACGGTGACTGAAACAAACTTTACCGAGTGTGGGTCCATCCACGTATATGAGGTTGATCACACCATCCGGCAGGCCGGCTTCTTTCAGGATGCGCATGAACATTTGCGCAGAATAGATTTGGGTATGGGCGGGTTTCCAAACTACCACGTTTCCGCACATGGCGGCGGAAGTTGGAAGGTTACCACCAATGGCAGTGAAATTAAAAGGAGTAACAGCCAGCACAAATCCTTCGAGTGCCCGGTATTCCATTCGGTTATGCATACCCGGTGAACTGATGGGTTGCTGTTTGTATATTTCACTCAGGAAATGAACATTGAAACGAAGGAAATCGATGATCTCACAGGCACTGTCGATCTCGGCCTGGAAGGCGTTCTTGCTTTGCCCCAACATGGTGGTTCCATTCATGTAGGGCCGATATTTGGTGGCGATCAGGTCGGCGGCCTTGAGGAAAATGTTGGCGCGATTTTCCCAACTCATATTTGACCAGGATTCACGGGCTTCCAGCGCAGCATCGATGGCCTGCTTAACGTGTTTTTCGTCGCCCTCATGGTAATATCCCAGCACATGTTTGATTTCATGCGGCGGGTGCATGCTCTTCTTTTTATTGGTCCTTACTTCTTTTCCGCCGATATACATGGGTACATCTGCCTGTGCACTCTTCAATTCGGCCAATACCTGTTTTAATCTTTTCTTCTCGGCACTTCCGGGAGCATAGTTCAATACGGGTTCGTTGACGGGAAGAGGGTATGAGAAAGTTCCGACTAGCATAGTGTTATTTTATTGCCCGCAAAGATAACACATACGATCGGTAGTTAAGGGAGCCAGGTCACAGAAGGGCTGATTGGTTACCTGGTGTTTATTGAAATCAACACAAACTCCTGGTCCTTTTGTGTAAACCAGCATTCGCCGGTTCCGATCATGGCGCCCTGAAAATTTCTGAATATCTGCCGGAAGTTTTGACCGGCCAGCGCTTTTTTGACCTTTGGGGTGAAAAGAGAATCGTATTTGGCCAGGAATTCCCGGCTGTCTTTAATGGGTGGGTTTATCAGTGGGAAAGAAACGGCCGCGGCCACTTTTTCTCGCTGACCGGAGAGTACCCAGTACTGGAACTGTTTGAGAAATCGTTTAAACGCTATCGGATCCTGGATGCCCGCTGTAGCCCAACTGGCAGGCTGGCTTCCATCCGAGAATACAGAATCGTCCGCGATATCCGATTCAGGAAGACTGGCAGAGTCCGGCACCAGCCTTTCAACCGGTTTCTCTGCGACTGTGGAATCAGCCGACACCTGTTTATTGGCAGTTGGTGACTGACAGGAGAATATGAGTACCGAAGCGGCCATCAATATTGTCCACATTACCCGTACTATTTTCATGCTTTCCGGTTTTACTGATCAGGAAGCAGTCTCTTCTTTCTCCATCATCAGGTAGGCTTTGATGAATCCGTCCAGTTCTCCATCCATAACCGGCTGCACATTGCCCACTTCAAAATTGGTGCGGTGGTCTTTGATCATTTTATAAGGATGGAACACATAAGAACGTATCTGGGATCCCCATTCAATTTTCTTTTTGCTGGCATTGGCAGCGTTCTTTAATTCTTCCCGCCTGCGTAATTCCTCCTCGTACAAACGGCTTTTCAACATCTGCATGGCTTTTTCCCGGTTGCCGAGCTGGGTCCGTTCGGTTTGGCACACCACCACAATACCGGTAGGTATGTGTGTAAGCATCACCTTTGTTTCAACCTTGTTTACGTTCTGTCCACCTGCGCCGCCGCTTCGGGCAGTTTCCATCTTTACATCTGCGTCTTTTACTTCAATAGTGATGGTATCATCTACGAGAGGATATACAAATACAGAGGCGAAAGAGGTATGTCTTCTGGCATTGCTGTCGAAGGGAGAAATACGAACCAGCCGGTGAACGCCGCTTTCGGCTTTCAGGAATCCGTAGGCAAAAGGACCTTCAAACTGAAGGGTGGCTGTTTTGATACCGGCGCCATCGCCCCAAACCCAATCGAGTTCTGTTACCTTCCAGCCCTGCTTCTCACCATACATTCTATACATCCTGGCCAGCATCTCCGCCCAGTCCTGGCTTTCCGTACCACCGGCTCCGGAGTTGATCTGCAAAACTGCAGGCAGCTCGTCTTCCGGTTGGTTCAGCGTGCTCTTGAACTCGGCTTCTTCGATTTTGTCGTTGGCTTTCTGGAAAGCTTCTCTTGTCTCTTCTTCCGTAGCATCACCCGCCTTCCAGAACTCAAACAAAACGGCAAAATCTTCTACTGCCGAAGAAGTGTCATCGTACAGCTTTACCCAGTATTCGTTTAACTTGATGTTTTTGAGGATTTCAGTTGCGCGCTTGTTATCATCCCAGAATCCGGGGCTGAGCGACAACTGTTTATCTTCGGCTATTTTGAATTGACGGTTGTCGACGTCAAAGAAACCTCCTCAGGACCAAAACGCGGTCCCTCATATCCTGAATCTTTTCTAGTGTCATAGGGTGCGAAAATATGGATTTTGTGGAAATACGCGAATTATACGAATTATGCGAATTAGGCGAATTAGGCGAAACGCTGAAGACGCAGAATACGCAGAGAACGCTGAATTAAATACTGCAGTCGCTCCCGCTTCCGCTCCCGCTTCCGCTCCCGCTCCGTTATTCCCCCCTCACCCCAGCCCTCTCCCAAGGGAGAGGTAGTGATGATACCCAATTAATCTATTTCATTAGCTTCCCCTCATCTCTCTGTTTCCGTTTCTGTTTCTGTTTCCGTTTCCCCCTCCGCTCCCGCTCTCACTCCCGCTCCGTTATTCCCGCTCCGTTATTTTCTTTCGGGTTATTAAACCAATCTTCCGATAATAGGTTATACAAGCCATAATCTCATTAATGATGGACACAGTGGCATTCAATTTTTTGAATTTTTAATTTTTAATTTTGACTTTATCGGCCTCTATAACATTCCCTCAAAAAGAAGGAAAACTGCAAACTGCAAACCGCAAACTGCAAACCGCAAACCGAAAACCGTAAACCATTTATGATCCAGGCTTATAATTTTATTGCCAGCTGGCAGTTGTTTCCCGAAAAAGGCACTTATGAATCCGGCGATAGGCCACGAAGCGGGATTTACAAGATTGATGCGATTCCTGATAGTCGGCAATTGTCCATTTCACATAACTGGGTTACCCTCGAAAACAACGCTTTTCACTCGGAATACACTGTGATAGCAGATAATGAACTGAATGATTTTCCGGACAAGGACCTCGCTGAACAGGTACGGGTATTGTTTCCTGATGGTATCCGGTTTGAAATTCATTTTTACAAGAAAGGTGAATCCATCCTGAAAGTGATCCATGAGATCATGCCAAATGGTTATCTCAGAATTACTCAGGAGGGCTTTAAAGAGGATCAGTCGCCCTACACCAATATGGAGTACTATCACAAACAGATGAGTGTACTTCCGTATTCTGCCTCCGTTTCCGGTGCCGTGATCAAACCCACCGAAGAAGGGGTGATTCGTCACAAGGCCCTTACCGCCATGGAGGAGCAGACCAATATGCAACTGGAACAAATTCGCAAGCAAATTGAGCTGCTGGCTTTGCAGGCGCAGGAAATTCAGAAAAGAAAGGATCTTTCACTCACCATCTATGGTGCAAAACTCAATTTCGCTCCCGTTATTGGCCAGGTGTACTATCTGTACGAAAAAAAGGACGGAGAACACCTTTTATCTTTGGTCAGCCCTAAAGAATGGGGCGGCGGCGCCGGACCCTTTAAAAAGTTCGTGGCGGCCGTAAAACTACTTGCCGATCATACCTGGATGGAAGTCATTTAATACCACTATGCGGTATTCTGTATAAAATCAAGGGCTCTGTAACGTTTGGTCCGGCTTGTCGACGTATGTTTGCAAACGAATCAATCAATATGAAAAAAATTATCCCGCTCATTATTTCCGCGATGCTCCTGGTCACCGCCAGCTTCGCGCAAACTGCCGACGAAATCGTCAACAAACATCTTGAAGCCCGCGGTGGGGTCGAAAAACTCAGAGCCCTCCAATCTCTTACTATGGAAGGCAGCATGAACCAGGGCGGAGTAGATATCGCCATGAAATATTACTACCTGAGTAACAAAGCCACTAAAGTAGAATATACCGCAATGGGGCAAACAGGTTACAACATTGTAACTTCCACGGCCGGTTGGGTATTTAATCCATTTAACGGACAGGCCAGTGCAGAAGAAATGGCACCGGATCAATTGAAAGAGGCACAAGCCGGGCTTGACCTGGTGCCTTTACTGGATTATAAAAGCAAGGGGTATACTGTAGAGTCGATGGGTAAAGAGAATATTCAGGGAGCCGACTACTACAAGTTGAAACTGACAAGGTCCAATGGTAAATCGGTGTTGTATTACCTCGATAACAAGTTTCTTCTTTTCCGCTCCATTTCAACTGTAAATGCCAACGGAACCGATATGGAAATGATCACCGATTATTCCGATTACAAGACCACTCCCGAAGGATATGTTTTTCCCTATCGCAGAAACAGTGGGCAAACAGACATTTCCTTCGACAAGATCGAGATCAATCCCAAGCTGGATGAGGCGATCTTCAAGCCGACAAACTGATCCAGACAGAAAGTACGCCCCTGCCCAACCCGAACATAACCACAACTGGAACTCATGAGACAATCGCGCTTACTTCTGCTGGTACCGGTAATCGCCGGTATCATGCTGGCAGGAACATCAAAGGCATCAATTCCTGTGACCGAACCTGTCAGGGACAGTTCGGTTATACCATCTCCGGCAGCTATTTCCGATGCATTGAATGAATATAAATCGCTGAGCAGACCGGAAAAAAAAATGCGGCAAAGAGAAGCCCGGAAGTTGCTGCATCAATACAGGGCCGACAAAAAACGGGGAACCAATCCGGATGGAGACATTGTTTTCCTGGCTATCCTGGCAGTACTGCTTCCACCGCTGGCGGTATACCTGAAGGAGAAAACCATCAATAAAAGATTCTGGATTGATCTGTTACTGTGGTTCCTGTTCATTCTGCCAGGCATTGTGTTTGCCATGCTGATCGTATTTGGAGTCATTTGATAGTTTATACATCCTGCGAAATTGTTTTAAAAGGCGGCCCGCAGGCCGCCTTTCTTTATTATTCATCGATTCTTTGGTAACTTCCCCATCATCAATTTATAGCCGAATGAAAACAGCTTCCATTGCTTTTATTATCATTGCCGGATTGACAGCCTGCCAAAAGAACGAATCCAATCCCACTACCCGGGAGATACTGACTTCCTCGAAGTGGCAATTAACTTCCCTCACAGTTGCTTCTCCCCCGGAAAGCACTCCGGGAGACATCACCACTTCTATATTCAAAGCCTGTGAGCTGGATGATGTGATTGAATTCAAGGAGTCGGGGCTTTTTACGGTAGATGAGCACAACGATGTTTGCCTGCCCGGTACCAACCGCAGCATTTTCTACAAAATGAATGGGGCAGGCTGGGTATTGTCGGGACCGGATACTTTATTAACAATCAAAGCGGGCTTTCTGGAGCAGTCGTATCGAATAGGTCGAAAATCAAACACCGCTATTGAAATATACCAGATCCAGAAAAATTACCTCGACGAATACCAGCGTTACAATTATACCTTCAGGGCCGTTGAATAACGGATCAGGATGTTAAAAATTAAATAGACTTTCCGGAAAATAAAAAGTCCCGCCATTGGCGGGACTGTATTTTTTACCTCTCGGCGAAAGATTAATAATCCATTCCACCCATGCCAGGAGCGCCATGTGCGTGAGGAGCTTCTTCTTTTTTAGGTTTGTCTGCAATCACACACTCGGTGGTCAGCAGCATACCTGCGATAGAAGAGGCATTCTCGAGGGCAATACGAGCTACTTTAGTAGGATCGATTACACCTGCTTTCAGGAGGTTTTCATAATCTTCAGTGCGGGCGTTAAAGCCATAGTCGGCTTTGCCTTCTTTCACTTTCTGCACAACGATAGAGCCTTCGATTCCGGCGTTGGCTACGATCTGGCGAAGAGGTTCTTCCAGTGCTCTTTTAACAATGGTGATACCGGTTGCCTCGTCTTCATTGGCTGTTTTGATCTTGCCATTCAGGCTCTCGATAGAGCGGATGTAGGCAACACCACCACCCGGAACGATACCTTCTTCAACAGCTGCTCTTGTAGCATGCAGGGCGTCATCTACACGGTCTTTTTTCTCTTTCATTTCAACTTCAGTTGCTGCACCTACATACAGAACAGCCACACCACCACTCAGTTTAGCCAAACGCTCCTGTAATTTTTCTTTATCGTAGTCGGAAGTAGTTACTTCGATTTGTGCTTTGATCTGGTTCACACGAGCAGTGATGTCTTCTTTTTTACCTTTACCACCTACAACAGTTGTGTTGTCTTTGTCGATGGTTACGGAAGAAGCCTGTCCGAGGTAGCTCAGGTCGGCATTTTCCAGTTTATATCCCTGCTCTTCGCTGATCACCACACCTTTGGTGAGAATGGCGATATCCTGCAGCATTTCTTTACGACGGTCACCGAAACCTGGTGCTTTAACAGCAGCCACTTTCAGCGTACCACGAAGTTTGTTTACCACCAGGGTAGCCAGTGCTTCGCCTTCCAGGTCTTCAGAGATGATCAGTAAAGGACGACCGCTTTGAGCTACTTTCTCCAGGATGTGGAGAATATCTTTCATGGCGCTGATCTTTTTATCATAGATCAGGATGTATGGATTGTCCAGTTCAGCTTCCATTTTTTCGCTATTGGTAACGAAATAGGGAGAGATATAACCACGGTCGAATTGCATACCTTCCACTACTTCAACAGTAGTATCAGTACCTTTTGCTTCTTCTACAGTGATAACCCCTTCTTTACCAACTTTACCAAACGCTTCAGCGATCAGCTTTCCGATGGCTTCGTCGTTATTGGCAGAAATGGTAGCAACCTGCTGGATTTTTTTGCTGTCACTTCCTACTGTCTGGCTTTGTGCACGGAGGTTTTCCACCACCAGGGCTACAGCCTTGTCGATACCACGCTTCAGGTCCATTGGGTTGGCGCCGGCAGCAACGATTTTCAAACCTTCACCAATGATAGACTGGGCCAGAACGGTTGCAGTAGTAGTACCATCACCTGCGATATCCGCAGTTTTGCTGGCCACTTCTTTCACCATCTGAGCACCCATATTTTCAATCGGATCTTCCAGTTCGATTTCTTTAGCAACCGTAACACCATCTTTTGTTACTGCTGGTGCTCCGAATTTTTTCTCCAGAACAACGTTGCGACCTTTTGGTCCCAATGTTACTTTCACTGCATTAGCGAGTGTATCCACACCACGCTTCATTTTATTGCGGGCGTCGATATCGAAAAACAGTTGTTTAGCCATTTTTATTAGAATTTGAAATTTGTTAATGAATATGTTTCCCTTTCAATCCTGTTGGACTGATAGAAAAGTTGACGGTTGAATTAAACAATAGCCAGGATATCGCTTTCGCGCATGATCAGCAGGTCATCACCTTCGATCTGGATTTCCGTGCCGGAGTATTTACCATACAAAACCGTATCACCTACTTTAACCGTAACAGGCTCGTCTTTTTTACCAGGGCCTGCGGCAACTACCACTCCACGTTGTGGCTTCTCTTTGGCGGTATCGGGGATGATGATACCACCAGCTGTTTTTTCTTCAGCCTTTGCGGGTTTCACGATTACCCTGTCATGCAGCGGGGTAACACTTAACTTGTTTTTAGCCATGATTTATCAGTTTTGATTTGATTTTTGATGTTTTTGTGGGACGGCGAAACTACAGTAAAATCCATACCATTACTCCGGAAACGGAAAAATTTTCAGTTTCCAGGATAAAAATGACAGTTTGCCACCAAACGCCTTGAACACTATACGGTTAAGTTGTCAGCCCGTCTCAGCTCTTGCCTTCCACACCCGATTACCTGGTTTTTCGGACAGGGTATTGTTCATTTTGCCGCCGGCGTATTGTCATAAGCCTGCTCTGGTGAATCTTCCCTATCTTCGCAGCTCCAAAAAAAGTTCATTGAGCAATGATCAGCAGAAGAAATATCCGGGTTAAGGTGATGCAGGTGATTTACGCTTTCGAAAGCCAGGATGAAGCCCAAAAGACCGCTGCCCCACAATTAAATGAAGCCGATAAATTATTACAGAAACACTTTGATCTGACCCGCCAGTTGCTGGTCTATCTGACCTATTTCCTGACAGAAGTAGCCCGTTACGCGGAAACTGATGCCCGCAACCGTGCTTCCAAACATCTTCCAACAGAAGAAGATCTCCGGGTAAATACAAAACTCGCTGGTAATGAACTGGTATGGAAAATTCTGGAAAGCCCTTCCTGGAAACAGGCACTCAAGGAGGATAAACCGCAATTGATAGACTCAGGTGAGCTGGTTAGAAAAATCTACCTGGAACTGGCAGATAAAGACATCTATAAAAAGTATATCACCGAACAAAGCCGCGACCGCAAAGAAGAAAAAGCCATCCTGGATTATATCCTAAATGAATTGTTGCTTCCCAATGAAGGGATCGTAAGCCATTTTGAAGAGCATTTCACCAACTGGAATGATGATGCAGACATGATCGTTCAGTTGCTCAACAATTTTCTTGCAAAACCCGGACAGAACAGCTTCCAAGACATTATCAGCCGCGAAAAGCGCGACTTTGCCTCGAGCCTGCTTCGAACAACCCTTGAAAGAAAGGAATTGACACTCGATTATATCAAACCCAAACTGAAAAACTGGGATTCTGAACGTATTGCGGTTCTCGACATGATCCTGATGAGAATGGGTGTGTGCGAGTTTCTGTATTTTGAAACCATTCCGCCGAAAGTGACCATTAATGAATACATCGACCTGGCGAAAGAATACAGCACCCAGCAGAGCGGCCAGTTCGTAAATGGGATATTAGATAATATTCACAAGGACCTGGTGAGGGAAAATAAAATGCATAAAATTGATTTCAAGGCCGGTTCCAAAAACACCGATTGATTACTTTTGCAAAAAAGACCCCAATGAAATATCTTTTTTTGTTTCTCCTGTCCTTTACCTTTTTATTGGGCTCCTGTCTGAACAACACAGACAAGGAAGCGGGAACCCAACAGGTTGCTACCGCTGGTATTCAACCAAGGGATTCGGCCAACTTTACAAAAATTGAATGGCTGGATTCGGCCAAACACCTGGGCACCATCAAACAGGGAGAGGTGTTGAAGATAGATTATCGATTTCGCAATGCAGGAAGCAAACCACTTGTTCTGGAAAACGTTCGTCCTTCCTGCGGATGTACTGTAGCTGATTTTCCGAAGAAGCCTATTGCACCGGGAGAAGAAGCAGTGATCAATGCGGAGTTCGACAGTCATGGTAAAGAGGGACTTCAACATAAAAGCATTACAGTGATCGCCAATACGGCTGAGTCTACCGAACTTCACTTTGATGTTAATATCGTAAAGTCCTGAATCAACCAAGTTTAAACATTCACAAAACAATACAATGACAACTTTAGTTTATTTGTTACAAGCTCCCGCAGGCGGAGGAACACTCCAACTGGTATTATTGGGAGGCATGATCCTGGTTTTCTGGCTCTTCATGATCAGGCCGCAAGCTAAAAAAGCAAAGCTGGCAAAGGAATTTCAGCAAAACCTTCAAAAGGGTTCCAAAGTGGTAACAATTGCCGGAATTCATGGCACCGTCAATAAAGTGAACGAAGATGGCACTACCATTAACCTGGAAACAAGCCCGGGCAGCTACATGAAAGTGGAAAAGAGTGCAATTTCCGTTGAGTGGTCTCAGGCAGCCAACAAAGCAGCGGCCGGTACAGCACCTGCTGCCAAATAAATCATCAACTACAAAAAAGATAAAAATCTCAAAACTCCAGCAATCGGGTTTTGAGATTTTTTTTCTGGCAAACCATTCATCATGCTACGTGTTGGCATCACCGGTGGAATCGGTTCGGGCAAATCAACAGTTTGCCGCATCTTCGAAATTCTCGGAGTACCGGTATACTATGCCGATGAGGCAGCCAGGAGATTAATGAATGAAAACCCGCTACGCAACCAGATCATTGCCAACTTTGGAGAAGCAGCTTATGTGGGTGAAGAATTGAACCGCATCTGGATGGCTACCCAGGTATTCAATAACCCGGAAAAACTGGCACTGCTCAACAGCCTGGTACATCCGGTTACCATCGCGGATGCTGATGAATGGATGAAAAAACAACATTCTCCTTACACACTGAAAGAAGCTGCCCTCCTGTTCGAAAGCGGTTCATACCAGTACCTCGATTACATCATTGGCGTTTCAGCGCCCGTAGAACTTCGTATAGCAAGAACCACCACCCGCGATCAGAAAAGTGCCGATGAGATCAGAAAAAGAATCGACCGGCAAATGGACGAGGATGAAAAAATGAATCGATGCGATTTCGTTCTGATCAATGATGAAAAGCAATTGCTAATACCCCAGGTAATTGCCCTGCATCAGCAATTGCTTCTACTTTCTAATAACAGACCCTGATGGAAAACTTCCCTTCCCTGGTTGATTTTATTCTGGCTATCCTGTTTGGCGTATTGCTACCGATCGTATCGGGCTTGCGAAGCCGTGAGGTATTTAAAGAAATCGGCAGCTACTTCGACAGCCGGGCAAAAAAACGTTTTTATATCGGCAACAGTTTCTTCCTGGCCATCATGGCAATGGTTGTTCTTGCTGCCTGGTATTTCTTTGGCCGCCCCTTTGATGTATTGGGATTTGCTACTCCGGAAGAGAACGGCAAAACCTATCCCTGGTGGCTGATCATTCTCTTTATAATGCTTTATCTGATGGATGTGCTACATTCTGTGCTGAATCCACATGAGTTACAGGAAACCAAAGATCAACTGGAAACGCAAACCCCATTCATGCCTACTTTGTGGAGAGAGATGCCGGCTTATTTCCTGATGTGTGTGAGCGCAGGTGTATGTGAGGAGATTGTATTCAGAGGATTCCTGGTAAACTTTTTCAAATCCATTTTTAATGGTTTCCCTGCGCAGGCTGCCTGGACGCTGATAACCCCTTCCCTGATATTTGCTGCGGCCCATTACTACCAGGGCGCAAAAGCCGTGTTCAAAATCCTGGTATTATCTATGCTGTTTGGATTGATCTTCTGGATGACAGGATCATTGTACATAGTGATGCTCCTTCATTTCCTGGTAGATTTCTTCAGCGGAATATTGAGTGTGAAGTTGGCCAACAGAGAGTAGGGAGGCGTTTATGGTTTATCGTTTCACGTTTATCGTTTCACGTTGTAGTTTTAAATACTCGAACTTCAGGAGTAACAAATGCGTTGTCGATGATAGTTTTGTAAACATGAGACAATAAACGCGAAACAATAAACGCAAAAAACTCAATTCAGTTTCCCCAAAGCTGCCGCAATCCGCTCATAAGCCTTTTCAATTTTCTCCATGCTATTGGCAAATGACAGTCTGATACAATTGGGAGAACCGAAAGCTCTTCCGGTTACTGTAGATACGTGGGCAGTATTTAAGAGATACATACAGAGATCGTCGGCGTTTTCGATGGTTTGCTGGCCGTCGGATTTTCCGAAATAATGATCTACTTCAGGGAAAACATAAAATGCACCATCAGGCTGTGTGCATTTCCATCCGGGAATGCCGGCAATCAATTGCATTACCCTGTTGCGTCGACGTTCAAATTCCTTTGTCATGTCAAAGCTGGGTTTCAAATCGGTGGTCAAAGCTACGATCGCTGCACGCTGCGTAACTGCATTGGCGCCGCTGGTAAATTGACCTTGAATTTTTTCGCAAGCCTTTGCGATCGTCGCATGAGCGGCGATATATCCGAGGCGATAACCGGTCATGGCAAAGCCTTTACTCAATCCGTTTACAATGATCACCCGGTCCTTGATATCCTCGAACTGCGCGATGCTTTCATGCTTACCCACAAAATTGATGTATTCGTAGATTTCGTCGGAGATGATCAGGATTTCCGGATATTTTCTGAAAACAGCTGCCAGCGATTCGAGTTCGGCCTTGCTGTAAACAGATCCTGAAGGATTACAGGGAGAAGAGAATAAAAAAACCTTGCTGCGACTGGTGATATGTGATTCGAGTTCGGCGGCAGTAATTTTATAATTACTTTCCATACTGGTGGAAACAATCACGGGAACACCACCGGCAATTTTAACCAGCTCGGAATAAGTTACCCAGAATGGCGCAGGGATGATCACTTCATCACCGGCATCCACGGTTGCCAGGATAATGTTGGCCAAACTTTGCTTGGCGCCGGTTGACACCACGATCTGTTCGGGTTTATAATCGAGGTTATTGTCGCGCTTTAATTTTGTGCACACCGCTTCACGCAGATCCAGGTAACCGGCTACAGGGGTGTAGTGGCTATAGTTATCATCGATCGCTTTCTTCGCTGCTTCTTTAATATGAACAGGTGTATCAAAGTCTGGTTCGCCCAGGCTTAAATCAATTACATCAATACCCTTTGCCCTCAGTTCGCGGCCAAGCTTGGCCATCTTAAGTGTTTCGGGTTCGTTGAATTTCTGTAGAAGTGAAGAAAGTTGCATGGATTCGATCGTTGCTTGCATGTTCAATTAAGATTTTTACCAATTTGGTTGCGCGAAATTAGCATTAATAATCACTAACACCCGTTTACTTTTCATAACTAAATTTAAATGTGGAAAGGTCGGGCATTCGAGTTCTTTTTCGTTTCAGTTCGTAGTCATAAATTACTTTTCCCAAATTTTTCATGAATGGGAATCCAACACTGTCATAATCATATTGGCTGTCGTTCAATACTCCGTCGCTGTTGCAATACATGGCAGCAGAGAGCATGAATTCGATATTGCGTTCAAAATCCACCACATAAGCCACGTCAATCAAAAAGCCATAGGCATCTCCCACTTTGTTGAAAATCCGAAAAGTCTTGGGGAGGGTTTGCTTTTCAGATCCCCAATAAAGGAATTTGCAATAGGCATCCCAATAATCAGGAGCGGGATAAGCCGGAGAACTACTTTCGCCGGGAAAAGCAGACATGTACTGACGGACCAACTGGTAGTCTTCAGCTGTCAGGTTAAATCGTTGGCGGGCGGGAACTGATTCCGGGAAAAGTACACTTTTCAATACCTGGTGAAGGTCGGCCAGCGGAAAACGATTCTTTTTTGAAAAGTCCATGGGACCTTCCACTTTTTTATCCCCTCTGTAAAAAGCATTTCCAAGCCAGTTGTTCCGGGCCTGGTAGGGCTTCTGATTGAACTGCAATCCCTGGCTGTACAGCAGGTTGTTGTTCTCGTCGTAAAACTTCACCGGGTTGCTGTGCCGGTTCTGGTCTTCGTTCAGGACCCGTTCGAGTCTGTGAATTATTTCAACAGAATCGTATCCCATGTTGTGCAGTTGCTGGTTGATGTAATCCTGCCCGAGGAACTCGTATAACCGGTTGAAGGCATCGTTGTCGCTCACCAGGAAGATCTTTTTTACATACTGGGCAATGCTTGGTCGGCCATCGGTGCTGCTGGGATCGTTGTATACTTCATTCTGACCACTATAGGCCGCACCGGTCAGCATGGAGCTGTTTCGGGTGAGTCCGGGAATCTTTAATTCGTTCAATCGTTGTAAAGCCAGCAGGGCTGTAGGCATCTTAACAGTAGAAGCCGGATAGAAATAGAGCGAAGGATTCAGATTATAACGGTAATCGGTGAAGACCGGCTGGTTCTTTTCATCGCGGTCAATCCGGGTATAAATAATCTGCAATCGCAGGGCATCTTTCTGTGCCAGCACCGACCCTAGCAAATCTGAATTATTTCCCAGCAGTTCCGCCAGGAACGCATCAGTTTGCCCGCCGCCCGGCGGATTGATTACAGGGGGCGGCACTTCCTGAGCAGGCGGAACAGGCGCTTTCGGGGACGCGATAGTCTGGCCTTTCCTGGGGGAATGGCAATTGGCAAGCAAAAAGCAGGTGGCTAATACCGTGACGGATGATTGAAAAAATCGGGAAGCCATGAATTCGGTTTGAGTAACGAAAATAGGGAATATGACCTGCCCGGTAAAACCGATCCGGGGCTC
Organism: Chitinophagaceae bacterium; assembly: GCA_044226045.1. Lineage (GTDB taxonomy): Bacteria > Bacteroidota > Bacteroidia > Chitinophagales > Chitinophagaceae > Endoryza. The sequence goes on from JBGAHR010000013.1 coordinate 38,523, forward strand.
TTAATTTTAACTCCCCTCCCGTTTGGAAGTCATTAAATTTCATGTAGGTTTGCGAAGTTTAATTAAACCAATCGCTATATGACCTTTAATCGACTTAACAACATTGTGGGGTGGATCGTGTGCCTGATCGCCTGCACTGTGTATGTAATGACTATGGAACCAACCGGCAGCTTTTGGGATTGCGGCGAGTTTGTTTCCAGTGCCTATAAATTACAGATCCCCCACCCTCCCGGCGCCCCTTTGTTTACCCTGCTGGGAAGGTTTTTTATAGTGTTGTTCGGCGATGATCCAATGAGTGCTGCCAGAGGGGTAAACTTCATGAGCGCCATTGCGAGTGGTTTTACCATCCTGTTCCTGTTCTGGACCATTACTCACTTTGCCCGTAAAATAGTTCACAAGCCCGGTCAGGAGTTGGGTAAAAATCAACTGCTGATTATTATGGCTGCCGGTGTGGTGGGCGCCCTGGCCTATACTTTCTCCGATTCTTTCTGGTACAGTGCCGTAGAAGGTGAAGTATATGCCCTTTCCTCTTTCTTTACCGCCCTGGTGTTCTGGGCCATTCTTAAATGGGAACATGAAGTGGACCTCGAAAACCAGACTGATGGCCATAAGTTCTCCCGCGCCGATCGCTGGCTGGTATTCATCTTCTTCATGATGGGCTTGTCAATCGGTGTTCACCTGCTGAACCTGTTGACGATTCCGGCGATTGTGATGGTTTACTATTTCAAAAGATTCAAGGTTTCTCCATGGGGAACATTCTGGGCCTTTGTACTGGGATGTATCATTACCGGTTTGGTTCAGGTGGTGATCATTCAATGGAGCATTAAAGGTGCCGGCGCTTTCGATATTTATTTTGTGAATTCCCTTGGCACACCTTTTTTCCTTGGTTTTGCTACCTATTTTGTTTTGCTGTTTGGTTTGTTGATCATGGGTCTTCGATTCAAACCACAGCATGTGGAGAAATTCACCGGATTCGCCATTTGGCTGGGTGCGATTCTCCTGTTGTTCTGCTTCCCGTTCGTTTCTTCTGTCAAAACATTTTTAGCCCTGGTTGTTCTGATAGGTGGTGTCATCGCGGCTGCCTATTATTTCCGCAATGGGGTTACCTCCTTCCTCAAAATCGCTATTCTTTCTACCATATTTGTCATCATCGGTTATTCTACCTATTTCACTACCCTGATCCGCTCCTCTGCGAATCCTTCGGTAGATATGTACAATGTAGACAACCCGGTGAGCCTTGTGGGTTATCTTAGCCGTGACCAGTATGGCGACTGGCCTATCCTGTATGGTCCGGACTTTACTTTCCGCTCGCCATCCGTTCCTGTAGGCCGTATGTATGTAAAAGGAAAAGACAAATACAATGATGTGGGAGCCATGCGCAAGCTCGATTATATGGAAGCCCCCTCTTCTCAGGAAGTGGAGAACATCCTCAACCAGCACCCCGACTGGGATGCCAATAAACTCAAGCCGCATCTCTTCCCGCGGATGTATGACCCTGGTACTGAAAGAAACCAGGAATTCGTATACCGCTCATTCGGAGGAATGGGGGCAGACGATCAACCCACTTTCGCCAGTAACATCAAGTACTTTGTTTCATATCAATTTAACTGGATGTACTGGAGATACTTTATGTGGAATTTTGCCGGCAAACAGAACGACCTGCAGGGATTAGGCAACGTGCGCGATGGCAACTGGGCAAGTGGTATCAACTTCATTGATAATAAGATTTTTAATAAGAGTACACCGGATGTGTTGCCTTCAACCGCCGGAAAAGATAATAAGGCAAATAACAAACTATTCTTCCTTCCATTTATTTTAGGCATCCTCGGTGGCATCCACCAGTTCATGAAGACAAAGAGAGATTTCCTCATCAATTTCCTGTTGTTCTTCTTTACGGGTTTTGCCATCGTAATATACCTCAACCAGTCAGGTTTTCAACCCCGTGAAAGGGACTATGCTTATGTTGGCTCTTTCTATGCCTTTGCCGTCTGGATTGGACTGGGAGTGTTATTCATCCGTGAACTGTTGCAAAAAGTTGTAAAAGATCCCCTGGCAGGATATGCAGCCTTCGGTATCAGCCTGCTCGCTGTGCCTGTGCTGATGGCTTCGCAGGAATGGGATGACCATGATCGCAGCAAAAAGACGCTGGCATACGACCTTGGCAAGGATTACCTTGAAAGTTGCGCACCAAATGCCATCGTCATTTCATTTGGTGATAATGATACTTACCCGCTCTGGTATACGCAGGAGGTGGCCGGAAACCGCACAGACTTGCGTGTGATGAACTATAGCCTGCTGGGAACAGACTGGTATATCAATCAGCTCCGATACAAAGTCAATAACAGCGATCCGGCCGATGTGATATTCACCCCCGAGCAGATCGAAGGATCCAAGCGCGAACAGATCTTCGCTTATGGATCACTGAGCCGACCTTTCCCCAACAACCCGGCAGGACAGTTCGACCAGAACAAATATTATGACCTGTATGATGTACTGAAAAATATCACCGGCAGTGACGATAGGAAGTTTACCGTTCCGATTGGCGACGACGAGTATCTGAATACATTCCCGGTTAGCAAGGTGTCCGTTCCAGTTGATACCGCACTGGTGAGAAAGAACATGCCTTTCAACCCAACAGATAGTATCGTGTCTGAATTAAAGCTCGACATCAAGAAAAACTACATGTTCAAGAATGACCTGGCGGTTCTGGCGATCATCGCTGCCAACAAATGGAAAAGACCGATCTATTTCACTTCTACACAGGAACTGGAAGAGCTTGGACTTGACAAATATGTGAGAATGGAAGGTCTCGCTTACCGACTGGTACCCGTTGAAACCAGGGGCGGTTCTTCTATTGAGAACGATGTGGCCTTTGATAATGTGATGAAGAAATTTGCCTATGGCAATGCCAATAAACCAGGGGTATTCTTTGATGAAGAAAACCGTCGCCACATTAATAGTATTCGCCTGGCACATGCGATTATAGCGTCTAACCTGGCCCTTGCCAACAAAAAGGACTCCGCTTCCAAGATATTGAACAAATACGATCAAATGGTCCTGGAATCGAATGTGCCATATGGCATGACATCTAACAGAGGCAACCAGCATAACGCCATAACCATGAGTTTCCTGCAGGCTTCTTACCAGGCGGGTGACTTTACCCTGGCTAAAAAAGTGGCTGCCTCCCTGAAGAAAGACCTGAACGAACAACTGAAATACTACCGCTCATTGGGAGATGCCAATATGACCACCGATCAATTGGCCGGAGAGGTGGCATCTTATCTCAGCCAGAAACCAACGGGTAACCTGAGCGAATACCAGGAAGGGTTTGCTCGTGATATCTACAGCTGCTACCAGATGATCAAACAAATGGAAGAATTTGAGAAGATGTATCGTGTTCCCGGAGCGCCTAATCCAACCGAGGCTGGCCCCCAAACGATACAAAGCCCTGACTCGCAACAAAAAAGATAGGCCGCACCACAAAAGATAACTTTCGAATCCCGGAATGAACTTTCCGGGATTTTTTTTATTATTTACTATGTACGAACTTACAGGTACTTTCCGCACGGTGGTAACCGTCAACGATTGGATGCTGAGGATTTTAAATACACAACATGATTGGACACCATTTTACTCGTTTTGATCCCAACAGCGAGGGCAAATCAAAATTTGACCAGCTATTGGACATATTTATGCAATTGCTCACTTATACCAACGGTGATGTGGGCGAAGCGTTGAGCTGGATGAACCAACTCGACAAAGAATACGAAATGACCAATGAAGAGTACGGCATGGGTGATTTCATCGAAGAACTAAAAGAAAAAGGCTATATCGATGAAAACAACCAGTCTGGAGAAATCAGGATTACCCCCAAAACCGAGCAGGGCATCCGTAAAAAATCATTGGAAGAGATCTTTGGGAAACTGAAGAAAACCAAAAAAGGAGATCACCATAGCTTCAAACCCGGACAGGGAGATGAGATCAACCCGGAGACAAGGCCATTCCGTTTCGGTGATATGCTGGAACAGATTGATTTCACCACATCCATCCGAAATGCGCAGATCAACCATGGCATCGAAAGTTTCAACATGCAGGAAGATGACCTGGCCATCCGTGATACCGACTTCAAGGCCCAGACCTCTACTGTGCTGATGATTGATATCTCTCACTCCATGATTCTCTATGGAGAAGACCGGATTACGCCAGCCAAGAAAGTAGCAATGGCATTGAGTGAACTGATCACTACCAAATACCCGAAAGACACATTGGATATTGTGGTGTTTGGTAATGATGCGTGGCCGGTGGAAATAAAAGACCTCCCCTACCTGCAGGTCGGCCCTTATCATACCAATACCGTAGCCGGACTGGAACTGGCCATGGATATACTGAGAAGAAGAAGAAACCCCAACAAACAGATTTTCATGATAACAGACGGGAAACCCACCTGCCTGAAGATTGGTAAACGGTATTACAAAAACAGTTTTGGCCTCGATAGAAAGATAACCACCCGATGCCTGAATCTCGCCGCACAATGCAAAAAACTGAAAATTCCAATCACCACCTTTATGATCGCAACAGATCCCTATCTGCAGCGATTTGTCCAGGAATTTACAGAAACCAATAACGGGAAAGCCTTTTTTGCATCCCTTGATAAACTTGGCGCTTTCATTTTCCGGGATTTTGAAAGCGGTAAACGCAAGACAGTATATTAAATCATGCCAGGGCAATAATTCCTTACTGGAGCCGCCGCCCCTGGAAAGAAGACAAACAATCAGACTATGAACACATCTATCAATACACTGGGAGAATTAAAAAAGAGTGGATATAAATCCAGGTCGATCAAAGAAGAAGTGAGGGAGAACCTTATTCGAAAATTGCAATCAGGAGAAGAAACATTTACCGGTATTATCGGATATGAAGAAACAGTCATTCCTGATGTAGAAAGGGCTTTGTTATCAAGGCACAATATCCTGTTTCTCGGATTGAGGGGGCAGGCTAAAACCAGGATGGCCCGGCAGATGGTTGAGTTGCTCGATGAGTATATTCCGGTTATTGCAGGTAGTGAGATCAATGACGATCCCTTTAACCCGATCTCCAAATATGCCAGGGAGCTGATTGCAGCCAAGGGCGACCAGACGCCGATCGAATGGATGCATCGCAGCGAACGGTATGGCGAGAAGCTGGCTACACCCGATGTGAGTGTAGCCGACCTTATTGGAGATATCGACCCGATCAAAGCAGCCAACCTCCGCCTCAGCTTCGCGGATGAAGGCGTAATCCATTACGGAATCATTCCAAGAAGCAACCGCAGCATCTTCGTTATAAACGAGATACCGGATCTGCAAGCCAGGATACAGGTGGCCCTTTTCAATATTTTGGAAGAAGGGGATATTCAGATCCGCGGATTTAAACTGAGAATGCCGCTTGATATTCTTTTTGTCTTCACTGCCAACCCCGAAGACTACACGAACCGCGGGTCTATTGTAACTCCCTTAAAGGATCGTATCCAAAGCCAGATACTTACTCACTATCCCAAATCGATCGAAGCCGCTCTGACAATCACAGAACAGGAGGCGCATATTCACCAGGATCAAAAAGTGAAAGTAAAAGTGAGCGACCTGGTAAAAAGGCTGATTGAACAGATCGCCTTTGAAGCAAGAACCAACGAATATGTCGACAAAAAAAGTGGCGTATCGGCCCGTTTGAGTATCTCTGCTTTTGAAAACGCACTCAGCTCTGCCGAAAGAAGAGCCATCATCAACCGGGAAAAGGAAACCCATGTATGGATCAGCGACCTGGCCGGCATCATTCCCTCTATTACGGGCAAAATTGAACTGGTATATGAAGGAGAACAGGAAGGCCCTTACCAGGTTGCCATGAATCTGCTGGACAAGGCAATCCGATCACAATTCGTACAATATTTCCCGAACCCGGAGTCTTCCAAAAAGAAAAGACCCAATGCCCAGCAGCCTCCCGTGGAAAATCCCTATAAATCAGTGCAGGCCTGGTTCGACAAGGGAAATTCCATCAACCTGCTGTTTAACAGCAAGGATGAAGACAAAATTCAGCAGTTGTACAAGGTGGATGGATTACATGCCCTGGTAAAAAAGCATTTTAAACATGCCAACGAAAAAGAAGCGGCCTTGTTGATGGAGTTTGTTCTGCACGGTCTCGCGGCTTATTCCATCATTAGTAAGAAGATGGTGGAAGGCAGGCTGGAATTTAAAGACCTGATGGGTTCTATCCTCAATCTCGGCACCAGCTCTTCGCTGGGAGAAGAAGATTTCGATAACGAAGACTTTAACTAGTCAAATAATAGTAAAGCATATTTCGATGCATTCGCTTCCCGCATCGAAATATGCTTTGTCATTTTAGTGAGCGACTGATATCAGAACTTATATCCGAATGATACCGAAGCATAGTAAGGGAAGAAGCCAAAGCTTCCGAATATCGGAGTGATGCCAGCCCGGAAGGTAAACCCGGGTGTGGGCGTCTGATATCGATAGCCGAAATTGAGATGCCCGAATGTTGTTCTGAAAACATCTCCGTCATCGGAAAAGTCGTTGCTCGCAATGAGAGGGGTTATTCCCGCCCCCACTTCAAAATAGTTTTTGGTGTCTTTACCGATCAGGTAGTTTAATCCAATTGGGATAAAGAGAGCCGTACTACCATCAATGCTGATCCCACCAAATCCAATGCGGCCACCGATACCATTTTCCTTTTTGGAAAAACGAGTGTCGAAGTTGAACGATGCCAGGCCGGGTCCTCCCAGCTCGAAGTAAATGGATTTGGCGGCGGTTTGGGCGGTGAGCGCCTGACTTCCCAGTAGAAGTACACAGGCCCAAAGGAGTATCTTTTTCATGCTGTACGTTTTGCGGGGTTGACATCAAAAATTGAGGAAACGATGCTTATACAATATTTACTTCCCTCTCCAGCTCCACATTAAAGGTTTCCTTAACTGATTTCAGAATTTTTTCGCTGAGATCGAAAATCTGCTGACCGCTAGCCGATCCAAAGTTCACCAGTACCAGCGCCTGTTTGTCGTGGCAGCCCGCATCACCCTCCCGGTAACCCTTCCAGCCACATTGTTCGATGAGCCATCCCGCCGCCAGTTTCATAGTACCATCGTTGTTTCGATAACCAATAATTTCCGGGAACCTCTGGCGAAGCGTTTCAAACTGCTCCAATGATACCGACGGGTTTTTGTAGAAGCTGCCCGCATTGCCGGTAACGGCAGGGTCCGGTAATTTGGATTGGCGGATATTGATCACTGCCTGTGAAACAGAACGGATGTCTGGTACCGTTACATTCATTCTCTGCAGTTCGTCCCTGATGGCGCCATAACTGGTATGAAGAATGGGCGATTTCAATAACCGAAAAGTAACATTCAGGATAATATATTTTCCCTTCCATTTTCGTTTAAACGCACTTTCGCGATAACCGAATTCGCAATCGGACCGGGTAAATGTGCAGACTTTTTGGTCGGTGATATGAAAGGCTTCCAGGTTCCAAAAAGCGCTCTCCAGTTCTACCCCGTACGCACCTATATTCTGCATTGGTGCGGCTCCAACATTTCCCGGGATCAGGGAAAGATTTTCCACGCCCCCCCATCCTTTGCCGATAGCGTATAATACGAATTGATGCCACACGACCCCCGCTCCGGCTTTCACATACACAGCCTCCGCGTCTTCATGCAATTCTTCGATCCCCTGTATGTTGTTCTTCAGAACGAGACCTTCAAAATCCGATTTAAACAACACATTGCTGCCACCCCCCAAAATCATTACCGGCTTCTGTTGACTGCGAGCCCAGGCCATCAATGCCTCCAATTCATCCAATGAATCGAAAGAGGCAAAATATTCCGCTTTGACATCGATACCGAAAGTATTAAATTTCCTCAGCGAAAAATGAGGTACTATATTGAGTGATGAGGGCATACCTGCAAAGTAAGAAAATATATGGCAGACAATACAGCAGTAGTCATTGGAGCCACCGGCCTGATCGGATCACAGCTGGTGCAAAAATTACTCGCAGATCCATATTTCAGCAAAGTGAGGATAATTGTCCGTCATTGGGAACAGCCTGCCCCTCCCCGGCTGGAAGTGATCAAAAGTGATTTTTCTCCCCAACAATTGTCTGAGCAGGTCGGTCACTGTTCTACGATTTTCAGTTGTATGGGCACGACCCGGAAAAATGTTAAAGGAGATCTTACCTTGTATCATAAAATTGATGTAGACATTCCTGCACAAGTGGCGAAAGCCGGAAAGCAACAAGGTGCAAAAAAAATTATTATCGTTTCGTCGGTTGGAGCAGACATCAACAGTAATAATTATTACCTCCGGTACAAAGGAGAAGTGGAAGCGGAAATTGCTGCCGTTCAGTATGATGAAACACATGTCTTCCGGCCTTCATTCCTTGTTGGCGCCAGAAAAGAAAACAGGATCCTGGAAAAAATCATGACCCCTCTAATGCAGGGATTGTCTTTTCTCTTGGCCGGTACACTATCAAAATATCGGGCAATCCATTCTACAGATGTGGTCAATGCGATGCTTGCAGCATCCAAACAACATAATCCCGGATTACACATCTATCACTACAAAGAAATTCGATCCCTTTGCTCCGGTGAATCGGCTTAACTTTTATTTAAACGATCATTTTCCACATTTCCCCGGTCTGGTGTTGTTATTGAATGGTTGAATCAAAATAACTATTCAATCACAAAAAGAAATGACTATGAAATCACGCAACCTGTTCGCCGGGCTTTTGATGTCTGCGGCCTTTAGCACAGTATTCATTGCCTGCGACAAAGATGATGACAACACGCCTGCACTTCGTACCAAAGAATACACATTAACACCTGTAAACGGATCCGGAGTGACAGGAAAAGTTAAAGTCAGTGAAAATGCGGATCAGAGTTTCAATGTAACGCTGGCGCTCGACAAAACGGTGAAGGATACAGTACACACCGCAGCCATTTATTCGGGCAACATCGATAACCCGGGTGAAGTGTTTATTCCGCTTTCCAATATTCCCGGAAATGATTCGGCGGTAACAGTCACCACTTCGAATATCAATACGATCACGTACGACAGCCTGATGAAGTATAATGGATTCATCAGTGTACGGTACAGTGCTTTTAAAAGCGACAGCCTGATTTCACAGGTGAATATTGGCAGTAATAATTAAACAGTTTTTCAAAATAATAGTTGCCGGCGTCTTGCCGGCAGCTTTTTTATACAGGATCCACATCTATAATAACGACTACGCTTCGGTATCGTTTGTCAAAATGGAATCGTGCCAGTTCATCGTGTATACTTTGACGGCACTTGTTAACCAAGCCCTGGTCTTTGGGAAGTTTTAGGGTGATTTCCGCCAGGTACTGGTTCCTGATTTTATTTACGACCGGTTCAGCAGGCCCGGACAAATACTTCCCATATTCCTTCTTCAATACCCCGGCAAATACCGCGGCGCCGGAATCCACTACTTCTTTGAATTTGTGCTTAAAGGTCAAGGTAATGACACGTGAGAAAGGAGGATAAAAAAACTGCTTCCGCCCTTCGATCTCAAAATGATAAAATGAATCATAATCATGCGCCTTCACAAAACCCAGAACAGGATGTGTTGTGTTGGCCACCTGTATCATTACCACGCCCTGACCATCTTTTCTGCCCGCACGACCACTCACCTGTTCCATCAGCTGAAAAGCCCGTTCATTCACCCGGAAATCGGAGAATCCCAACAGACTATCGGCGTCTAAAATACCAACCAGTCCCACGTTTTCAAAATCCAGCCCCTTCACCACCATCTGTGTTCCGACCAGGATATCAATCCGGTTCTGCTCAAATTGTTGTATCAGTGTATCATGGGCATGCTTACCTTTTACGCTATCGATATCCATCCGAGCGATCCGGCACTTCGGAAAAATCTCCTCCAGTTGCTCTTCAATCTTCTCCGTTCCAAAATTCCTTTGCTGAAACTGGTGACTTCCGCAACGGGCACAACTGTATACCGGAGGATAAATGGTGCCGCAATAATGACAATGAAGCTTGTTGGTGTTCTTGTGAAAATTGAGGCTTACATCGCAATACTTGCATTGCGGAATCCAGCCACAGACCTGGCAGATCTGGTAGGGAGCATATCCTCTTCTGTTTTGAAAAAGGATTACCTGCTTTCCCTTTTCTATCGTCTGTTCGATTGCGTCTTTCATTTCGGGAGAAAGAATGACCTTATTCCTGTCTTTTCCGATCAGCTTCCTGGTATCAACCAATTCGATATCCGGCAGGTTGACCCCGCCATATCTTTCTTTCAATACGGTAAAACCATATTTCCCCGTCTGCGCGTTATAGTAGGATTCCAACGAAGGAGTGGCGCTACCCAGTAAAACTCGGGCATTAAAAACAGATGCGTAATAAACAGCCACATCCCTGGCATTGTATCTGGGAGCCGGGTCCTGTTGTTTAAAAGACGCATCGTGTTCCTCGTCCACTACAATTAACCCGATATCGTTAAACGGAAGAAAGAGTGCTGAACGTGCGCCCAATACGATCTTGAGTTCGCCGGATTTAACCTTGTTCCAGATCTCCACCCGTTCATTTTGGGAAAACTTGCTGTGGTATATCCCTATATATCCACCGAAGTGTTTTTGCAAACGGCGTATAATCTGGGAGGTTAGGGCGATCTCCGGCAGCAGGTACAATACCTGTTTCCCCTGCTGTACATATTGCTCTATGAGTTTAATGTATATAAGTGTTTTACCACTGGATGTAATGCCATGCAACAAATTAACCGGCTTCTGCTGATGATTGGCATTGATCTGCTCAAAGACCGCGTGCTGGGAAGCAGACAATTCAAAATCGATATTGAATTCACGGGGAAGGTATCTAAGACGATCTACCTGGCGCTTCTCCAGCCACAACACATTTTTCTCCACCAGCCCTTTCAGTTGCGCATCACTGGCTCCGCTTTTCTTCAGCAGCGAAGGCCGGGTTACTTCCCCCTCTGTTTTCAGTAAATGAAGGTAACTAAGCAACAGTTCCATCTGCTTCGGGGCCCGGCTCCAGTTATTTAAGAGATCGGATAACCTGTCTTCGTCCTGGTATTCGGGATTCAACACCACAAAGGTTTCTCTTTTGGGAATGTAATTGTTACGGAGGGATTCCCACACAAAGGCAACTTTCTTGTCGATAAGTGATTTTACAACAGGGTATACATGATGGATGTCCAGCAATTGCTGTATCTCGGAAAGGTTTAATTCTTTTCTCACTGAGAGGGCCTCGGCAACGATAAACTCATCATGATCAAGATCTGAAAAATCCTCCCCGTATTCTTCATTCCACACAACCACCGTTTCACTGCTCAATTTGAAATGTGAAGGAAGGGCGGCGGCCATCACTTCTCCTTCGCTGCACATATAGTAATTCGCAATCCACTCCCACAGCTTCATCTGTTCTTCATACACGATCGGATCGGGATCAAGTACGTTGAGAATATCTTTGGTTTCGAAAAAGTCTGGTTTCTGATCGTGAAGTTGTTTTACCAGCCCCGCATATCGCTTGTTCTTCCCCAATCCCACCTCTACGCGCACACCAGGCTTTACCTGCGACAATAGCTGATCGGGTACAGACCAGGTGTAATTTTTAGGAAGCGCCAGTGGAATGATGATCTCCGCAAACTTCATATTGCTGTATTGGGGCTCAAGTTACAATGACCCGTTCAAAGAATCGGTATCATTCTTTATCCAGCTGGCTTTGTATTGAATCAGCTTTTGCTCCATAATACGAAACACCTTTTCTTTCAGCTGATCCACATCCCGGGAGCTCAGCCCTTCCACCGGAATTTCTTCCAGGAAAACCGACCGGCTTCGGCCGGGAGTAAGGGAGAAAACCGAATGATAATGCATTCGTTCGTAGCCATCGAGAAACAGTACCGGCTTGATCGGAATCTGTGATTCTATGGCGATGCGAAAGGCGCCGTCATAGAATTCTTTAAGCGGTTTATTCGTTTCGTTAAAGGTTCCTTCCGGAAAGATAAAAATCGAAATACCTTTGTTTACTACAGACTTCAGGATCCGGACAGACCGGGCGCGGTTTTCTGCACTGCTTCTGTCCACTGTTACGATCGCATTGCGGTAAATAAATCCGAAAATCGGGATTTTTGACATCTCTATCTTCCCGAGTACCCTTATCGGTTGCCGCATCGTTTTGACTATGATCGGCGCGTCGAGGTAGGAAATGTGATTGGCCACAAAAATGTAGTGTGTGTCCTTGTTGTGTGGTGTTTCATAAATATTGCGATGCCAGATTCCAATCAGTGCGAACCAGCAATCGCCCCATAACATGCAAACCCTGTAAATGAAATTTCCTCCCCTGATCTTTCCGAAAAACGACCCAATAACCACAAAAGGAATGACCAGCAACATCAGGATCACAAAAAGGATAGCCGCATAGAGACAATAAATCCACCGGATGGGTTGAAGGAGATATCTCATAACATTCGATCGAAGGTAAATATAAGGGCTGTAAAGATCAGTTGCAATCGCATTGCCATTCTCTTTCGAGATCAATGACTGTTATGATCACATTGCCCCTTGGTGAAGCTGCAACGATGATTCGTACCCGTTGCCGGTCGTGGGTGATGCCTTCTATCGCATATTTCGGATCGGGACTGGCAGAGGGCTCACTCTTTTGGATATTGATATGGCCAGACTGCAAAATTTCCCTGATTTCACTTTCGTTAATATGCCGGCATTCCATGCGGCATCGGGCATGTTTGGTGAGGATGAGACGGGTATCTGTTCGGTTGAAAGGATCATTTGGTTCGGGTTTAACCCGGTTGCACCTTTGAAGCACGCGCAGGGTCATCAGGCCTACAACCGCTATAATTATTATCAGGCGGGTTCTCTTCGTCACTTTTTTACCGAAAATAGGGCATTTGAAAGATTTAATAATCCCGTCATTCGCCAACTGATGAAGTAATCCCGAAAGTCTTCCAAATATCAGTGAACAATGGTACGGGATGGTCTCGAAAATCTGATTTGATCATGCCTGAATCATGGTTATACGCTCCCGCTCTCACTCCCAATTCCCCGAAAAGCGCCCAAGACTGGCGATCAGCTCAACTTTTTGTCAGAACCTGCAGTTCGAGCCACTCCAGGTATTTTTCTATTTGTGAAATCAGATAATAAGGAAGATTCAGTAAATGAACTCTCTTAGCTCCAGGTGTTATAAAATCTGTTACCTGAATCTGCCCTGCATACAATCGCACCGCCAAATGATGAGGCGCCATGTCCATAAATACACCTAAGGAACGAAGTGTGCCGGTTGACCCTGCTTTAACTTCAATAGGCACCAGCTTTTCTTTATATCGGAACAAATAATCTATTTCAGCAGAAGAGGTGTTTTTTTCTCTAACCCAAAAAGCCAAACCATGTAATGCGCTATGTTGACGAGCCAGCAATTCCTGCCCAACTATATGCTCTACTATTGTACCCTGGTAAACACTATTCAAATCGGTTGTCCCCAATAATTCTTGCTGCAGGCCCAGGAAATAATTCAGCATCCCCGTATCCAGCACATGCAGGCGCGGAGATTTTCCGAGGTTTGGCTCGAGCGGTAATACAGGGCTTGTTTGCGGATACACCAGGTGAATTAATAAGGCCTTTTCAATAGTCCGCAAGGCTTCGCCCATTTCCCGGGATTTATAGGACGACTTTCCGAAATTTTGGAACTTGATTCGCTTCCCAGCCTCAGTAAAGCTGGATCTGATAGCGTGACGAATATAATCCGTTTGCGATCCTTTGTGCGCGTATTTTTCTACATCCTCCATATAGGAGACCAAAAGGGATTCATAAATTGTCGACAAAGCTGTCAAATCTTTGTGAGAAGCGTAGTGAGAAACTATTTCGGGCATTCCTCCAATCAGGCAATAAATACGGAATAGTTTCAGCATAGAATAATGAGCGAATGAAGCACCTGGTATCGTTTGAAGCTGCTGCAACGCGCTTGTTTCTCCAAGTGCCCCAAGAAACTCTGAAAACGAAGCAGGGTGAATTACCAGATATTCGACTCTCCCAACCGGGAAACTAATATCGGGCCTGAAAAGACTTTCCAGCATTGACCCTGCTGCGATAACTGGTATATCTGGAGCATTTTCATAGAAATATCGTAATTGCTGAAGGGCATCTGGTACTTCCTGGATTTCATCAATAAAAATCAGTGTGTCTGATCGGTCAGTCAATAGTTTCTTCTTCAGAAAAAACAGGGTTTGAAGAAGAGTGTCAAAACTGGAAAATTCCTCAAATGGCTTTCGGTCTTCGGGAAGCTCCAGGTTTAAATAAATAAACCCTTTAAAATCAGTAGAGAACTGTTTAACAACAGTTGTCTTGCCCACCTGCCGCGCCCCTCTGATAATAAGAGGTTTGCGCGTTGATTTATGCCTCCATTTTCTTAATTCCTGTATTATTGACCGCTCGAACATGTAACAAAAATAGGGCTATTTTTTGTATTAATTGTAATAAAATTACCCATTTTCACAGCATTTCTTGTAATAAAATATAGGCATAATATTTAAACGTATTAGCACAAAAAGAGCACCCGGAACCTTGCCGGCTAGTTTAAAGACCTCAATCATATTATGGCAGAGTAAATGAACCCAACCGCTGGCGCGGGTATGTTCAGCGGAGTTTGGTCAACCCAGCGTATAAAGACCTACCCGTGCCATAGTTTCTCCAACCTCAGAAATGCCCGAGCCACTTCAGTATTCCCTGAATGTGATTTGCATAAAACCCGCCTTGAGCGGAGCTGGTCAGCGGATTAAGTATTAATTCAGTCTTGTGATCCGCCTGCGCCATTACGGTAAATTTAATTTAACTCGCTAATAGTTCGCAGATTACGACGAGCATTGGGGAATCTTGGCCTTCCCGGCTACATGCTCTATCTTTGCGGCTCTTATGACCGAAAAGAAATCAGTGGCATTTCACACGCTGGGTTGTAAACTCAACTTTTCCGAAACCTCCACTCTCTCCAGGATGATGGAAAATGAAGGTTTCGAAAAGAAAGAGTTCGACGACAAGGCCGACGTATATGTCATTAATACCTGTTCGGTTACCGATAATGCCGATAAAGAGTGCCGGCAAATCGTTCGTCGCATTCAACGAAGATCTCCCGAAAGCCTGGTAGTCATAACCGGCTGCTATGCCCAGTTAAAACCCAAAGAAATCGCAGAGATACCTGGTGTGGACCTGGTGCTGGGCGCCGCAGAAAAGTTCAATATTGGTCAGCATATAAAAGAGCTGAGCAAGGGCGATTCAGCTCGGATCAGTTCCTGTGATATTGACGAAGTGAGCGGTTTCAACAGTTCCTTCTCCGTCAATGATCGCACCCGTACTTTTTTGAAGGTACAGGATGGATGTGATTATAACTGCTCCTTCTGTACGATCCCAATGGCCAGAGGTAAAAGCAGAAGCGACAGCATCTCAAATGTTGTCGGACACGCCCGCAGCCTCGCCGCCAATGGAGTAAAAGAAATCGTATTAACGGGAGTAAACCTGGGTGATTTTGGAAAAGGCCCGGAGGGAGAAAAACATTCGGAAGATTTCTTTGGCCTGATTCAGGAACTGGATAAAGTCGATGGAATCGAACGTTATCGCATCTCTTCCATTGAACCCAACCTGCTGACCAATGAAATCATCGAATTTGTAGCCAATAGTCGCAAATTCATGCCGCACTTTCACATACCCTTGCAGAGCGGCAGTAATAAAATTCTCGGACTGATGCGGCGGCGCTACAAGAGAGAACTTTACAGCGAACGGGTGAAGCTGATAAAAATGCTGATGCCCCATTGCGCCATCGGAGTAGACGTGATCGTAGGTTTCCCGGGTGAAACAGAAGAGTACTTTAATGAAACCCTGCAATTTCTCCACGAGTTGGATATTTCTTACCTCCACGTGTTTACCTATTCCGAAAGGGACAATACAGTGGCACTAGATATCAAACCTGTTATTCCGGTACAGGTCCGTCATGAACGCAACAAGATTCTTCGAAACCTGTCTTACATGAAGATGCAATATTTCACCAACCTGCACAGCGGACAGCAAAGAAAAGTGTTGTTTGAAGGCAACAACAAGAACGGTATGATGGAGGGCTACACCGATAACTATATCAAGATCACCACCCCGCACCGGGACGAATGGGTGAACCAGATCGTTGACTGGACAATCTGATCACCATCAGGGTTCTGCCAGAATTTTGTCAACTCCATTTCCGATCGGTTTTCGTACATTCAGTATTCAATAAAACCTTTTTCTTATGGCAGACAAAAATTCTACTGCTCCCCAGCAGCAGGCCACCGACTGGAAAGAAAAGCTGGAAGACAAAGCCGAAAATCTGAAAGAAAAAGCAGAAGAAGTGTGGGACAAAGTGGAAGATAAAGCAGAAGATGTTTGGAAAGATGTAAAAGACAAAGCAGAAGATCTGAAAGAAGGGGCGGAAAAGCTATGGAACAAGATCGTCGACAAATTCGACGGAGACGAGCCAAAACCAACGGAAACGCCGAAAAAGTAATTCTCCATGCCGCCTCGTGCGGCATTTTTGTTATTTAACCGGGTCAGTATTTAACAATGCCTTTGACAAACCCTTTTGTTCGTAATTTCGTTATTAAGTGGAGGAGAAACCAGAAATGAAGAAATACCAGGTTACCATACAATTCGAAATGGACGATGATTTCATGTCGCTCGTACCTTCTCATCGTGTGTATATCAACAACCTCATAGAAAAAGGAATCATAGATCAATATGTGGTTTCCATGGAAACACAGAGAGTATGGATCACTTTTTCGGCAGCTGATAAAAATGAAGTGGAACAGCGCCTGGAAAAATCTCCCATTCATCGCTACTGGAACAGCATTGAAATCGACGAACTGTTTGTCGTGGATGGACAACACTATCGTTTGCCGGCCCTGCAATTGAATTAATCAAACTCAGTACACGATCATATACTTGTAAAAGGCAGGCATTTCCCGAAGCAAACCGATCAAATCCTTCCACTGGTATCGATCCGACGATGCCTGTTCAATATCGCCGGCAAACCCCATCTTACGGATAATATATTTACATCTTGTAATGTGATAAAACTGCGACACCACAACTACAGAATTATAATGTTGCGAACGATTCCATTCGATAAAATTAATGGCCGTATGATAGGAGTTAACACCCTTGTTATCTGAAATGACCGCAGAATCCGGCACTCCCCTGTCAACAAGGTATTTTTTCATGGCTGTACCTTCGGGATAATGACTGTTCTTACTGTATCCTCCGCTGACAAAAATTTTATCGACCTGGTGATTCCTGTATAACTCAAGCGCTTTATCCACTCGTCCTCTTGTCCAACTGGCAAGCGTGCCATCAGCATAAACATGATTACCCAATACCACGGCTACACCTCCTTTTTCAACATGATCTTTCATGCCGTCAATGGTTACCCATAAGCAATGAATAAATACCCATAAAAACAGCAACAACAGAAAAAGGCGTATCCGCCTGTAGAATAACTTTCTTTTAATGGGAGGTCCGTTCTTCATACCCAACAGTCATTTATGCGATAAAATTAAATTCCCCACCTCATTTCAGGTAAGAGTTGGTAATTTAATAACTTCAATGACAGCAATTTTTTTATGAAGAAGAATTTCACTCTCCTCCTTTTACTGGCAGCATTGGCCGCCAACACCCAAACCATTCAGGCAGATTATTACAATTCTCTAAGATGGAGATGTATTGGTCCGCACCGGGCGGGTCGTACAGTGGGCGCACAGGGCCTTATCAGCCGTCCCAATGTATTTTTTATTGGTGTGAACAATGGCGGAGTCTGGAAGACCGATGATTTCGGTCGAACATGGATGCCGATTTTCGATAGCGCACCAACCGGTTCTGTGGGGGATATCGCCATTGCAGAAAGCAACCCGGACATTATTTATGTAGGAAGTGGGGAAGGCTTGCAAAGACCCGACCTGTCGGTAGGTGACGGAATTTACAAAACAACTGATGGAGGAAAAACCTGGATCAATACCGGATTGAAAGATGCCCAGCAAGTCGGAGGCATGGCACTTGATCCGAACAACCCCGATCGATTGTTTGTAGCTGCATTGGGACATCCATACGGGCCTAATCCGGAAAGAGGAATCTATCGCACGCTTGATGGAGGAAAAACCTGGAAACAGGTGTTGTACATAGATGAGAATACCGGCGCTATCCAGGTTACGCTCGATCCGGCCAATACAAATATTGTTTATGCCTCTCTCTGGGCCGGCAGACAGGGTCCCTGGGAAAATGGCGCCTGGAATGGCAAAGGAAGTGGTCTCTTTAAATCTACAGATGGCGGCAATACCTGGAATAAGCTCGGTAAAGGTTTGCCAACCATAGAACAGGGATTGGGCCGAATCGGCTTTTGTATTGCGCCGTCGCAACCGAACAGATTATACGCTACTGTGGATGCGCCGCAGTTGGGCGGCATCTACAGAAGTGATGATGCCGGAGAATCCTGGTATTTGCTTACCAAAGACAATCGGTATTATGGAAGAGCCAGCGATTTCGCTGAATTGAAAGTAGATCCCCGGAACGCGGATATAGTCTACTCAGCGAATGTTGTTACATGGAAATCGACCGATGGCGGAAAAAACTGGGAAGCATTCAGGGGAGCGCCCGGCGGAGATGATTATCACCGCATCTGGATCAACCCGAAC
Organism: Chitinophagaceae bacterium; assembly: GCA_044226045.1. Lineage (GTDB taxonomy): Bacteria > Bacteroidota > Bacteroidia > Chitinophagales > Chitinophagaceae > Endoryza. The sequence goes on from JBGAHR010000013.1 coordinate 57,258, forward strand.
AATCCGGATATCATTTTACTGGCGAGCGACCAGGGCGCCATCATCACCGTCAATGGGGGACGCACTTTCTCCTCCTGGTACAATCAACCCACAGCGCAATTCTATCACGTCAGTACAGACAATGCCTTCCCTTATAATGTCTACGGTGGTCAGCAGGAAAGCGGCAGTGTTTGTATTTCCTCCAGAGGAAACGATGGCCAGGTGAGTTATCGCGAATGGCATCCGGTAGGTGTGGAAGAATACGGCTATGTAGCAGCCGATCCGCTTGACCCGAATATCATCTATGGAGGAAAAATTACCCGATTCGATAAAAGAACCGGCCAGGTACAGAATATTTCACCTGAACCGGTGAGAGGAGGTCAGTATCGTTTCCTCAGAACTGCTCCTGTCTTATTCTCCCCGGTCGATAATAAAACCTTGTTCTATGCCGGTAATGTTCTTTTCAAAACCCTCGATGGCGGAAACAGTTGGAAAGTGATCAGCCCTGACCTGTCGCGTGATAAATGGGAAGTACCGGCTTCTGTGGGTGTCTTTACACAAGCCGATCAACTCACCATGCCTCGCAGAGGAGTCATCTACACCATTGCTCCTTCCTTCAAGGATATCAATACCATCTGGGTGGGTACAGACGACGGCCTGATACAGGTTACCCGTAATGGCGGGCAAGACTGGACCAATATTACTCCGGCCGCCATCAGTTCCTGGAGCAAAGTATCGTTGATGGAAGCAAGCCATTTCGACAATAACACAGTATATGCCGCCGTCAATCGCATCCGTTGCGATGATATGAAGCCTCATGTTTTTCGTACGCACGACGGAGGCAAAACCTGGAAGGAAATTGTGAACGGGTTACCCGATGATCCGGTGAATGCCGTACGCGAGGACCCTTATGTGAAGGGATTACTCTATGCAGGTACCGAAAGAGCGGTCTATTTTTCGGTTGATGATGGCGAACACTGGAATCCGCTTCGGTTAAACATGCCCGCTACATCCATCCGCGACCTGGTGGTGAAGGATGATGATCTGGTAGTGGGCACCCATGGAAGAAGCTTCTGGATTCTTGACGACATCACTCCTATTCGACAACTGGCAAAATCCGGGAGTCTCAACAAGCCCACTCTTTTTTCTCCCCAACTGGCTACGCGGGTAAGATGGAGCATGTACACCGACACACCGGTTCCGCAGGAAGAACCAGCAGGCGACAACCCGCCGGATGGCGCCATCATCAATTATTATCTCCCGGAAAATGCCCGTTCGATAGAACTCGTCATCAGAGATCAACAAGGAAACCTGGTAAGGAAATACAGCAGCCAGGATACTACCTACAAACTGCCTCCGGTTAATATTCCCACATACTGGATAAGATCTCAGCAGGTATTGTCTGCCGACGCGGGTTCGCATCGTTTCACCTGGGATCTTAAATACACCCCTTTAAACCTGCCTCCGCAGTTTCCCATCTCTGCTGTTTATCAGAATACAGCGCCCTCGCCTACTTCACCCTGGGTATTGCCCGGACGATATACCGTTCAACTCATCGTGGATGGTCAGATCTATTCCGCACCCCTGGTTGTAAGAATGGATCCACGGGTGAAGACCGGAATGCCGGCACTGCAGGCACAACATGATCAATCCCTGAAAGCATACCGTGGAAGGATGGAATGTATGAAGCTCGCTTCGGAACTGGCCGATGCTCGTCAAAAAAGTAAACCCTCTGCCGCCGCTGAAAAAGAGCTTGCCGCCCTGGAAAATGGGCCAGCCAGCCTGAACAGGCTCGCTTCCGCTTTCGCCGGCCTGCATAATATCCTCCAGGAAGCCGATTGTATGCCAACGGCACAGGTATCCGGCGCGTTAACAAAGGCAATCCGTAATTTAGAGGATTGGAAAAGCAAATGGGCCTCGATAAAAAAAATCTGGTAAGTGAACAGTTGCGGGATGATTGATTTACAATATTCTGTGAGAAAATCCCCATGCCTGTAAAACTTTCCAAACTTTTTTAGCCTTACAGCTTCATTGTTAGCTGTTTATCCGTACCTTTGCAAGCCCTTAAAAAAAGTGTGGTCATGAACTACCGAAGAAGATTTGACATAGCTTTTGTGGGACTGAAACCCGGTGTTCATGAGTTTGAATATGATATAGACGATAAGTTCTTTCAGGAGTACCAGGAACAGGATTTCCGGAATTGCAAAGCCCAGGTAAAACTGAACCTCGATAAGCACAATGGGTTCATGATGCTGAAGTTTGAAGTGGGTGGAAAACTGGAAGTACAATGTGATCGCTGCGGAAACCAGTTGCCGTTTGATCTTTGGGATGAGTTCAATGTGCTGGTGAAAATGGTGGAGAACCCCGAAGAGATGAATGACCAGGAAGAAGATCCGGATGTGTATTATATCTCACGTGGCGAAAGCCATATCAATGTGGGAGAATGGATTTACGAGTTCATCAACCTGAGTATTCCGATGCAACGGATGTGTAGTGAAGAGCAGATCGGCGGTCCCAATTGCAATAAAGAGGTACTGGCGATGTTGAAGAAAATGGATATCCAGAACAGTCAACCGGCCAATCCTCTCTGGAAAGGGCTGGAAAAGTTCAAGGATCTCGACAATTGAGTATTTTTTTTGAAGTTATAAATCGTAAGTTATGCCTAATCCAAAGAGACGACATTCACAACAAAGAGGTGCTAAAAGAAGAACGCACTACAAAGCTGAGCAGGTTACCCTGAGCAAAGACAGCACTACTGGTGAAATGCATGTTCGTCACCGCGCTCACGTTAGCGAGGGCAAATTGTATTACAAAGGAAAACTGGTGGCTGAAAAATCACCTGTAAAGTAATTTCCTTTTTAGTATAAAGCATTTGCTGCCGGAGATGACCATTTGTTTAGATATGATGGGTGGAGACTTCGCGCCGCTGGAAGCGGTGAAAGGTATCCAGTTGTACTTATCTCAAACAAAGTCTCCGGCAATTTTATTGCTCACAGGCGATGAAGAGCAACTGCGCCCGCTGCTTGCCGAGCATGGTGTAAATACCCAGGCGATCAAAATCATTCATGCACCCCAGGTTATTGGTATGCATGAGCACCCCACCAAGGCACTGAAAGAAAAACAACAGTCATCCATTGCTGTCGGATTTCATTTGCTGGCATCGGGTAAAGCCGATGCTTTTATCAGTGCGGGAAACACCGGGGCAATGCTGGTGGGAGCCCTTTTCAGCATTAAAGCCATTGAAGGCGTGTTGCGCCCCACGATCTCCACGGTTATTCCCAAAGATGATGGTTCCACCGGCCTTTTACTCGATGTCGGTCTTAATGCCGATTGCAAACCGGAAAACCTGAATCAGTTCGCTCTGCTGGGATCCCTCTATGCCAAACACATCCTCGATATTCCCGAACCACGCGTGGCTCTTTTGAATATTGGCGAAGAAGAAGGTAAAGGCAACCTGCTGGCCCAGGCAGCTTATCCGCTCCTGAAAGAAAATGCGGGCATTCATTTTACGGGCAACGTGGAAGGCAGGGATATCCTCACCGGCAAAGCCGATGTAATGGTTTGTGATGGTTTTACCGGAAACATCGTGTTGAAGATGGCTGAATCCATTCACGCGATTACTCAACAAAAGAAGATCAACCACGAATACTTCGACCGCTTCGATTACGAAAATTATGGCGGCACACCGGTACTGGGTGTCACCAAACCAGTCATTATCGGCCATGGCATCTCTCACGCCAAAGCTTTCTCCAACATGATCCACCTGGCTCAGAAAATGATTGAAACCGGTTTGATGGAGAAAATGCAATCCAGCTTTGAAAGCAAATAACTAATTTCCCGTTTCAACATATGTACTCCTGTTGATGAAATACCTGGTAAAGGCAGTCATTTCCTATTGGCATGATCAGAATAAAAAGGTACTCGTCATCACCACGCTGATGATCGCCGGATTGATCGCGCTGAATTATTCGCTGGGAATCGAAAAAACGCTCTCGCGAACAGAAAGTTTTCCTTTAAGAATTGCGGGCTTCTGGTGCCTTTACCTGTTTGCATTCAGTTTTGTATACGCACTGTCTTTTTTATTGGCGGGCCACCGGCTCACCAATCATACGTCTTTCTTCTTCCTGCTGCTGATCACTCCGCTGCTCTTCGCGCTAAAAATCGGCTGGCAGGACGTTTCCATTCCCTTTATTAAATGGTCGGATGATTATTGGAAAAGATACCAGCAAATCGTCGTCGAATGGCCGGTGAAATGTCTGCTCATGACGATTGTCATCGTACTGATCTGGAAAATGTTTCGATGGGAAAAACCGATTGCAGGCACCAGAGCAACCACCTCCTTAAAGCCATATTTGTTACTACTCCTCATGATGGTACCCTTAATTGCCTTTGCGGCTACACAGGCCGATTTTGGGGCCGCATACCCGAAACTGAAAAGGATCGCATTCATCTATCCGCATGTTGAATCCGCCTGGCCCTGGAAATGGTTGTTTGAAGCTGCCTATGGTTCCGACTTCATCACCATCGAATTATTCTTCAGAGGATTTGTAGTGCTGGCATTTGCCCGTTGGGTTGGAAAAGACGCCATATTGCCAATGGCTGCCTTCTATTGTACGATCCACTTCGGAAAACCCCTGTTTGAATGCATCTCTTCCTACTTTGGCGGAATGATCCTGGGAATAGTAGTCTACCAAACCCGGAGTATCTGGGGAGGATTGATCGTTCACCTCGGAATAGCGTGGATGATGGAAGCAGCAGGACAGCTATTAAATTAGTGAATTTGACAATTGGTCAGTGGCGGTTGGCGGCTCTGCTGGTTTCGCGTTTCAGGTTTATCGTTTCACGTTGGTTTGCAGTTTGCGGCTCTGCTGGTTTCGCGTTTCAGGTTTATCGTTTCACGTTAGTTTACGGTTTGCGGCTCTGCTGGTTTCGCGTTTCAGGTTTATCGTTTCACGTTGGTTTGCGGTTTGCGGTTCTGCTGGTTTCGCGTTTCAGGTTTATCGTTTCACGTTAGTTTACGGTTTGCGGGGCATTGGCAAATTGACTAATTGACCAACTGGCAAATTTCATCCGTCATTCGTAATCCGTCATTCGTAATTAAAAATTCTACCAACCTGTAAGCCGGATTCTGTTTCCCGACAAGTCGGGATGGCTATCATTTATCTGTCCGGCGATTTGCACCGCCGGATCAATCTGCCCACCCTCCATCTCAATCGCTCACGCGACTTTTGAACGGGCCGCTCTCGAAGATGGTATACGTGGCATTTCAGCATGTAAGGTTTACCCGCCCGAAAAGTTACCCTTTCGGGCCGTGGGCTCTTACCCCACGTTTTCACCTTTACCCCGGCTTGCACCGGGACAGTTATTTTCTGTGGCACTATCTGTTCCCGCCGAAACGGGACCCGGCTATTCACCGGTACATTGCCCTGTGCTGTCCAGACTTTCCTCCAGCATGTTTCCATGCCGGCGATAACCCGGTTGGTAGAACGGTAAAATTACAAAAAATCAGGCGGGGCGGACGAAAAGAAGCCTGATGGCAAAAGCAGCCAACAACAGGCTCATGATATACCTGATCCCCGTTTGATAAGATGGGTTCTGAATAAACCCGGAAGAGGCCCTGGCAACCAGCAATACAACTGCGGCATTGGTGAAGGTACTTCCGGCCATCTGCACCAGCCCCAATTGAAGATACTGCCACCACAACTGCCCTCTCTCGGGCTTTACAAACTGTGGCAGCAGCGAAAAGTATAGGATCATTGTTTGGGGGTTAAGCAGATTACCAATCAATCCCCGTTGGTAATAATAAAATGCCGGATGAACATGATCCGGCTGCTGCCCTGCGACGAGGAAATCCCGATTGCGAAAAAGTTTATAGGCCAGGAAAAACAAATAGGCGATTCCCGCATACCGGAGCACCTGGTAGGCAAGGGGCATGGCAATGATCAATGCAGTCAGTCCCAAAATGGTGGCTGATATATGAACAACAAAAGCAGAGGTGATACCGGCTACGGTGGCGAATCCCGCTTTTGGGCCATACCCAAGGGTATGACTCACATACAACATCATATTGGGACCTGGCGTCAACGCGAGTCCCACCACCAGCGCAATAAAAGGAAGCCAGTCCTGTATCAGCATGTAAATCGCCATTCAGTAGTGCTTACTTGAAATATATCTCGGTTGCTCCGTATCCGTAGGCAGGATGATACTGGTTCACAAAAGTCTTCACTTCCTTTTTCAGCTTCAATATTTCATGTATCTCCTCTTTCAACTTGCCGGTTCCTACCCCATGGATCACGATCATGGATTTGAGGTGATGGGCAATCGCCAACTCGAGATATTTCTCAAAGGTCTTCAATTGAAGCGACAGCTTTTCGAAATTAGACATGGACTCATGATCCGGAGTCAGCGCTTCAATATGCAGATCTATTTCGTGTTTGGCAGGTTCCAGATGCTGCCTCGCATGAGAGGCATCATACACTTTATATCCGGCGCCGCTAAGTTTGGAAAGGTCGAATTCCTCTTTGTGTTCTTTGTCAGGATACTTTTCCATCAGCTTGTACGAAAAAGTGGCTTCCCCTTTTTCTCTTAACTGGTTAATCCTGGAAAACACCTGTTTGGCTTTCAACCGAAGGGAAGATTCAAAATAATCCGCCTTGTGTTTGTCCGGCTTTAGCAGGGAGAATTCAAATGCGAACAGCGGACTGTCATTAAGATTCTCGAAGGGAATATCGTGCAGGTAAAAATCTTCAAAGGGCTGGACCTGGTTGGTCAATGAAAATCCTTCGCGGTTTACATAGCTGAGATCATATTGAAAGTGATAACCACTTTCGGTTCGGTTGATCAAATGCAATTTCAGTTCTTCCACCACCTCATCCCCAAATTCATCGGTATCCATAACGGGAATAATCGTTAACCAAACACCGTCGACTACTTTCTCCCGGATAATTTTCTTTTCCCGATAGACGTCTTCCACATATTTCTTTTCCTTCTTCACAGGCGTCTTTTTGGCTTCCATAAACCGCTTGAAATACGGATATTCCAATTGATCGGAGTATGCGGGAAACCGGACACCTTTCACATCTACCATTAACATCTTGTCGTTGATGATCTCAACAACCTCGGCTTCTTCATTGGTCAGCTTGACCACCACTTTGTCACCAATTTCAAATTTCATTGTGCAAAGATACGAGACGAATCACTGATCAGGCTCCATTGGCCAGTTTGCTTTTGCGATAGCCGTAGATAAAATAGATCAACAGCCCGATGGCCATCCATCCAAAGAACCACAGCCAGGAAACCGCCGGAATTTCTATTAGCAGATAAGCGCAGGACAGCATGCCCAGCACCGGAATCAGCGAAAATTTCTTTATAAAAGTGAGCACAGACAATATCCCTGCAAAAAGCAGGTATACTACAAACAGACCTTTCTGTAATTCTTCTTTACCAAAGTGCATGAACGAATCCATCACTTTGTCCCATAACAGGTAAACGAAAAGGATATAGATCAGCGGTACAATAAACTGGCCATTGATATAAGGCAGCCTGAAACCGCTTCTCTTCGCCATGTTATCCAGTTTAGGTAAGGCCAGCACCCCCCCTGCTACCAATACAAAAGCAAACAAGGTTCCGATACTGGTCAGATCGGTCATGAGGGAGCTTTGTACAAACAAAGCCGGTATGGCCACGAACAATCCGGAAATAATAGTGGAGATATAAGGGGTTTGGAACTTGGGATGAACTTTGGCAAATGCCTTTGGTAAAAGTCCATCGCGGCTCATGCTCATCCAGATTCTGGGCTGTCCTAACTGGAAAACCAGCAGCACACTGGTCGTTGCCACCACCGCACTGACAGAAATAATCCAGGAGGTCCATTTCTGACCGACCTGCTCAAACACAAATGCCAGCGGATCATTCACATTCAGTTTTGAATAGGGAACCATTCCGGTTAATACAAGCGCTATGAGTATATACAGGATGGTGCAAATAATAAGAGAATAGATCATGCCTCTTGGCAGATCTCGTTGCGGGTTTTTACATTCCTCCGCCGTAGTGGAAATGGCATCAAAACCGATATAGGCATAAAAGACCGCAGAAACACCTTTCAGCACACCCTCAATGCCGTTAGGCATAAAGGGAGACCAATAAGATGGCTTAACCGAAAATATGCCCAGGATAATGACAAATACAATTACCGCCAGTTTAAAGATGACCATAAAATTAGCGCTGCGCTTACTCTCCTTGATGCCCACATAGGTAAGGCTGGCCACCAAAGCCACAATAATAAAGGCCGGCAGATTGAAAAATATCTTTTTGCCTCCGATCATGGGCGCATAATTCCATGCATCGAGGATATACTGCATTTTTTTGTCGATCGGTGTTCCCGAATTAACGGCAGCCGTTGTTGCGTGGTAAGCGGTTTCTGCTGTACCGGGGTCTACTGTCATCCAGCCGGGCAGGTGAATATTCACTGCCTCCAGCAGGTTAATAAAATAAGTACTCCACGATATCGCTACAACAATATTGCCGATAGCATATTCAAGGATCAGCGCCCAGCCAATGATCCAGGCCACAATCTCTCCAAAAGATACATAGGCATAAGTATAAGCGCTGCCGGCAATGGGAACCCGGCTGGCAAATTCTGCATAGCACAGTGCTGAAAATCCACAGGTGATGGCAGTAATAACAAATAGCAGCGAAATGCCGGGACCACCATCAAAAGAAGCTTTACCAATAGTTGAAAACACACCTGCCCCGATCACCGCTGCAATACCCATAAAGGTGAGGTCGCGTACATTCAATACTTTTTTAAGGGAAGAACCATGTCCATGACCGTCTGATATTCCGGCCTCAGCCTCTTGTACAATTCTATCGATCGATTTTTTTCTGAAGAGAGAAGAAGACATGCAGTCTGGTTTTATTGAACGGTCAAGATAAACAGTTTTCCTTGAAAAAATACAGGTAGTGAGCAGAAGGTCATTGGCCTTAGTATTCGCGCTGTACCAGGAAATCGGCCAGGTTCTGCAATGGCTTTTTACGGCTCGACACAACAGCGGTTTCTTCGAGGTGGTGTATGGCCAGGCTTAGATATTTTTCTTTCAAATCAAAAGCCCATTGATCCACTGCGGTATCCCGGTAAATCTGTAAAACACGGTCAACTTTATCGTCGGGCTGACTTTTCAACAATAGTTCCAATTCCTCGCGTTGCGACTTCCCCGCCCTGCCGAGCGCTTCTATCAGCAGGAAGGTTTTCTTGTTGGCGAGGATATCGCCGCCTACTTTTTTTCCGAATTTCTCCGGATTACCAAAAGCATCCAGGAAGTCGTCCTGTATCTGGAAGGCGATGCCAAGGTTCTTTCCAAACTCATACAGGTGCTGCTGGTTTCTTTCACCGGCTCCACCAAGAATGGCCCCCATCTGAAGGCTGGCTGCCAGCAACACGGAGGTCTTTAAGGTGATCATATGAAGGTATTCGTCATGGCTCACCGATTCTTTCTTCTCAAAATCCATATCCAGCTGCTGCCCTTCACATACCTCCCTGGCGGTTTTATTGAAAAGCGCGATCACCTGGCGAAGGTATACTGCCTGGATCCGGTTTAAATAATCGTACGCAGCCACCAGCATTACATCCCCTGCCAGTAGTGCCGTCGAAGAGCCGTATTTCTCATGAACCGTACTCATCCCCCTGCGCAAAGGGGCGTTGTCCATGATATCATCGTGTATGAGGGTGAAATTATGAAACAACTCGATGGCGGAAGACACCATCCAGGCATCGGGATGTATGTCATCAAACAATTCATTCCCCATCAGGCACAACACAGGTCTGACCCTTTTTCCTCCCAAAGAAAGAAAATAGGTATTCGGTTCATACAATGACCTGGGCTCGCCCGGAAAATGGTCAATATTGAAACGTTCGGAAAATTGCCTTGACAGTTCTTCAAATTGATGCATCATGTACTTTCTGATATTTCTACTGCTTGCTGTTATTTCTTTTTCCTGGAATCTTTGGCTTTCTTCCTGGGTCTTTTATTGATCGCTTCACTCCTCTCCTCACCTAAACCGGCTGCGATCACCCATTCATAATCGAGTTGCCTTTTGGAAAGATTGGCGGCTACCACTTTGATGGTTACTTTGTCTCCCATCCTGAATGTTCTACCGCTTCTAAGCCCTACGAGACTGTAATCAGTTTCAACATGTCTGAAATCATCATATTCAAAAAGGCTGTTGATACTAACAAGTCCTTCGCATTTATGTTCAACCGTTTCCACCCAAAATCCAAATGCGGCTACCCCACTGATCACTCCTTCAAATTCTTCTCCGAGGAAGCCCTGCATGTATTCAACCTGTTTGTATTTATTGGCGGCGCGTTCAGATTCCATGGCTGCTCTTTCCCGCTCACTGCTATGCTTGCATTTTTGTTCCAGCTTCTTGTCCAGGGAAACCTGTTCGCCGAGCACTTCAAAAAGTATTCTGTGCACCATCACATCCGGATATCTTCTGATCGGTGAGGTGAAATGCGTGTAATACTTGAATCCGAGTCCGTAATGACCGATATTCTCTGTAGTGTAGGTGGCTTTTGCCATTGTTCGTATACCTAACTGTTCCAGTACATGCTGCTCCGGTCTGCCCTGTACATCTTTCAGCATCTGGTTAAATGAGCGGGCAATGCTCTCGGGTGTTTTGATATCGAACTCATGACCATATTTACGGGCAAAGGTGATGAAGGGCGTCAGTTTCAGTTCATCGGGGGTATCGTGTACGCGATAGGGAAAAGGAACTTCCTTCTTGTCGATCTTCAATTTGCCTACATGTTCGGCTACATATCGATTGGCCAGCAGCATAAACTCTTCGATCAGCTGGTGAGCTTCCTTGCTTTCCTTCACCATGATGCCGATGGGCTTACCGGTTGGATCGAGTTTAAACCGCACTTCCTGTGAAGAAAAATTAATGGCTCCTTTCTTAAATCGCTGTTTCCTGAACTTCTGTGCAAGGTTATTCAGGAGCAATACCTCATCGCTGTATATACCCTCTCCCTGCTCAATGATTTCCTGCACTTCTTCGTAAGTGAACCGATGATCGGAATGAATAGCGGTCTTGCCAAGCCAGTATTCCTTGATTTCACCTTTCGGGGTGATGTTAAATACGGCGGAGAAGGTGAGTTTGTCTTCTTTGGGGCGAAGCGAACAGAGTTCATTGGAGATTCGCTCAGGAAGCATCGGCAGTACCCTGTCTGGCAGATACACCGATGTAGCTCTTTCATAAGCTTCCCGGTCGAGTGCGGTGCCTGCTTCCACAAAATGGCTCACATCGGCGATATGAACACCGATTTCATAGTCGCCGTTTTTCAAAACGCGGAAGGAAATAGCATCGTCAAAATCACGGGCATCAACAGGGTCAATCGTGAATGTCAGTACATCTCTGAAGTCCCTGCGCTTTTTTATTTCTTCGGCCGAGATCGTATCCGGAATCCTCTCTGACTCTTCCACTACGTCCTCCGGGAATCTCAGGGGGAATCCGTTTTCGAGCAGGATCTCTTTCATGGCCACATCATTGGTGTCTGAAGGATCCATGATCTGCATAACTTCTCCTGCAGGCTTACGGCCTTTTTCCCATTCCTTGATGCGAACGATGGCCCGGTCGTTGTCTTTGGCCCCTTTAAGGTCTTCGAAGGCCACATAAATATCCGGCATCGGTTTGTCGGTATCGGCTACAAAAAAGGCAAAATTGTTTCCCATTTCTATCCGGCCGGCAAACTCCAATTGACGCCGATTCAGCACCTCCGATACTTTTCCCTGCAATCTTCCGCTCTTTTTCTTTGCGTCGCCGGTAACTTCCACTCTGACTGTATCGCCATGAAGGGCGGTATTAAAGTCGGAAGGTCTCACCAGGATATCATTCGCCAGGTTTTCTACTGTTACATAACCCATTCCCGAACGGGTAATGTCCAGCACTCCTTTGAACTGGGAATGAGAAATCTTGCTCTTGTGTTTATGTTTTTTTTGTTTGTGTTTCTTACTCATGAAATGGTTTGTCAGTTGTAACGTTGAATGAAGTCAAAAACAAGTTTACCAAACCGGCTTTCTTCCCCGAACATGATCTGCATGTCGATGGGCATCACGAACAGGGGTAGATTAGCGATCTCATGTTCGAATTTAACCAATCGTACCGCATCTTTTTCGGTTGTTAATATAATCTTGTTGGAGGCTTCAATCGATTCAAATCTTTTAATAATGTCTTTCAGGTCATCAATGGAAAATATATGATGATCGCTGTACAGCATATCGTAATAGGCCCTGGATGATTCATGAAGGAAGTCTTTAAGCGGCTTTGGATTGGCAATTCCGCTTACCAGCAATACTTCCATTCCCGCATGTATATCCAGTGTGTGCTTGCGGGTAAGGTGATAGGGTTTCCCATACCGGATATTCGAAAAAAACAATTGCTGATGAGGCAAGAGTTTAATTTCCCGGCGAATACTATCCTGTTGGGCTTTGTCGAGATCAATGGGGCATTTGGTCACAACAATCACCTCCGCTCGTTTATAGCTGCCTGGTTCATCTCTGAGGTCTCCGGTCGGCAAAAACCAGTCGCGTGTAAACAGATTGCTGTGTTCAGTCAGCAATATATTCAAGCCTGCCTTTACAGTACGATGCTGAAAGGCATCATCCAACAGAATTACCCGGGTATCCGGCCGGTCGTGCAGTAATTGCGGGATGGCTACCAGTCTTTCCTCTCCGACTGCCACCGTTACATCCGGAAACTTGAGATGAAACTGCATGGGCTCGTCTCCGATTTCCAGGGCTGTTGTTTTTTCATAGGCCAGCGCATAGCCTTTCGTTTTCCTTTTGTACCCCCTGCTGAGAATAGCAGTGGCCCAGTCGTCTTTCAACAATCTCGCAAGATATTCGACCATAGTGGATTTTCCTGTACCTCCCGCCGACAGATTTCCGATACAAATAACCGGCAGGTTAAAGGCCGAGGATGGTAAAATATTCTTATCGTACAAACGGTTACGCACCCAGATGACCAGCGCATACACGAGAGAAAAAGGAAAGAGCAAAATCCTGATGGGCTTAAGCAACGGCGCATTAAAATTCATAGATGCCTGATGGTGTGATACAAAGACTTAAAGGTACGTCAAATTCTGTGACGTCCCGGATGAGCTCCACGGGCTCAAAATAGGAGAATCCGATCTTCAGCACTGAGGGGCGGCAACGGGGCAGGTACCGGTCATAAAACCCTTTACCATAGCCAATCCTGAATCCCTGCCGGTCGAAGGCTACCAGGGGAACAAAGGCGAGATCGATCAGTTCGGGGGGAATCCATTCGCCATTAATAGGCTCCAGTATATTGAATTTATTCTTGGCATACAGCCCATCTCCCGACACCTGAAAACTTTCCATGTTCTGCATGTCCGACTCAATGCGCGGCCAACCGATTTTCACTGAAGAATGCTTCATCTGAATAAGCTGATCACACATACTAATGTCGAATTCTCTTCTGTCTACGAGGGGATAATAAGACAACAAATATTCTATTGGAGGAAGTTGAATCGTCTTAAAATTTTCGACCATTTTCATAGAAAGGTCATTCCATTCCTGTTCGGACAGTTGCAATCTTTTTTGCAGATAGTCACCCCTGAGTGATTTTTTCATCATAGCAGACTCGTTAAAGAATCCCTGAGGGATTCTGCCATCGCCTTGACAAAACTTTTTCCGGGATCCTCCACAACAGGTATCGACCCTAACCGGGGTATTCCACTCCATTTCACAATTTCATTCTCATAACGCTCTTCACATCCATTAAAAATCCATCCTGCTACCGGTATTTGAAACAAATGGCAAACATGCGCGGTCAGGAGTGAATGATTAATACTTCCCAGGTAGGCCCTGTTTACGAGTATCAGTGGGGCCCGAAGAGAAATAATCAGATCCTTAATGAACTCTTTGTGGTTTAAAGGGACCATCAGCCCACCAGCTCCTTCTACTATTAAGTTACGATTATAATCAGGAATTTTTGAACAAATATTTTCAATGGAAATTTCAACCCCTTCATGGGCGGCGGCCAGATGAGGAGAGGCAGGCATCTGCAGGCAATAAACTTCTTTATGAATAGTCGAATAAGGATTGGAGAGACGGTCTGCAATCCACTGAGAGTCTGTTGATGGATCGGCGCCGGATTGAACGGGTTTCCAGTAATCTGCCTGAAGCGCTTCGGTAAGTATGGAGGAAACGACGGTCTTGCCGATTCCGGTTCCAATTCCGCTGACAAAAAACATCTTTTTCAATAAATAATCGATTTTCAGGCTTCTGCCGGAAGCCTGTTTACAAAAATGGAAAATATGGTAGTGCCATAACTCCTCGAAGTAGCGAAGTCGGGAAACTTTTCATAGTTATTACGGGGAGTATGTTCAAGGATAAACCATCCACCGGGCTTCAATAGTTTTTTTTCCCTGATCCGTACCGGCAATTCATCAATAGAAGCGAGCGCGTATGGTGGGCCGGCAAAAATAAAATCGAATTGATCCTGGCATTGCTCTATGAAACGAAAAACATCCATCTTCACCACCTTGAAGTTCTCCAGCTTCAGCATCTCCGCATTTTTCCTGATAAACGAATGCATGGCTGGATCTTTCTCCACAATGGTCAGATCAGCCGCGCCTCTCGATGCCAGTTCATAGCTGATACTTCCTGTTCCACCAAAGAGGTCCAGTGTTTTCAGGGAACTGATGTCGAGATTATTTTCAATCACATTGAACAGCCCTTCTTTGGCAATATCTGTAGTGGGCCTTGTATGCGGCATGTTTGCGGGGGGATGTATGCGTCTTCCTCCCAGTTCGCCTCCGATTATACGCATAACGCCATTTCAACAAGTGGTGAAAAATAATGAACCGGAAATGGATTCTCCTGATCCTGCCGGATGCGCATATCCGCATCGAGCCAGCGGGGAGAATGGAAATAACGGTTTATTTCATTGAACAAGGCAGATTCAGCATCAATCAGTCCGCCAATGATAAGTTCAACCTCCGCCGGATCTGCTTTGTATTCTGTACAGATGCCAAGCAAATAATACGCAACATCCTCCGGAACCTGGTATCCGTATGTTTGAATACATTGCAGTTTGTCATTTCTGAACCCGATCACCAGGAACTGGTCACTGTACATGAGCACCTTTAGCTGAAAAGCGGCCGGTTGATCCGAAACAGGTTGTTTACTTCCCAGCAGCGAATAGGCATGCCAGTAACGCCCGGCGCTAAAATTTTTCTGCACCAGGGAATGAAGCTCCCTGGGAACACGGTAAATATTCTGTACTTCCTGGTTCCTGATCTTTTCATGTAGCAGAAGCCCTTTGTGGGCGCTTCCGTGAACCCATTCGCTCAGCGGCCTGGCGGTTTCTGCATTAAAAAGTTCTGCAGGAACCAACACTGCGTCCGGAAAATTATAAACCACCATCGCTTCAGCCGCCTGGCTCAGTCCCAGATCTGTTCTGCCGATCATTTCTTCAAAGAGACTGGCAACTGTTTCATCCCCCTGATTCGACAAATGAAACTGTTTGAGCTGAAGCAGTTCTTTTTCCTGCCGGTTGATCCAGATACAGGTAAGCTGCTTTTCACATATCTCCAGCATGAGGGTAGCCTGCTGCAATTGTGGCAGCCGCTCCTGGTCGATGCTAATTTCAAAAGCCGGTTTCAGCATAACAGTTGCAATGTTACTATAAATTTCCCTCACAAAACGACCCATTAATGGTCGTAGCCTGGACATGAAGTCTGTGGTAAAAGTGGTAGGTTTGCCAACTTTTATGAGCAGCGGAGGTGTATACAACGGATTACAGGTAGATATCAGCTATCGGCAAATAGTGCGAATGGCCTTGCCGATCAGTTTTGCCATTCTCATACCTCAGGTCAATTTCATTACCAACAATATTTTCCTGGGTCATTTCCCCGATAATGGCCAGTCGCTGGCCCTGGCCGGAGTAACGGGGGTGTATTACCTCATTTTCGCCTCCATTGGCTTTGGATTGAATAACGGGTTGCAGGCACTCATTTCCCGGCGGGCCGGTGAAAACAGGCCGCATGAAATTGGAAAATTATTCAACCAGGGTGTTTTCATCGCCCTGGTGGTGGCTGCCATCGGAATCCTGCTTACCTATTTATTGGTTCCTTCGGTATTCCGCCTCTTCATCACCGATGAACTACGCCTTCAGAGAGCCATCTCGTTTTTAAAGATTCGTATCTGGGGGCTGCCCTTCCTGTACATCTACCAGATGCGCAATGCCCTGCTTGTTGGCACCAACCAGAGCAAATACCTCGTGGCGGGTACGTTGGCAGAAACCATCTGTAATATCTTTCTCGATTATGTGCTCATCTTCGGCAATCTGGGTTTCCCGGCGATGGGATTCAATGGTGCGGCGGTAGCCTCTATTATCGCGGAATTCACCGGTATGGCAGTGGTGTTCCTGGTTATTCATTATAAAGGGATCGGCAAAAGATTCCAGCTGTTTGAACACTTCAGGTGGGATAAACAGAACCTGTCGTCCATTCTTGATATGTCGGCTCCGCTGATCTTTCAACATGCCATCAGCATTATGAGCTGGGAGTTCTTTTTCCTGTCGATCGACAGTCATGGGGAGGTGGCGTTGGCCGTCTCCAACACTATGCGAAATGTTTTCGGATTGTTCGGCTCCGTTACCTGGGCCTTTGCGTCGACGACCAGTGCGATGGTAAGTAATATCATCGGGCAGGGACGGCAGAACGAAGTATGGATGCTCATTGGAAAACTGGTGAGGCTCAATATCGGATTCGCGATCATTGTGGCGATACTGCTGAATCTTTTTCCCGGCGTATTCCTGAGTATTTATGGTCAACCGGCGAGTTTTATGGAAGCAGCTTTGCCGGTGGTAAGGGTGGTATCTGTCGCGATGCTGATGATGTCTGTATCGGTGATCTTTTTAAATGCCGTAACCGGATCTGGCAACAGCAGGGTTTCACTAATGATTGAAGCCTGCACAATTGTCTTTTACTGTATCTATGTATATCTCGTCCTCAACAAGTGGTTTCTGTCCATCACCATCGGATGGATGAGCGAATGGCTCTACTGGACCTGCATGTTCATCCCCTCCTTCCTGTATATACGAAGTGGAAAATGGAAGGGGAAGAAGATTTGAGCGTTTATCGTTTTGAGTTTATCGTTTCACGTTGTTATTACAGCATGATGCCTGTTAATAAAGTTATGTGGCGATTGGACACCAACACATATATTGAAGTGTTAAACCGGAATAGCAAACGTTAAACGCGAAACGAAAAACGTGAAACGAAAAACGCCCCCTATTCCCACTTCTTCAACAACCCCGTAGCTTCCTGTTTAACGATGGGGTCGTCTATCATTGTGTTGGGGAGGGTAAGAAGTGTTTTCAGCATTTGAACGGCCTTTTCATCTTCATCATTGCGATGATAGCACTTGGCCAACTCCAGGTAGTTGATGCTGAGTCCGGGATTGAGCTGCCTGCTTTTTTCATAGAACGTCATGGCATCCTTTAAAGTGGCCGGCGGAAGGGCGCCATATGCCACTTTTACCAGCCATTTTTCGATAGAGCTCAGATCACTCACTTCGTAATGCCATCTGCCCAGGATATGATAACCTTTGTAGTTCCGCGGATCGAGCTGAATACATTTTTCGGCGTATGACTTGATATCTTTTACTGCTTTGATCTTTTCCTCCCCCGAAGAAATGATTGCCATCCTGCCCATGGCCAGCGCCATGACAAAGTTGGCGTCGGGAGATTGGGGATTTACCTGCAAGGCCTGTTGCGCCACGGTTTTCGCCTGGCGGAAGTACTTGTTCTGATCTTCTTTCTTTGCCTGTCTTTTTCCGAGCAAACTGTACAATTCGCTCACCTTGCAAAGTGCTTGTAAATTGTTCGGTTGAATTTTCAGTACCTGCTGGTAACGCTGCAAGGCTTCCTGGTCGTTGAAAGCCTGCTCAGACTGACGAGCCTGTCCCAGCAGGGTTTCCACATCCTGGGCCGGGCTGGCAATATTCATTAGCAAAATGGTCAGCAGTGATATTAATACCTTATTCCGCATCAAATTTTTTATGCATCGTAATGCCAATCTTTCCTTCAAAGCTCTCGATCGGCGGCTGCAGTTTGAATATGGAAATTACAACTTCTTTTGTATTCGGGTACTGGTGTTTGATCCTTCTGATGATGCCGTCGGCCACTTTTTCCAATAAGGGTGTGGGCGCCTGCATTCGCTGGCGAATAATATCAAAAACCTCTGCGTAGTTGATAGTCTGGCGGATATCGGAGAAATCAGTACGGCCTTCTTCATAACTCACTTTTATACTGACGTCATAAAGACTGCCGGTATTGATTTCTCCTTCATAAAAGCCATGATAGGCCCGCATGCG
The DNA here is from genome assembly GCA_044226045.1 of Chitinophagaceae bacterium. Classification (GTDB taxonomy): domain Bacteria; phylum Bacteroidota; class Bacteroidia; order Chitinophagales; family Chitinophagaceae; genus Endoryza. The sequence goes on from JBGAHR010000013.1 coordinate 75,641, forward strand.
TAGATTTTGCAGTTCGATGGTTACCATAGTCGTTGTGAGGCAACAAATTATTATTTATGGCCGAGCTGCAATATTAATTTATTATGACTTAAACCAGTCCTTTTGCGGAAAGGTAGCGTTCGGCATCAAGGGCGGCCATGCAACCGCTTCCGGCGGCTGTTACAGCCTGGCGATAGATTTTATCCTGAACGTCTCCCGCGGCGAACACGCCTTCAATATTCGTTCTGGAGGAACCCGGAATCGTTTTGAGGTAGCCCGCTTCATCCATATCCAGCCATCCTTTGAAAATTTCCGAGTTAGGCTGATGTCCGATCGCCACGAAAAACGCACTTACCGGGATGGTTTGCTTTTCACCCGACTTAATATTTTTTATTCTGACCGCTTCTACCCTGGTTTCTCCCAATACTTCATCGGTCTCGGAATTCCAGTAAATTTTGATGTTAGGCGTTTGTTGCACCCTTTCCTGCATCACCTTGGATGCCCGCATGGAATCGCGTCGAACGAGCATATGCACAGTTGTACATAATTTGGAAAGATAGAGGGCTTCCTCCGCGGCGGTATCTCCCGCTCCAACGATGGCCACCTCCTTATTGCGGAAGAAAAATCCATCGCAAACCGCGCAGGCACTCACCCCGGAGCCGTTCAGTCTTTGCTCGCTTTCGAGGCCCAGCCATTTTGCAGCGGCGCCGGTGGCGATGATGACCGCATCGGCCTCGATCAGCTTCTCCTCATCGATCCAAACTTTAAATGGAGTTCCCGAAAAATCAACCTTGGTGGCGATACCATATCGGATATCGGCGCCCATCCGGGAAGCCTGCTTTTCAAAATGGATCATCATTTCGGGGCCCTGCACACCATCGGGATAACCCGGATAGTTCTCCACTTCGGTAGTGATCGTCAACTGACCACCGGGCTGAATGCCCTGGTACAATACCGGTTTCATGTTGGCCCTTGCGGCATAAATCGCCGCGGTATATCCTGCGGGACCTGATCCGATGATCAGGCAATGTACTTTTTCACTGCTGTTATTATCCATGCTCAAGATTTAGAGTTTGCAAAAATAACCCTATTCGAATTCATAAAAAGGCTGCCGCCCGACATCTGGATTGACTGTGCACAACCAGCGATTATTTGGGTATGATAAGAGTAATATACTGCACCGCATATCCGCCAAAATATCCCAGGCCGCCCCCATTGATATTACTGAGCACTTTGGTGGGAGAAGAAAAAGGATTGCCGATGCTGGCATAACTATATTCAAGGGTTCGCCAGAAATCATAGGTAGCTTTATCGATATTACCTTGCTTGACCGTAATAGTATCGCCGCGGCGGAACAGACCGGACGTGTCGTCGTCCTTAATTTCCTGGTTACGGTCTATCCCCTTATCGATTTGAATATTGTACACTGTTCCATCCACGATCTGATCATCAAAGACGGAATTCCTTCCCGGCAAAAATGGATCACGATTGACCCTGGTAAAATATCTTACATAGTTTCCAAAGCCCGGCGGATCGGTTATCTTTCCCATTAAACGCACCAGGTTGGTATCGATATTTGGTGGTGCTTTTTCCCACCACAACGAATCGATCTTTTTGGTCAGCAGCGGGATATTGGTGGTGGATGTATAGGTTTTTCCGTTGATCTCAATTTTCAGGGTGTATTTCTTTCCCAACTCTCCCCTCATCGAAGCTGCATTCAAAGAATCCAGCGAATAATAGTAGAGTTTGTACCCATTTATGCCTGGCACTTCATATTCGGTGAGCGTCTGAGACTGGGTTCCATTGCTGATTTCCACTTTTGCCTGATGTATGAAGGAATTGGCAAGAAGGTCGGGGGTGATCTCGCTGAAGTAGTTAACGCTGCTGGTCAGGATCACCTGGGGCAGCTGTCCGTTTTCAATGGTAGCTTCCACCACTACCAGCGGCTCCGAATTATTGGGGCGGAAGGAAATCGATTTTTCACAAGAAGCTAACGCGAGGATGACTATTGTGAATAGCCAGGGAAACTGCTTTTTCAACATACCACAAAATTAAGCGACGCAGAAAAAATAAAATGCAAAAATAAACCAGCGCCTGATTGTGGCAGCCGAACAACCTGTCTGGGAGGAATTATAAAACAAAGCCCCGATAAATTTTTATCGGGGCTGGTACTGTAACCCAAAATAATTAACGATAATGTTTAGCCCAGGTATGCTTTGAGCGCGTTGCTGTAACGTGCTTTCTGCAAACGCTTGATCGCTCTTTCCTTGATCTGGCGGATACGCTCTTTGGTCAAATCGTATTTCTGACCAATTTGCTCGATCGTAACGCCATTTTCGCCATCCAGGCCAAAATAGGCATTTACGATTTCCGCTTCGCGGGGGCTCAAAGATTTGAGCACACGACGGATCTCATTACGGAGTGAATCTTTCATCACATCATCATCCGTGTCATCGGCGCCTTCAAGCAAATCACCCATTGCTACATCTTCTGCCTCGTGCACAGGTGCATCCAGGCTGGTGTGGCGGGTATTGCTTTGGAAAATATTGTTGATTTCCGTTTCGCTCATTTCCAGTAACTCTGCCAACTCTTCAGTTGATGGCTCTCTCTCATGTTCCTGCTCGAAAGCCATGTATGCCTTATTAGCTTTGTTATAAGTTCCGATTTTGTTTTGCGGAAGTCTTACCAGACGACCCTGCTCGGCCAAAGCCTGCAGAATAGACTGACGAATCCACCAAACAGCGTAAGAAATGAATTTGAAACCTTTTGTTTCATCAAAACGCTGAGCTGCCTTAATCAATCCAAGATTTCCTTCATTAATCAGGTCACTCAATGACAAGCCCTGGTGCTGGTACTGTTTAGCTACTGATACCACAAACCTGAGGTTCGCCTGTACCAGTTTGTCCAATGCCCGCTGATCAGCCATCTTGATCCGCTGTGCGAGTACTGTTTCCTCTTCGGGAGTGATCATCGAAATCTTAGAGATTTCCTGGAGATACTTTTCTACTGCCTGCGAATCGCGATTGGTAATCTGGGTTGCAATTTTGAGCTGTCTCATATGAGTATAAAATATAAATGACTGTGACCAAATGCGGGTACAGGATCAACAATCAGTAGACATTAAAAGTTCAGAGGAGGTTGCAATGCCTTTGCCAACAGGCTGTTAAATAAGCCCTAACCGTCCAAAACCGTTTACAAATTTAATCATCATTTCCGAGAGTTCATAGCCCCTTGTCCCTTTTGCCCGGCCGTTTCCGGCCACGATGGTCTCATTAATACCCGGTTCAGACCAATTGTAACCCAATACCAGCAAGCATTTGAAAGGAAAATAACCTGCTTTTACATTTCTTTTCACAACCCAAAAAAATTTTCAAAAAATCAAAAAAATATTTTGCAACTAAATTTTTAGTTATACATTTGATCATAAACTAAATTTTTAGTTATACATGAAACAGCTTACCAAAGCAGAAGAACAGGTGATGCAGATACTCTGGAAGATCGGAAGTGGGTTTCTGAAAGACATTGTAGACAACAGTCCGGAACCCAAACCGCATTCCAATACAGTAGCCACCATTTTGAAAATACTGATCGAAAAAGGATTTGTTGAATACCAGACACAGGGGCGCAACAATCTTTACCAGGCCAAAGTGTCGAAAGACGAGTATGGCAAAAAAAGCATCAATCAGCTGATAAAAGGATACTTCGAAGGTTCGCCTGCCAAACTGGTCTCGCAATTTGTGAACGACAATAAACTGAGCCTCGAAGACCTCGAGTCACTCCTGCAACAGATCAAGAACGCTAAAAACAATCCATCATGATCATACTGGAGTTCCTGCTCAAACTGATATTATCGTCGGGCATCCTGTTCGGTTATTACTGGCTGTTCCTGCGTGATCAGAAATTTCACCGTTTCAATCGGTATTACCTGCTGGGTGTTTTATTGATAACACCTGTTATCTCCCTGCTGAAAATACCGGTCAGCTTTCAATCGCAATCAGGCGCCGATACCGTGTTACGTTCCCTTGATGAGCTGAAAACCATTTCTGCCGGTACTCCTGCCGAATCACCCGGGAATTATCCGATCATTCTTTTTATCATCTATAGCTGCATCAGCCTGCTGATACTGGTATTTATTGTAAGAGGCCTTTGGTATATACAATCCCTGCGAAAAAAATACCGGTCAAACACGATCGCGGAAATCAGGTTATACCAGACCACCGAACCCGGTACTCCGTTTTCTTTTTTCTCTTCGGTTTTCTGGCAAAAAGAACTGTCACTGGAATCCACCGAAGGGCAGCGGATCTTTCGCCACGAATTGTACCATGTCAAACAACATCATTCGGCAGATATCCTGTTTGCAGAATTGCTCCTTTCCCTGTTATGGATCAATCCCATTTTTTTCCTGGTCAGAAAGGAACTGAAGGCCATTCATGAATTCCTGGCCGATCAGTATGCAATCGGAAATGAGGATGGTGTTGAATATGCATCCCTGTTGATACAACGTATACTCGACAGCCGCCAAATTTCCCTTACACATCCATTTTTTCAAACGCACATAAAACGTCGTATAGCCATGATTACAAAACCAAGCACCCCGTACAGTTACTGGAGTCGCCTGATGGCACTGCCGGTAGGAATCATTCTCATTGCCGGCACTGTTCTTTATGCCGGCGCCGCCAGAACACAATCTGTCAGTTCCACACAAACAGAGCCGGTATTACAATCTGTTCAGGAAACAGAAAAAACCACCAGCAAAGTAAAAGACACCATTCCCAGGGAATCCAGGGAAAAAATTGAGCGACTCAGAAGCGAGTTGAAAGAAAAAAGAAAAGAGCTTCGCCAGATCCAGGAAAAACAACAACAGGAAATCCAGGAAAAGGAAAAAGAACTGGCGACCACACTCGAGGAACTGTCTAAAAACAAACAATTGAGTTCCGAAGACCTGGTTGAATTAAAAAAACAACAGGAGACCCATGAATTAACCCAACTGAAATTAAAAAAAGAACAGGAACAACTGATCGAAGGCAAGATCAGGCAGGACCAGAGTCAGATCATCAATCTGAAACTTCAGAAAAAGGTAGAAGAAAAACAACAGATCGAAGAAGACCGAATCAATTTAAAACTGAAGGAAAAAGCAGCAACCGAAGCTGTTATCGACCGAAAAAAGCAGGCCGAGATGGAGGAAAAAATGGCAATTGAACAACAGCATTCGCAGGAAAAGCAAAAGGAAATTCAACTTCAACTAAAATACGTGCCGGAAGACAAAGACCATCAGAAGAAAGTAATTGAAAAGAAAAAGGCAGTGGAGAAGAAAGTGAAGGAGAAAAAGAGAGACGAAGAATAAGTTTATCGTTTATTGTTTCACGTTGGTTTGCGGTTTGCGGTTTGCAGTTTGCGGTTTGCGGTTTCTCATTTCTGTTTCCCTTTCCGTTTCTCTTCTCGCTCCCGCTCTCTCTCCCGCTCCGTTTTTCCTCAGGCGAGGGGGGGGGTATTTTTTTTTGACTTTTGACTTTTCAATTCGTCATCCGCCATCCGTAATTCGTCATCCGTAATCCTCATTGGCTCATTGACCAATTGGCACATTGGCAAATTTCTTAATACACTATCTCTTCCTTCCCGGTCTTCAAAATCAGCTCCTTCTTTTCTGCCGCCTCTACCCTTCCCACCACTTTCGCTTCAATACCGAACTGCTTACCCGCCCGAATCAGGTCGTCGGCTGCTTTGGGCGAAGCGAATATTTCAAGCCGGTGGCCCATATTGAAAACCTGGTACATTTCCCGGTTATCGCTTCCCGAAGCTTGCTGCAACAGGTTAAATACCGGAGGCACTTCAAATAAATTATCCTTGATGATGCGGAAGGTATCCGGCAGGTATTTCAGGCACTTGGTTTGCCCGCCGCCGCTGCAGTGAATAATGCCATGAACAGCCTCAAAATGATCTTTCAATATCGTTTTCATCAATGGTGCATAAGTTCGGGTCGGGCTCAGTAACAGCTTTCCAACGGTGGTTTCTCCGACAGGTGTTTGGAAGGAATCTGTGAGCCGGCTCTTGCCGATGTAAACAACCTCATCATCCAGCCCGGTATCGTATGACTCGGGATACTGTTTTGCATAAAACTTGTCGAGACCATCGTGACGGGCACTGGTCAGTCCATTACTGGCGATTCCACTGTTGTAGTCCGTTTCATAATGTGTTTTTCCTGAACTCGCGAACCCTACGATCACATCTCCGGCCCGGATGTTATCGTTTGTGATCAGTTTTGATTTGGGCCAGCGGGACATCATGGTGCCATTAACCGCTATTGTTCTGACCACATCTCCCACATCCGCTGTTTCCCCTCCCAGATAGTGAATATTTACTCCGTACTGTTTCAGTTCATTAAAAAATTCCTGTGTTCCATGGATCACAGCTTCGAGTACTTCGCCAGGAATGAGCCTTTTGTTACGGTCAATGGTGGAGGAAAACAAAAGGTCATCATGAATGCCTACACAGAGCAGGTCGTCCAGGTTCATGACGATGGCATCTTGGGCGATCCCTTTCCAAACAGAGAGATCACCTGTTTCTTTCCAATAGAGGTAAGCCAAAATGCTTTTGGTACCGGCCCCATCGGCGTGCATCAGGTTCACCCAGCCGGCATCCTTGCTGATGAAGTCCGGGTAAATTTTACAAAACGCGTGAGGGAACAGACCCTGGTCCAGCTTTTCCACTGCCTTGTGAACTTCTTCTTTCTGGGCCGAGACCCCTCTTTTGGAATATAAACTCATAATCCCTGGTTAATTGCCGCAAATGTCCATCTCACACACCGAATTGCCAACTCTCAACTCCAGCATTTTTCAACTACATTTGCACGCCAGTTATGAAGGTTCATCGTGATATTAATCAACTCCCCCTGTTCCAGCGTGCCGTGATCACCATCGGCACTTTTGATGGTGTACATTCTGGCCATCGGAAAATAATTGATCAGTTGCGTACAGAAGCCCAACAGGTAGAAGGAGAGTCGGTGATCATTACTTTTCATCCACATCCCCGTTCGGTGCTGCGAGCCGGGCAATCGGCGGTATCGCTGATCAATACCATTGAAGAAAAAATCGAACTCCTGGAAAAGAGCGGGATTGACCACCTCGTGATCGTTCCCTTTACAGAGGAATTTTCAAAACTCTCTGCCACCGATTATGTTGAGAAATTCCTGGTCGACCGCTTCCATCCGCACACGGTCATCATTGGTTATGATCATCATTTTGGAGCCGGTCGAACCGGTGATTTCAAACTGCTGGAACAATATCGTGACAAGGGTTATTTTAAGCTGAAGGAAATTCCGGAACTATTGCTCAATGAAAACAGCGTCAGTTCAACTGCCATCCGGCGTAGCATTGCCGAAGGAAAAATTGAACTGGCGAACCAGTTACTCGGTTATGATTTCTTTTTTGAAGGGAAGGTGATCCATGGAAACAAACTGGGCCGCACACTCGGCTACCCTACTGCCAATATAGAAGTATTGAACCCCGATAAACTGATTCCCTCCAATGGCATCTATGCGGTGGAAGCCATGCTTGACAGACAACACACAATGCTGAAAGGCATGATGAGCATTGGTATTCGTCCAACCATAGGCGGTACAACAAGAGTAATTGAAGTAAACCTCTTCGATTTTAAAAAGGAAATTTATCATTCCATTTTACGCGTGTATGTGAAGCATTACCTGCGGGAAGAACTGAAATTTGAAGGCCTCGAAGCCCTTACCCGACAGATAGCACAGGATGAAATAAACGCCCGCCGGTTAATGGGTTTATAGCAAATTCCCCATTGAAAAATGTAAAAAAATAGGCCGGTTTTAACGAATCGATTATTCGCAAACAATTGGTTATCAATCTACCGCATTAAATAAAATTTATTTTTGAAAGGTGCCGGCCTTCGGCTGTATGGCGAATTCTTTTTCCAGTAAATTTGACTATTCAATGTCAGTGGAAGACCATCCAACACACTTCCCGTTAAATTCTGATCTTACTAACTGCCGTTGACACTTACTAACTCATCAGTCGAATTTTAGTTAACTCTTAAAAGTTGAAGTATGTATTCGTATGCGTTGCTGGAGCCCGGCTGTTATTATTTAGTACAGGAAACTGAAGAAAGCGGTGTTACCATTATCAAGGTGAATGTGGAATCGGATCATTGTGTGTATATCACCCGATACCTGGATGCGCCTGAACTCGAATGGAAAAAGAAAAACGACACGCTATTCGATATCATCGAATGCCTGACCGATGAGAAAGTCAGGGAATGGGAATCGGTGTACAAAGACAACCAGGAATCTTATTATGAAGAGGATGACGAGTAACCTCGTTTCTTCCTGAAATGGAAAGGTCTGATGGACCAGGGCTATCTCCTTGTGGGATAGCTTTATTTTTTGGGCAAAGACTGCTGAGGGGGGCGTAAGGGTTACCGCTCAATTTTTCGCCGGAAATTGGCAGGGGGCTTACCGGGTTGTAATTTACAGAAATGCCTCTGGCAGGTACTACCATGCAAAGCTCATCTACCGCAACATTTATAACGATTGAAGCGAATGCTTTTGTCACTTCCTTTCAACTGACTATACAGGCATTTTGCCAGGAAGAAGGATCTCTCAAGATCTATGATGAGCTGGGTCAGGCAGTCTATCGGATTGTGCTTTCCCTTCAACCTGGCACCAACCACAAAGAAATATCCATCGCCTCTCTCCCGCCCGGCACCTATTATATTCACTTCCGGACTTCTCAGACAAGGGCCTTCATGATCAATAAAATTGAAAAAACAGCCGACGCTAAATAAAGCTGCGCGACGAGCTTTTGGTAAGATAGCCAAGGCTGGCAATAAAGATGGCAATAGAGGTTGAAATGTAATACACGATAAAGTTACCTACGGAACTTCCGGTTGTATTGACGAAATAGTCAAATATATAGATGATCACAAAAGTGCCATAAGCGAAGAGCAGGGAAACATGAATAAAAATCATGGCCTTTTCGTGAAGGCTGTGTTCCAGTTTTGACATGTACCGGTAAATCTCCCAGGTAACCACAAACAGCACCAGCATGAGACCCAATGCCAGGAAATATTTGTGGGCCTCATAGTTCCATCCTTGAATAATAAAATTGATCAACTGAACAGCCAGTAAGCCCGGAGAAGCGATACGGGTAAACTTCCGAACACCCGGTGAAGTGGTGGCAAAGGAAATAATGGCCAGCACAATGGGCATGTCGAGCATATTGTAGATCACTGTAATCAACTCCAGTGTTTCCTTGCTCAGTCCGGTCCTGTCGATCAGGCCGATCAGTCCACTGACCATCCAGTAAGCGGCAAATAACAGGAAGGCCCTTTCTTTCCAAAGTTTTTTTACCAACAAAAGGGTCATCGGAATAAAGCTGGCGCAAATGCCTATAATAGAAATAATCTGGTACGTAATATCTTTCACGGATTTGGTTTAAGTCCTTACTAACAATCGGCGATAAATACCTATTTATTGCCGTGTCATTTTTTTTTCCGTATTACTACTTCGCCCCTGATTTGCATAAAATACGACAAAGGATTATCAATTTCCCGCATATACCCAACCGCAAAAAATGAATTTGAAACGGAAAGCCTTAATTGAAGAGATCAACAGGCCATGTCGAAAAAAAATCTGCAATTTTATTAAAGGCATTCCTCGCAACTTTCACATTCAGTGATTAATACTCATCATTAATTGGTGTATTTTATGCCAACCACTGCTGTCCTCAGGGTAAACCTGTGGTCAGAATGGGGGAAAACCGTCATTTATGGCTGTTTTTTCGTAAAAACACGAGGAATTCACTCGTAAAGGCCACAAAATTTCGTCAAAAAAATACGAGTGGCTCCGTAAATGGTGAATACCCGAAATAGGGAAGTTCTGCTCTAGTGTGGAAACTGCAGTCGTTCTATATTTGTATCAGTTACAGCACATATCCAATATCACTGAGAATTCAATTTTAAGATCCGGCTCCTGATTAGAGAACACATCCTTTGAAAAACCGGCAACGAAACCCAATCCTTGAAAAAACCAGAACGTCCAACGTCCAAAAACCGAATTTCCAATTTCTATGATGCCCGGTCGAATATCCTGAAGACCACAGACCAAACTTAATTGTTGACGAAAGGATCCAAACCGAAGAAGACTGATGGTTAACTCGACTGAAGTAATTGAACCCCGGAATATCCGGGGTTTTTTATTGTCAGCTTCTTTGCAATCTAATCGTGGCCGGTTGACTATTTTTGTGGTATGAAAACGTTTTTAAGTATCTGCAGCCTGCTGTTTGTAATAGCCAGCTGCCAGGCTCAAAAAGACAAACAACTGGATGTTGACGGATTTGAAAAGGCAATCCAGGGTAAAAAGGTTCAGTTGCTGGATGTGCGCACGGCCGAAGAATTCAGATCGGGTCATATAGCCCATGCCCTTCAGGCGAACTGGAACAATCAAACAGAATTTAATGACCGCACGCAGCACCTGGATAAATCCATCCCGGTCTATGTGTATTGCCTGTCCGGCGCCCGCAGTGCGGCTGCAGCAAGTGTGCTTAGAAAAAAGGGATACGAAGTGTATGAGTTAAAAGGTGGCATCCTGCAATGGAAAGCCGCCGGTAAACCGCTGGAAGGCGCCTCTTCAAAAGCCGCTCTCACTCCCTCGGAATATGAAGCCCTCACCAAAAGCCAGGCAATTGTGCTGGTAGATTTTGGGGCAGAATGGTGCCCGCCCTGTAAGAAAATGGAACCGGTGATCAATAGCCTGGTCGCAGAAAAAGGGAGCCGGTTCAAGCTGGTGAAAGTAGATGGCGGCAATGATACGGAAGTAATGAAACAGCAAGGAGTGGAAGCCCTGCCCGTATTTATCGTATATAAAAACGGGAAAGAAGTCTGGCGCAAACAGGGCATCGTTTCAAAAGAAGAACTCGAAAAGAATCTTTGATAAAGCCGGAATGTTTAATTTGGTGTTTAAACCCGGCAGCATGAAAAAAACCTGGCTAAGCGTTCTCCTGCTTGTTTCCTCCTTCGTTTCGTTTACTCAAACCGTTACTTTACTAACCTCAGGCACCCGAACCTCCATCCGTGGATTAAGTGTGGTGTCCGAAAAAATCGTGTGGGTCAGCGGCAGCGCCGGCAAAGTAGGTAAAACACTCGATGGCGGCCAAACCTGGAAATGGATGGATGTTCCGGGATATGAGAAGCGGGAATTCCGCGATATAGAAGCATTCGATGAGCGCACGGCGGTTATTATGGCTGTGGGCGAACCGGGAGATATTTTGAGAACCACCGATGGCGGCCAGAACTGGAAACTGATGTACTCCGATACCAGTGCGGGCATGTTTCTCGATGCAATGGATTTTGCCGATGAAGACAACGGTGTAGTGATCGGTGATCCCCTTCCCGGCAGTAATGCTATTTATCGCGCTTATACCCGTAATGGCGGCATCAACTGGTTCCATCCCAAAGACGACAGCCTGTCCATTCCACCCGTTCAAAAAGGGGAAGCCATGTTTGCATCCAGCGGATCAAATGTTGTATTTCTGAAGTCTGATGGATTTCTTCGCAATAACCGTATGCTGATCGTAACGGGTGGTACATCCTCGAACCTGCTTTCACAAAACCCGCTGCAAAAGAAAAACCTGCCCCTGCTGCAAGGAAAAGAATCTACCGGAGCTAATTCCATCGCGGCCTTCAGCCCGAAAGAAATGGTGATTGTGGGCGGTGATTTTGCCAATGATAAGGACAGCACCCAGAATTGCGTCATCAGTAAAGACGGTGGACAATCTTTTTTCGCTCCCGCTGCTGGCCCTCATGGTTATCGCAGTTGTGTCATTTACCTCAACCGTAACAAACTGGTTGCCTGTGGTACCTCTGGGGTGGATGTCTCCGAAGATGGGGGTATGACCTGGAAACTGGTTTCAACCGACGGATACCATGTTTGTGGTAAAGCGAAAAGAGGAAACGCAGTGTACCTCGCCGGCGGTAATGGCCGCATAGCGAAGTTTTCCTGGTGATCTATTTCTTGAACATGAAATAAACCGCCCCAATCAGGAATGCGAAGCTTAGCAGGTATTTCATCTGGAAAGGCTCTTTAAGGACAATCACTGCGAAAACGGAAAATACCACCAGGGTAATTACCTCCTGTGTGATCTTCAACTGAAAGGCATTAAATCCATTGGTAAAGCCATAGCGATTGGCCGGCACCATCAGGCAATATTCAAAGAAAGCGATACCCCAACTCACCAGAATCGCCTTCCACAAGGGTACATTGGTATTTCGAAGATGGCCATACCAGGCAATGGTCATAAATATATTCGAAGCGAGTAATAACAGGATTGTCCTCATACCGGCATTTATAATTAGGTTGCAATATATGGGCTGGGGTACAATTTGCCAATGATGATTACGGATTGTACGGATGATGATTGTCGTGAATTTGACGAATTACGGATGACGAATTAAAAAGTCAAAATTGAAAAGTCAAAATTGAAAAGCACCATTAATTTCCACTCATTTGTCAATCGCTCTCGCTCACGCACCTTCTCCGCAAACTCCAAACCGCCAACCGCAAACCAACCTGAAACGATAAACCTGAAACGCGAAACCGACAGAACCGCCAACTGCAAACCATCCTGCAAAAAAGAAACCGGCCAAAAAATGACCGGCTCAGACTTTGAAATAGCAACCTCGAGAAACAGGACCGAAGCTATGCACGGCCCGGTATATTAACAATAGTAAATACACCGATAGACCTATGGAATTATACTATATGCCTGCCGGTGAGATATTAGTTTAGTGCGCGGAAATCAACTGGTACCAGCTTGCTGACCCCCGGCTCCTGCATGGTCACTCCGTAAATAACATCCACGGAACTCATGGTCATTTTGTTGTGGGTAACGATGATAAACTGGCTCTCCTCGCTGAACTTGCGAATCATGTTGGTGAACTTGCCCACGTTGGCATCATCCAATGGAGCATCCACCTCATCGAGAATACAGAATGGTGCCGGTTTGATCAGGTAGATAGCAAACAACAGAGCCGTGGCAGTCAGCGTCTTTTCTCCCCCACTGAGCTGTGTAATCGAAGATGGTCGCTTACCTTTTGGTTTCGCAATGATATCGATGCTGGTTTCGGCCAGGTTTTCGGGATCCACGAGGATCATATCTGCGGTATCGTCTTCCGTAAACAGCGCCTTGAATACCTTCTGGAAATTATCGCGCACTCTGTTAAAGGTATCCAGGAATTGCTGGTTGGCAGTTGCTTCTACTTCCTGGATAGTTTGCAGCAGGCTGTCTTTGGCAGTCACCAGGTCATTTTTTTGTTCGAGAATGAACTCATAACGCTTTTTCATTTCCTGGAAGGCTTCAATGGCAGTGGGGTTCACTTCACCGAGGTTCTCGAGCCGCTTCTTCATCCGGTCGCTCTTTTCCTGCAATTCCTCCGTTGGAATGTCGTTGGTTCTCGGCTGATCGAGGATATCATCCAGGTTGATCCTGAATTCCACATGCAGTCTCTCCTTCATACCGGCCAACTGCAGTTTGAGTTCGTTGAGCCTGTCTTTGATTTCCGCCAGCAGGTGTTCAATGATCTCTTTCTCCTTCACTTTATGACGAAGCTCACTCTCTTTCTCATTCAGGATATTCCTGATGTTATAGTAAGACTGATCTGCTTCGTTAAGAATTTTTTCCTCTTCTTCCTTACGGCGCAACATTTCCACCAATCCGGTCTGTGCGGCTTCCAGGTTGGCTTCGCTTTCAGAAATGCTTTCTGTAGTTTGCTTTAACTGCGAAGCGTTGCTGTCTATCTGGTTGCGCAGATCATGCAACTGGTTATTCTTGAATTCCAGTTCCTGTACCAGCGCATTGATTTTACTGTGCTGCCGGGTAACCAGCAGGTTGAACTCGTTGTAGCTGGCCTGTGCCTGGTTATAGCTTTCTTCCGTTACCTTATAATCGTTCTCTGCCACCTGGAGTTTTTCACGCAGGTCGTTGAGCAGGTTTACCCATCTCTCCCATTCCTTGCGGGTACCATCCACAGAACCGATGGTTTCTTCCAGGATGATCTGTGTTTCCTGAAGGCGGTGTTCTGCCACGTGTTGGGAACCATGCAGGTTCTCAATTTTGTTTTGGAGGGAAAATACCAGGTTCGTGAGACGATTGATATCTTCCTGCGCCTGGCGGATCGCCTGTTCCTTCAATTGCTCGTTATAAGCAAGCACTTCGTTGTGCTTCGACTGAATGTCGTGTTTGAGATCATTTACGATCTTGTCTTGTGCCTGGATATCTTCATAGATCTTTTCCAGGTTTTTGGCCCGGCCTATCTTTTTTCCTTCAAACAATCCCACACTACCGCCGGTTAGGGAATATTTACCCTTTACATACTTACCATGTTTTTCGAGTACCACCGCACCGTTGCTGTTGGCCAGTGCTTCATCATTTTCCGCGATGAACACATTTCCAAGCAGGTGTTCCGCCAGCTTGCGGTATTGCTCATCCACTTCAATCACCTGCAGTGCCGGCAGTGTATGGGAGGGCTGGTGATAGTCGGGAGTACTGTTGGCGGCAAATTTATCCAACAGGAAGAAATTGGCTTTCCCTTTTTTGTGTTCATCCAGGAGGTGAACTGCCTGCAAACCTTCGGACAAATCGTTTACCACATAGTAGTTCAGGTATGGCTCGAGCACATTTTCCAATGCGGCGCGATATTCTTCCTTTACATAAATAATGTCTGATAAGATCGGGGCGGTATGGTTCCAGTTTGGATTATTGTGCAGGAACTTCACGCTTTCGGGATAGCCTTCGAGTGAGTCGATCATACTCTTCAACAGATCGTACTCGTTTTTACGGGCATCCAGTTTACGGCTTTCATCAGCCAGGCTTTGGCGAAGCACTTCCACTTCAGCCTGTGTTTGCAAGATCTGCTCTTTCGTTCTTTCGTGGTGCTCCTGTAACTGGACCAGGTCCGTCTTGCGACTTTCCAGCTCTTCCTCGCGGGTGTATCTTTCTTCTTCGAGTTGTTTAATCTGGCTGTTACGGGCAGCTCTTTCGTCTTCCAGCTGCTGAATGCTGCGTTGCAGGTTTTGAATGGAAGTATCGGCAACGGCCACTTTCTTTTCCGCTTCGAACTGGTTTCTCTGCAGCTGGAGGTTTTCGCCTCTCAGGGTATCTACATGGCTTCTCTTCTCATCGAAGATATTCCTCTTTTCTTCCATTCCGCGGCGAACATCTTCCAATTGTTGTTCCAGAGAACCCAGTTTGGATTTCTCTTCTTCCACCTGGAGCTGTGTGAACTGGATGCTTTCTTCCAGGCCCGTCAGCTGTCCTTCGCTTTTGCGGAGGAAGTCTTGCAGGCTTTCTGCCTTTTCATTGAGGAAATTGAGGCGCTGGCTCGCCAGGTTCTTTTCATTTTCTTTGGTGCGAAGTGTTTGCAGCAGGTCGTTAAAGCTGTGCTGCATGCTTTGCAGGGCTCTTTCTTTTTCGATAAAGCCGGTCTTCTCCTGTTCCAGGGCCGCTTCATCCGTAGCAATCTCGGCTTCCAGTCTTATTTTCTTATCGGTCTCCGCTTCTGTCTGCTGATTCAGTTCGCGATAGGTCAGGTTGAACCCTTCCAGCGCCGCCTTTGCCAGCTCTATACTCAGTTCGCGGTATTCCTTTTTGATCTCGTAATACTTCTCTGCTTTTTTAGCCTGGTTTTCGAGGCTCTTCAACTGGTTGTTGATTTCGAAGAGAAGGTCTTCGATACGAGCCAGGTCCTGCTCGGTTGCATCGAGTTTGTTCTTCGCTTCCTTTTTACGGGTTTTATAGATGGAGATACCCGCGGCCTGTTCAAGCATACGGCGACGGCTATTGTCCTTGTCTTTGATGATCTCATCCACCATCCCCAACTCGATGATCGCATAGCTGTCCGTGCTGACACCCGTATCCATGAACAGGTTCTGGATATCTTTCAGCCGGCATTGAACATCATTCAACCGGTATTCACTCTCGCCGCTTTTGTAAAATTTGCGTGTTACCGTGACCGTGTTGAATTCGGTAGGAAGAAGGTTACGGGTATTTTCAAAAGTCAGGCTCACTTCTGCCAGACCGGAAGCGGAACGTGTTTTGGAGCCGTTAAATACCAGGCTCTCCAGGTTTTCGCTTCGCAGATGGCTAATCTTCTGTTCTCCAATAACCCAGCGTATACTATCTACAATATTGCTTTTACCGCATCCGTTAGGACCGATCACACCGGTTACGCCTTCGTCGAAGTTCAATACAGTTTTATCGGCAAAACTTTTAAATCCTTTGATTTCTAAACTCTTTAATCGCACAATTCAAAATTTTTAGGAGGTCGCAAATATATATTTAAAGGCTCTGTAAAATAGCAAGCCCATCGTTTACAGGGCCCATTCATTATTCACTACTTATACACAAAGAGTGCAGCCGGCAGAATTTGTGCAGGTAATGTGGATAAATGTGTTGGTTGGCGGTTGTTTCGGTTTCGCGTTTCAGGTTTAGCGTTTCAGGTTGGTTTGCAGTTTGCGGTTTGCAGTTTGCGGAGAGGTTGTGGGAGCGAGAGCGAGAGCGGGGGTGATTGATAAGGGATAGGAAATTTAGTGGTGCATTTCAATCTTGCATTCGTAATCCGTAATCCGTCATCGCATTGGCAAATTGACTAATCGACCAATTGACAAATTGTATTGTATTCCATCCGTAATCCGTAATTCGTCATCCGTAATCCGCATTGGCAAATTGACTAATCGACCAATTGACAAATTGTATTGTATTCCATCCGTAATCCGTAATTCGTCATCCGTAATCCTCATCGGCTCATTGACCAA
>JBGAHR010000014.1:0-90770 GCA_044226045.1 Chitinophagaceae bacterium
GGGAAAGCAATAACGCCTTGCTTTCCCATTTATTATTTATCTAAAAGCAGAAAATATGTATCGGGTAGTTGTAATCTTCTGTATGCTGATCCCTGTCGGATTTTGTTATGGACAATTGTCGGCAGACGATGTGCAAACCATGATAAAAGGAAAGCTTCACTTTCAGCGCCTCCACCGTGCAGCCAGCCGCTGGCAGAACGCACGTCAACTGACTCCGGGATACACGACATTAAAAACGACAGCCTGATCGCAGACCTCCCCCTTATTTTGGAAGAGTGTACAATGTTGATTATGGCGCCAGCAGCGGCGGGTATGATTTTTATCGACGAAGTTTGACTACCGGCAAAGTGCCAGACAATAAAAAGGAGGATGGACTATCCAACTCAAACTGAAAGATCCGCAGTGATCCCAATCAACTGACAGTATTTATTTCGGAAACGGGAAATACAACCGTTACGATCATCAGCAACAATCGTCAACCGATCAGTTACAGCGGTGTACTGGTTAAAAAACAACGACGCTAATCCAGCAGTGCCTCATACAGGATTTCCACAGGATGTTTGGCTATCCGTCCGGTTCCATCTTTGATCTGGTGCCGGCAACTGGTACCGGCTGCTGCCAGCAAGGTTTGCGGATCAGCATTTTCTTACGGCGGGGAAGCAACACCAACTCGCCAATTGCCATCGATAAAGAATAATGTTCCTTTTCGTATCCAAAACTACCGGCCATGCCACAACAGCCCGAGGGGATCAGTTCCACTGAATAATGCTGCGGCAGCGATAATAAATCGATGGAAGGCTGCAGGAAAGAAAAGTGCTTTTTGCTGACAGTGTCCATGCAGTTTTATTAATCTTTTTCCGGGTAAACGATTCAGATGCTATCCGACCCGCTTTTATTTCCCGTGCCAGGAATTCCTCGATCGTAAATGCCATTCTGGCGAGTTCCCTGGGCCTGCTGAAGCTGCCCGTCCGGAACAAGATCAACATACTCATCCCTGAATGTCAGAATGGCCGAGGGTTCCAACCCCACCAACGGCGCTTTTTCGTTGACAAGTGGCGATAGCAAGGAAACATTTCGCGAAGCGATGTCCCGGGCTTTCCTGAGCAGCCCTTTTGATAACCAGGAGCGCCCGCTTTCAATATGCTCCGGGATGATGACTTCATATCCGAAATGTTCCAGTAACCTGACAGCCGCCATGCCTACCTGGCTGTCGTTGTAGTTCGTAAACTCGTCACAAAACAAATATACCTGACCGTTAGCCGGTGTTGTCTTACCCCTTTTTGTACGATGCCATTTTTGCAAGGTCACCTTGCTGAGAGCAGGCAGGCTCCTTTCCCTGGCGAATCCTGAAATACCCTTGATCAGTGCCGCAGTGACAGGCTGACTGACAAAGAAATTATAAGCTGCCGGCCATACAGCACCCAGCCGTGCCGATTTCGTAAAATTGGCGATCAGCCGGGATCGGAAGGGAACCCCGTGTACATCGTAGTAATGTTGTAAAAATTCCGCTTTCAGCTTTGCGACATCCACATTACTGGGACATTCGGACTTGCAACCCTTGCAACTCAGGCAAAGATCCATCACTTCATAAATTTCCGGATGATCGAACCTATTCTGTTTGGTAGAATGTGTCAGAAATTCCCGAAGAATATTGGCCCTCGCCCGGGTGGTGTCTTTTTCGTTTCGGGTAGCCATATACGATGGGCACATCGTTCCCCCGCTTAGCGAAGTCTTTCTGCAATCGCCGCTTCCATTGCATTGCTCGGCATGTTGCAAGATATCCTGGTCGTGAAACCGGAAAATCGTTTTGAAGGGGGGTGTTTTTTGTCCGGGAGCATACCGAAGCATGGTATTCATCGGAGGGGTATCCACTATTTTACCCGGATTGAAAATATTTTGGGGATCCCAGCTTTTCTTCACTTTCCGGAGCAATTCATAATTCTTGAGACCAATCATCTGTGGAATAAATTCTCCCCGCAATCTTCCGTCTCCGTGTTCTCCGCTTAAAGAGCCCTGGTATTTTTTTACAAGTGTGGCGATCTCCTGTGCGATGGTCGGAACAACTGGTTGCCTTCTGCCGTCTTCAGATTTAAAATCGGCCGAAGGTGAATTTCTCCGGAACCCGCATGGGCATAATGCACGGAATACAGGCCATATTTTTGCAGGATTTCATTGAAATCCCGGATATAGGCCGGCAGGTCATTCACATCCACCGAAGTATCTTCAATGACTGCCACGGCTTTTTCATCGCCGGGTAAATTGCCCAGCAATCCCAAACCAGCCTTACGCAGGGTCCATATTTTTTTGGTATCCGCACCGGTCAGTAATGGGAAATGGTATCCGAGCCCCGTGGCGCGCATAGCCTGCTCGCAGGCTGCAGCAGCCTGTAACACTTCTTCCCTGCTATTTCGGGAGAACTCAATAACTAAAATGGCTCCGGGATCCCCCTGTACAAAAAATCTGTTCTTCTGTTGCTCAATATTATTCTTTGTGCATTCCAGGATATAATGATCGATCAATTCGCTGGCGCTGACATTAAACTGCAAGGCAATCAAATTCGCCCTCAATGATTCATCTATCGAATGAAAATGCACACACAACAACCCCGTTTCTTTTGGAGGAAGCGGAACCACATTCAATTTAATCTCTGTTATAAAAGCGAGTGTTCCTTCGGATCCGGCGATGAGTGAACAAAAATTAAAATCTGGTCCGCCGGCTGTGAATGGCGCCATCTCGACCAGCAGGTCAATGGCATAGCCTGTATTTCGGCGTTCCACCGATTTCTTTGGAAATTCTCTGCGGATCTCTTCCTGGTTTTGGTAATCACTGAGCAGCGATCTGACTGTTCTGTATATGTCAGCTTCCAATCCAGTCCCCTCACATTTCGAATGAAACTCATCGATCGATAAAGCACCGAAGACAGCATCCGTTCCATCGGACAGAATGGCTTTTACTTCGAGCAGGTGCTCCCTTGTACTTCTATAGACCACCGAATTGGATCCACAGCTATTGTTTCCCACCATTCCGCCGATCATTGCCCGGTTGGCCGTTGAAGTTTCTGGTCCAAAAAACAAACCATGCGATTTCAAGAACATATTCAGTTCATCCCTGATCACGCCGGGTTGTACACGAACCCAGCGTTCTTCCTTATTCAATTCAAGTATTTGGGTAAAATGCCTCGACACGTCTACTACGATTCCATTTCCTACTACCTGTCCGGCGAGAGAAGTGCCGGCTGTCCGGGGAATCAGGGATGTTTTATGAAGGCTGGCGAAGCGTATCAGCTGACGGATGTCTTCCACGGAGCGGGGGATTGCAACGGCCAGTGGCCATTCGCGGTAAGCAGATGCATCGGTTGCATACAGAATTCGCGTCTTATCATCATAATGCAGTTCCCCTTCGAGTTGGTCAGCCAGTTGCACAAGTAGTTCCTTCATGATCGCTGAATGCTTTGAAGGCGCTAAATTAAATCATAAGGGTTCTTATCCATTAAAATGCCAACAAATCTTTAAATACCTGTAAGTTTATTCAATATGTGAGTGCGTTTTTTTAATTTCATCCAAAATAATAACGAATGTTAGGAAGACTAATATCCTCAAAAACAGTTTTGCTGCTCTTTTCCATTGCCCTTTCATCGGCCGGCCTGGCACAGAAACCGGAAGATTATCCTGACTTTAGAACCAAGAAGGAAAGTTTCTCGAAATTATCTGATAAGGCACTCCGGGCCGACCTTGGTTCATTTTCAATCGGCGGCATTGAAGAGAGTCTGAACAAAAAGCCGTTAAAGAAAATTTCTCCCACCACCTATCGCGAGAACTTCATCCAGTTTAAATCGGATGAGGTGGAAGTATCGGTTACGCTCGAGCCTTTCAAGGAAGAAGGCAAGAAGTTTCAAAAAATGGATGATCACATCTTGAAGATCAATGGCAAGCCTTACTATGGATGTTACTGGAAATTGCCAGAAACAGCGATCAAGAGTGTGCTGGTGAAGCTGGGAAAAGATACGATCGTTATTCCACCGCAGGCCTACGCCGATTTGTATGATATGCATTTTTCTTACCGCGATAAAGCGGGAACTGAAAGGACCGCCAATGGTGTATTTTTTTCTGCCGATGGCAGCAATATGTACATCTATCTGTTAAGCAGAGACCCCAAAGAAAGTTACGAAGTAACCTGGATCATCCAGAACAAGCAGTATTTGAGAAGAGTGATGGATTGGGGCTTTTAAGACGCTGAAGACACGGAAAACGCAGAAGACACAGAGCACATAGTCGTTGAAATAGTTGACTCTAAAGAACTAATTTCTTGCCACCCAGCCGCCTGTTAGATTGGCATTTTTACTTTACAAGTTGTATTTAACACCTTCTGCGTCTTCTGCGTCTTCAGCGTTTTTTGCGTCTGCCGCGTTTTCTGCGTCTTCCGCGTTTTAGTAACCCCAACCCTTCATGATTGCCAGATCCTCTTTTACAGCATCGAGTGGAGATTGGCCCTGGTAGGATTCTTGTTCTATAATGAAATGAACGGTGCCTCCTGATTTTTTACCGAGGTCAATTACTTCTTTCACATTTACGATTCCCTTTCCCAGGATGGTGCTTTCGTACTTTTCATGTCCGGCACCGGTGGCAGTAGACAGAATCTCATCTTTGACATGCATGGATTCGAAACGGCCGGGCCATTTTTTTACAATATCGATAGCCTTGGCTCCGCCGTTATAAAGGTTGCCGATATCCAATTGTTGTACCACCAGGTTGGGATCGGTGTTTTTCAGAATAATATCATACACGGACTGACCATTCAGTTGCTGGCTGAATTCAAAATCGTGGTTATGGTAGCCGAAGCGCATACCTGATTTTTTGCAGAGCTCTCCGCTTTTGTTAAACACTTCCATATACTGTAAGATGTCATCGTAGGTTTTACGAAGACTGGCATCCAGCCAGGGGCTGATGACGATTTCCTGTCCTACTGTGGCAGCATCCTCAACGGTATATTTCCAGGCATCAGTGAACTCCTTCTTTCCGGCGTCCCAGTGCTGTTTTCCCATGACCGTGTGTCCGCTGGGCATTTTCATGCCAAGGTCGTCAAGTATCTTCTTGAATTCTGCAGCCGAATAACCATAAAACTTCCTGTTTACATAATTGGCGTGCTCTACATGTTTGTAACCGAAAGATGCCAGTTGTTTGAGTGTACCCAGGGGGTCTTTCGACATTTCATTCCTGACTGAGTACAGTTGAACACCTACCAGTTGTTTGCCTTTGCCGGCTGCAGCAAACAGATCTTTATTGATCAGGGTAGCAGCAGCCAGCAGGGCAGCGCTGTTACGGAGAAAATCACGACGCGATTTTTGCATATAAACAATGTTTTTAGTGATGATTGCGGGCTTGTTTTACAGAACCCTAATTTCCACATTTTATCGTTTCCATTTTAATTTTTTTTTGAACGGAATCAATACCTGATCTGCGAAAGATGCTTCCTCCAAACAATCGGTTGCGCACACTTAGCGGGTATTTTGTAAACTTGCAAAAAATGTGAGCATGGCCACAACGATTACCTGTCCCAACTGCGGCACCCAGTTTGAACCCAATGAAATCATACGCGAAGAAGTGGAGAAAAAACTGCGCTCCCAAATGATGGACTGGCAGAAGAAAAAACAGTCGGAATTTGATCTGCAGTTACAGGAAGAAAAAAAGAAAACCCAGCAGGAACTGGAAACAGCCCTGAGGAAATCCATTTCAGGAGACTATGAAACCAAGCTTCGGTTGCTGGAACAAAATAACCGTGACAACGAGGAAAAATTAAAGCAATCCAGACAAAAGGAACTGGAATTTCTGCAGAAAGAACAGGAACTGAAAAACCGGGAAGCCGAACTGGAACTCTCTGTCCAACGGAAATTACAGGAAGAAAGAGCAAAACTATCGGAAGAGATTCGAAAGCTGGAGGAACAAAAAATCGCTCAACGGGAGAACGAATTTCAATTAAAGCTCCGGGAACTGGAAAAGCAACTCGAAGATCAAAAGAAGCTGGCAGAGGAAATGAGAAGGAAAGCAGAACAGGGCTCCACCCAAACACAGGGTGAAGTACAGGAACTGATACTCGAAGAAACCCTCAGAGAATATTTCCCGTTTGACCTGATCGAAGAAGTAGGCAAAGGAGTGGAAGGCGCCGATTGTATACAGTTGGTTCGAAACGCCGCTGGTAAGGAATGCGGAAGGATCATCTATGAAAGCAAGCGTACCAAAAACTGGAGTAATAACTGGGTAGAAAAGCTGAAGACAGATATGCGTAATAGCGGCGCCGATGTGGCAATCCTGGTTACGCAGGCTTTCCCCAAAGATATGACGCGCTTTGGCGAACGGGATGGTATCTGGATTTGCTCCTACCCCGAAATCAGCAGTGTGGCTACCATCATCCGGGGAGCCATCATTAAAGTGGCAGAGGCCAAGAAATCGGAAGAAAACAAAGGGGAAAAAATGCAACTGCTCTATAATTACCTTACCGGAAACGAATTCCGCCAGCAAATTGAGGCCATCGTAGAGGGTTTCATGGCCATGAAAAATTCCATCTCAAAGGAGAGAATTCAGATGGAAAAGCTTTGGAAAGAGCGGGAAAAACAACTTGATAAAGTGCTAATCAGTACTTCTGGCATGTATGGCTCCGTAAAAGGGATAGCCGGTGCCTCTGTGAACGACATTCCACTGCTGGATGGTGCGATAGAAGAAACGGACGACGATATGGCTCACTGATCGGACAACCGATGCGTGACCACATAGGCCAGTACAAGCGGATCAAAAATACGAGCACGGACAATCATCGGAATCGTTTCCCCTTTGTCGAACATAAACGGCAGAGTGATCCATTCGTTCGCTTCAAAAACAATCGGTCCATTGAGGTACATGTGACGTTTAAAATCCATCTGCCCCACTCCAAACCATTTGTATATCGACTCCTTGGCACTCCACAAAACGGTTAACAGTTGCAGGTGAACCTGCGTAATCGGTTCCCATTCCTTCAGAAAATGCTGTTCATCTGCATTGAGAAATTTGGAGGCGATATCATACATGCGGGGTGTAACCAGTTCGATGTCCACTCCTACCCTGTTCACAGGGCTGGCAACAGCCGCCGCATAATTGCCGCAGTGTGATATCGAGAAATGGTATCGTTCACCGGGAATGTAAGGTTTACGGGTATCGGCAATTTCGATTTCTTCGAGAGGGAAATTTTCGAATAAGTTGGGTAGCAAAAATCGACCTGCCAGGTGCTGTAATCTTTTATAGGGATGGGTTACATTTTTCCTGAGCGGAACCTTCTGCAAAAAAAAGTTCTCTTCCTCTTCAATTCGCCAGATTCCCAGGCGGGTATGATCGTCGATATTATGTTGATAAAATATAGGCATATATTAAAAAAACGCAATTATTTTGCCGCACCTGATGGTGTAAAGATAGAGAACCCAATCAGTATAAATTACAGCTTATGATTTTGAGTGATAAACGCATACTGGAAGAAATTGAAAAGAAGTCGATCGTGATCGAGCCCTATCGAAGAGAATGTCTCGGCAGCAACAGTTATGACGTTCACCTGGGAAAATGGCTGGCTACCTATCGGGAACATATCCTGGATGCAAAAAAACACAACGAAATAGAATATTTCGAAATACCGGAAGAAGGCTTTGTCCTCTACCCGCATATCTTTTACCTGGGGGTAACCGACGAATACACGGAAACACATGCGCACGTGCCTTTCCTGGAAGGTAAGTCTTCCACCGGCCGGCTCGGTATCGATATCCATGCCACCGCCGGTAAAGGCGACGTTGGATTCTGTGGACACTGGACACTGGAAATTTCCGTAAAACAACCGGTAAAGGTCTACAAGGGCATGCCCGTTGGTCAATTGATCTATTTCCCGGTAGAAGGTGAAATTGAAGTCAAATACAACCAGAAAAAAGACGCCAAATACAGCGGGCAGATCAACAAACCCGTGGAAAGTATGATGTGGAAGAATAAATTCTAATGCATCTGTCTAGTTCAGTCTCCAAATGGTAAAATTCAGAATGCCGGCGAAACTAACCCAGCTGATATAAGGAACCATGAGCCAGGCGGCCATTGGGCTGATTCTACCGAAAGCAAATATCGTAGCGAGTATAAACAGCCAAAGCAGCACCAGTTCTGCAAAAGCCCATCCCAGCTGGTGCTGATTGAAAAAAATCAACGACCAGAAAAAATTCAGTACAAGCTGAATGGCAAATAAGTAAATAGCCATTTTCTTCACAGGTTCGGCCGCATCGGATTTCCATACGATCCACAATGCTATTCCCATCAGAATGTACAAGGTGGTCCAGACCGGGCCAAATAACCAGTTTGGCGGATTGAACCAGGGCTTATTCAACGTTGTAAACCAGGAGTCGATCTCCGGCCGGGTGAAGAGGCCGGCTGTGATGCCAACGGCCAGGGGAATCAATAGTGATATGAATAATTTCATGTTGGTTCTTTTCAATGATAACAAATACGGTCAAAGCATGTTCAGCTATCAGCGGAACAATATGCATTTGCCATGCCAGCCTGGAAGAAACCTGACTTATATAGCTTCCGGGCCATGTTCGCGATAGTAACTCAGCAACCAGATGATGACCTGCCCATAGGTAATTTTTCCGGCCGGTTGCTCATTGGCTTTCAGGTACTGGCCATAGGCCCGGTCGATGACTGCTTCAAGTGGATTAGCATGGGAAAGATAGAATTTCCTCAATTCCCTAAAGTCCTTCCGGATCCCTGGCCGAAGCAGGCTGTCGGTTTGTCTTAATGCCGCTGAATCGGTGAAATACAGATAGGGCCGGCCATACGAGTACAGATCAAAATAGACTGAGTAAAGAAATGCCGGATTTGTGGAAGATTTGGCGGAGAGATAGCCTGCGAAGTTAGCCTCATTCTCTTTGGCGTACCCCAGTTGATGACCGATTTCATGGCAACTGGTGAAAGGTTGAATAAACACGGGTACCGCCGTATTGACCTGCGCTTCCCCTGTAAAAGGATTGTAATAGCCGGTATAGCCCAGGTAATTTCCCAGAAACCCAAACAACGAGGATTTGATCGATGCAGGTGAATAATCCAGGAATGAATACGAAGTAACCGACCGCTTGTAGGCTTTCCCCGCTTCTGAAAAAACAAACGCATCTGACTTTAACGAGTCGCGTATTTTCCTTGATAAGGAATCAGTGCTGTTCAGGCGGCTGGCGAGTACCCGCATGAGTGCCTTTAGTTCTTCTCCATTCGATGCGAGGGAGGAATCCCTGGTTGGCCATTTCATCTGGTAGCTTATCCCTCTCCGGTTAT
Organism: Chitinophagaceae bacterium; assembly: GCA_044226045.1. Taxonomy (GTDB): domain Bacteria; phylum Bacteroidota; class Bacteroidia; order Chitinophagales; family Chitinophagaceae; genus Endoryza. The sequence continues at coordinate 9,321 of JBGAHR010000014.1, forward strand.
AATTTAATCCCCACAGCAGATTGAAACTGACATATACCCAAATCAGTATTTTAACTACACCCAGTAATGTAGCTCTCAGGTAAAGCCATCGTTCCTGCTTAGTGAAAAGTCTCTTTAGAAAAACCACTATTCCATAGAACAACCATAAAATAACCAGGGAATACAGCAGGTCACCCACACTGAAAGGAATCCATCCAAACAAGAAACGTTGAATTTTGGAAATGTATAAATAAAGACCGTTGCTGTAGTAACGCTCTACCGCATTCGGAAAAAGGGAAAAAACCTTAATGACAAGTGCCAGCGCGATCGGAATGACCCACTGCATCCAACGTTTAGACATGAGATTAAAAATAGTGAAATCTCAACTGTAAATATTCGCTTTTACAATTACTTTGCATCAAAGTTCGAAGCCATATGAATATTGAGTTCAACCGAAATGAGGATATGCTGAAAATGTCGCTCAGCCAGGTCCGTAGAAAATTGGAAAAGATATACGAAGGTGGTGGTAAAAAGTCTATTGAAAAGCAAAGAGAAAAAAACAAACTGACCGCCCGGGAAAGAATCGAATACCTGCGCGACAAAGACCGCCCTTTTATCGAAATAGGCGCTTTTGCCGGATTTGAGATGTATGAAGAACAGGGAGGATGTCCTGCAGGTGGAACGGTGGCAGGCGTTGGATATGTTAGCGGCAAACAATGCGTTATTGTTGCCAATGACCAGACCGTGAAAGCCGGCGCCTGGTTTCCGATAACCGGCAAGAAAAACCTGCGTCTGCAGGAAATTGCCATGGAAAACCATTTACCCATCATTTATCTCGTAGACAGTGCCGGTGTATTTCTTCCTATGCAGGATGAGATATTTCCCGATAAAGAACATTTTGGTCGCATTTTCCGCAACAATGCCCGTATGAGCGCTATGGGAATCACCCAGATCGCCGCAGTAATGGGCGCCTGTGTAGCGGGCGGGGCCTATTTACCCATCATGAGTGATGAAACCCTGATGGTAGAAGGTAATGGTTCGATTTTCCTGGCAGGTCCTTACCTCGTTAAAGCAGCTATTGGAGAAGATATAGACGCGGAAACCCTTGGTGGCGCCATCACCCATACGGAGATCAGTGGCATTGCCGATTACCGGTTCAATACCGAGCAGGAATGCATGGATCATATCAGGCATATCTTCTCTCTCATGGGAGAAAAAGAAAAGGCAGGATTCCATCGAACCACTTCCAAAGCGCCCGCAAAAGATCCGACAGAACTCTATGGCATTTTCCCTTCTGACGGGAAACCCTACGACGTGATGGAGATCATTGACAGAATAGTGGATGCCGGAAGTTTTGAAGGATTCAAACAGGATTATGGCAAAACTATCGTATGTGGTTATGCGAGAGTCGACGGATGGGCTGTTGGCATTGTAGCCAACCAGCGGAAAATTGTCAAGAGCCGCAAAGGAGAAATGCAAATGGGTGGTGTGATCTACAATGATTCCGCTGATAAGGCAGCCCGTTTCATCATGAACTGCAATCAGAAAAAAATCCCCCTGGTTTTCCTGCAGGATGTTACCGGTTTCATGGTGGGCAGCAGAAGCGAACATTCCGGGATTATTAAAGACGGGGCGAAAATGGTGAATGCAGTAGCCAACTCAGTGGTACCTAAAATCACTTTCATCACCGGCAATTCTTTCGGGGCGGGTAATTATGCGATGTGTGGCAAAGCTTATGATCCCCGGTTCATTTTCAGTTGGCCAACCGCAAAAATCGCAGTGATGGGAGGCGACCAGGCTGCCAAGACTTTATTACAGATACAGGTAGCCGCAATGAAAGCCAAGGGCAAGGAGGTTCCGGCGGACGAGGAAAAAAAACTGCTGGAGGAAATCAAGGGGCGCTATGAAAAGCAGACCACTCCGTATTATGCGGCAGCCAGGCTTTGGACAGATGGCATCATTGACCCGGCAGATACACGCATGATTATTTCCGAAGCTATACAGGCAGCGAACCACAACCCCTTCCTGCCATCTTTTTCAACGGGTGTATTCCAGGTATAGCCTAGTGGTTTCCGGGTATATTTGATGTTCTTCAGGTCCTGTTTTCGCTAGGCTATCGCTGTAATGGCGCAAGCAGATCACAGGAGGTTTTGACGGCGCTTTCGTGTTTTGTGAGTTAATCAAAAAACCTTATTTTCACTACACCAATTCACCTAACTAACAAGCGCATTATGAGAAAATCTACTCTGGGCAAGATTTTACTGTCTGCTGGCGTGGTAGTATTCACACTCGGTGCCTGTAAAAAGGATGACCCGAATTTCCTTATCCCTCCTCCTGTTCCCGATCAGTCATTTGTTGAAGAATTTGATACCGTGGCGAAAGCTTATGAAAGAGGCTGGGTGCCCGTCAACAACAGTAATCCAAAGGGCAGTGGCATATGGACACAGGGTGGCGCACCTTTGCCCATTTTCGAACCCTATTCTTCCAATGGCACCTATGCCGGATTTATTGCCGCCGACTATACTTCCACCAGTGGAACGGATGATGTGATCAGCAACTGGCTTATCTCTCCGGTCATTACCATGCAGAATGGTGATGTGATCAGTTTTTATACCCGCACACTTTTATTACCGAGCGCGTTCGTAGCCGGTGATTCCACCGATTATGGAAACAACCTGGAAGTTTGTTATAACCGTAGAAATGAAGGCACCAATGTTGGCGTTGCCAACGATCCGAAGAGTGCTGCCTATAACCAGGCTACGGATCGGGGTGACTTTGAACCCCTGTTGTCCATCAACGGCCCTGTCTATGATGCCGGTAGCCAGTTCTGGTCGTATCGACTGGCCCATAGTCTGCCGAACCTGGTTGATCCGTTGGCTTATCCTGCAAAATGGACAAGGTTCGAGGTTACCATCGGTGGGCTGAGTAAACCAACCCGTGGTCGTTTCGCTTTCCGTTACTACACCCTCGATGGCGGATCCAATGGTAACGGTAGCGCGGTGGCAATTGACCAGGTGAAGTATACCAGTAAACAATAATCCTCTCTTTCTCTAAATACGCGGTTATGAATAAAAAAGTGGTCCTTTCCTTGGCAGTGCTTACAACGATCGTTTTATTCGTCGTTTCCTGCGAAAAGGATTATAAAACCGAAACGATCGATCGACCTGCGGTAGTGCAAAAATCATTTACCGAAGAATTCGATACAGTCAGCAATCTTTCCGGCAAAGGCTGGGTGATCACGAACCGGAGCAATCCTGTTGGCGGTCGTGCCTGGAGACAGGGGAAATATGAACTGGGAGGAAAGCTCGGCAATGAAATTGTAGGATTCCAGGCTTACTCGGCTGTTTACAGCCCTAATGAGTTCATCAGTTGCGATCTGGCTGCAACCGGTGATGGTGGTGAAATCAGCTGCTGGCTGATATCGCCGTCCTTACCCGCCAAAAATGGCGATCAGATCACTTTCTATACCCGATCAACCGGATTATATCCCGAGAGACTGCAGGTCCGCGCTAATTACACCAACCAGAGCGCCAATGTAGGCAGCTCTTCCAAAGAATTCGGCGATTTCACCAACCTGCTGCTGGACATCAACCCCGACTATCAAATGGATTATCCGGATACATGGACAAAATACACCCTGACCTTTACCGGTCTGCCTTCTTCCCTCACGGCAGTACGTGTAGCATTCAGGTATATGGTGGATGATATCAGCATCAATGGTGATATGATCGGAATCGATCAGTTTCAATTCATCAGCAAGTAGTTTATAAAACTTATTTTACAGAGGCTTTCCACTAACTAAATGGAAAGCCTCTTTTTATTTTTGATTCACGGAACGTAGTTTTGAACCGGATCACGGAGCGTCAGATTGCATGAATAGCTTATACCAAAAATATCGGGCATCTTCTTTTCTGCCAGTAGCGCTGCTATGCTTTTTTCTTACGTCCTGCACCGACCCTTCAGCAGAAAGTCGGTCGGAAGATGTACTGGCCAGCCGCGAAAGGTTCAAAAAGGAAAATGATTCGATGATCCGGGAAGCAAAAAGCATGATTCGAAACGGAGATCTTCTCTTGCGAACCGGCACCGATTTTTCCAGCGAACAGGTTAAAAATTTCAATAAGACAGACAAGACCTATTCACATGGAGGCATTGCAGTGATCGAACACGACAGTATTTTTGTATACCATGTAGAGCCGGACTTTCACTATCTCACCGACAAGGTGCGCAAAGAACCGGTAGACAGCTTTTTCAATCCCGATAAAAATGAGGGGTTTGGAATTGCACGATATGACCTGACCGAAGAGGAGAATCAGCAATTCCTGGCTTATCTCGATACCCAGTACAGAAAAAAAATCCCTTTCGATATCCGATTCGATCTGAAAACGGATGATTCGATGTATTGCTCGGAAATGATCAGGAAAGGACTGGCCCGGGCTACACATAACAGGATTCAAATCCCTACCGATAGAATTACCGATAAACGCAAATACAAAGTGATCCGGCAATATTTCAAAATTGATAACAAAGCCATTGCAGAAAGAGATCTGATCTTTATTGATCATCTTTTCCTCGCGCCTGGCTGCACTGTTATTAAAAGATTTGTTTTCCGGCAATAAACCAACAGGCAAACTGGAGTAATGAAAAAAGAACTGGTCATGTACACGGATGGGTCATCCAGGGGAAATCCCGGCCCGGGTGGCTACGGAACGATTTTAATGTGGCAGGGAAAAGTTAAAGAATTATCTGCCGGATATCGCAAAACAACCAATAACCGGATGGAACTGATGGCAGTGATTGCCGGCCTGAAAGCCTTGAATCGAGACGGGGTACCCATCGTGGTTTATTCCGACAGCCAATACGTAGTGAAAGCCGTTCAGGAGGGATGGTTGAAAAACTGGATTCGAACCGATTTTAAGGGGGGTAAAAAAAACAAGGATCTATGGCTGGAATTTGCCGAACTGGCGCAAAAACACCATATCAGGTTTGTTTGGGTGAAAGGCCATGCCGACAATCCCCACAACAATCGCTGCGATGAACTGGCCACCGCTGCGGCAGACGGTAAACACCTGTTGATTGATGAAGTATTTGAAGAAGAGAATCAAAAATAAAAAAGCCGTTCTCCAAGGGAACGGCTTTCCATTTTTATATTGATGAACAGATCAGGCTTTGGCTGTCTGCTTTTCTTTAACCCACAAATACCAGGCTCCGAAGATGATTGTACTAAAGAGCAGAGAGCCCATGATGCTGGCACGATAGAACGGTAAACCATCTACATAAGTCTTCATCAATCCGGCCCAGGTCTGGTCAATATTCCTGGCCCCCACCCAAACGGTGAAATTCGAAATGAGGAAGAACCAGGTTGGTGCTATCAATGAATACACAGCAATATTGGTTACGGTAACTTTCTTCATCAGGAATCCGATCAGTACCACACTGGCAATCTCCAGGTAATTTATCCACTGACCGTTATAAAAACCCTGTATGGAAGACCAGCCATTAATAAACAGGAACTGGTAAAACAGATCGGATAAAAACAGCGAAAACAAAGGAAGTGCAAATGCCCATTTACGATCTTTCACCACGGCACCTCCGAAAAGGGCCAGTGTAAGATGGGGTGCGAATCCAAAAGTGCGAAGCGGGCTTACCCGGTAAAGAGCAGCTGCAATGATCAGGATGATCAGGTACCAAATCGTTGTTTTATTCAGTTTCATAAGTTTTCTTTCGAGCTTCAAATTTAACTGATTCACCTGTTTTAAAAGCCAAAATTTATTCAGTCTTGTGAAAAAGGTACAGTAGCATGATAAATGACGGAGGGTTGTTCGGCATGGATGTCCAGGGAAGTTCCCGCCGGAGCCATAAAACAGCTGCCCCGGGACAACTGCAGCGGTTCACCTCCGGAACTTGCCCTTATTTTCCCCTCCATCACCAGAAAAATGTCGAGTGTGGTGGATTGCAGGGTGAGTTGATGGTCGACAGGCAGTTTTATTTCTCTCAATTCAAAATCCGGGGCCGGCGTTCTGAAAATACTTTCTCCCTCGATATTGGTTGGATGGATTGTTTGAGGAATAGTGGCTTCAAATTGCACATGCTTCATCAATTCGGGAACATCAACATGCTTATTGGTTAAACCACCCCGTAGTACATTATCCGAGTTAGCCATGATTTCGAGGTTCTGCCCCTCCAGGTAGGCATGTAAAATCCCGGCATCCTGGAAAATAGCCTCCCCTTTTTTGAGATGAACCAGGTTAAACAGGTAAATGGAAAATATCCCTCTGTCGATATTACCCTCCGTGCAAAAAGTGCCGAAGGCCCGGGCTGCCCAGAAATCCTCCTGAGTTTTCGACAATTGATGGCTTTTGTATAGCGGAAGAATGCGATCGATCAATGACCTCAGCCTTTGATTGACCTCCTCCTGCCCCATTTCCATTACCTGTTTGTACACCCCTTTGTAGGCGTCCTTTTTCCAGCTTTCCTGCAGAAAACCTAATTCAGGCACTGAGGCTAAAATTTTCTCCATGGCCGACCGATCCTTGAATCCATGTAACAAATAGAATTCACTCAGCGCCACCATTAATTCGGGTTTATGGTTATCGTCCTTGTAGTTTCTATGAGGGGCCTGCAAGGGAATACCAAGCTTTTGCTCGCGTTCAAAATTCATCCTGGCCTCCTCTTTATTGGGATGCACCTGGATGGATAACATATCTTTTACATCGAGTACTTTGAATAAATAAGGAAGTCTGCCAAATGCCTCACTCACCTGTTTGCCCAAACGGGTAACCGGCGATTTACGAATAAACTCATCTAGTTTTTCCGTAGTTCCAGCCTGGTCAATCACAACAGAGGGAGCATTCGCATGTGCCCCCATCCAGTATTCAGCGAAGGGCTGCTTGCCGATGTTTTCTTTCTTTAATAAGCCGGGTAAAAAATCATTCCCACCCCAGCTATAGTGCTGAACGGTTCCTTCCAATAGATATAAATTCGAACGACCTATCATATTCTTATTTCAATTAGCAATTATACAAACTTGTCATGGCAACACATCATCAAACCGGGCAAACAGGTGAAATGCTGGCTCGCCGGTGGTTACAAGAACGAGGATTTTGTATTTCTCATTGTAATTGGCGGCATGGACATGATGAAATTGATATCATTGCCCACCGAAATGAAGTTTTACACTTTGTAGAGGTAAAAACGAGACGCAGTATGCGATATGGGGGGCCGGAAACAGCGGTAACAGCCAGCAAATTGAAAAGCTGGCTAAGAGCCATTGACGCCTACCTTTACCTGAACCCCGGCACTAAAAGGATTCAGATGGATATAATCTGTGTTGAAATGTCGACTCACCGACCCGTCAATATCTGGATGCTGGAAGATATCAGCTTTTGACTTTTTTGGCTGGTTTGCTGATACCGGCTGAAACAGGCATGGCAGCTGTTTTTTCAATCAGCTTTTCTACCAGTTTATAGGTGGCCGGACAGTATTCTATGTTTTGCTGAAACACATGAATGTACTGGCTGGTATGTCTTTTAGTATGATGGGGGAAACCGGCACAGTCGCGCGGCCTCACTTCGTAGATAGAACAATAGTTGGTCTTCAGATCCAGGAACTGGCAGGGCTCGGTTTTATTCATCCAGTCGCCCGTCTTGTCTTTACGAAGCCATTTCTTTCGAAATTCGCTCGGGCGCATTTTCAGGAATGTTGAGATTCGCTTTACATCTTTGCCCGTATAAGTAGGCGACATTGTTTTGCAGCAGTTGGCGCAGGCCAGGCAATCTGTCTCTTTCCATACTTCCACATCGGCTTCCACGGCCATCCTGTCCAAACCACGGGGCGGATTCTTTTCAATTTTCCTCAGAAACCGGTTCAGTTCCTTTTTTGTCTTGCTTACCTTTCTTCGGAACGCAGCCAGATTGTATTGCTTGCTCATACTTGCAGTGCTTTGGGACTTCTTGGTGAAGCCACAAATATCAGCAAAACAGGGTGAATCATCTCATAAAAGATGAACCAATTCAACGATTTTTTTGTGCATTCTGAATTGTTTCATGCTGTGTATTGTATTTTTATATCTAACAATTACCGGATGTGGGACGCATATAAGAAAGGATTCAAGGCCTGGTTGCAATTGGAAAAATCCCTTGCTGATCACTCGGTAGAAGCCTACCTGCGGGATGTAGATAAGCTGACCAGTTTCCTGCAGGAAAAAAACAAAAAGCTCAACCCCTCCGACATCGAGCTTAAGGATCTTCAGCAATTTCTCAAATGGATAAGCCAGTTTGATATCTCAGACACTTCTCAGGCCCGGATTATCTCCGGTATCCGGTCATTTTACAAATACTGTCAATCGGAAGAAATCTCCCGCAATGACCCTACTCTTTTACTGGAAGCGCCTAAACTGAAAAGATCACTTCCCGATGTGCTGAGTTTTGAGGAAATAGAACAGATCATTGGTCAGATAGACATGAGCAAACCGGAAGGATCCCGAAACCGGGCCATTTTTGAAACGTTGTACAGCTGTGGACTTCGGGTGTCGGAACTCGTCAACCTGAAACTATCACAACTTTACCTCGATGTAGGGTTTATTCGCGTTATTGGTAAAGGAGACAAGGAACGACTGGTTCCCATCGGGAAAACGGCCATCAAATTTTTAAATCTTTACCGGCAGCATTCCCGTGTTCATATAACCGCCCAGCCCGGACAGGAAGATATTGTTTTCCTGAATAACCGCGGTTCCCGGTTATCGAGGGTAATGGTATTTCTCATATTGAAGGAACTGGTCAGAAAAGCCGGCATTACCAAGTCTATTTCTCCTCACAGTTTTCGGCATTCTTTCGCCACCCACCTGGTGGAAGGTGGTGCGGATCTCCGGGCTGTTCAGGAAATGCTGGGGCATGCCAGTATCACTACCACCGAAATCTATACCCATATCGACCGCGAATACCTCCGCAAAACCCTGGAACATTTCCATCCGGCCTTCCGCCAGACCCCAAAAAACCCTTAAGGATAGGGTCATTTCTGTGCTGCTGTCAGAATATCAACAGCATGATCTAAGTATTAGTACTTAAAGCCCCGAGAGATCTGTAGAGCCCGAAAATAGCATCCCCCTTTGGCCGTTTAACAAATTGATTTAAACACGATTTAATCGTCCTTATGAACCAACCGGCCAGGTACTGGACTATTCAGGCATCCCGTGTGGCAATTCCCGGCATTCCTTTCAATGTCGGCAGTGTCCGAAGAAGGTTTGCATGGCTTTTACTCCGCAGCTGTTGCCTGATCTTTTATGCCTTGATCCCTTTCAATAACGTTATTGCACAACCGCTTAAACTCAAGTTTGATGTTCTGGACATCACCGATGGCCTGTCGCAGAACAATGTACTTTGCGTGATCCAGGACAGTCGCGGATTTATGTGGATGGGAACAAGGGATGGCCTGAATAAATATGACGGATATAAATTCACGAGCTTTCGCAATCACCTTGGTAATAACAAAACGATCAGTGATAACTTCATCAATGGCTTAGCCGAAGACAACCGGGGAAATATCTGGGTAGCCACCAAAAGTGGCGGGCTCAACAAATTCGACCGGAATACTGAAACCTTTACCTCCTATCGGCATAACCCCATTAATGCGGCCAGTATTTGCAGCGATCTGCTGGAATCCATCATCAAAGATCACCAGGGATATCTATGGATCGGAAGCGCCGATAACGGCCTCGATCAGTTTGATCCGTTGTCTGGAAAGGTGATAAAACATTTTCCTCCAAAGTCGGCCTCACCCGGAAACCCGCTGGCAGTAAGCTGCGAGAATGTACGGGCATTACTAGAAGACGCCGATCACAACATCTGGATTGGATGTTATGGCGGCGGCCTGAATGTCTGGAACCGGTCGACAAACCAACTTCAAACATTTACCAATAAACCAGGTGTGTCCCAATCACTGAGTCACGATAAGATCTATTCGCTTTTCCAGGACAGCCGTGGCAGAATATGGATAGGAACAGATGGAGGAGGACTCAACCTGTTTCAACCTGTCACTGGTACTTTCAAAAGATACCAGAACAAACCGGGCAACCCGAAGAGTTTACCGGCAATATCCGTATACACCATCGGTGAAGACGATGAAGGAAGAATCTGGGTGGGTACCGAAAACGGCGGGTTATCGATTCTTAATGACAATACAGATGATTTCTTTTCATACCATCACGACGACATGGATAACACCAGCCTGTCGAACAATTCGGTTTATACCACCTATCGCGACAATAAAGGAAACATGTGGATTGGTACCTTTTCCGGAGGAATGAACCTGTACAACAAAGACTATAACAAGTTTGCACACTATAAACACACTACAGACCCCAATAGCCTTACTCATAACAATGTCCTTGTCATAAAAGAACTGCGAAACGGAAAGCTGTTTATAGGCACTGACGGGGGAGGTTTTGACATTTTTGACAGGGAACGAAAGACATTCACACATTTCAAACACGAGCAGGGAAATCCCAATACTGTTTGCGGAGATTATGTACTGGATTTCTGGGAAGACCACCAGGGCAACTGGTGGATATCAACCTGGGCAGATGGCATATCGGTGTATAATCCCTTCCGTAAAACCTGGAAGCATTATAAAAACGAGCCCGGCAAAAACAGCATCGCAAATAACAATGTATGGACTTTGTTTGAAGACAGCAGGCACCAGATGTGGATCGGCACCCATGCCGGCGGACTCGACAGGCTTGATCCGGTAACAGGACACATCACCCATTTTCCGGCCGGCGAGGCAAATGGAAAAAACCTCAACGCCAACATCATTCACTGCCTGGCAGAAGATAAAAATGGCAATATATGGATTGGAACAGACGGAGGCGGGTTGAACATGCTCGAAAGCGCCACTGGTCGATTCCGATATTTTACACAAGGCTCCGGCAAAAACAGCATCAGCAATAACAGCATATCTGCGTTTTATAAAGACGAACAGGATAATCTCTGGATCAGCACCATGGCCGGAGTAAACTATTTCAACACCACCACACACGAGTTCCAGGTATACAATACCGAAGATGGCCTTCCCAACAATGCCACTTTTGGAATTTTGAAAGACTCCCGTCGTAATCTATGGATCAGCACTACCCAGGGAATTGCCCGAATGAACCTGGATAATAAAAAAGTCAAGACCTATGGAATTTCAGACGGACTTCAATCCTATGAATTCAAAGACCATGCATTCTGCCGAACACAGGACGGCACCATGTATTTTGGAGGAATCAATGGATTCAATGAATTCGTACCGGAAGCTATCGAAGAAGTGAATTTCGATCCTCCTCTGGTAATAACCAGTTTCCAGGTTTTCAATAAAGAAGTGTCCGTGGGAGATTCAGATCTCAGCGGTCATTCTGCCTTGCTGGGAAAAGCGATCAGTGAAACGAAAGCGATAAAAATACCCTTTGAGAACTCGGTAATATCTTTTGAATTCGCATCGCTGAACTATACTCCTACAGAGAAGAAAAAATACCAGTATATGCTGGTGGGCTTCGACCAGAAATGGAATGATATCGGTACCGATCGAAAAGTTACCTATACAAGACTGGATCCGGGAGAATACCTATTAAAAATAAGAGGCACCAATAATGAAGGTCATTGGTCCAACCTCGTCACCACCCTTCAGATTACGATTATCCCTCCTTTTTGGATGACCACCTGGTTCAGAATCGTATTGGTATTGGTGTGCGTCGGAATAGTGGTGTTTATATACCGGGTCAGGATTACCTCTATTCGTCATCAGAAATTAAAACTCGAGAAACAGGTAAGGGAGAGAACAGAAGCGCTTGCACGGTCAACAGAGAAGGAAAGAAGATTCCGCGAAGAGGCAGAAAATGCGAACAAGGCCAAGAGTGTGTTCCTGGCTACCATGAGCCACGAGATCAGAACTCCGCTGAATGGTATTATCGGGATGTCATCCCTTCTTGGAAAAACACCGTTATCGATCGAACAGCAAAACTATACCGAAACGATTCAGTCATGCGGGGAGAACCTGCTAACGGTCATCAATGATATCCTGGATTTCTCCAAAATCGAATCCGGCAAAATGGAACTGGAGGAAAAAGAATTTGACCTTCGGAATGCAGTAGAAGAAGTCCTGGAGATGTTTTCTGCCAAGGCAGCCCAAACAGGTCTCGACCTGATTTATCGAATAGAGACCGATGTTCCCGTCGGAATCAAGGGCGACAGTACCCGCTTGAGACAGATCCTCATCAACCTCATCAGCAACGCCATTAAGTTTACCCATCAGGGAGAAGTTTTTCTGAAGATCTCACTCGCTGAAAACCTGCCTGATGAAAAAGTACTTCTCCGATTTGAAGTAAGGGACACCGGCATTGGCATTCCCAAAGAAAAAATGGCTAGATTGTTCAAGGCATTTTCGCAGGTGGATTCTTCCACGACCCGCAAATACGGTGGCTCGGGGCTGGGTCTGGTGATCTGTGAAAAACTCATCAGCCTGATGGGCGGAAAGATCGATGTGAGCAGTCAACCGGGCAAAGGATCTACATTTTCCTTTACAGTTAAAACTGGTACCGGAACCCTGAAGCAATCCATTCACCAGAGCAACCCGGTTCAGTTGAGCGGAAAGAATGTACTGATCGTTGACGATAACCTTACGAATCGAATCATCCTGAGAGCGCAACTGGAAGAATGGAACATGCATTGTGTTCTGGCGAGCTCGGGTAAAGAAGCATTGGCTGCTTTGCAAAGAAACGTCGCGTTTGACCTGGTCATTACCGATATGCATATGCCCGGACTGGATGGTATTGAGCTGGCGGAAGAAATAAAAAAACAATACTCTTCTCTGCCGGTGGTACTGCTCAGCTCTGTAGGAACTGATGTTCCGCGTGCCTTTCAACCCTTGTTTCATTCCATCCTGACTAAACCTGTCAGACAAAATCACCTGTTGCAAACCATTGTAAAGATCTTTCAGCAGTCGCAGGAAGTTCCGCAGGAACGTACTACAAATACATCCACCACAGAACGGCTGGCTGATCAGTATCCGTTGAAGATACTGGTGGCCGAAGACAATCCTGTCAACCAGCAGCTCGCATTAATAGTATTGAAGAAACAAGGCTTCGATCCGGAGCTGGCAGAGAACGGACTGGAGGTGATTGAAAAGATGCGGGAAAGCCATTTTGATATGATCCTGATGGATGTGCAAATGCCTGAAATGGATGGTCTCGAAACAACTCAAAAAATCAGAAAAGATTTCGATCACCAGCCGGTGATCATAGCCATGACCGCCAATGCCATGCAGGGAGACAAAGAAGATTGCATCAAAGCCGGCATGGATGATTATATCAGTAAACCGGTGAAGCCCGAAATCATTGCAAACATGATTGAAAAATGGGCAAGGAAGAAAATGGAAGCGAGAGCGTGAATGAGAGCGGGAAAGAGAAAGAGAAACTGCAAACCGCAAACCGCAAACTGCAAACCGCCAACCGCAAACTGCAAACCGCCAACCGCAAACCGCCAACCGCCGAAAAACATTCAACTTTCCAACATTTTCTCCATAACCTGCAGGGCCTCCTGAAAAACTTTTTCGCCGTAGTCTGCTGAAGACAGAAAAGGATGTTCTCCATTCACACCAACCAGGGGAGATTGAGCTCCTTCCGAAAAAACCGACAAATCTACCAGGGAAGGATCAATATGCAGCATGATGGATGTTTCGTTCCTGGCTGCATGATCGTTCATATAGTTCCATCGGGGTTTCCATTCTTCAGTTATTCCATACAGTTTCATTCCGAATTTTTCTTTCCAGACGGGAAGCATTTCCACCCAGGTTCTTCGCGACGGGCCGTGTCCATCGGCGAATACTGCTTTAAACCCGGCGCGCCTGAGTTGTTCCAGTATCTGTTCCAGCAATGTTTTGAAATAATCATAACTGATATGATAAGCGCTGCCGGTCAATTGACGGGGAGGTTGTGTGGAGGCTGCATAGTCCATCCCCACGAGGTAAGATCCATCAGGAAGATCCATTCGTCTGTCCGGCCCTAAAAAAATCGGGGGAAGTACGATTCCCCCGAATTGCCGGGCCGCCGCCACCATCAAGGCCTCGCTTTGAAGGGCATCGGCTCCCAGGGGCAAATGTTCACCGTGCCACTCGAGGGTTCCCAACGGGAGATAAGCCAGCGGCCTTTGCTGCAATCTTTCTTTGAATTCAGCGGGCCTCAGTTCAACGTATTTGACTTTACCGTTTTTCATTCGGTAAATGTCAGTAAAATAATTATTGAATCACCAGCCTGGTCTGGTATACTTTGTTCTTTTCACCCGTTACCCGAACCCAGTACATCCCGCTACTCCACCCCCAGCCTGTTGTTATTTCCAACTGCTGTGAAGGCTGATCCATATGAATGAACTTTCTTTGCATCAATACCCCGTTGGTCGAGAATATATCAATCGTGTAGTCGCCGGTTCTTCCCGGATTAAACATCATGTAGAAAGCGGAGCCCGAAACAATGGGATTGGGAGCGATGCTGATTGCCTTAGACCGGAATGGTTGAGGAATCAATTTCTCAATTTCCCTTCCTATCTTATCCTGCAGATCAGGTTCATGTCTTTGCACTATCATACCAACCGTTGCAAACATTTCGCTGTCAGGCACACAGGTTTTAACAGGCAGGTAAACCGTATCACCCACCACCACTTCCCCCAGTAAAGTGGTCTGTGGCTCCAGGTAAAAACTGAGTTCTCCATTTGATTTTTTTACCAATAGTTCGGTACCGGCAAACCCGATGCAACTAACCTGCAACGTTAGTTCCTTGTTGCCTTCGAAAGCGGCCGTCAGCACAAATCGTCCATTTTCATCAGCTACAGTCCCGCTTTTTGTTCCTTTGATCAGGATAGTGGCATAAGGAATGGGAGTCATATCCTTTGCGTTTAAAACACGCCCGGTTATTTTCGACAGGTTGGATGGGATGGTCAGGGGCACTGTTACATCCGAAGGATTGATAACAGGTTTTCCCTGCATCACTACTTTTCCTTTCACATTTCTATCCTCCGTTTGTGCCTGGCTTACTCCCCAGGCCAACATACCTGCCAGCATCATGCTCCATTTGGCTGAAACATACAAGGTGGATTGACCGGCATTCACCAATGGCCGGTTTAACTGCCGGTTATCAAAACGACCGCAGACCGAATCGCCGGATTTCGACAGAAACTCAACAATCTCCTTATCTGTAGAATAAGTAAAATCAACCACCGTCTTCTGACAGGATGCACAGAATCTGCCTTTATCAGCAGGAGACATCTGATTCCAGTTCTCGTGACAGGGATCGGGTATTCCGATGAAAATTTTGTTTGCCATAGCGTTTATTGTTTCCGTTTGGGTAATCAATTAATGAGTGAGCCTGGGTCTTTTGATCGGGTCATCCAGTTTCGGTGGCTGTGCCTTGGCCAGGGATTGTGCTGTTTTGATCATCTTCAGGAATTCACTACGGTATCCTTCTTCATCCTTTCCCATACTGTTCCTGGCCAGTTCCCAGGCTTGCATCCATTCGGCGGATTGTTTGAACTCGGAATCGCGCAGCAACATGCCAAACTCGGCAACGGCAGCTGAAAACCGGAAATTCTCCGAAGTCTTCGTCCATTGCGTTCCCTTATCCAGCACCGTGTGTTCAATCAGGCTGCTTTTGTTACCCTGTGGCTCCTTATACCGAAGTTTAATAGTCAGCAATTCGTTTTGAAGACCTTTGTTGATCTCTGTTTTTTCGTGCTGGTATTTCAGTGGATCGACTGATTCTATGAACTCGCTTTGCACTCCTGCAGGAATGATTTCATACAAGGCTGTCACGGTATGACCGCTTCCCAAATCGCCGGCGTCTTTTTTGTCGTTGTTGAAGTCTTCTTTGTTCAGCAACCGGTTCTCATAACCAATCAACCGATAAGCCTGTACGTTCCTGGGATTGAATTCCAGTTGCAGTTTTACATCTTTGGCGATGGTGAACAGGGTGCCACCAAACTCCTTCACAAATACTTTTCTCGATTCATTAAAGTTATCGATGTAGGCATGATTGCCGTTTCCTTTATCTGCGAGCTTCTGCATTTTGGCATCCTGGTAATTCCCCATCCCGAATCCTAATACCGTCAGGAATATGCCGGTTTCTCTTTTCTTTTCAATGAGACGTTCCAGTTCATCATCACTGCTCACCCCTACGTTAAAGTCACCATCGGTACAAAGGATTACCCTGTTATTCCCTTCTCGCAAAAATTGATCTGCCGCTACTTTATAAGCCAGTTCAATTCCCTGTCCTCCGGCTGTAGATCCGCCGGCCTGCAGGTTGTCGATGGCATTCTTAATTGTTTCTTTGTTTGATCCGGAGGTAGCCGGCAAAACCAGACCCGCACTTCCTGCATACACCACCAAGGCTACCTTATCCTGTGGACGCAACTGATCAACGAGCAGGGACAGGGAGCGTTTAACCAATGGAAGTTTGTTCTCGTCCATCATGGATCCGGACACATCAACCAGGAAAACCAGGTTGCTGGGCGGTAATTTTTCATAAGCCACTTCCCTACCCTGCAAGCCGATAACCAGCAATTTGTGTTTCTCGTTCCAGGGACAATTTGCCAGCTCTGTATTGATTGAAAATGGTTTACCCTCTTCCGGTTGTGGATAATCGTATTTAAAATAATTGATCATCTCCTCTGTACGCACCGCTCCGGCCGGAGGCAGCATTCCCATATTCAGCATTCGACGAACGTTGCTGTAAGAGGCCGCATCAACATCAATAGAAAAAGTAGACAAAGGAGTATTGGATGCTTTCAGGAAACGGTTTTCAGTGATATTATCATATCCTTCCCTGCTTAGAACAGGGTTATTATAGTCGAAGTTGTAATGATTACCAGGAGCTGCATTAATATCGTTTGTCATATTCAACCTTGCGACTGAACCTGTAAAAGATTTTCGTTTCTGGATACTATAACCCACTACTACCACTTCTTCCAGTTTGGTGTTATCCATCGATAGCCGGACAGTTATCGGGCCTGATCCATGCTTGATTTTAATTTCCCTGTCAACAAAGCCAACCGCATGTACCAATAACACCACCTTGCCATCAGAGGGAATTTCTATCTGGAACTGTCCGCTTGCATCGGTTACTGTTCCTCGTTTGGTATTTTTAACCATTACAGAAGCCCCCGGCAGTGGTTTTCCATTGTTATCTAAAACAGTTCCGCTTACCATTTCGCCGGAAGGCCGAAAAGACATGATGGTTAACAGCATCAGGAAGCCAATCGTTTTGAGGTATCGCATAAAAGTTATTTGACCATTGGATGAAGTAATTTTTAAGATTACACATGCAGCCAAAAAATATTTTTGACTATCTTGTTTTTAGAAGCTGACAGACTGAACTTTTTAAAAAACATATCAAACCCCGGTATCAGCGATAAAGAGCTGCTATCCATTTACCAGCAGGGGCAAGACCTGCAGGTACTGGGTGAACTGTACAGCCGTTACATGGAGCTCGTATATGCTGTATGCCTTAAATACTTGAAAGATCCTGAACTGTCCAGGGATGCTGTGATGCAGATCTTTGAGGAACTGGTAAAAAAATTACACAAACATGAGGTAGATAATTTCAAAAGCTGGCTGCACACAGTGGCTAAGAACCATTGTCTTATGCAGCTCAGAACACCCAAAAACCTAAAAACCACCGAATTCAAGGGCGACCTTATGCAATCCGAAGACGAAGTGCATCTGAATGGCGTCCTGTCGCGTGAAGAAAATTTCCAGAAGCTGGAAAAATGCCTGGAAACTTTACCAGCGGAACAGAAATTGTGTGTAGAAATGTTTTATTTACAAAACAAATGTTATAAAGAAATTGCGGAGCAGACCGGTATTGACTGGAATAAAGTGCGGAGTTATATTCAGAATGGCAGGAGAAATCTAAAAATTTGTATGGAAAAGTCGGAACAACCGACCAAAGTGAATATAGACAATGAGTGAGAACCCGAACCATAACAAACAATATTCTGTAGCCGAGATTCAGGCTTATCTCGACGGTCGGATGTCTTCGAAAGAGATGTTTGAACTGGAGAAGGCGGCGTTGGATGACCCCTTCCTCGCAGATGCGATTGAAGGTGTACAGGTCGCCCGTGCGGAGTATACAGATAATATCATCAATCAGCATTTACAAAAAACGGAAGAAGCGCTGGCCGACCGGCTGAAAAAAGCCCCTGTAAGAAGAATTGGTTTCTGGGGATGGCGGCAACTGGCTGCCGCTGCAATCTTGTTGTTGGTAGCAGGCGTCTGGATCTACAAAAACTACAACAATCCTGAAAACTCCGGCAATGAAATTGCGCTGGAGCCGGTAAAAAAGGAAGTTCCTGCTTCGTCTCCGGCAGACAACCCTAAAAAAGATAGTATCAATTCCCCGGTAACAACCGGGTCAGCCAATCAGGACTCAAACACCAATCGGGCTATTCGGTTATCGCAGAAGAAAGAATATGCAGTGGTGGCAAAAGACAGCCTTCTATTTGCCTTATCAAATAACAAAGAAGAACCGAAAAAAAGGAGTTTTTACAATTACACGCCGGCAAGTCCGTCTGCCAAACAAGCTGATTTAACAAAAGGGGATGATTTTCCCATTTCAAAAGATTCAAATATTAATACAGCAGATGCGAAAGATCATGAAGCTTTGGAACGTTCCGCTACCAGTCCTGCCCAAATGAACGTCCTGAAAAATGCGATGGTAAATCGATTCAACGGTCGGGTACTGGATACCAATAAAAAGCCATTGGCATTCGCATCCGTATACATCAACAATCAGAAAAACGGGGTAACCACCGATCAGAACGGATACTTTAGCCTTGCCGCTCCGGATTCTGTCCTTACTGTTAATGTTACCAGCATCGGATATGTGACGCAGAATTTCCAGCTCAACCAAAACAATGCGCTGAATCAACTTACGCTCACTCCTTCCAACAACAATCTGAATGAAGTGGTAGTGACCGGTATGGGGGTAAAACGCAAATCCCGTACAGACTATTTTTCCCGTAATCCGAAAGTGCTGATCCAGGATGCAGAACCGGTAAATGGCTGGATAGAATACCAGAAATACCTCGATACCAGTAATACACTTCGCGATACTACTTCAGATGAAGAGGTGGTTGTTTCGTTTGTGGTTGACAAAGCCGGCAAGCTTAGCAACTTCAAAATTGAGCAATCCCTGTCCGACAAAGAAGACGCAGAAGCCCTCCGCCTGATCAAAGAAGGACCCGCCTGGCATTTGCTGAGAGGGAAAAGGGCGAAGGTGATTGTTATGGTGAGGTTTTGATGTTGGGGATGCGAATTTAATACGTTTCGCGTTTCAGGTTTATCGTTTCAGGTTGGTTTGCGGTTTGCAGTTTGCGGTTTCCGTTTCTCTTTCCCTTTCCGTTTCTCTTTCCCTTTCTGTTTCTCTTTCTCTTTCTCTTTCTCCATCGCTCCCGCTCTCGTTTTCCACTCCCGCTCTTGTTTCCCGCTCCCGCTCCCGCTCTCGCTCTCATTTCCCTTACCTTTGCGGAAACTTTATTATGTTATGAGAAAACTATTCAGCGTATTGCTCGTGGTTTCATTGTTTAGTTTACCGGTAGCGGCCCAGGGATTACGCACCCCGGCACCCTCTCCTACTACCAGTGTAAAACAGGATTTTGGTTTATCCAATATTGAACTTTCCTATTCTCGCCCGGCAAAAAAGAACCGGGTCATTTTCGGCGACCTGGTGCCTTTCGACAAGGTTTGGAGAACAGGGGCCAATGGGGCAACTACACTTACCTTTGGAGATGACGTGATCATTGGCGACAAAACCATTCCTGCCGGAAAATATGGTTTGCTGACCATCCCTGGTAAAACCAGCTGGACAATCATTATCACCAAACAGACAGATGTAACCAGCCCGGCGGCCTACAAGGAATCAGAGGATGTGGTACGAGTAAAAGCTACTCCTGTTGCCGTTGCCGGCGCAGTAGAGTCTTTCACGATCCATTTCAGCGATCTTACTGCAACAAGCTGCAAGCTCAACATCAGCTGGGACAAAACAACAGTGGCGCTTCCGATCAAGACAGAGATCGACGGAAAAGTGATGGCACAGATCGAAGAACAAATGAAAAGCGCAGACGAAAAGAACAAGCCTTATTTCGCTGCAGCCATGTACTACATGGACAACAAGAAAGATCTGAACACTGCACTCGAATGGCTGAACAAAGCGGCTGACCAGAATCCATCGGCTTTCTGGGTGCTGCATCAAAAAGCGAATTGCCTGGCTAAACTGGGCAAGAAAGCGGAAGCCATCGAAACTGCTAAAAAATCAATCGCCATTGCGAAAGAAGCGAAGAACGATGATTATGTAAAGTTGAACCAGGATCTGATCAAAAAACTGACCGTTAAATAAGACTATTCAACTTAGTTTCCTCATGGCGTGATTCCTGTCAGGATCACGCCATTTTCTTTTTCATGAACAGCTGCAGCAGTATTGACAATACCACCACGGCCACCGCTCCAATCAGGTTGAGCCAAAGGAAGGACACAATTTTCAGGAAATAGATACTAACAACAAGTAACTCGGAAATGATGGCTGCTACGAATACAGCATTTCCTTTTACCCATTTCACATAGATGGCTACAATAAAAATGCCCAATATAGTACCATAAAACCAGGAGCCCAGGACATTAACAGCCTCAACCAGGCTGTTTCCGAGACTATAGGTAAACATCGCAATCACCATACAAAAAACACCCCAGCCGGCGGTGTACCACCTCGAAAGAATATACTCCCTCTCTGCACTAAGCGCAGTTTTCGCAAACTTCTTGTGAAAATCGATCATTGTGCAAGAAGCCAGGGAATTAAGCGCGGCTGCAATACTACCCCAGGCAGCGAGGAAGATAATGGCGATGATCAGACCAACCAGCCCCTTAGGGAGAAAATCACCCACAAACCGAAGGAAAATATAATTGGTATCATTTCCATCGGTGCCGGGATTGGCTTTTTTGATATAATATTTGATGGAATCCCGAACCTGCGAGGACTGCATTTGCTGCCCTTTTACTACCTGTTCCAACTGCAACAAACGGCTCTCCTCACCTGCATGTCGCGCTTCAGTCATTTGCCTGGTGCTAATCGCCTTCTGCTCCTGTATGGATTCAAACTGCTGTTTGACTCTTGCATAGTCTGCCGCATACTCACTTTTCTCAACCGCCTTTTCCTGTGCCAGGTTAAAATAAGCGGGCATTTTGTGATATTGGTAGAAGGAAAAAATAAACACGCCTATGATCAGTATAAAAAACTGCAGGGGAACTTTCACCAGGCCATTCATCAACAGGCCGAGCTTGCTTTCTTTTTCACTCTTAGCAGTCAGGTACCGGCCCACCTGGCTTTGATCGGTTCCAAAATAACTCAGCGCCAGGAAAAACCCGCCGATGATCCCACTCCAGATATTGTATCGATCCTGCCAGTCAAAACCTTTTTCAGTAAAGCCGCTGGTGATCACATTCAACTTACCTGAATTACCCCCCACCTGGAGTGCATCGGAAACCGATACTCCTTCCGGAAGCATCTTGATCGCATACCAGCAGGCAATAAACATGGCAGCGTATATGATGATAAACTGCAATTGCTGTGAATAGGCTACGGCCTTGGCGCCACCCATGGTGGTGTAAATGATCAGCAAACCCGCCATGGCCACATTGGTGAGATAGAAGTTCCAGCCCAGCATACTATGCAACACAATGGAAGGGGCAATCACGCTGATACCGGTTGAAACCCCTCTCGACAACAAAAACAAGAAGGAAGTCAGCGACCGTGTTTTCAGATCAAATCGGTTTTCGAGGAATTCGTAGGCGGTATATACTTTCAACCGGTGAAACAGGGGCACACAGGCAATACAAACAACGATCATGGCCAGTGGCAATCCAAAATAATATTGCACAAAACGCATTCCGTCGGTAAACGCCTGCCCCGGTACGGTCAGAAAAGTGACCGCACTTGCCTGGGTTCCCATGATACTCAGCAGGATGATCCACCAGGGCATCTGGCGATCGCTGAGAAAATAACCATCCAGGTTCCTGGAGGTTTTGCTTTTATACACCCCCCAGGCGATGATCAGCAGTAAGGTAACTACCAGCACCAGCCAGTCGAGTCCGGAAAAATTCATGAGAAATGATTAGTGAAAAAATAAAACAATACGATCTCGATGGCCAGGAAAATGACCACCAGCCAATACCACCCCTTCCAGGTCCGGAATAATGGCGGTTGTTCTTTATCGTTATTGTCTGTCATCATTTTTTCCTGCGGGCGGAAGCGATCAATACATACAAGAGGCTGATAAAAACGCCGAACAGCAGCCCGATCCTGAATCTCTTGATCAGGAACCCGATCACCAGTCCTGCTCCCACTGCTATCATTAATGCCAGTTCCGGCCGTACTTTCGATTTGCTCATTAAAATGCTTTCTTTCTGTTCAGTGCAATGATATTGGCCAGCAGCCTGTATGCCCCCGGAACGCCGGCAGGTAATTCCCGGAAGAATACGAGGCCGGTATAGACAAACTTGCCTCTTCCGTAATTGGCAATGATCAGGCTTCCATTCTGATCGTTCTCAGCCGGATCAGCCATCGCAATGGGCATCTCAAAAGAAGGGTCCATCAATTCTGCATTATAAATGCTTCTTTCCTGCACCCATCCGTCGAAGTCCGACTGCGTGATCTTGTTAGGGAAATTCAGAACAGGGTGCTGAGGCAACAGGAATTTAACGGGTGATTTCTCATCCGTTACCCGGTTGCGGGAAATAGTAAACGGATAAGGTCCGATCTTGGCTTTCACACTGCTGATAAAGTTGCTGGTATTGTATTGAACCACCAGGTTTCCACCATCCTTCACATAGTTCATTAATATGTCATACTTCTCGGCCATGAAATCGTTCACGTTGTAGGCACGTACACCTGTCAGGATCGCATCGAACTGTTTAAGATTGGCAGGGAAAATATCTTTTTCTTTCAGGATGGTAACTTCATAGCCCATCTGGCGCAATACCAGGGGCACTTTATCGCCAGCGCCTTCAATATAGCCCACTTTCTTCCCGGAAGTTTTAAGGTCTATATTCAACACCTTGGCTACATCCTGGTAGAAATAGTGAATATGCGGAATATGATCGTATTTGATACTGGTGATGGACAAGAAGGGGTTGAGTTCTTCATTGTCTTTTTTAACGAGGGTAAACGCATGGACAAAATCCTGCGTCTTGTCTTTCATTAATTTATTATCGATCGTGAAGCCGTATTCGCGGCTAAGCCCTTTGAGTACGGTGAAGGAAGAATCCTTTTGCGTTTGCGAAGTAGAGCCCAACCGCTCGGTAATATTTGCCTGGTATCCTGCAAAATGCCGGTTGGCAGTCAGTTTTATGTTCACATCAGCCTGCTTTTCCTCTTCTTTTTTAAATACTACAATACTGGGATCTGTACTGATGGATAAGGCAGGAACTACCACCAGGGGTTCATACAACTCTCCTTTCACCGGGTCTGTAAACTTGTAGGCTACAGGTTTTGTATAAACGAAACGCGTACCCTCGATATCCAGCGAATAGGTAACCGAATAAGACGGATCGTTCTGTGGCTTACCAATTACCAATTGCGTATCTACATTGAAGGAACCTTCGCTCATCTTCTGCACCATCCAGTAAGGTTGCGAGATGGGCTTGTTATTGGAAACGATAAAAGACTGCACATAACTGAACGGCTTGTTTTTCTCCAGGGGCTTATTCATCAGGCTATCTTTTCCATCAAGCGTTATTGAAGACAGTGTGGCCGGAACGCCCAGGCGGTTATTCAGGTAATAGGTTACTTTAACCGTATCGCCCATTACGGCGTACTCTGAATTCGAGCTGGCTTCCATCCACAAGCCACTGCATTCCTCGATCAACTGCTGCACTTCATTGAGTTTCTTTTTCTTCCAGGGATGTTCGGGCAATGCATTGATAGCCGCATATAATCTGACGAGACCTTTGACAGAATTTTCCGGATGTACCAGGGAAAAAGAAGACAGCAGGCTATCTACGATGCTGCTGATTTTTTCACCGCCCGGTAAACGCTTCCAGGTGATTTCTACATCATCCAGGAGATCATTCTTTACCGGCATGCCTTCGATCTGTGTAAAATATTCAAGTGCCACTCCCCGGCTGGCAGGAACGCCAAAGCCCTGGCTCTTGTGCTGACTGCGGCTTTCAGCCGCAATCTCTCCATAACTTTTTCCAAGCACAGGGTTAAAACCACCTACATCGACCTTGTATTGATCATCGCTGGTGGTATTGGTATTTCCGAAATTGAAAGTATTCCAAAGGATTCTTTTTGCCTGCCAGGGGCGAACACCATATTTGAATTGCTCCGGAAACTGCGTTGAATCGGCTGCGGCCCTGAATGCTTCATGAGCAAGAACAGCTGAGCCGGAATGATGACCATGGCCTGCGCGGCTGTCTTCGGGGAATCGGGTAATGATCACATCGGGCTGAAATTGGCGGATGATCCATACCACATCACTCAGGATTTTCTTTTTATCCCAGAACCGGAAGGCTTCTTCGGTGGTTTTGGTAAACCCGAAGTCGTACGCCCGGCTGAAAAACTGTTCACCGCCATCTATGCGGCGGGCTGACAATAACTCCTGTGTTCTGATGAGTCCCAGGTCCACCCCCTGCTCATCACCGATCAGGTTCTGACCACCATCTCCGCGGGTGAGTGACAAATAACCGGTGCGTACCAACCGCTCCTTCGACAGCCAGGCAATCAGCCGGGTGTTCTCATCATCGGGATGCGCGGCCACATACAACACCGATCCCAGCACATTCAGTTTCTTTATTTGAAGATAAATATCAGCCGAAGTGTAGGAAGCCGGCGATTGAGCAGACAGCAGCTTTGCTGATAATAAAACCGATAACAGAAATAAAGATTTTCTCATGCAAGCCATGATTTCAGTCGTAAAATAGGAAAGGTGCCAAATTAGTAAAAAACAAGAGGCTGCTGATGCGGATGCGGCAGCCTCTTGCACAGTTTAACATCTATTTCAGATCAATATACATTCCGGAATTTATTGCCCCACAAGGAACAACGCGTTACAAAACATCAATTTTCCATTTTCCCAGAAACTTCTGAACAGTACATCATCCGCCAGGTATACCACCGATCCACGGCCAATATCCTGCACACCAAAGAGCAATCCGTCTTTCAGTTTCTCTTTCAATTTTGAACCAACAAAACCGGCCACCTGCGCGTCTTTTTTAATAACGCCCACATTCCAGCTTCCGTCTTTCAAAAACTCATACACATTATCATCCTGCTTGAGCGTATAATAGAATCCGGGATAACCAAAAGCCAGCGGGTGCGAATTATCCAGGTCTACTTTGTAGATGGATCCTGGATTGAAATTAGGAAGGAAATCTCTTTCGCGGTCCTCATAACGGTGGAGAGCATCGTAATCGTCCTTGTCTTTCTTATCGTCTTTCTTGTCATCAGATGATTTCATCTTGATACCCCAGTCTCCCCTGCCCAAAGCGGCCACTGCATTTTCCATGGCAATGATCTTCCCTCCATTGCTTACCCATTCTTTGAGATTGTCATTTTGTGTCTTGTCGTTCAGGAAACGATAATTTCCATCCGGAAGCACCAGCACATCTGTTTGAGATAGCACATTTTTATTAAGATCATTAGCCCACACTACATTGACCGGGTAATTGATCTGGGTTTCAAAGAAATGCCAGATCTCACCCATACCAAGAGAAGATACTCCCTCGCCGGCGAGCAAGGTAACACGCGGGGCTTTGATCAGGTGAATTTTATCTGATCCAAAATCAAATCCTTTGTCCACAAATGTACTGGGCAGCGCAACATAAGTCTGACGGGCAGCTTGCGTTGCTTCCCTGACGATGGCTTCGAGGTCATTGCCCAATGCCGTATTGCTGGTACGAACTACAATGAGAGAACCTTTCTCGAAGGTCTGACCCTGGCTGGTAAAAGGCTGTTCGGTGTACCTCACCTTTACGTTCTTCTTCAACAGGGCAGTCAGCACATTCACACTGGCCAGGCCATTCCACCTGATGATGTAGGCAGCCGGGTTGGAGATAGCCGCTCCGCTGGAAGCAATAGCCGCCGGTCCGTTCTTGGAAGTAGCCGTAATATAAGTTCCAACGCCATAAGTATTCAATCCGAATACAAAGGGCATAGACCAGGCGGTGATATCATAGGTTGCCGAATCACTGATTTTGGAATTGCGCTCAAACAACACTTTAACCAGGTTGGAATTGGATTGATTGGTATTAACAACGATGTCTCCATCGGTTGTTTTGAAGGATTCGTTCTTGCCAGAAAAATAATTCAGTCCGGTATAGTTACCGGCAGTGGTATAGCTCCAGTCGATACCATTGCGATCGAGCAGCTTTTTCAGCCTTTCCAGTCTGTCGCCTTCATCTGCCTTTACCACATAAGCCTTGAACTCTCCAACAGGAGCAGTGCGGGCCTTGTCGTAATAGGTTTTGAATTCTTTTATCAGCTTTCCTCCGTTGAGGGAGCTCACTTCTATCGTGGACAATCCTGTTGTGAAATGGTGCGTAAGCCGATCCAGCAGTGTGAGCGTGTCGCCATCGGAATTGATCACGGCGGCGCCTCCCCTGCTATGACCACCCTGTTCGAATGTCATACCAATGGCGCCTTTGTATATGGGATAGGTATCGCCATAACTGGGGTAAAACAGATCGAATCTTTCTTTGGTGAAAAACAACCAGCCATTCGCATCAAAATACTTGGCGTTGTTTTTTCCAATCATCACCTGGAATTCCCTTTGCCAGTTGGTAATCACTTCATGGTATGGCTCTGCAGCCGGTGCGAAATAATATGGATTATTATAGCCTTGTTCGTGGAAATCGACGTGCACCTGTGGAAGCCACTGGTTGTATTTGATGATTCGCTGCTGAGTTTCTACCTGGCTCTGCCAGGCCCAGTCGCGGTTCAGGTCAAAATAATAATGGTTGGGGCGACCTCCGGGCCATGGTTCAACGTGTTCGCGGCTGAATGGAACAGGGTTTGGCTTTTTGCCCACTACCGAATTAAACCAGTTTACATAGCGGTCGCGGCCATCGGGATTGATACAGGGGTCCATGATCACGACTGTATTTTTCAGCCATTCTTTTGTTTTGGCATTACCGGGATTCACCAGTTCCCAAATGGTCTTCATCGCTGCCTCTGAACTGGAGGTTTCATTGCCGTGCACATTGTAGCTCAGCCAAACAATGACCGGTCCTTTTTCATCGGCTGCCATTTTATCGAGACTGGAGCCAGCCAGACGAAGATTGTTTTTCCGGATGTTTTCGAGGTTGCTGATATTTTCCGCAGAAGAAATAAATGCCAGCATTAACGGTCTGCCCTCATTGGTCGATCCGTATTGTTCCAGCTTTACCGTTGACGGATTAGTTTCCGCCACCTGCCTGAAATAATTCACTACATTAAAATGGGGAGTATAACGTTCACCCAAATGATACCCTAAAAACTGTTCCGGAGATTTGGTTTGTGCAAGAGCCGAGAAGGTCAACAGCAATCCGGCTATCCATCCTAGACTTTTCTTCATATCAATAAAATAATAAGGCGTGAATGTAAGCATTTGTGTCTGGAAAAATATGGCAATGTCTTAGAAATGCGTGCATTATTAACATGAATGGCCGATTATGAGTATAAATGTCCGGCGTTGAACGAACTTCGATAACCATAAATGCAGAAAAAATTACAATCAACCGCTATATAACACTCTTTACCAATAAATTTAAATTGGCGAGACGTAAGGCGGTATTAATATCCAACCTATATAATCAGCAGTCCCGGAACGGGCTCGGAAGCATTCCGGCGAAAGAAAACCAAACAGTCTGTGGCAGATGCAGCAACTAGTATTAATTTCGCAAAGATGTCTCTGCAGGTTTGTTCGCTCAATTCTGGAAGTAATGGAAACTGTTACTATATCGGCAACGACCGGGATGCGGTGCTCGTTGATGCCGGGCTATCCTGTCGTGAGACGGAGAAAAGGATGAATCGCCTGCAGCTCCATATGGGACTGGTAAGAGCGATCTTCATTTCCCATGAACATTCAGATCACATTACCGGACTGCCGGGTATTGTGAAAAAATACCAGTTACCAGTCTATATCAACAAACGCACTTATGCCTCCTTAACTGTTCCGTTGGATGAGGTTCACGTAAAAGATTTACGGGAGAGTCATTCCTATTCGTTTGGCGACATCACGGTAACTGCTTTTAGAAAATTCCATGATGCGGCCGATCCCTATAGTTTTACGATCACCAATGGCAAGGTAAGAATCGGCGTGTTTACGGATGTGGGAAGAGCCTGTTCCAAACTGATCCACCATTTTCGCAGTTGCCATGCGATTTTCCTGGAAAGCAACTACTGCCCCGAAATGCTGGAAAACGGCCGGTATCCGCAATCGCTGAAAGAAAGGATCAGGAACGGCCATGGCCATTTGTCAAACCTGGAAGCCCTGGAGCTTTTCAGAAAACACCGAAGCGCTCATCTCAGTCATTTATTTCTTTCACACCTGTCGCGCAATAATAACTCCATGGAATTGGTGGAAAGATTGTTTACCGAACAGGCAGGTGATACCCATATCATCATTGCGTCGAGGTACAAAGAAACGCCGGTTTATAGCATTGAAGCCGGGTCTTCCTCCCTCTCCGGCATCAATAACATTTCCTATCCGCTGGAGCAGTTGAAGCTGTTTTAAAAGAGAAAGCGGTTGGCGGTTTCGCGTTTATCGTTTCAGGTTTATCGTTTCACGGTTTGCGGTTGTGAATTTCAGTAGTCAAAATTAAAAATTAAAAAATGGATCACAGAATGTTTACTTTTTGATTTTTTACTTTTGAATTTTAACCATAAACGTTAAACCATAAACGTTAAACCGTTCAATTCCTCACACTAAACTCCACTCTCCTGTTCTGCGCTCTTCCGGCGGCAGTTTTGTTGTCTCCTATGGGCTTGTCCTGGCCATAGCCGGTGGCGGTGAGCCTGTCGGCTGAAATGCCTTTTCCAACAAGATATTTTTTTACTTCTTCGGAACGAGTTTGAGACAGCGCCATGTTCTTTTCAGCCTTTCCGGTATTATCTGTATGACCATCGATATTAATAGCCAGCTTGGGATACTTATTCAGAATAACCACCAGTTCATCAAGTTCCTGGGTTGCCTGGCGGGTAAGCTTCGAACTGCCGGTTACAAAGGTTACGTTCCGGGCATTGAAGTTCATCTCTTCCAGTCTGGGACAACCGAAATTCGAAACGGGTCCGGCAGTTTCCGGGCAACGGTCTTCGTCATCGGCTACTCCGTCATTGTCCTTGTCTGGTATCGGGCAACCATCATATTTGGCTACTCCCGCAACATCGGGGCATTTGTCTTTTGAATCCTGTATACCATCGCCATCTTTATCGGGGCAACCATTAAAGGCTTTCGGGCCGGCCACATCGGGGCAGGCGTCATCCTTATCGGCTATACCGTCTCCATCTTTGTCGGGACAGCCTTTCAGCACTTTAGGTCCGGCCACGGTTGGGCAATCATCCTGGTCGTCGGGAACGCCATCTCCATCTGTGTCTTTAGGAGCCGGTGGCGGAGGCGGTGGTGGCGGAGGCACGATGACCTTAGCCGGTTTCTTCACACATTTACCCAATTCAAACACATCCACGCTCAGTCGTGCAAAAAGGAACCGGCCATTGAATCCAAACTGGTTGGCCGAAAACAGGAATCGTCCCCTGTTGGAAGCATCTCTTCCGGCATTGTATCCACCGGTCGTTTTATTGGCACCCAGAGAATTGGATACCGGTGTTGCATACACTGAATTCAGTTCGTTTCGGGAGTCTACAAATATGCGGTCGGGATATACGTCGAACAGATTGTTCGCTCCGGCTGATAAATTCAATCCCTGGCAGACTTTATAGGTAACTACCAGATCGGTTGTCCATTTTGCACCAAAGGTCTGATCTGTTTGCAGGGCTACATCATTCCAGTAGGCACCGGTTGAGCTGTTTCTAGAGGCCGGATCAACATTGTTCAGGAAAGTTGTTTCTCCGAAGCGAACAGTACGTGCCAGGAAGCTGATCTTTCGAAGATCATACATGAATGTGATGTTCAGTTTGGTTTTCGGTTGCGCTACTTCAATCCGTGAACGCTGCTGGCGGTCGAACAAACCTGTCTTGAGGTCATTGGCCGGGTTTTTACTTCCGTCGTTTTCGCTGGGATTGTTGGCGGGATCGTCTATCACTGAATTGGTTTTAATGGGCCCCACTACACTGTTGTTATTGTAGTTGCCGGCAACCGACAGCGTTGCATTGCCTGCTCCCAGGCGAAACCGTTGTGTCACCACCAGGTCAACACCTTTTGTTTCCGTATTCACAGCGTTGGTCCAGAACTGCAAAGCAGTAATGGAAGGATCGACGCTATTGCTGTTGAGAATGGTATTCACAAGAGGGTTACTTCTGTTGAATTGAGAAGACAGGACAATACGGTCATTGATGCGAATGAAATAAGCATCCAGTGTGAAGGTAGTCGTGCTGGTCAGGTTGCCCACCACACCGGCTGTAACACTTCTGGATGTTTCGGGAGTAAGGGAACCAATTCCAAATGCGTTTCTCACAACCGGGTTATAGTTGTTCGCTGTCAGCGCTTGTGAAGGCAATCCGGATACAAACTGGGTAGAGAAGTTCTGAAAATAACGCTGGTGAAGGGAAGGCGCCCGGAAACCGGTGCTGGCAGAGGCACGAACACCTACATTTCGATTGATGTCGTATCGGGCCGCCAGTTTACCACTTACATTATCGTAATTCGCGCCCACTTCATCATAGGTTTCATAGCGAAGTGCACCTCCCAGGGTGAGCTTGCCGGATTTCAGCTCGGCATCAGCATATACCGCATAAATGCTGCGGTTAGCATTGATAGCATCTGCAGGGCGGAAACCGGGAAACACCTGCGCGCCCGGTACAGCGGGCACCGGAGAGAAAGTGAAATAACCGGAAGTGCCGGGATAAGGAGGTATGGGCTCCGGTTGTGCCTGCCTGCCTCCATTGATATAGGAATTAGGTTCTCCGGCTTCGATGGTAAATCTTTCGTAACGGTATTCACCACCCAGCGCCAGATTCAGGGACGTTCTGTCCGTCAGGTCTATCCGCCTGTCGAAATCAAGATTGACTGTATTCTGCAGGAATCCCAACGTGCCGGCATATATTTTCGTTTGTACATTATTGACAGGTGCCAGGGAAGCATTACCGGTGTTTTCGATGTCGTACCGAAGTGTATTGGATCCACGGGTATTGCTAAAATCAACATCCCATTTACCCAATTTCAGATTCAATCCGGCAATAACAGAATAATCAATGATGCGGGTATGTATCTCGGGTAAAAATCCGTCATAATAATAGCGCTGACCGTTGGCTATCACGGGTTGCTGGCTCCAGCTGTTCGGATTGCGGCTAAAACCACTTGCGGCACCATTCCTTTGTGAATAACCGCTGGCCATGTACACTTTGGCATTGCTGCCGATCGGGGCGCCGGCATTCACAAAAGCTCCGATGTTATCACTGGAAGAATTGCCCGCAACAATATTTCTGCGGTTGTAATTGCGGCTATTGACAATTGATTTATCCTGGTCCATCAACCAACGATAGTAATCGTTCTGGTTTACACCGGATGGCACGGCCGAAGTAGGTGGCAGGGAGCCGGCATTGCCGAGATATATCAGCGGAATATTGTCCAGACCGCTCCTGTTGGTACCGTCTCTTTTGAGCCATTGACCACTGGCATTCACATAAGCGCCGTTTTTCCATCCCCATCCTCCGGAGAAATCGATCTGGCGATTCAAACCGTCTTCTATTTTCGTTCCTCCCGCGTATGGCATGTTGGTGAAATTCTGTCCCACCATGGTAGAGATGTTCAGCCCCTTATAATTCTTTTTCAATACCACGTTGATTACACCAGCTATTGCATCCGAACCATATTGGGCAGCGGCGCCATCTCTCAACACTTCTATTCTTTCGATGGCAGAAGCGGGAATGGCATTCAGATCAGTTCCTACAGATCCGCGACCCACCGAGCCGTTGATATTTACGAGTGCTGTATTGTGCCGACGTTTTCCATTGATCAAAACCAATGTCTGATCGGGTCCCAGTCCACGCAAACCGGCCGGATCTATATGATCCGTTCCATCGGAGATGGTTTGACGGGCAGACTGGAAAGAAGGCGCTACATAAGTCAGCATCTGGCTGAGATCGGCCTGCGCAAACTGTTTTACTTCCCGGGCATTGATCACATCAACCGGTACTACCGTGTTTAATTTACTACGCGGCTGTCGTGAACGTGAACCCACCACTACCACATCTGTCAGATCACCACTTACATTCAGACTGGCATTCTGCTCAACGGTCTGCCCTGACGATACCGTTACCTGGAATCGTTGTGCTGTGGCGCCCACATAAGTAACCACAACGGTATAAGTACCGGGTTTTACTTTCAGTGAATAGGTTCCGACGGCATCTGTCAGCGTACCGCCTCTTTGACCTTCCAACGTAACAGAGGCCCCGCTCAGCGGATTGCCATTGGCATCCTGTACTTTCCCTTTGATGGTTCCGGGAGATTGTGCGAAAACAGATTGAAAAAAGAAAAGTGAAAGAATGGCAAGGCCTGCACTACGGAGTAAGTAGATGAATTTTCTCATAAGCTGACTCAGTTTGGTTTGATTAGTGGCCCTCCACAGTGATAAAGGATCTATAGGAAAGATATACTATTTTCTCTAAAATTGATTCAAAAAATAAGAGGTTCCGGCACGCCGTCAAAAGCACAAGCATGTTCAAACTTTACTATTTTTAGCATTCAAACAAGTCGAACCAGATGAAATATACATTCAACCTTCTCGTACTCTTTTTACTGTTTTCCTTCCAGGGCCTTGCACAGAAAAAACCGATCATAGGAAAGGCCGTTAACCCTTACCGGTACCAGGTAGAAAAGAAAGTAAATTGCACACATGGGGCGGTTGTTTCTGCGCATCCGTTAGCCAGCCAGGTGGGCGTGGAAATATTGAAAGCGGGAGGCAATGCGATCGATGCGGCCATTGCCACACAACTCGCGCTGGCAGTTGTTTACCCCGGGGCCGGTAATATTGGAGGTGGTGGCTTCCTGGTAGCCCGGCTGCAAAATGGCACCAACCTGACGCTTGACTACCGGGAGATGGCTCCTGGTAAGGCTTCCCGAGACATGTACCTCGATTCCGCCGGAAAAGCCATCACACAGTTAAGTATCGACGGACACCTGGCAAGTGGTGTTCCGGGAACAGTGGCAGGTCTTTTTGCCGCCCACAAATACGGGAAACTTCCTTTTAAAATGCTTATTCAACCCGCTATCGACCTGGCAGAAAAAGGTTTCGTCATCACAGCATCGGAAGCGTCGGGTTTGAATAGTACAGCCGGTGATTTCAAAAAATTAAATACCCAGTTACCCGCATTTGTAAAGCAGGGCGGGTGGAAAGCCGGTGATACACTGATCCAGAAAGAACTGGCTGCCACCTTGAAACGAATAAGAGACAAAGGGCAAAAAGGATTTTACGAAGGAGAAACCGCCCGGCTGATTGTAGAAGAAATGAAAAGAGGCAAGGGAATCATAACCCTGGAAGATTTAAAAAGCTACCAGGCCAAGTTCCGCGAACCGGTCGTTTTCAATTACAAGGGATACGAAATTCTGACCATGCCTCTGCCGAGCAGTGGTGGTGTACTGTTGCCGCAAATGATGAAAATGATTGAGGACAAACCTATCAAATCTTATGGCTTCCAAACGGCCGAATCCGTTCAGCTGATGACCGAAGTGGAACGCAGGGCCTATGCAGACCGGGCGAAATACCTCGGAGATATCGACTTCTATAAAGTGCCGGTAAAGAAACTTACCAGTGACGAATATGCGAAACAAAGAATCAGTGATTATGTGCCGGGCAAAGCTGGCAGCAGCCAGCAAACCGTTGCCGGTGTCATCGCGGAAAGTGAGGAAACCACTCACCTCAGTGTATACGACGAAAATGGAAATGCGGTCGCAGTGACCACTACCCTCAATGGCGGCTATGGTTCCCGTACGGTAGTGGGCGGCGCCGGCTTTTTGCTCAATAACGAAATGGATGATTTCAGCGTAAAACCGGGAGTGCCGAACATGTATGGAGCGGTTGGTGCGGATGCAAATGCCATTCAGCCTGGGAAAAGAATGCTGAGCTCCATGACACCCACTATCGTGATGAAAAACAATAAGCCATTTGTGGTAGCGGGTACGCCCGGTGGCACTACCATTACTACTTCGGTATTTCAAACCCTGGTCAATATCCTGGAATTCGATATGAATGCCGATGATGCCGTCAACAAACCGAAATTCCATCACCAGTGGCTGCCCGATGTGGTGTATGTTGAAAGAAACTTCAATGCAGACACCCGGAAAAAACTGGAAGAAATGGGATATAAGATCGTTCAACGAGGTCAGATCGGCAGAACAGAAGTCATACTGATCCGCGACGGCAATATTGAAGCGGTGGGGGATCACCGGGGAGATGATCATGCGGCGGGATACTGAGAGCAATGCGCCAATGTGATAATTGGTCAATGAGCCAATGGATGATTACGGATTACGGATGACGGATGACGGATGGAATACAATTTGTCAATTCGTCAATTGGTCAATGAGCCAATGGATGATTACGGATGACGGATTACGAATGACGGATGGAATACAATTTGTCAATTCGTCAATTGGTCAATGAGCCAATGAGCTGAAGCAAATTCAAAAATCAAAAATTGAGGCATCAGTAACGGCAAACCGCAAACTGCAAACCGCAAACCGCAAACTGCAAACCGACAACCACTGTGAAGCGCTAAACGATATACGCTAAACGATGAACGCAACCAATTGGCACATTACAACTTTGCCACTCAAAACCGAAAACCGGCTGTCAACTGGATTGCCTGGTTGTGAACAGAATTGCCGGCGCCGGTATTTTTTACCACATCGGTGGCTCCGTAAATATATCGCAGGCTTATCACTGCACGATCATTCTTTGGAAAGGAAAAGTCGAGCCCCCCTACACCTGCGATCTCGGCAGATTTGTATTGATCTTTGATACTGGTGGTTTCATCCTGCAAACCATCTTTTTCACGAGCCCGGAACAGCAGGCTGAATTGCGGGCCGAGATAAATCCCCAGCGGCCCAACACGATATTTGAACAAAGCAGGTATGGAGAAATAATCGAGTTTGGTTTCCAAATCACCACTTTTACCTCCCATTCGATTGTACAGGAACTCGGGCTGGAATTGTATATGCTCAGCCAACGGAATTTCCTGGAAAAAACCTACTGTAATACCCACAAGCGGGTTAGAACTCTTTGCTGTTCTGTTCAACTCTATCCGTTGGATAGATCGGTTTACACCCGCTTTGAAGCCTGTACGCTTTTTATCCTGGGAAAATGATTGAAATCCTACAATGAGAAATAACGCTAGTAGAATGGAGATTTTTCTCATGTGCAACAGTTTTGGTTTGGTGATGGTCGGTTAGGTCTATCGTAAATTTAATGGATAAAGCTCAAAAATGAAATTTTTTTGACTCATCGCACCGGGTATGTGCCTTAGCTTTGCTTTTAAATAGCCTTTAAACGGAAATGTATGGAAAATTCATTTGGTAAAGATTACCTGGCCACTGCCATCAAACGACTGAAATATTATAAAGAACTGGGCGATAGAACCCTCGCACAGTTAACCGAAGCGGACCTCCAGTTTAGCCCAGGAGCAGAATCAAACAGTATTGCGGTCATCATTCAGCATCTTCACGGAAATATGAAAAGCCGATGGACGAATTTCCTGACAGAAGATGGCGAAAAACCCTGGAGGGAAAGAGATGCAGAATTTGAGAATCGCCCAATGTCGAAGGCCGAAATAATCTCAAATTGGGAGAATGGCTGGAGCTGCTTTCTGGACAGCCTGTCGAGCTTACAGGACTCCGATCTCTCTAAAACTATTTATATTCGAAAAGAACCGCTGAGCGTCATCGACGCCATCAACCGGCAATTGGCCCACTACCCCTATCATGTAGGCCAGATCGTTTACCTGGGTCGAATGTTGAAAAAAGACCAGTGGAAAAGCCTTTCCATAGAGAAAGGGCAATCCCAGCAATACAACCAGTCGGAAGGGCTGAAAGATCCGGCCAAAAAATTTGGATAAGCCCGCCCATTTCGGGAATTCCCGTTAAGAAAAACCTATGATTGGGGGATTTTTAAAGAATCCTGATTGAACCTTATGTCATTCACTTCCCTCCCGCATCCATCATTTTAATAAACCATTGATTGGTATTGTATTTGCTCAACAAGCATGATTGCCTAATTTTACACCTAATACCCCGCTTTTCTGAAAAAATTCTGGAAAATAACCCGTTCTGTACTGCTGGTGCTACTAGCCCTGATCCTGATGCTTTGGCTGGCCCTGCAGACCACCGTTGTCCAAAACTGGCTGGTGGGAAAGGTTACCAGAAAATTATCAAAGGATTTGAACACCACCGTTAGTATCCGGCATGTCAACTTCAGTCTCTTTAACAACATGCACCTGGAAGGAGTACTCGTCAAAGATCACCAGAAAGATACCCTGTTATACGCCGGACAGGTGACGGTAAATATTACCGACTGGTTTTTTCTCAAAGACAATATAGTGCTCAAGAAAGTCGCTCTGTCGGATGCAACCATACAGATCGGCCGGACTGATTCGGTCTGGAATTACCAGTTCCTGGTCGATTATTTTGGAGGTGGAAAGAAAAGCGGCAATGCCAAACCGATACAACTGGATCTGAAAGATGTCTCTTTCGATCATGTTGTTATTCGACAATTGGATGGATGGAGAGGGGAAGACATGATCATGGATATATCTTCGCTTCAACTGGATGCAGATAAACTTGATTTGCAAAAAAAGCTGGTCAGGGTCAAGACCATCAATCTGAAAAAACTCTTCTATACCATCCGCAATTATCCTGGTAAAAGGCCGCCGCTGCCCGATTCGAATGAAGAGGAGGAAAAATTCGTCAATGACCCACAGCATCTCAGATGGAATAAAGCAGGTTGGGATATTGCTATTGAAGAGGTAAACCTCGAAGACAGCAGATTCAGAAGTTATAAAGAGGGAGTGAAACCAGATCCGGGTTATTTCGAAGGGAAATACATCGATTTTACAGACATCAATGGAAAGTTCCGGAATGTAAAATGGGTCAACGATACCATTTTTGTAAAGACCAGCCTCAGCACTCGCGAAAGAAGCGGATTTGTGGTGACGCAGCTGACGGCCGATACCAAGATCCATCCGGAAGCCATGGAGTTTCATAACCTCGACTTACGTACACCCGGAAGCCGGCTGCGCGATTTCTTTGCCATGCGATACAACACTTTTGATGACATGAGTGATTTTATTTCAAAAGTGAGAATGGAAGGAAACTTTACCGATGCCAACGTCAGTAGTGATGATATCGCCTATTTTGCACCGGCCCTTCAGGCTTTTAAAAGATCCATCCGGATTGAAGGCAAAGTAAAAGGAACGGTGGAAGACCTGCAGGCCAAAAACCTGGTGCTGGAAGCCGGCAACAGCACTTACCTGAATGGAGACATCCGCATCACGGGTCTGCCAGAAATTGACAAGACCTACATCGACTTCGAAGCAAATAATTTCAGAACGACCTATCTCGATGCCGTAACGCTGGTTCCGCAGCTTAAGAAATTAACCAACCCCCGGCTGGATCTGTTAAAATACCTCAGATTCAAAGGAAACTTTGCAGGATTTGTCAATGACTTTGTGACTTATGGTTCGCTGGAGACCGCACTCGGCACCCTGATCACGGACGTGAACATGAAATTCCCTCCACATGGGCTTCCCCGCTACTCCGGCACCATCAAAACCGACAATTTTGACCTGGGCAAATTCATAGAAATGTCCAGCCTTGGCCGAATTGCCTTCAACGGAAAAATCAATGGATCAGGCCTGGAAAACGACAAAGTCAATGCAGAGCTCGATGGACTGATTCACCGGCTGGAATATAACGACTATGCCTACCAGAATATTTCGGTAAAAGGAAATGTGGCCAAGATGCTGTTCAATGGTCAGCTGATTTCAAACGACCCCAACCTGGACGCGAGCCTGGTGGGTCTGATTGATTTCAGCAAGAAGATACCCACCTTCGATTTCAATGCCAGCATCGCGAAAGCTGACCTGAAGAAGATCAACCTGTCGAAGGAGAACATAGAATTCTCCGGTAAATTCCGCTTTGATTTCAGCGGCAACAATATCGACAACTTCCTCGGAACTGCCCGCGTTTACGAAGCCAATGTGCTCAGGAATGGTACCCGGCTCTCCTTCGATTCACTTTTTGTTGAGTCAAAAATCCTCGACAGTAATAAAGTCATTACGGTTGTCAGCAACGAGTTCGATGCTGCGCTGGTGGGAGATTTCAGTATCGAGGAATTGCCCGACGCCTTTCAGAACTTCCTGAACAAATACTACCCCAGTTATATCAAGCCTTCCCGGAAAGTGCTGCGAAACGAGGATTTCAGTTTCGTCATTACCACCAAAAACATTCAGGACTACCTCGATCTGTTTGTAAAAGACCTGGGAGGTTTTAACAATACCACGATCACCGGCCGAATCAACAACAAGGAAAACCTGCTTGATCTCAATGCCGAGATACCGCAATTTTCCTATAAGAACATATCGCTGTATAACCTCACCCTGAAAGGCGCCGGCGACCTGCAGAAACTGACCCTGCAAACCAATATCGGCGATGTGTACATTAACGACAGCCTCCATTTCCCCGGCACTTACATCGATATCAGTTCCTCCAATGATGTTTCAGAGGTTAAAGTGAATACCAGCGCCAATCAAACATTGAACGCAGCCAATATTTCGGCCCAGGTAAAAACAAGAAGGGACGGAGTCAGTATTCGTTTCAATGAATCGAACTTCGATATCAACGGAAAGAACTGGACCATACAGGAAAACGGCGAACTGATCCTGAGTAAAGAACTCGTTGCCGCAGACGGATTGAAAATATTTAACGGACAACAGGAGATCCGAATTACCTCGGTTCCTTCCGACATTGGCACCAGCAACGACATACGCGTTGATCTGCAAAAAATAAATATCGGCGATTTCACCCCGTATGTTGTTCCCAGCAACCGACTGGAGGGTTTGCTGACGGGGTCTGTAGACATCATTGATCCCTTTGGAAAAATGCAGGTTGATATGAATGGTGAAACCGAACAGTTCAGGCTGGATGACGACTCGATTGGCCGGATTCAATTGTCAGCCAACTACAACCAGAAAACAGGTGTCGTTAATTTTAAAACCCATTCCGACAATCTCGACTATCATTTCGATGTAAAAGGCAATTACAATATCCTCGACACGAACAGTGCCCGTCAACTCGATCTTACCACCGATCTCAGCAATACCCGCATCAATCTTCTTAAAAGATACCTGAACTCGGTTTTCAGTGATGTAACCGGTTACGCGACGGGGCAATTGAGGATCGTAGGCCGGCCCGATGACCTGAACTACCTCGGCAATATCAAATTAAAGGATGGCAGGCTTACGGTTGGATATACCAATGTAACCTATACGATCCCTTCGGCTAATTTTGATTTCAAGGAAGGCCTCATCGACTTCGGCAACTTCGCCCTGCTGGACACTTTCAAGAATGTAGGCATCCTGTCAAGAGGCAAACTTCGACATCGCGGATTCAAAGACATGGACTTTGATTTTGCCATGAATACCTCCAAATTGCTCGTGCTGAACACCAATAGCAATACAAAAGACCTCTTCTATGGAAAGGTGATTGCCAAAACCAACATGACATTCAGCGGTCCGATGGAAGACATGGTGATGAATATCAAAGCCGAGCCCGCGGACAGCTCTTCCGTATTTATTCGTTCCGGCAGCAGCCGGCAAAGCGGACAGGCAGATTTCATTGTTTGGAAAACCTACGGTCGCGAAATGGAAGCTGTTCGCAGTAATGAAGAGAGTAAACTGACCGTATTGCTGGATGTAAACACCAACCGGCTTGCCAATTTCAACGTTATCATCGATGAACTGACCAACGATATCATGAGTGCAAGAGGTCATGGCAATCTCAAACTGCAAGCCAATACCGCAGGGCAGTTTAACATGACCGGGCAATACGATATAGACGAAGGAAAATACAATTTCAATTTTCAATCTCTCCTTCATAAACCCTTTACCCTGAAAGACGGCAGCAATATCCGATGGAGCGGTAATCCGACAGATGCTGATTTGAATGTAACGGCCGAATACCTGGCGGATGGCGTAAAGTTCAGCGATCTGGGTGACCAGGTGTACGCACAGGGTGGAGATATGGAGTACATCAAAAAGATCCGGGGTAAGGTAATGGTGCAGGCGAAAATCACCGGCAAACTGATGAAACCGGATATTGATTTCTCGCTGGAAATGCAGGATCCGCAGTTGAAAAACGATCCGATCGTACTGAACATGCTAAGGGATATCCAGGCAGATAGAAATGAACTGAATAAACAGGTGGCCTTCCTGATCATCTTCAATAGCTTTGGCCCGCGCTCTACCTCTTCTCAAAACGGGTTGGGTAACCTGGCGGTGGAAGGTATCGTATCCAGCAGCATTTCCGGTTATATTTCCAGCGCCCTGAGTAAACAGTTTTCAAATATCATTCGAAAGATATTCAATGACGAAAGCATCAAGGTGAATTTCAATGCACAGCTATACAACGGATCCAACTTCCTGGCCAATAATACCGGCAACAGCGCCTTTGTGCTGGACAGAACCAACGTGAATTTTTCACTGGCCAAAAGTGTGTTCAATGAAAGACTCACTTTTACTTTTGGCAGTGCGCTCGATTTTGGTTTGACTGCCGCCCAGGCCAGGGCCGCCAACAGCTTGCAATTCCTCCCCGATATTACCGCGGAACTCAAATTACGACCCGACGGTAAACTCTTGCTCACCTTCTTTTACCGGGATTCCTACAATTACCAATCGGCTACCGGTAAACAAAACCGGTCCGGAGCGGGTATCTCCTATCGTCGGGATTTCGAAAGCTTCGGTGATCTGTGGAGAAGCGACAGGAAGAAAAAGAAGAAAGCACCGGTAGCGCCGGTGGCAATTCCCCAGGCAGGATCGCAATAGCGTGCGTTTATCGTTTTGCGTTTATCGTTTCACGTTGTCTTTTGTGTAAGCGTTTTGATGAAACCAAAAGCTGCACGCGTCGAGTGAAACCGCAAACTGCAAACCGCAAACTGCAAACCAAACGTGAAACGATAAACGCAAAACGATAAACGACTCTATTTTTTCAAAATCTCATGCCCCATCTTATCTCTCTTGGTGAGGAGGTATTGTTCGTTGTGGGGATTGGGGATCGTTTCAATGGGAACTGTTTCCGTTACCTCTATTCCATAACCGAGTAGGCCTGCTCTTTTCCTTGGATTATTGCTCATGAGCCTGAGTTTGGTAACACCGAGGTATCTCAGTATTTGAGCGCCGATTCCATAATCGCGTTTATCCATTGGAAACCCAAGGTGCAGGTTGGCTTCAACGGTATCCATTCCGTTTTCCTGGAGCTTATAGGCCTTCAGTTTATTGATCAGCCCGATACCGCGACCTTCCTGGTTCATGTAGAGAATGACTCCTTTTCCTTCGCGTTCCACCATTTCCATGGCACAATGCAGTTGGTCGCCGCAATCGCAGCGAAGAGAACCCATGATATCGCCGGTAAAACAGGATGAATGCACACGCACCAATACCGGCTCGTCCTTTTTCCACTCTCCCTTGATCAGTGCGAGGTGCTCATTATTGGTGTTTTTTTCTTTGAAGGCTACCAGTTTAAAGTGACCATATTTGGTGGGCATATCCACGCGCACGATCTCCTCAATCAAAGAATCTGTTTTGAGTCGGTACTCGATCAGGTCTTTAATGGAGATGATCTTCATGTTGAAGTTCCGGGCGATTTCCATCAATTGTGGTAACCGGGCCATGGAACCGTCCTCGTTCATGATTTCAACCAGTACTCCGGCAGGTGCAAAACCCGCCAGTCGAGCCAGGTCGATGGTCGCTTCGGTATGGCCGGCACGACGAAGAACCCCGCCTTTTTTTGCCCGGAGGGGGAAAATATGTCCTGGCCGGCCCAGGTCTTCCGGATTGGTGGCCGGGTCGACGAGCGCCTGAATGGTTTTTGAGCGGTCGTGGGCAGAAATGCCGGTAGTGCAGCCATGCCCCAGCAGGTCTACTGAAACCGTGAAGGCGGTTTCATGCAGGGCGGTATTGTTGTTGACCATCAGGCCCAGGTCCAGCTCCTCGCAACGATCTTCATGAAGCGGAGCACAGATCAGGCCACGGCCGTATTTGCTCATGAAATTGATGATTTCAGGGGTTACGGTTTCAGCCGCGCCAATAAAATCTCCTTCATTCTCGCGGTCTTCATCATCCACCACAATCACCAGGCGGCCGTTCCTGATGTCCTCAATCGCACTTTCAATGGTATCCAGCATTGACATAATTTTCGGCAAAGTTAGGGTAGTTCCGGTTGCCACCCCTTACGAAAAAGGGAGTGATTTTCAGGGCCCGTCCGGGCCTTTATTTGCCTTGTTTTGTTGAGATTAAGTTTGCTATATTTATAAAGAATTTTCCTTTCTTTGCTCCTGTAAAACAAAACTAATATGCTTAAGAGAATTGTACGCTTATTGCTTGCTGTACTCCTATTCCCCTTTGCCTTGAGCGCCCAGGAAACCAATAGTAGTATTGGTGGAACGGTGAAAACTGCTAAAGGTGAGCCACTTGTTGGCGCCACGATCACTGCCGTACACGTTCCGACCGGAACGGTTTACCGGGTTGCTTCCCGCACCGGTGGACGATTCAATCTTTACAATCTTCGCCCGGGAGGCCCCTACACGATCACTGTTACTTTTGTGGGTTTTGCCGATGGAAAAAAAGAGGACGTTTACCTGAACCTGGGTGAGAACTCTGTTCAGGATTTTGAATTGAAAGACAAAACCGGCAACCTGACTGAAGTAGTAGTAGCTGCCCGCAGAGCTCCGGCTACAGGTAAAGGAGGCACCGAAACCAGCATCGGTCGCGATAAAATGGCCAACCTGCCGAACGTTGGTCGCGGACTGAACGACTATCTGAAATACACTCCGCAGGCAAAGATCACCGGTGACGGTGGTGTTGCTTTCGCCGGACAAAATAACCGCTACAATTCCTTCTTCATCGATGGCGCCAACAACACCGATATCTTCGGTCTGGCTGCATCGGGAACAAACGGTGGACAGGCTGGGGTGGCCCCGATATCTATCGACGCGATCGACCAGATACAGGTTGTACTCTCTCCTTATGATGCACAATTCGGAAACTTCACCGGTGGCGCAGTAAACGCGATCACTAAATCCGGTACCAACCAGTTGCAGGGTTCTATGTGGTATTACTATCGCGACCAGGGACTGAC
The DNA here is from genome assembly GCA_044226045.1 of Chitinophagaceae bacterium. Taxonomy (GTDB): domain Bacteria; phylum Bacteroidota; class Bacteroidia; order Chitinophagales; family Chitinophagaceae; genus Endoryza. The sequence goes on from JBGAHR010000014.1 coordinate 52,862, forward strand.
TGGTAAATCACCGGTAGCACTTCCCAAATCAGGATTCCCCGATGTGGTGGAAAGAACAAGGGTTTCTTCGTTTTCCAATAAGACTTATGGATTCAATGTAAGAGGTCCATTGATCAAGAATAAACTGTTTTACTTCTTCCTGGCCGAGTGGCAGCGCGATACCCGTCCGCAACCATTCAACATCGCCGATTATCGCGGTACTACCAACCAGGCAGGCATTGAAAACCTGGCTAACTACCTTCGCACAACTTACAATTACGAACCCGGCGGCTTCCTGGATAACCCGGAGAAAGTAAACGCCGATCGTATCAATACAAAGATCGACTGGAACATTAACGATAATAACCGCCTCTCTCTCTCTTATCGTTATAACAAAGGTCTTCGTTACAATACGAGCACCAGCTCCAGCACTGCGATCAACTTTTACAACAACGGTTATCTTTTCCCCAACAGAACCAACTCCTTCTCCGGTGAATTGAAAACCAACTTCGGCGGAAACAGCAACAACCGTTTGCTGGTTACCTATACGGATGAATTGGATGACCGCGGACCCATCGGGCAGGCTTTCCCCCGCGTAAGCATTTTCGACGGACCGGGAACAATCACTTTCGGTACAGAAAACTTCTCTGCCGCCAACCTGCTGAAAGCAAAGAACCTCTCTATCCTGGATATGGTGAAGTTTTACAAAGGCAACAACATCATTACTGTGGGTACCGACAACGAATTCAACGATGTGCTGAACACGTTCGTTCGCGACAACTTTGGTACCTATACTTACAACAACATTAATGATTTCATCAACAACGCTACTCCCCGCCGTTATCAGCGTTCTTTCTCACTGATCGATGCGGAATCAGGGGACGCTACCATCGCATCTGCCAAGTTCAAGACTATGCGTATCGGCTTCTTCCTGACAGATGAAATCAAGGTGAGTGATAATTTCACTTTGATCCTGGGGGTACGTGCAGACCGCACTGAACTGCTCACCAAACCCAAAGAAGACAAATTCCTTAATGATACTGCACTGGCCAAGATCTCCCAGTACTACGACCTGAGAGGAGCCCGCTCCGGACAGGTTATGGATGCCCGTTGGATGATCTCTCCCCGTGTTGGATTTACCTATCGCATTCCTGAAGAAGGAATCGCGATCCGCGGTGGTCTGGGAATTTTTGCCGGCCGTGTACCACTTGTTTGGCCCGGCGGTATTTACAACAACAACGGTATAAGCATCGGTGGTGTTGACCTCAACCCTCCTTCTTCCGGCTTTACCTTCAATCCGGATCCATACAATCAACCAACGGCTGCTTCACTCGGACAGAACATCAGCAACTCCAGAGGTCAGATCGACCTGGTGGCAAAAGATTTCCGTGTTCCGAGCGTTTTCAGAACATCAATGGCCGTGGATAAGAGACTGGGTGATGGCTGGACTTTCACTACTGAAGCAACCTTCACCAAGAACATCTGGGAACTGGAATATCAAAACGTAAACATTCTTCCTCCGGTAGGTAAATCGGTGGGCCCCGATGCGAGAAATGTATACTCATCAGGATCCGCTCCAACCCGTATTCCTCTTCGCTCCAATGGTACTAACCCTTACCCGGGTATGATTTACCTGTTAAGTAATAACCAGGGACGTCGCGGATTTGCCTGGACACTGACCTTCACCATCGACAAAGCTTTCAGAAACGGATTTGCATTCAACGCGAACTACACTTATGGAAGCTCTGTAACGAACAACGAAGGAACCAGTTCACAGAACAACTCACAATGGAGATTCATGGAAACAGTGAATGGCCGCAACTTCACACAGCTTTCTGTATCTGATTTTGACCTCGGTCATCGTATCAACGCCTTTGTCAGCAAGCAGTTTGAATATGCAAACAAGTCTATGTCTACCACCATTTCACTGGTATACAACGGACAGTCTGGCAACCCCTACAGCTATGTTTACCGCGGAAGCCCTGTTAATGACCAGGCATCCAGCGAAGCCAACGACCTGATCTACATTCCAACTGTTACTGAATTGAACAACATGACCTTCCTGACCAACACAGTGGGAGGTGTTACTTATACGGCCGCACAACAGAAGGAAATGCTGAACAACTTTATTGAAAGCGACAAGTATCTGAAAAAGAACAGAGGAAGGTATGCAGAAAGAAACGGTGCCCGTTTACCCTTCACCAATATTCTTGATCTGAAGCTTGAACAAAAATTCAACATCAAGATTGCGGGCAGAAAATATACTGCTTCCGTGACGTATGATGTATACAACTTCACCAATATGTTGAACAAAGATTGGGGTAGAACATGGTTCCTGTCAAACGACAACTTCCCATTGATCAACTTTGCGGGATATGTTAGCGCCAATAACCTCACTCCTCAATATCGTTACACGCCGTTTGTTGGCAAGCCCTGGGGTGTAAGTACAACCCTTAACCCGGGTTATACCGCACGCTGGATCAGCCAACTCGGATTCAGGCTCAGCTTCTGATAATACTTAAACAGTTGCTATACAAAGCTCCCTTCGGGGAGCTTTTATTTTTTTATTGACTGCGATCATCATTATTAGATACCTCCTGTTGAAAACTTGACCTGAACTTATTTGAGCGAAAAAACCGATTGCTCTACATTTGCTCCCGGAAAAGCAACGATCTGTCCGAACTATCTGCGTCATCGTTCTCTTCTCTCCTAACGATTAAAGGATTATCATATCCGGATTGCCATCAAGTTAATTATTTGATAACGGTGGTTAACAAGCCAATTACAAATACCATCGTTTATTTGCGCCGCAAACATCAAAACTAGGATACAATATGAGAAAGACTGCCTCATTGTTCTTTGTATTGCTGATGAGCTGCCTAAGCGTGATTACGGCTTACGGTCAGGAAACTACATCAGAAATCCAGGGACGAGTGACCGACGACAACGGAACTCCTCTGCAGGGTGCCACTATTACGGCTACCCATCTTCCCACAGGTACTGTGTACAACACCACCTCTCGTAAAGACGGAAGGTATAACCTCCCGAACGTAAGAGTAGGCGGACCGTACACCATTAAAATCAGCTTTGTCGGATTTAAAGACGACCTGTACAACGACATCACGCTCTTGCTGGGTCAGGTGTACAAAGTAGACTCCAAAATGGTACCCAGCACTACCAGCCTTACGGAGGTTGTGGTATCGGCCAGGAGATCAGACAAAGTGTTCAACAAGGGCCGCACCGGTTCAGCAGAATTCGTTAACCGCCAGCAGTTGGATCGCCTGCCAACGATCAACCGCAGCATCAACGACTTCACCCGTCTGACACCAACCGCCAACAGCAATGCTACCTATGGTACCAGCAGCTTTGCGGGAAGGGCGAACTCTTACAACAACCTTACCGTGAATGGTGCGTCCTTCAACAATACCTTCGGCCTGGCTGCAGGGTTGGGTGGACAAACCAACTCACAGCCCATCAGCATCGACGCGCTGGATCAGATCCAGGTAAACATCGCTCCTTATGATGTAACCCTGGGTAACTTTACCGGAGCCGGTATCAACTCCGTTACCAAGAGCGGTACCAATGACGTAAAAGGATCTGCGTATTACTATTGGAAAAATCCTTCCCTTACCGGTAGAGATGTTGCGACCACTACCGTGCCCAGACAAGCATTTGAATTCAAGAACTGGGGCGTTAACGTGGGTGGCCCGATCATCAAAAACAAACTCTTCTTCTTCGGAAGCGTGGAATTTGAAAGAATCAGCCAACCCGCCACCAGCCGCGTTGCCAGCCGTAACGGATCTACCGGCGACAATGTTTCCCAGGCAAAAGCAGAAGACCTCGAAGCATTGGCTGCTTTCCTGAAAAGCAAATTCAACTACGATCCGGGTGCATTTGAAAATTACACCTTCGATACCTACAGTGACAAGGTTACCGTTCGTCTTGATTACAACATCAACAAGAAGAACACCTTTAACATCAACTATTACTACCTGAAGTCTTACCGAAACGTGCCTCCCAGCAATAGTGGTGCGCCAGCCAACAACCGTCAGCCAAGCGCTACCGCCATGCCGTTCTTCGCATCTTCCTATATCATCAATAATAATTTCAACATCATCATCGGTGAGTTGAATACCCGTTTCTCTAACAAACTGTCTAACAAGTTGCAGGTTGGATTTAACCAGCTGCGCGATTTCAGAAGCAGCCCGGGTGGTGTATTCCCGCTGGTAGATATTGAGAACGGTCAGGGAAGTTCATTCACGGCCTTCGGTTTCGAGCCATTCACTGCCTTCAACTCGCTCAATACAGATACCTGGCAGTTGAATGATATCGTAACCCTCAACAAAGGTTCTCACACCCTCACTTTCGGAACGCAAAACACTTACAACAAATTCAGGAACGGTTTCGCGCCCAATTACTATGGCGCTTACCGTTTTGCCAACCTGGATTCGTTCTATAACAGCGTGAACTTCGGACGTGCCAATGCCTCCCGTTATGAATTACGTTACTCTGCCCGTAAAGGCGGTGAGTTCCCGTACGCAGAAGTAGAAGCTTACCAACTGGGCTTTTTTGCGCAGGACAAGTGGACTGTAAGCAACGACTTCGTATTGACCTATGGCATCCGCGCGGACATCCCCATCTTCAAACAGAACTTCATCTCCAATACCAATGCGGATGCACTGGTTTATCGTAATGGAGTTCGCATCAAAACAGGAGATGTTCCCAATGTATCTGTGCTGCTCAGCCCACGCGTTGGTTTCAACTGGGATGTTAATGGCACAAAACAAACACAGCTTCGTGGCGGAATCGGCATTTTCGCCGGCGCACCACCTTTTGTGTGGATCAGCAACCAGGCCAGCAATAACGGTGTTGATTTTGGATCTTTCGTAAGAACCAGCGGTGTGGCCTTCAGCCCCGATGTAAACGCTTATCGTCCCTCTAACGGAGCTGCCAACACTGCCTATAACCTGGCTATCACTGATAAGAATTTCAAATTCCCCCAATTGCTCAGAACCAACCTGGCAGTGGATCAGAAATTGCCTTTCGATATCGTAGCCACAGTTGAAGGTATCTTCTCAAAAGATATCAATGGCGTGTACCACCAGAACATCAACCTGCCTTCATCCGGAGTAGCGCTCACAGGCAGCGATAACCGTATCCGTTATACATCCTCCAAAATATACAGCGGAAGCGGTCCTGGCGGCGAGTCTGCCACCAACCCCAATATCAGCGATGCCATCCTGATGACCAACACTTCCAAGGGTTATACTTACAACCTGACACTCCAGTTGCAGCGTAACGTGAAGAACCTCTACACCATGATCGCTTATTCTTATGGCGACAGCCGTTCGGTAAATGATGGTGGCTCTATCGCGCAGTCAATCTGGAGAGATCGCCAGGTGAGTGGAGATCCCAATGCCAACGTGACTTCCTATTCAAACTTCTACCAGCCTAACCGTATTGTTGCGGCTGCGTATTACCGCTTTGAATATTTCAAACATGCTGCCACTTCAATCGGTTTTACATTTGAAGCAGCCAATGGAGGAACTGGTACCTACACAGTATCGGGAGACCTCAACAACGACGGATTGAACACCAACGACCTGATCTATGTACCCAAGGACGCCAATGATATCGTTCTTGAGTCAGTAAACGCACAGGATCCCCGTACACCTGCCATCATCTGGAACCAGTTGAACGCTTATATCAACCAGGATCCTTATCTCAGCACCCGCAGAGGTAAATATGCGGAAAGAAACGGGCTGCTGCTTCCTTTCTACAAACGTCTTGACCTGAATTTCTCACAAGATTTCTTTGTAAAAGTCGGCGGCAAACGCAACACCTTCCGTTTCACTATGGATATCTTCAACTTTGGCAACTTCCTGAACAAGAACTGGGGTATTTCCCGGATTCCCAACAGAACAGCCCTGCTGAACCTGAAGAGAATTGAAACAACCGGCGCCAATGCAGGTAAGCCTGTTTATAGCTTCCCCTACCTGGATGCTACCAACCAGATACCGCTTACTTCTACTTTCCAGAACAGCACCGGTCAGGCTTCGAGATACCAATTCCAGATGGGTATCCGTTATATCTTCGATTAACAGATTATTCATTTGATGAAATAAAAAAAGCGGAGTTCAACACTCCGCTTTTTTTATTTGCGCTGTTATTTTCAAAAATGATGATGAACAGTATGTCCCCATCCCCACTTAAGAAAAATCGGAAATGCCCGCGCCCAGGTAGGTACATCATGCCGTCCGTCTTTTAACTGCAGGTATTGAAAATCCCTGCCTTCCAGATACCCTTTCGATAACAGCTCCCGCATTACATCAATTGTATCATCGATGGAGTCGATCACTCCGTTTTTATTCCTGTCTTCCGTTTCATCCAGTTCGCCGCATTCAAAAAAGAATTTCAGCCCCGGCTTGAAGGTTTGCTGGCGGATCTGGCGATGCATCAGCCGGTCGTTCCATTCATTAAAGTCCTTTTCGTCTTTGCTTTTCGATCTCCACCAAAGCGATCCGGAGAAAACACCCGACACACTGAAGAAGTCGGCATGATTCAACACCAGGTCCATTGCGCTTAGTCCTCCCAGTGAGAACCCGGCAAATGCCCGGGACTGGCAATCGCGCACCTGGAAGTTGGCATACAGCTGAGGCAGCAACTCTTCGAAGACAAACCGTTCGTACAGGGCGGCCTTTGCTCCCCGTCCTTTGAAGTCGGGCGAACTCAGCATGCCATATTCGTTCTTGCGGTCTTCTCCGCAATGAATACCTACGCAAAGCAAGGGACTGATCGCCTGGTTGCGATACAGGTCTTTCAAAATTTTTTCGAAATCCATCGTCACCAGGTCCTGGCCGTCGTTGATCAGCAACAGGGAAGCCTGGGAAGGCTGCCAGGGTCCCGGAGGGAAGTACAGGTCTACGCGCACCTCTCGCTCCAGCGGCTCGGATGTCAGGGTAAATGTATGGGTATGGGTAGTAAGGTTTTGGTCTGAATGCATATCGCCAAAAATAATTAAACGCGGGAACTATCATTAAATTTTAATGAACACAGGATGCCTTCAGGGGCACCCCGGAAACGGAACATTCTTTTGTTTTTTCAGGTCTGAACAGATAAATTTGATTCAGTATCAATTAACAAAAAAACTTCTGCTATGAAAAAGATTGGCGTGCTGTTCGGAAAGGAACGGTCTTTCCCAATGGCCTTTATTGAACGGGTCAACAGTAAAGGAATTGAGGGAATCGTTGCCGAACCGGTAAAAATCGACAAAGTGGTGCAGGGTGATGCCGGGGAGTACGCGGTTATTATCGACCGGATCTCCCAGGACGTTCCCTTTTACCGCGCTTTCCTGAAAGATGCCGCCATCTGTGGAACGGCTGTCATCAACAACCCCTTCTGGTGGTCTGCCGATGAAAAGTTCTTCAATAACTGCCTGGCCGTAAAGATCGGTGTACCGGTGCCGAAAACCGTCATTCTCCCCTCCCGGGATCTTCCGGACGACACCACGGATCAGTCATTCAGCAACCTGGCCTATCCCCTCGACTGGGAAGGCATCTTCAATTATGTAGGTTTCCCGGCCTATATGAAACCCTTTGCAGGCGGTGGCTGGAAGAACGTTTACAAACTGAACAACCTGGAAGATTTCTTCGAAAAGCATGGCGAAACCGGTCAGCTGGTTATGCTCCTGCAGGAAGAGATCATTTTCGAAGAATATTACCGCTGCTATTGCATCGGCGGTAAGCATGTTCGCATCATGCCTTACGAACCACGCAATCCGCACCACCTCCGGTATGTCAGCGACTTCAATCCTTCCCCGGAAAAACTTAAACAGATGGAAGACATTGTGCTTCGCATCAACCAGTACCTGGGATATGATTTCAATACGGTTGAACTGGCTCTTCGTGATGGCATTCCTTATGCCATTGATTTCTGTAATCCCGCGCCGGATGCCGACCGCAACAGCGTGGGTGAAGAGAACTTCAACTGGGTAGTGGAAACAGCCGCCAATTACGCCATTGAAAGAGCGCTGGCCCAGCAACCCGACCGGGACAACCTCACCTGGGGTGAATACATTAAACGCAGTTCTTCCAAAAAACCGCTAATCTGACCAACAACCTGATAGTACATGAGCAGTATCAATTATAAACACTTCACCCTGGGGGTGGAGGAAGAATACATGGTGATAGATCCCGAAACAAGGGAGCTGAAAAGTCATCAGCAGAAAATCGTAACCGAAGGTCAGAAAGTCATCAAAGACAAAGTGAAGGCCGAGATGCACCAGGCAGTGGTAGAAGTAGGAACCGACATCTGTCAGAACATTGACGAAGCATTCCAGGATGTGTCTACGCTTCGAAAAACCATTTCACATATTGCTGGTGAACTCGGGCTTTGGGTGGCCGCTTCGGGAACCCATCCCTTCAGTCACTGGAAGAATCAGCTCATCACCGATCATGTACGCTACAATGAAATAGTAAACGAATTACAGGAAGCGGCACGCAGCAACCTGATCTTTGGATTGCATGTGCATGTAGGAATGGAAAGCCGGGAGATGGCCAATCACATTGCCAATAGCACCCGGTATTTTCTGCCGCATATTTATGCCCTCAGTACCAACTCGCCTTTCTGGGAAGGCAGAGCAACCGGATACAAATCCTTCCGGACAAAAGTATTCGATAAGTTTCCGCGTACCGGAATTCCCGAAACATTCGAAAGCATCGAAGCTTACGATAACTTCATCAAATTGCTGGTGAAGACCAATTGTATTGATAACGCCAAGAAAATCTGGTGGGATCTTCGGGTGCATCCGTTTTTCAATACGGTTGAGTTCAGAATATGCGATGTGCCCATGACGGTTTCCGAAACGATCACCATCGCAGCCCTTTTCCAGGCCATCTGCGCCAAGATCTATAAGCTCCGCTCCCAGAATATGAATTTCATGCAGTATTCAAGAGCATTGATCAACGAAAACAAATGGAGAGCCAGCCGGTATGGCATCGACGGGCGTTTGATTGATTTTGGAAAGGAGGAAGAAGTCAATACGCGCGTGCTGATCTATGAACTGCTCGACTTTGTGGACGATGTAGTAGATCACCTGGGAAGCAGGCATGCCATCAGCTATGTGAACCACATCCTCGAAAATGGCACCGGAGCCGACCGCCAGATCAAGGTTTTTGAACAAAGCAATAACCTGGTGAATGTGGTAGACTACCTGCATGAGCAATTCCTGGGTGGATTATAGCCGATATCGTTAAACAAAATGTTCCATAGACCTTTAAATGGCTGGACTGTTTATACTTAGGTCCTTTATTTGATCGTTATTTGTCGTGCATTCTGCTCATTACAGGTAGAATGGCTACCGATTTGCCATAAGTAGTTGAAAAAAAATAACTTAAGCCAAATATCCCTAACCTTATTTAAGAAAACGGTATACCTACATTTATGATAAACTTTTTCGAGGTTGAAAAATGTCTTGTCTGCGGAAAAAATCATGCAAGAAAATTATTCAAATTTCAATCGAAAGATGACAATTGGTATACTGCCATGAAGTGCCGCCATTGCGGACTTGTGTATGCTTCTCCCCAACCGGTACTCACCTATGAAGCCATCAATGAAATCTATTCAAGCGATTACTACGCGAATTATTACGGCCCGAAAGTAGATTACCAGGATAAGTCGACGGTAGACTATTACATGAAGTGCTATGAAAAGGAGTATGCCGTTTATAACCAGTACGCTCCGCAGAAAGATAAAAGAACCGTTTTTGATGTAGGTTGTGGCGATGGAAAATTCCTGGAGATTTTTAGACAAAACGGATGGGAATGCCTGGGTTTGGAACCCTCTGAAACTTCCCGCGCCAAAGCTGTTGCCAAAGGCTTCAACGTACTCTCAGTTCCCTTCCTGGAAGTAAAAGATGATGTAGGACGCTTCGACATGATATTCCTTGACAACGTGATCGAACACATCAACGAACCGCAGCCATTCCTGGCCAAAGTGTATAGCCTGCTCAACCCCGGCGGAATATTTGTATTGAAAACACCCAATTCAGATTCGCTGAATGAGATGCTCGAGACCATCATGCTCAGAACACTGCCGCGTGGCGTGAATAATGGCATCATGGGCGCTATCAAAAAATTCTTCAAACAGGGTTCCGGCAGGGTACATCGTTTTGGCAACCTGCATCCGCCTGTTCACCTCGCTATTTACAATGATCAAAGTATCAAGACGGCTCTTTCGCAGGCGGGCTTTTCGAAAGAAGGCATTCATAATTTCTTCGTATCACCACATCACCCCGTGTGGGGAGTAGACATACCCAAAAATGGTCTCTTTCACAACACGAAAAAAACCATTGACAAACTCGCCAATAAAATGAACCGGGGTGAATTCCTGATCACCATCGCCAAAAAATAAATACGCCCCGCGATAGCGGAGCGTATGAATCTTTCCAGAACAGCAATATTATTATTCCAATCCAAACAGGCCTTTATTCAGCACCTGCAAGGTTTGTGTTTTGTAAGCAGACGGAACCAGGATGGAAATATTGTGTTTGCTGCCACCATAGCTCACCATGCTAACCGGTATGGCAGCCAGCGACTCGAACAGTTTGCGAAGGATATCGGGCGTTTGCGCGATTTCATTCCCCACTACCGAAACGATTGATTGATTTTCTTCCGCTGTAATGGTTCCAAATGGTTCCAGTTCTTTTATAATCTGTTTCAGGGAAGCATCTGTATCGATGGTAACCGATACAGCCACTTCGGAAGTAGTAACCATATCAATGGGTGTACGATACTTTTCAAAAACCTCAAATACTTTCCGAAGAAAACCATAAGCCAGCAACATCCGGCTGCTCTTGATATTAATTGAAATGATGCCGTCTTTGGCCGCAATTGCTTTAACGCCAACGGAACCTGCTTCCTGGCGAATGGTAGTTCCTGCCGCATCGGGTTGCATGGTGTTGAGCAATTTAACAGGCACTTTCTCCTGTTGTGCGGGCCAGATACAAGTGGGGTGAAGAATCTTGGCGCCGAAATAGGCCAGCTCGGCAGCTTCCTCAAAACTTAACTGTTCCACCGGAACGGTTTTCTTCACTACTCTTGGATCGTTATTGTGCATGCCATCGATATCGGTCCAGATCTCGCAAACGCCCGCATTAACAGCGGCGGCAACGAGAGAAGCCGTATAATCACTGCCACCTCTTTTCAGGTTATCTACTTCTCCCCTGGAATTACGACAGATATACCCTTGTGTAATGAAGAGGTTTTTCCCTTTGTGCTGTTGAAGAACCTGTGTAAGTTTTACTTTAATAGTACCTAATTGCGGTTCGTCATTGCTGTCGATCGTCATAAACTCCAGGGCTGGCAACAACGCGTGATCGATTTTCTTTTCTTCGAGATAAGTGGAAAACAATTTGGTCGACAGCAATTCGCCCTGTGCGAGAATGTCTTTGTTCAGGGCATCGCTGAAGGATATCTTAAGAATGATATTGAGAAACTCAAAATGCTCTGCAATGATCGCTTTGGCTTTCTGGTAAGCCGCATCCGTTTTCACCAGTTCCTTGATGAACTGCTGGTAATGCGCTTCGAGCTTATCGATATGTTGTTTGGCTAATGTACGGTCACCGGCAGCGAGCGCCTCTCCTATTGAAACCAGTACATTGGTAGTGCCGCTTAACGCGCTAAGAACGACAATTTTCGAGTCATTGTCTTTGGTGATCAACTGCGCAACTGAATGCATCCGCTCGGGTTTGCCGACGCTGGTCCCCCCGAATTTCATAACTTTTTGTATCCCCGCCCCCATGAGTAATAGATTTTAGTGTTTTTGAGCCGCAAAGATAGGGATTGGAGACGTTTGGTTTGCAGTTAGCAGTTTTCGGTTTGGCGGTTGGTAAAAAGAAAAAAATAAGTTGATCGAGAATATTTGAATTTTTGGCTCGACACAACAGCAAACCGCAAACCGTAAACAGCAAACCGCTAACCGCAAACCTATAAAACCCTACCCCAATGCCACCCCCATCTTTTCACCCAAAAACCGCAGGTCTTCTTCCACCACGGGTAGTAGCGGGATGCCGGTTCTCAGCCTGTTTTCTTCCATTTCTCTTTCCGGGTCACCGGGAATCAGCACCTGTTCTTCCCCTTCCATGGTCCTGGCAGACCGGAATCGGCGAATCCAGTGATCCATGTGTTGTTTGAAATCATCGGCTCTTCTGAATGCATCAATACGCATGGCGCCAAAAAAGTGTCCGATCCCTTTACCAGGTTGCTCGTCGGGCATGGGCACATAGGCGGGGAACGGAGGTACCCAGGGGCCATAATTAGCCCCACTCAGTACGGCCGAGAAAATATCGACAATCGCGCCGAGTGCATAGCCTTTATGGCTTCCATGTTCACGATCACTGCCGAGAGGCAATAATGCGCCACCGGATTTCAATTCATGCGGGTTGATGGAGGCATTGCCATATTTATCCTGAACCCAACCCAGGGGCGCTTTCAAATTTTTTCGTTGGAGGATTTCGAGTTTTCCGTTGGCGGCAGTGGTTGTGGCGAAGTCGGCCACAAAGGCCGGTTCTTCCCCGGCCGGAATGGCGATACAGATCGGGTTGGTGCCCAGTAATCTTTCTATAGAGAAGGTGGGGGCCACCAGCGGGCTCGCATTGGTCATGGCCCAGCCAATCATATCATGTTCCAGGGCCATCATGGCATGATATCCCGCAATTCCGAAATGATTGCTGTTTTGTACACTGACCCAGCCGGTCCCCGCCTGCTTTGCTTTATCGATGGCTACCTGCATGGCATAGGGCGCCACTACCAGTCCCAGTCCGCCATCACCATCCACCACCGCGGTAGAAGGAGATTCGTGGATGATTGTCAGATCTGGATGGGCGTTAATTCTTTTCACCTCCCACAAACGAACGTATCCGCTCAACCGGGCAACACCGTGAGAATCTATACCACGCAGGTCGGCGCTCAATAAAACCCTTGCCGCCAGATCTGCGTCTTCTGCAGAACATCCAATCTTTTCAAAAATGGTACGCGTAAAATGTAACAGCTGTAAATAAGGATATTTCTTTTCAGACATGCCGCAAAGAAACGAAATGCCTGCCAAATGAGCCGTGTTTTACCCGCTCAGTTCCTGGTTGCCTGCCAGATGAAATATATATTCAACCCTGCATAAAACGCCAGTAACAACTGCGCAAAGATCATATCCAACCGTTGCGCCTTGCTCACCTGGCCGTTCTTTACCAACTTCATTGAATAGGCCGTAGCAGCTGTTACGCAAAGAATACAAAACAAAGTGAGTCCATGCAGCGTATCGACCAATGTAAAAGAAGTTGATTCGGGAAGAGAAGAGTCAATGATGTATTTGTTTCCGATGACAGCGAACAAGGCTCCCACACTAAGACCGAATCGCGAATCAATTCCGTCGGCATGGATGTAAAAACAGATATAGGCGATCAGGAACGCAATATACATGCCCAGGAACATCTTCCAGAACAGCCCGCCTGCATTACGAGTAATGCTCATTCGAACTCGAAATGCACTGTACTCTGCTCTTGGCTTTGATAAAGACTGATCGCCAAAATTGGTTTCATACACTTTAGTGCCGTTGTACACCAGGCAACTATCGATGGTCCAGCCATTCAGCGTAAATCTTTTATCGAAATGATCGCCCACTGTATCCGGAACAAAAACAAGATAACGGGAGTCGAACTGGGAATTTTCAATAGACAAACGCAGCTTTTGCTGATCGAACGGGAAGTTGGCAATCTTCCAGGAATCTTTCATCACACATTGCAATTTCATTTGCATGGACACTTCTTCACCGGATGTATCCACGACGAAGAAAGACTTGTCAACCGATTTCGCTGCAGGTACTTCCAGGTTGCGGGCAAAATCGAAATCCCTGTTCTTGTATTTAAGCCAGATCCAGAAATTCACCGCAAATTCCTTCTGCTTAAAATCGATGTCGTGTATACTGGTAATATAGATACCCACCCTTACTGTATCCGGTTTTGTAGTTTGTGTGAATCCCGGAAGGGAGTTCATCCCTGCCAGCAGGAAAAACAACAGGTAGCGAAGTCTTTTCATATTCGGATCAAATATCTTTCATTGAACGATCGGAAATGTTTTTTCTTGCAAGAAGATAAAAAAAGGGCTGTTTCAAAGAGCGAAGACGTATTTACATCATTCAAGGCTCTGGGAAACAGCCCCCGGGATTTATACAGGTTAGTGTCAGGCTTTTACTTTCATGTTCACCGGATCCCAATACACCACTTTCTTTTGAAAATAGCTTTCGTTTACTGCCAGGCAGGGCGCACAGGCCCGGAATCCAAAAACGGGATCCTCAATTACCTCTTTTCCATTTCTTGCTCCTTCAAAGAAATTGGCGAAATGCTCCACATGCTCATCAAAATTGGATGGCTCCATATACTTGATAGGCGGCTTGCTGGGGCGCTTCTTGTCTTCCGCAGAATATTTTGCATCATACTGCTTTTTGATCTCTTCCTGCATCGCGGCGGGATATGTCATCAGGGCATCCCATCCGCCAATACCGGGTGCCTTGGCCATCAGGCTGTGATTGACGGTAATTCCATAACCCACATCCATGGTTCCTTCGCTACCGATCAAACGGGTGGTGTTCTTTCCTCCGTTGCCGCTAACAAAATTCACCCGCAGCATAACCTGGAACTGGGGATGAACCTCTGTTTGTGGATATTCCAGAATAGCAGTGAGCACATCCGGAACATCCCGGCCATCTTTCCAGTAACAAAGCTGGCCCGAAGAATATATTTTGGTGGGTCCCAGTGAACCGGTAATAAAATGAATGCCTGTAAGCAGGTGCACAAAAAGATCCCCCGACATGCCGGTTCCAAAATCCTTATAGTTTCTCCACCAGAAAAACTTCTTTGGATCCCAGGGCTGTTTGGGCATGCCGGCGATGTATCGATCCCAGTCCACGGTTTGCGGACTGCCATCTGTCGGCATTGTATATTCCCAGGCACCCAGCGCATCCTGGCGATCGGTGGTCGCTTCAATACAATTCAATTGACCGATCTCTCCGGCTCTATACAGTTCTCTCGCTTTTGCATGATCGAGTCCGCTGATACGCTGGCTGCCGACCTGCATGGTTTTTTTAGTCTGTTTCCAGGTATTGATCACATTCATCCCCTGGTTGAATTTATGCACCATCGGTTTTTCACAATAAACATGCTTACCCGCTTTCATGGCATCTGTAGAGATCATCGCATGGTGATGATCGCTGGTGGCAATAATTACGGCATCGATGTCTTTCCGGTTGAGCAATTCACGGTAGTCGCGCGTGGTATACAAGTCGCTTCCATGCAACTCTTTCATGCGATCCAATCGACCGGTATACAGGTCACAGGCTCCTGCAAGCTCAACACCAGGCACTTTCAATGCCGAATTCAGATCGTTATGGCCCATAATGCCGCATCCGATAACGCCCACTCGAATCTTGTCGTTAGCCATGTATTTTCTTTCATACTGCATGATTCTCTCCTCTATTCTTTCTTCGGCTTTTAAACGTTCCAGCGACCCGGCTGAAAAAATCAGGGCCGTACTGCTTAATTGTTGAATGAACTTTCGACGGGATGATGATGAGGACATGGCAATCGTTTTTATAGTTGGTAAGAAGTGATGAGACTAAATTTAAGCAATCTTATTACACATTTGACTGTAATTTTGATGACCATGAGGATTTTTATTTCGGGGATTCTCCTTCTGCTCTGCCTTCCGGAACTGCATGCACAGTCGGGAAAGGATGACATCTATTCGGATTATGTATTGTACAACAAGCGGCAAAGACTGGAAAAAGATCTGCGGGAGAATACCATCGGGAAAACCTTCTCGCAGGATATCAATGAAGATAACGAACATAAGTTTGAATCCGCCTGCTGGGCTATCTCCCAGTTTCAGTTCCAGGATGAGACCGTGAAAAATGGACTTTTAAAGATGTTCCGGTCTTATGATACGCTCCAATATGCTACCCGCCGTGCGCTGCTGGAGGCGGCCTATGCTGTTTTTCCGACCGCCTTTGTGAAGGAAATAAATGACATTTCCCAACGGGAAAACAACCCGAAACTTTTTGCACTCTGTGCCAGCTATCTGTCGAGAACAGATCCCTCCATCGACAACACCAATGCGCTTAAACTAAGAATGGTTGAACAATTCCCCGAATATGATACAACGGCGGTGTTGATAGAACTCGAGAAACACCTGAACCTGTTGTCCGGCTCAACCAAATACAACCTGCCACCTCTGAAAGATCTAATCCAGTTTGAAAAATCCTCGGGCAATAAGATCATATACTCTTTCCAGAGATGGAATCGCGACTATCCCGGCATCGCTGTTGTTCAGAATGCAGATGGCAGCTTTGTGAGAAGAGCCGATGGTGCCATCATGATGTTCCAGCAACTGGCCAGGTCCGGATCCGGGTTGCCTTATTTCCTCACAAATGGGAATACGCCACAGGGTATTTACCGGATACTGGGCACAGCCGTCGCCCGAAATAATTTTATCGGGCCAACCCCCAACATTCAAATGATTATGCCTTTTGAAGACAGCCTGGCCAAATACTTTCAGTATAAGTGGGATTCGTCGATGGCTCCCCTGGATGCATACAAATCGCTGCTTCCTCCAAGCTGGAGAAATTATATTCCCATGCAGGAGTCATTTTTTGCCGGCAAGATCGGCCGCTCGGAGATCATCGCTCACGGTACCACCCTGGATCCTGAATATTTTAAAGACAAGCCCTATTATCCCCTGACGCCTACCCTTGGTTGTCTTTGCGCCAAAGAACTCTGGAATATCACCACCGGTCGATTGCTGGTCAGCGAACAATTCAATCTGTACAGTGCCTTCACTTCCACAGCCGGTAATAAAGGTTACCTGATGGTGATCAATATCAGCAACGATCAAAAACCGGTTACAAGAGAAGAAATAGAAAAAATATTGAACGCCCGTTAAGCGGCCAGCTAATTTTTATTTTCTTTCCCCATAGATGTTGATATACTCATCAAATGGATTTTCTGCCAGCGCATTCAACAAAACAGCCAATTGCCGACGCGTTACCTGGTCATTGTCTTTGTAAGGTTTTGAGTCGCCGGCTTCTTTCAGAATTTGCCTCCATTCGGCATGAACGATGGTTGGGTATTTGTGAGGGATTTTCTTCTTTACCCGGACAAGGTGATGGTAATGGTCTATCATTTGCCAGGCCCTTCCAATTGTAAGAGGCTTGTTGACATTATATGATGCTGTCGGAAAACCGGATTCCATTTCCTGCAAACCGTTGGCAAATTTCTTTTCGGTAATACTGCTGTCCGGATAAAAAAAGGTCTTGTTGGCCCATCCTTCCGGTTTACCGGTTCCTTTTAAAATCCCGGTGGCGCCGATTTTTTGAATCGCCATCCAATCAGGATCCGAGGGTTTCACATCAAAGTAAGGCATGAGATAGGCCTTTCTCTTCAATAATTCCGTTTGCACGCTTCGCACGGACACCCGGTATGCCGGCACCTTTCCGGATACGGCCAATGAAGCGAGGATCCCCGCCGCCTGTCCCGTCAGCAATACACAGGGCTGCAGGCGTGTACTCCCGTTCGTTATATTGGACACAGAAATTCCTTTCTCGGCCACGATCAAACCTTCAATACCTGAGGGAATCAATGCAGCCATCGGAATATTAAAAGAAGGAACACGGGGAAATTCAATATGAGGTGGTTTTTTTTCGGAACTATGATGATGATCAACCGGGTAGTCGCCCACGGAGATACCTGTTCGATACAGTTTCTGTTTTTGCGAATAGGGCCTGATCAGGTGATTGACCGTAAGTCTTACCAGGCCTTTCACTCTTCTTCCTTCCCGGTGATAAGGCATCCAGGCCAGCTGATCGGGGCTGCCAAATTCATCCGACAAACCCAGGTTTGCAAACCCAAGCTGTGTTTGAATAAAGTATACGAATCCCAAAGTATTGGCTTTGGCATCCTTTAGCAATGCCTCCCTCTCGATGGGCTTTGCCGAAACGATATTGATATACCAGTCGTTTCCATGGGCCGGCCAGTTGATCATGTATTTCCCATTGGGAATTTTGCCATAGTCAAGCATCTTCTGAGCATTGACGTTATAAGCTGTACCCACCGGACAAGGAGCATCTTTGCAGCAGCAGAAATAACGGGTGGAATCGTAATTGAACGGCCGTTTGATCCTATGATCCGTGCCCTTTCCGAAATCCTGCAGAATTGCTACCAGCGTCAGATCCTGGATCATATCGTTCTTTCCTGGCGCCATCTCTTCGCCGGAATAGGTTTTATCTTCCATACCGAGATCAAAGCCTGCTCCCGCATTGGCGAAGACATCTCCGAGATCGGTACCATCGATCGTCATGGCAGCTGTTACCCGAAGACGATTCCCTTCGCGGTTGATGAATTCCGCTCCGGTTACCCTGTTCCCTTTCATGATGGCTTTGTCGAAATACCAGCCATAAAGCACTTTAATGTTCTTCTCCCGGCTGACCCACGCTTTAAAGATGCTATCCGCAACATGCGGTTCGAAACAGGTCTCCGATACCCAGCCGGTAAACAGGTTCCTGGTTTTGTAATGACGATACAATTCTTCCCTGAATTCCTGCCAGATGCCACTCGGCAAATCATCATTTCCATCCGTACAGCTTACCCCAGCCGCACTCAACATGCCCCCTAACCAGGGTGATGACTCTATTATTAAAGTCGGCGTTCCCATCCTGGCCGATTGTATGCCGGCCGCAATGCCCCCGGTTGTGCCACCCACTACCAATACCCCGGTAGTTTCAGTTACCTGACCTTTCAGGACTGACAAAAAAAATGTGCACACGATGAACAAAAAAAGTCGCGGTTTATTAAGTGCGATGCTATGCGTATCCATCTTCATGACTCATTTTTTTCGGTAGTGAATCTTCCTCAAATTATTTTCTGTTATGAAAACACTGAATAACTCTACTGTCTTTTGGGGCGTCTCAAACTTACTTAAATCAGAACGAAACTTCTTTCAAACTCCCCCTAAATTAGTAAAGCCCCAACTTTCGTTGAGGCTTTGAATTTTGTTCATATCCGCGACAAAATCGATTTTGCAGATTAGTCAATGACTCATTCCTTAGAATGGAAGGTCATCAATCGGTTCTGTGATATCGCTGGCAGAAGGCACGCTGGCTGAAGAGGAGCTACCATAGCTGCTTCCACCGCCGCCGTTGTTATCACCACGGCTTCCGAGCAGTTGAACAGAGAGAACACGAAGAGTCAGTGAAGCACCGGTGGTACCGTCATTCTTTGGATAAGTGCGTACTTCGGGAGCTCCTTCCACGTACACCTGTGTTCCTTTCTTTAAATAAGGAGCGATACCGGTACGATCCGTCCAGTAAGCGCAGTCAACCCAGATGGTTTTGTCTTTCTGATTCCCCTGTGCGTCTTTAAATCTTTCGGTATGAGCAACGTTGAAATTGATTACATTTTTTCCGTTAACCGTGTTTGTAACGCAATCCTTTCCCAGATTGCCAATAACCTGCATTTTAATCATAACTTAAAAATTTAGCTGCGTACTTGAATATTGTTAAGGACTGCAATTTACGCCTTCCGTCGAAGGGTAGCCAAGGGATTTATCTTTCGTTAATAAGTTTTAATAACCTGCAAAAAAGGCCATTTCCCCTGAATCCGGGCTGAAAAAATCAAACCCGATCCATCAGCGAAATGAAAATCCTATTCCTCCGCCCGGGCACTTCCGGCATCAATGAGCCGGCCGAAGAAGATGGCATTCATGAAAAGCTTGGTTCCACCCAACCAGAAAGCCCTGAAATTGGGATTGTCGGCAATATTGATGACCCTGCCGGAACCGATGGCGTTTACGATCACAGCGGAGGAATTTCGAACGGCATCGGCATTTTCTTTGCTGATCCATCCACTCTGCAACGGTTTGGCGCCATAATTAAAAGGTGCCGAAAACATATTTCGGGGCTTTTCCATGAATACTTTATTTGCCTTGAACAGGCTGATGGTTTTGTCGTGGTACCCGTACGCAAGCGGATGAGTCAAATCAACGTCAGCCCCAAAGATGGCGCCGCTCATTTGTTGCGCGCCTTCTACCTGCTCCCTGTCCACATAAGTCCATTTACCGGCACTATCGGTGGGTGATTTGGCTTTCTTGAAATTGAGGGTGCTGATTCCGTTCTGCGCAGCCCAGGAAATTGACTCTTCTGTCAAAATCAATGTTCCGCCGCCTCGCACCCAGTCGCGAAGTTTGTCTTTATTCAATTCCCCATAGTTGCCTCCAACCATGATGATGGTGTTGTATTTATCGATGTCCACCCTGTTGAAGGTGGCTTGCTCGAGATGGGTGGCGGGAATGTTCATTCGCTGATCGAGCAAATGCCATATTTCACCTGCATCGGTGGCATTTACTCCAGGCCCTACCAGTATGGCAATGGAAGGTTTGCTTACGGTGATCATCTTGCTGCTGCCGAGGTCACTGCCCGTGGAAACATTACCGGTAGACACGGCATAAACGGTGATACCGTTTCTCTCGGCTATCGACCTAACGGTTTCAAATACCCGATCGGCGTCCTGCCGTTGCAGTTTTACGGGAATACTGATGGTTCCATAATTGAATTTCCTGCTTCCTTCGGATGTTTCGATGGTAAATGTATTGGTAGCAACCTTTACCAGTACTCCAGCATCCTGTAGTTCATACAGGGCTTTGGGGGCAAGTAATTCATCCCACTCGAACAGATAACCGTAATCGGACTTGCCTCCTTTAAGCTGGCCGGAAGGCGGTGCAATGGCAGTTACCTTTGAACCCAGGAGACTGTTACTGTATTTGGCAGCTCCCAATTCGGCATACTGAATGCCAAAAGCCAGGGGCATGGTCCAGGCAGTGATATCATAAAAAAGGCTGTCCTTATAATTAAGAGTCTTGTCAAAAATGCCGTGGATGAGCCGATACTGCGGTTGATTGGCGGGGATCACATATGAACTGCCTTTTTCAAATGAACCATTATCGGTACTGACGTTATTATTGAGTTCATACACTTCAATCTGGTGACGAAGCAACATCTCGACAAATAAAGCTGTTTTCACTTTGTCGTTAGGAGCGCCAATGACAAATGCCTTGTTAGGAGACAGATTCGCTTCGCTGATTGCAGATTTGTAAAAATCCCGTTGCCAGTTCAAAAAATCTTTTCTCAATACCCGGGCACCTTCGAGTGTAGACAATGCCGTAACGAACTGATTTCTTATCGTAAAAGGAAAACGAAGAATGCCATTGGATGTTTGCTGCGCATGACCCCTCGAAGAAGCCTGTTCAAAGAGAATACCGATAGCTCCATTTACATCGGGATAAGTTGATCCTTTCCCGTAGTAATAGTCGTCATAGTTTTCTTTGGTAAAGTAGAGCGAGCCGATCCGGTCCAGGTACTGCGCATGAAACTTGCCGAGTTTGGCAGTCAGCTCCTGGTTTTTTTCCGGGGTAAGCGGATTCACTCTCGAAGGAACACCGGGCTGAAAAAAGAAAGTGGCATTGCTACCCTGCTCGTGGTGATCGGTCAGGATATTGGGTTTCCAAAGGTGAAACCATTTCAATCGGTTCTGGCTTTCTACATGCACCGCGGGCAGCCAGTCGCGGTTCAGGTCAAACCAGTAATGATTGAAGCGGCCGCCGGGCCAGACTTCATTGAACTCGCGGTCATTCGGATCGGATACCAGGTTTTTACTCTTGTGCTGGTTAACCCAGGTAGAAAAACGCTGCAAGCCATCCGGATTGAAAGAGGGATCAAAAAGGATCACAACATGATCCAGCAGATCATCAATTTCTTTTCCCTGCGCAGCGGCGAGATAATAAGCAGTTAACAGGGAAGCGTTGGCGCCGCTGGGCTCATTACCATGTATAGAATGACCGATCCAAACAACAATCGGCATATTTTCAATATTGACAGAAGAAGATTTGGCCGGGTCGGATAACAAAAGATGTTGCTGCCTGATTGCCTCGAGGTTGGCGTGGTTCTTAGGTGAAGTAATGATCAATAAGACCTGTGGCCGACTTTCGTAAGTGAATCCCATCGTTTCCAGCTTCACCCTGTCGGGAGCGGCGGCAGCCATGGCTTTCATGTAATTGACCAGTCGGTCGTGGGTTACATGCCACTCTCCCACTTCGTGGAAAATAATATCCTTTGGTTTGGGAATGGCGGGATTGTACTGGACGTTTTGCGGCAAATAATAACTGAGATCCTGGGCAGTGGATTTAATAAATAGAAAGGCCAGCAGCAGGCCAAGTCCGATTCTTCTCATAATGATAGTTTAGCGAAAACTTAAAATTAAGGAGAAACGAACAAATGGAAAGCAATGAGACAATGAGCCAATGAGCCAATGCAATGACCGATTACGGATGACGGATTACGGATGACGGATGACGATGGAATGCGATTGCTCTATTCACTCCCACTTCCGCTCTCATTCCCGCTCTCGCTCCCACTCCCGCTCTCATTCTCGCTCTCGCTCCCACTCTCGCTCCCGCTTCCTCAGGCGAGTCTTATCCGCCGAAGGCGGAGGACTCGCCGCAGCGAGCCGCATTTACTCCGGCATGCAACCACCTCTTGCCCCTCGAACCCCTCGAACGCGAAGAAGCCAATGCAATGACCGATTACGGATGACGGATTACGAATGACTGATGACGATGGAATACAATTGCACTATTCACTCCCGCTCCCGCTCTCATTCCCACTCTCGCTCTCACTCCCACTCCCATTCTCATTCCCGCTCTCGCTCCCGCTCCCGCTCCCGTCCCCACTCCCGCTCCCGGCACTCAACGACTTTCCCCGGACAACAATACCCAACGATTCAGCGTATTGCCGGGGCCTTCCAATACAACTTTGTACAGGCTGGAGGGAATTTCTTTCACATTGATAGAAACACGCCCCTTCGATACAGGAACCTCTGTTACCAGCCGATAATTATCCTGTCCACCGGTTTTAAAATGATTGCTGGTTGTAAGCCAAACCCGCATTTTTCCTTTCGCATCAACCACTTTCCAGGATGCCACCAGGCTGTCGTTCCTGAGTACGAGCATAGGATCGTATGCAGATATTTTACCAGTAAGCGGTATTCCGTCTATTTCCCTCGCTGCCTCTACTGGTATCTCTACTTTCATGAATCTGGCAATGGTGGGCATGATGTCAACAATACCGGGATTATTTCGGAAAGCGGCATTCAATCCTTTTGCATTGGTTACGATCCAGGTGGTTCGTTCCCGATCAGACTGGCCTCCGTGATCGCGACCTGTTTTCTGTCCCCTGCCATGATCGGTAGTAATAAAAATTACCCAGTCTTCTCCAAACTTCTTCTTTCGGTATTGTATAGCCTCCCAAAGACGACCCATCTGTTTGTCCATGATCTCTACTGCATCATAAAATGCCGGACTGTCGCCATAGCGATGCCCCATATCATCTGTAAACTCGAGATAAACCCAACTCAGATCAGGCGCCTGCTGCCTGATCACCGAAGCAGCGGTATCAGTCACCGCTTCGTCGATCAGGTGTATGTACTTTGATTCCTTATCGTGAGGATACCTCACCGTATCGAGTTCGAGTCCGTCAAAATGAAAATCAGGTTGAAAATAACCGGTTGCCGGTGCCTGGCTTCCCAACAACTTTGTGCGGTTATCGAGCCAGGTCGAAAATATGGCAGTCTTCTTTTCCGGGTACTGCTTTTTGAAAAAACGGAACAGATGCCAGTAGTTGTAGTTGGGATCTTTAATATCGTTATCCCATACATTGTGTTTATTGACCCAGGTACCGGTGAGCAGGCTGTTATATCCAACCGCAGAAATAGTTGGCGTTTGAGAATATCCTCCTTTCTCTCCACCTACATGCGCCCGGGTATATCCTCCCTCTCTGGCAATGGCGTCAAGATGCGGTGTGTTAACTTTCTCTACCACATCCGCCGGTATTCCATCCACAATCACGAAGAGGGCTTTGCGAGGAGTTCCATTATTTCCGCTTTGCGTAAATCCTGTTCGTACAGAAAACAGAACAATTACAAGGATGAAAGCGCATTTTCTATTCATATAAAAATCAATTGGGTAGCAAGGGTTTGGTTTGTCAAATGTAATATTATGTTGTTACTGGAATATGATCATTTACCGGTTTTAACGCGAAGACGTCTGCGCACGAACCACCGGTCTGGCCGGCACCAGGGAATTGGTGTATATTTGCGGTTCTTTTATCAAAAGGAAAAAAGGAATTTTACAATGAGTCGTCAGGGAAAAGTTTTGGTAGCCATGAGTGGAGGTATTGACAGCACCGTTGCCGCACTCATGCTCAATGATGCCGGGTATGAAGTGGTGGGCATCACCATGAAAACATGGGATTATGCTGCCAGCGGCGGAAGCAAGAAGGAAACCGGTTGCTGTAATATCGACAGCTTCAATGACGCCCGTATGGCCGCCGTTCAACATGGATTTCCGCACTATATTCTCGATATCCGTTCCGAATTTGGTGATTTTGTGATAGACAACTTCGTGGAAGAATACATGGCCGGAAGAACACCGAATCCCTGTGTGATGTGCAATACCCATATCAAATGGCGGGCGCTGCTGAAAAGAGCAGATGCGCTGGGATGTGATTTTATTGCCACCGGACATTATGCACAGATCCGGCAACATGACAACGGTCGCTATTTCATCAGTAAAGGTCTCGATGATACCAAAGATCAGAGTTATGTGCTGTGGGGATTGCAACAGGATTTATTGAGCAGAACACTCCTGCCATTGGCTCCGTACAGAAAAACGGAAATCCGCCAGATGGCGCTCGACTATGGCTATCCGGAACTGGCGAAGAAAAATGAGAGCTACGAAATCTGCTTTGTACCGGATAACGACTACAGGGGATTTCTGAAAAGACGGGTGGAAGGGCTCGAAGAAAAAGTCAGTGGCGGTCATTTTGTAGACAAACACGGAAATATCCTTGGTAAACACAAGGGCTATCCGTTTTATACCATTGGACAGCGCAAAGGACTCGATATTACCTTCGGTAAACCGGTATATGTAACCGGCATTGATCCGGAAAAAAATACAGTAACCCTCGGTGATGAAGAAGACCTGAATCGACCGGAGATGTTTGTTGGCAAGCTCAATTGGTTAAAGTACGATGGCATCACCGACGGACTGGAAGCAACCACCAAGATCCGCTATAAAGACAAGGGTTCGCTCAGTAACCTGTACAATGATGACCGGGGTATCAAAGTAAAATTCTTCGAAGAAGCCAAAGGAGTGGCACCCGGCCAAAGTGCTGTTTTTTACGAAGGCGACGACGTTATTGGTGGAGGAATCATCCAGAGAGGGTAATCCGGATCGGCTTAAGCTATTCTATCGAATGATTATCAATTAATTAATAATTTTAGGCGACCAGGCCTACTCATTTCCCATTAGTTCATAATAGCTGGATTTTCAAGCAATAAAAGCCAATTGCCGGTCGTTTTAAGTAGCAGTTCATGACCCTTATTCTTGTTGCAATCTCTGAATGGATATGAAAAGAACAATTACCTCTGCTGCTTTATTGATTTTTACCCTCCTGCTGCTTAACAGTTGCGAAAAGAAAGACGACTATTCCACGCCGCAGGTGACCGACTATCTCAATCTCGAAATTGGCAGTTATGTCAGGTATCGATTGGACTCCACCATCTGGGTCAATTTCGGACAGAAAGACACCGTTTTGAAATACCAGGCAAAAGATGTGGTTGACGCAGCCATCACCGATAATCTTGGTAGGCCCAGCTATCGCATTGTACGCTATATCAGCGACACCACCGGCACTGCTCCCTGGGTACCCACCGCTACCTTCCTGTTAACGCCCACCCGCGAAAGCGTTGAACTGGTGGAAAACAATCTTCGCTTTGTAAAACTGAAATTACCGGTCCTGGAAGGTTACAACTGGAAAGGCAACTCCTACGTAAGCACGCAATCGGCTGACCCTAACTGGGAGTTCCGTTTCATGGACGACTGGGACTATACATACGAAAATGTAAATGGCCCTTACACCGTCTGGAATAATCAAACAGTGGAAAACACACTTACGGTTAATCAACGAGATGAAACTATTGGATTTCCCGGCGACCCTGCTGCATACAGCGAGTTTACCACCAGCCAGGAAGTTTTTGGAAAGAATATTGGCCTGATCTACCGGAACTTTCTACACTGGGAATACCAACCACCAAACGGAGGAAACCCGGGCTACAAGAGTGGCTACGGTATCAAAATGGTCATGATCGATCACAACTAGATCTTATTGTCGAAAACTGAAACGAGGTTCCATGAAAAAACTACTGCTATTGCTGCTGTTGATCACCGCCGCTTACATTACGGAAGCTCAGTACACCCGCTATGTGGTTCAGTTGACTGACAAGAAAGGAACGACTCATACCATTGGCAACCCGTCGACCTATCTTTCGCCCAAAGCGATTCAGCGAAGAATACGCCAGCATATCTCAATAGATTCTACAGACCTCCCCATATCCGCCGCTTACCTCGATAGTATCCGTTCAGTGCCGAATGTAACGGTGATGAACATTTCCAAATGGCTCAACCAGGTTTTGATCAAAACAAGTGATCCTGCGGCTATCGCCAAAATCAATGGATTTGTTTTTGTAAAGAAGACAGCGCCCCTCGCGGTTCAATCCCGACCCGGTATGGAAAATCCATTGAACCAGAAATTCAGGGAACCCATCAGGGAAGTGGCCCCTCCCGAAATGCTGAATGGTGCGTATGGACATAGCGGTGGATTAGGCACCCCCGTGTTAAACTATGGCAACAGCTATAACCAGATCCATCTTCATGAAGGTGAGTATTTGCATGATCGCGGATACACCGGCAGCGGTATCACCATTGCGATTCTCGATGCGGGCTTCTACGGTTATAAGACGAACATCGCTATGGACAGCGTCCGCCTGCAGGGAAGAGTATTGGGAGAATGGGATTATGTAAACAACGAAACCAGTGTAACGGAAGATCACCCACATGGACTGTATTGCTTTTCTATAATTGCCGCCAATAAACCAGGACAGATTATCGGCTCGGCTCCTCATGCCAGTTTCTATTTATTGAGAACCGAGGATGCCGCCACCGAATACCCGGTGGAAGAACAGAACTGGGTGGCAGCGGCTGAATTTGCCGACAGCGCAGGCGTTGATATGATCACCTCCTCGCTCGGCTATGCCGATTTTGATGATCCTTCTTTCAATCACTCATATGCGCAGCGCGATGGAAAGACCGCCATTATAACTATTGGCGCCGACCTGGCCGTTAAAAAGGGAATGATCGTTACCAATAGTGCAGGCAATTCCGGTGGAGCCGGAGGAGATGCCAAATTTGTGTCCTGCCCCGCTGATGGCGACAGCGTGTTTACTATCGGCGCAACGAATGTTACCGGAGTGATTGCCGGCTTCAGCAGTTGGGGCCCCAATGGTGCCGGTCGACTTAAACCTGATATCGTATCGGTGGGTCAGGGAACCGTACTGGCCAATACAGCCGGAAACGCTTCCTCCGGAAACGGAACTTCGTTTTCCAATCCACTGGCCTGCGGGCTGATTGCCTGCCTCTGGGAAGCTTACCCGGAGTTTACCAATATGGAGATCCTCGACGCAGTGAAAAAGAGCGCCGACAGGTATAACAATCCGGATCAGCAATACGGATATGGAATCCCCAATTTCAGAATTGCCTACGAATACCTGGCTAAACAAAGAGAACTGAAAAACATCGATCTCATTCTTGGCGACAAATGGATAAAAGCCTACCCCAACCCATTCAACCAGCAGCAAATGCTGAGAATCGCCTATAAGGCGCCTAAAGATGGAGTGGCGGTATTTCAGCTCATCAACAGCCTGGGTCAACTCGTTGATGCCAGATCAATGAATATTACCAGCAATCAACTGTTCATGATCGACTTCACCAATACAGGAAAACTGTTGAAAGGGGTTTATTTCATCAGGTATACTGACGGAACCAACAAGAAAACGATCAAGTTGATTAAGCAGTAAAAAGGGCTGCAAATAACGTATCCGCTTTCTCTTCATAACCTTTGGCATAACCCGATTGTACCAGCGTCAATGAATGATGCCGGATAATATGTTCCACCACTTCTTCATTCTCTTTTCTGAAGACGGAACAGGTAATGTATAAAAAGAAGCCGCCTTTCCTCAGAGCGGGGAGGGCATGATCGACTATCTTCTTTTGCAGTGTTGCATAGCGTTCCATTTCATTCGAATTAAAAAAGAACAATTGCTCCGGGGTACGACTCCAGGTGCCGCTGCCACTGCAGGGCGCGTCACAAATAATCCAGTCGAACCGGGTCTGCCGGTCGGGATAATTTTCCCGACTCAGGTCCAGCACCAGGCTGTTGTATTCGCGAATACCTGCCCGTTCAAATCTCTTTCGGAGATTGACCAGTATGGAAGATCGTATATCCGATACGGTTAATTTTTTGACAGGCAAATAATCCACTGCCAGTATTGATTTGCCTCCGCTCGCGGCGCAACAATCCCATACCTGCCAATTTTTATCATCTTTACCACTGGCGAAGTAAGCGGAAATAGCCTGCGAATTTTTATCCTGTATCACCGCTTCCTTATCCAATTCAAGAATATCTTCCACCGAAAATGTATTGGGAAACGCAACGCAATGGTCGTTACAAAGACGTCCGCCCGCCTCGATCGCTTTTTTTCGGGCCGCCTCCTGTCCCGGTCTTATGCGAACAAACAGATCGGGTTGAACTAAAAAGGAACGGGCAAACAAAGTATGATCGATACCCTCGCCGAGCTCCTCTCTCCAGGGAAAAATAGAAACCAGTTCCTCTTCAGCCGACAGTACCTGTAGCTTTTCTTCCAGACTTTTTGTTGCAGCTGCCGCCCATTCCGGTGCGAGCGCTTCCAGCAATGTATCGGATTGCCGGGAACAAAGGAAATAACCGATCAGGATTCGTTCGCGAAGGGTTCGCCGGTTAAAACTTTTTCCCAATCGGAAATAGGCGTAACATAGTTGAGAGATCTGCTTCCGGTCCCTGGAACCGTATTTCTTTTCCGACGAAAAAAATTGACGGGTGAAGATGGCAAAAGGTTCCTCGCCTTTGTAGCGTTGAAGAATTCTTTCTGCACTGTTAAGATAGGAGTAGTATCGGCTCACAACGCAAGTTATCGGTTATTGGACTTATGTGATGAGGTAAAAAAAATGCCGGCATTGCCGGCAGATGTTATGATTGGAGAGTTTGTGTTACAGTTCAAGAAGCGTTTTCACCGGATCTTTTCCAAAAAGGAGGAGTTCGGGATTTTCCAGCAGTTCCTTCACTCTTACCAGGAAGCTTACACTTTCACGACCATCGATGATGCGGTGATCATAACTAAGCGCCACATACATCATCGGCCTGATCACTACCTGGCCATTGATGGCAACCGGTCTTTCCTGGATCTTGTGCATACCCAGGATGGCACTCTGCGGAATATTGATAATGGGAGTACTCATCAGGCTGCCAAATACCC
Organism: Chitinophagaceae bacterium; assembly: GCA_044226045.1. Classification (GTDB taxonomy): domain Bacteria; phylum Bacteroidota; class Bacteroidia; order Chitinophagales; family Chitinophagaceae; genus Endoryza. The sequence goes on from JBGAHR010000014.1 coordinate 82,395, forward strand.
CGCCATTGGTAATGGTGAATGTACCACCCGTCATTTCTTCAATGCTGAGTTTGTTGTCTCTCGCTTTCGTTGCCAGCTCAACTACTTTCTTCTCTATCTCGGCCATGCTCAGGCTTTCTGCGTTTCGTATCACAGGAACCACCAGACCTTTCGGAGCAGATACTGCAATCGAGATGTCACAATATTCGTGGAAGACCAGGTTCTCCCCATCGATATAGGCATTCACGGAAGGCCATTCCTGCAAAGCATAGCAGCAGGCCTTGGTAAAGAAACTCATGAAACCGAGGTTCACGCCATGTATCTCTTTGAATTTGTCTTTATACTTGGCGCGTGTGGCCATGATATTGGTCATGTCCACTTCGTTGAAAGTGGTTAACATGGCCGTGGTATTCTTCGCTTCCACCAATCGGCGACTGATGGTTTTGCGAAGATTGCTCATCTTTTCTTTCTTGTCTTCGCGACTGAAAGAAGCACCCGGTGTGCGGCCTGGCTGACTAAGCGCTGCCAGCACATCATCTTTTAAGATCTTCCCACCAAATCCGCTGGGCGTTACTTTCGATGCGTCTACTTTCTTGTCTGCAATGATCGCAGAGGCAACCGGTGTGGCTTTGACGTTGGTATCAGCCATGCCAGATGCTTTTGCAGTTTCGGTAGCAGGGGCAGCTTTGGCAGCGGGCACGGCTGCAGGAACCGCCTTCGCTTCCTTCACTGCTGTACCATTCGATGGCGCAGCCGCTTTCTCAGGCTTTGGTGCTTTATCATCAATGGAAGCCAGTACATCACCAATTTTAATCGTGTCACCTTCATTCACTGCGGCGTGCTTCAACACGCCCGCCTGTTCGGCGTTCACTTCAAAAGTGGCTTTTTCACTTTCCAGTTCGGCAATCACTTCATCGCGTTCAACATATTCTCCATCTTTCCTTACCCATTTGAGCAAGGTTACTTCACTGATTGACTCACCTACCGTAGGAACTTTAATATCTATCGCCATGTTACTTAATTCAGTCGGGCAAATTTCGGGAAAATAACTTGTTTATGAAATTTAAAGGAACCGTTATCTATATGCTGAAGGCGGTTTCGATAATCTCTTCCTGCTCCTGCTTGTGTACTTTGGCATAACCGGTTGCTGTTGCCGCACTGGGCTGACGGCTGATCACACCAAAGTTGATGGTCTTCAGGTTCATTTGCAGAAAACCGGCAGCTCCCATATTCAGCGGTTCTTCCTGCACCCAGAACCAGGTGGCCTTGCTGTACTTTTTGTACAGAGCCTCCAGTTGAGCAGCGGGCAGAGGATATAACTGCTCCAGTCTTACAATGGCCACATCTTTGATGCCGTCCTTTTGTTGTCTTTCCAGCAGGTCAAAATAGATCTTGCCGGAACAGAACAATACCTTTTTCACCGCACTGGCCTTTTCAGGGAACTGGTCATCGATGACTTCCTGGAAGCCGCCATTGAGAAATTCAGATTTCAATGAATAGGTTCCGGGATGGCGCAAATTCGCTTTGGGTGAAAAAACAATCAATGGCTTTCTGAAAGGCCATGCCAGTTGTCTTCTCAACGCATGGAAGAAGTTGGACGCGGTGGTGATGTTTACCGTCACCATATTTAACTCGGCGCACATTTGCAGGAATCGCTCCATGCGGGCACTACTGTGCTCCGGCCCCTGGCCTTCATAACCGTGCGGCAGCAGCATGGTAACGCCATTCATGCGATTCCACTTCTGTTCTCCACCGGAAATAAACTGATCGATCATGGTTTGCGCGCCATTGCAGAAATCTCCAAACTGCGCTTCCCATAGTACCAGCGCATGCGGGTTAGCCAACGCATAGCCATATTCAAAACCCAATACGCCATATTCACTCAACAGGGAGTTGTAAATGCGGAACTGCCCCTGTGATCCGTCGATGCGGCTCAGTCTGCTATAAGCCTTGTCGGTATTTTCATCACGTATCACCGCATGACGATGACTGAAAGTGCCGCGACAAACATCCTGTCCGCTCATTCGCACATCATTTCCTTCGAGTAACAGGCTTCCGTAAGCCAGCAGTTCACCCGTGGCCCAATCTACCTTTCCTTCCGTTTCAAATAGTTTTATTTTATCCTGGATGATCTTCTCCACTTTTTTCAAAGGCTTGAAATCATCGGGCCATTTCATTAATGCATTGAATACTTTGGTAAAGTCTTCCTCTGAAATCGCGGTGACCGGGCTCTTGTCAAAATCTTCGGGAGTCGCTTTGCGAAGGCTCTTCCACCACAATTCGGGTTGCTGGTAGTGATAAGGCAGCGGACTTTGCTTTACTTCATCCAGTCTTTCCTGCAGATCACCCCAGAATTTCTTCTCCATCTCTTTGGCCAGTTCCTGCGCATCTCCCTCTCCGTTATCGAGCAGGTATTTCACATACACTTCGCGCGGGTTGGGATGTTTGTCAATCAGGGCGTACAAATGAGGTTGAGTGAATTTGGGATCGTCGCCTTCATTGTGTCCATGACGGCGATAGCAAACCATGTCTATAAAAACATCGCAATTGAACTCCTGGCGGTAACGGGTAGCGATTTCCACACATTTCACCACGGCCTCGGGATCATCACCATTGACGTGAAATACCGGCGCCTGGATGGCCGCTGCGAGCGAAGTACAATAATCAGAACTGCGGGCATCCTCAAAATCGGTGGTAAATCCGATCTGGTTATTGATAACAAAATGAATGGTTCCACCGGTATAGTATCCATCCAGTTCACTCATCTGCAAGACCTCGTACACCACACCCTGACCGGCAACAGAGGCGTCGCCATGAATCAGTACCGGAAGTATTTTATCGAATTCACTTTTATACATCACATCAGCCTTGGCCCTGGCGAAACCTACCACTACCGGATCCACCGCTTCGAGGTGAGAAGGGTTGGGCATGAGTTTGAGGTGAATGGTTTTTCCGCCGGTTGTTTGCAACTCACTACCATAACCCATGTGGTACTTTACGTCGCCGCTTCCCATTGTCTGGTCCAGCTTGGCGGTTCCTTCAAATTCGCTGAAGATCTGTTCATAGGTTTTGCCCATGATATTGGCCAAAACGTTCAAGCGGCCGCGATGCGCCATGCCAATAACCACTTCCTGTACTTCATGTTCGGCAGCTGTATTGATGATGGCATCCAGCGCGGCGATGGTAGTCTCTCCCCCTTCGAGGGAAAAACGCTTTTGCCCAATGTATTTGGTATGCAAAAACTTTTCAAAGATGACTCCCTGGTTGAGTTTCTCGAGTATTCTTTTCTTTTGATCCAATGAAATACTACGTTCGAATTTCTTCTCGATCTCATTGGTCAGCCAGTCTACTTTCTTTTGATCACTGATATATTTAAACTCAATACCCACATGACTGGCGTACCATTTTTCGAGGTGCTGGTGAATATTCCTCAGCGTCGTCACGCCGAGTCCGATCAGGTTACCTGCATAGAAAGTTTTATCGAGATCGGCGTCTGTAAAGCCGTAGAAAGAAAGTTCGATGTTGGCGCCCCTGTCTTTACGAGGGCGGATCGGATTGGTTTTGGCAATCAGGTGTCCTTTATTGCGATAACCAAGGATCAGGCGATAGGCACGGATCTCTCTCATCCAGTCGATATCCGCCGGTGCCGACGTGCCATTTTCATGTCCGTTCAGTTGAGTCTTTCCGGAACTCTGTGCGAAATCAAAACCTTCAAAGAATTTCTTCATTTCTGGATCCACACTGTTGGGATCTTTCAGGAAGTCGTGATAGAGGTTTTCAATAAACTGGGGATGGGAACTGGTGATATACGAGAAATCTTTCATGGAAATTCCGGTTTTAAACGGACGACAAATATCGGCCAAAAACACGAAGTTCGAAAGAGCTAAAAAGGAGCATAACCATTTATTTTCAACATACTACCCCTTCCATCGACTGCTTTGACACCCGATGGCGGTCTTCAGATGGCCTTTTCCACCCCTGTTAATTACTTTTTTCTGGTTTTTTTGGGATCTTTGGCCTCAAATTTTGGAATTTATCCAGTCTGATCTTACCTTTGCCAACCCAAAATTCGGGGACTTTAAATTTGATTTCATGGCTAATCACAAAGCGACCTTAAAGGATGTACGTCAGGCTACCAAGCGCCGCGAGAGAAACAAATACTATGGCAAAACCACTCGTAATGCCATTCGTGATCTGAAAGATATTAAAGACGCTAAAGCAGCAGGTACAAAATTATCAGAAGTAGCTTCCATGATTGATAAACTCGCCAAGCGCGGTATCATTCATAAGAACAAAGCTGCCAACCTGAAAAGCGGTCTGACCAAGAAAGTAAACGGCCTCGCCAAGTAAGGCTGATTTTATATTGTAAGTAATTGAAAAGCATCCAATTGGATGCTTTTTTTGTTTTTTTTCAATGTCAACATCTGACCAGGAATTCAGGTTTGGCTCTTTATAACCACTGTTGTCCGGGGAAAACGCTGAAGGCGCAATTGGTCAATGAGCCGATGCAATGACGGATTACGGATTACGAATGGCGGATGAAATCCAATTTGCCAATGCGATAACTGTATTCGCTCTCGCTCTCACTCCCGCTCCCTGAAAATGCCGGGCTTTATTCTACCGCTGTTCACCAGGCTTTATTCAGCCGCTGTTCTACCGAAGAGCACCACCGAAGAACTAATTGAATTAGTCGCTCCCGCTCTCACTCCCGCTCCCCTAAAGTAACCGGGCTGTATATCGGCCTTGGGCGCCTTTTTTTGTGGGACTTTTTTTGGCGAAACAAAAAAAGTCCCGTCAGAGACTCGTTGGATTAAAATCTCCCTCCTATTACATCCGCTCTCGATCTCGCTCCCGCTCACCAAAAGGGGCTCATTTCTCAAAAAGCGACAATAAGATGATTATTTCAGCGAGGCATTAGGGACTCAATGACTTTCCCCGGACAACAGTGCTTTATAACCATCCTATGTGTTTACTGTATTAGTAATTAATAAGAGGTAAAAAATCAACTATCCTGCCTACACGGGAAAAGATAAACCAGGTTTTAGGAGAAAATATAAAGCTCGCCCGCAAAAGGCGCCGATTAACCAGCATCCAGGTTTCAGAAAGAGCAGGGATTGCACGATCGACGCTTCAATTGATTGAGAAAGGAACTCCTGGTGTGGCTCTTAGTGCTTATCTGCGAGTGCTTTTTGTGTTGGGCTTGGAAAAAGATATCCTTAAAGTAGCCGACGATGACCCTTTGGGAAGAAAATTACAGGATGCAGGGCTATTATCGGGACATAGAAAAAAATAAGTATGGCAAAATCAACAAATCCAGATAAGAATTGGACGAGCCACAGCTTTCAGGAACACGTGAAGAAATCCTTAGAATGGAATCAACCTTTATACATTAAGTCTTACCGACATCGGCAATTTTACACCCGACACCTGATAACAATTCTACTCCCCATATAACCACAGCAGCAAGGTTCCGCTGGTTAACAACCGGCTTCCAAATTTGGCTTTGGGTACATACTCGCCAACAGCACAGATCCGGCTGCCGTCGGCATTCACCGCCACACTATACACTGCATCATCAAAATTTCCTCCTCCGATCCTGGCCCATACCCCCTGCCCATTGGCATCAAGCCTGGCAAAATAAGCATCCGAATTGGCCCCAAGAAGTGAGACAGAAGTTCCATTCAGGTCCATCGCCGTACTTGTGGTAAATCCTCCCACATAAATTGAGCCACTGGCATCAGTAGTAACAGAATAAAGATAGTCCTGGAGATTGCCTTTAAAACTCCTTACCCAAAGCGCATTGCCGGAAGGATCGCACTTGATGATAAAAGCGTCGGCATTTGAATTGGTGGTATTGGTAAGCGTGGTGCCCTGGAACACCAGGCTGGTGCCACTAAAAATTCCTCCCACAATAACATTACCCGAAGGATCAACCGTCAGCGCATAGCCCCAGTCATTCCCATTCCCATTTCCCGATTTCACCCACAGTGCATTGCCGCCAGCATCATATTTGGCGAGGTACATATCCTTGGCACCGGAATTGACTGCAATCACAGAACCGCCAAATCCAAGGGTGGCGCTGGTAAAGAACCCGGTTAGATAACAGTTTCCGGATGCGTCGACGGCTAATCGTTGTGCTCTCTCCTCGCCTGTTCCGTTGCCCGTTCTGGCCCATTGCACCACTCCGGCGCTGTTGTACTTGGCCAACAGGATACTCCTATCGCCCAGTGTTCCAAATATCAGATTGGGTCCGAACACCCACAGATCACTTCCGCTAAATCCGCCGATAAAACAATTGCCACTGGCGTCAACCACCACGTCGAGCATCAACTCATCTCCATTTCCGCCGGCAGCATTCGCCCATAAAACAGTACCCGAGGGATCAATTTTTGCCAGGAACAGATCGAAGGTGCCAGATTGAACATTCGTCAATACAGATGCGCCAACTGTAAGGCTGGTGCTTTGAAACCCGCCGGTCAGATAGATATTCCCGGATGCATCCAGCGCCACTCCCGCGCCCTGGTCGTTCAGGGTGCCACCAAAAGTTTTATACCAACTCAAATGACCGGAAGAGGTAAACTTGAAAAGAAAAATATCATCCAGTCCTGCACTGTTGAGGGTAATGCCATCCACAGTAATCTGGGCAGAAAAATAACCACACACAATGATGTTTCCCTGTTGATCGAGCCTGACAGCAAGCGGCGTAATATTTCCATCTCCATAATTCAATGCCGCAAAATCTCCCGGAGGATCATTCAGGTTTTTATCGGTGCTTTGCAGCGCTACCCAGCTAACTCCATCGAATACCCGCAGACAACGAAATTCGGAATCATACACCAGTAAGCCGGGCGATGGATTGGGAATTGCCTTGATCTGCTGAAAGGTCATCCGGGGAGGCAAAAACCCCTTGTTGTTACTATTTACTTCCAACAAGGCGGAAGCCTGTGGCGTGTTGGTGCCAATGCCAACGCTTTGGGCTGATAGCTGTGCCGCTGACAGCAATAAACATACTACCTGAAGAACACGCATAATTATTGTTTTGACTGGATGAGTTTTTTAAGCTGCTCCATTTCTTTCCTCATTTCTTCATTTTGTTTTTTAAGGATATCAATCTGCTCCTGCTGTTCCTGGATAGCCCGGGTCAATACCGGAATGAAACTCTGGTAGCCGAGTACTTTCTGGTTCCCTATCTCATCAACAAACTCCGGGAATATCTTCTCAACTTCCTGAGCGATGAATCCGGTGTGCAGGCGCTCCGTTTTCTGTTCGTTGAGAAAATGATAACTGACCGGATTTAATTTCATCACCGCGGCCAGTCCGCTTGATGCGGAAAGCGGACTGATATCTTTTTTAAATCTTGCATCCGACAGCTGCCGGTATTCGCCGTCCGACCGGATGCAGGATCGCCCCACTCCATTGTACTGAAACACCATGGCATCATAGGTGGTGCAACCATTCACGAGGGAACCAATAATTCCCAATGGATCGAGCACACCCAGGTTCACATTCACACAGGTCTTTACTTTATCATCACTGATATTCCAGTAATTGCCATCAGGGCTTTGCAGTACAATACCATTTCGCCAGGAAGTCGGATCATTGACGGCGTCGAAATTGTAGCTGTCCTGCCGGATGTGAATGTCGGTCCAGGGATCATCAGTTCCCAACCCCAATCGACCGAACCGGCTTACATAAAATCTTTGTGTATAAGGGTTGACATCCAGGTTCGCATCGGTGAGCGCGGCAAATGGCCAACTGGCGAGGTACAAAGATCCGTTCACCTGGTTGATACCGAGTTGAGCGCTGAACCCCTGCGCCATGGAACGATGATGTGTTCCATCGAAATAGTGGTTGAATCCAATCGCAGGCCAGTTCTTCTCAATGGCTACCCCGGCTCCATCTCCTCCGAAAATGGCGGCCGTTGTTCCAACACTCCCGCGTTGTTCGAGCATGGCCCTGGTAGGAACAGCGCTCATGTTGATACCCAGCTTGCCATCATTATTCAAAATCATGCGCGCCACATTGGGCAGCGGCACATCATAAAAATTGGTATACCCGCCAAACCTGAATTCAAAGTATCCGCCATCAGCATTGGCCTGGTTGAGTGTGATATTGCCGGAGTTGCCGGGAGAAAGAGACTTGACGCCACCATTGAAATAGCTGTTGAAAAACACGCCGGGATAGTCGGCAACAAGCGCAATGCCCCGTTGATCGGCTCCGAATAAGGCGGCAGTATTGCCCACCAATCCTTTTACCTGTAAAGGCGCATATTGCCCGAGATAGTTTTGATCCAGCGGGTTCGTATATCCGATTCCGATACTAAGCGCCTGCGGATGCAATGAATTGTTGACCCGCTTCCACAGGTTATCTTCTCCAACTGCCAGTTTTCCAAATGCG
>JBGAHR010000099.1:0-9439 GCA_044226045.1 Chitinophagaceae bacterium
CTTTCTGTTTCTCTTTCCCTTTCCGCTCTCGCTCCCACTCTCGCTTGCGCTTGCGCCCTCCGCTCTCACTCCCGCTCCCCAAACCCCTCACCCCAGCCCTCTCCCGAGGGAGAGGGAGTAATATCATTCACGTTTGGTTTGCAGTTTGCAGTTTGCGGTTTCTGTTTCTCTTTCCCTTTCCGCTCTCGCTCCCGCTCTCGCTTGCGCTTGCGCCCTCCGCTCTCGCTCCCACTCCCGCTTGCGCTCTTGCGCCACCGCTCTCACTCCCGCTCCGACCTCTCCCATTCCATTCCCCATTCTTTTAACAGCTCGCCGAGCAGGGGTTCCTGGATTTTTCTTTGCTGGTAATGACCTGCGAGGGATTTTTGACGGTAGGCCTCGTATAAGGTGACGGCGCAGGCAACGGAAATGTTCAGCGATCGGATGATACCGACCTGTGGGATGATGAAATTACCGTCGGACAAGGCCAGTATTTCATCACTTACACCGGAGTGCTCGTTTCCAAATACCAGCGCAACCGATTCTGTCAGGTTCAGTTCATATAATCCGACCGAATTGCTGGCGAGATGGGTTGTATAGATCTTATTATATTTTTTCCTGAGATGGGCAAAACATTCATCCGCCTGCTCGAACTGGTGAATGGTTAACCATTTGGCAGCGCTCGACGAACTTTTACTGCCCCATTTCTTGTGCCGGGGTATCTTTGTATTCAACACATAAATTTCCTGAATGCCAACCGCATCGCAAGTACGCATGACCGCAGAAATATTATGCGGGTCAAACACGTTTTCAAGCACAACAGTCAAATCGATCTGGCGTTTATTTAAGACTGACAGCAACTTATCTTTTCTTTCTGGCGTCATATTTGTTGAATAGACTGCGAAATTACTGAAAACCAGCATCTGAATCCATAAAACCACTTAACCTGGCTAACCATGAAGAAGCTAAAAAAATTTCTGAAAATCACCGTAATTACCCTGCTCGTTCTCATTGGCCTTTTATTCGCGGCACCCTATCTTTTTAAATCCCAGATAGTGGCTTTCGTGAAGAAGCAGGTAAATGAAAGCCTGAATGCAAAAGTGGACTTTAAAGAGGTAGACATTTCTTTTTTCCGTCATTTTCCGAAAGTAGCGATTGCCCTAGACGAATTGAGTGTGGCAGGTACGGGCGACTTCGAAGGAGACACCCTGATCGCTGCCCGAAAAATTGACGCGGCAGTGAATATCATGAGTGTCATCAAAGGAAAGAATATGACGATCTATTCAGTAACCATTGATGAACCACGGATACACGCCATCGTACATAAAGACGGTAAAGCCAATTGGGATATTACAAAACCGGATACCGCCCAGGCAAAAGAAGCCGGCAATGAAAAACCCTTTCAGATGAGCCTGCAGAAATATGCCATCAGCAATGGCTATGTGTCATACGATGACCAGGCAGGAAATATGAGTGCGGAAATCAGCGGACTCGATCACTCCGGCCAGGGAGATTTCACCAGCGATCTGTTTACCCTGGTCACCGAAACAAAAGCAGAATCTGTCAGCTTTGTCTATGAAGGTATTCCTTACCTGGCAAAAACCCGGACGGGCATCGATGCCGACATCCAGGTCGACAACAAGCAGAATAAATACAGTTTCAAAACAGATAAGGTTTCTTTGAATGAACTCAGGCTTTCCACAGAAGGGTTCTTCCAACTGGTTAACGACAGCACCTACAACATGGATGTCCGGTTCAATGCGCCCTCCACCGATTTCAAAAACATCCTGTCGCTGGTGCCGGTCGTGTATCAGAAAGATTTCAGCAAAATCAAAACAAGCGGTGAAGCGCTGTTTAATGGTTTTGTAAAGGGAACTTATAGCAATACACAGATACCTGCTTACAGCATTAACCTCGGTGTAAAAAATGGATTCTTCCAGTATCCTGATTTGCCTAAGCCGGTAAAAAACATCAACCTGACCATGAAGGTCGATAACCCGGACGGAGTGACCGATCACACTGTAATAGACATACCGAAAGCACATCTCGAACTGGACAATGATCCTTTTGATTTCAGATTACTGGTGAAAAACCCGATCAGTAATATGTATGTGGATGCGGCGGCTAAGGGCAAGCTCGATCTGTCGAAAGTAACTCAACTGGTGAAACTCGAAGACGGCACCAAACTCAGCGGGCTGCTGGATGCAGATGTGAATGTAAATGGAAATGTAGATGCCATCCAGCAACAGAAGTTTGATCAATTCAATGCAGGTGGCACGATCAACCTGAGTGATTTCTTTTATGCTTCCAGAACTTATCCGGATGGCGTTAAACTGGATAAACTGCAATCTTCTTTCAATCCGAAAAATGTCATCTTAAGTGATGTCAGCGGGAATTATATGAAAACGAATTTTTCCGCCAATGGACAGATCAATAACCTGCTGGCCTATGCCCTGAAAGATCAGCCGCTCGATGGCATACTCAATGTAAAAGCCGACAAGATCAATCTGAATGACTGGATGGGGGTTGCAGCCGACACGGCCAGTACACCGGCCGGTAGTCCGGAAAGTCAGCCTTTCGCGGTACCCTCCAATATCCGGTTTGTGGTAAATGCAGGAGCCGATGAAGTAAAATACGATAAGCTGACGATCAGCCAGCTTACAGGCAGTCTTAAAATCGCCGATGAAACCGTTCAATTGAATAATATCAAAGGAAATGCCCTCGATGGTTCCATGATCATCAATGGATCTTATTCAACAGCCGTCAGTAAAAAGAAGCCTGATATCACACTCAATTATGATGTGAAGGATCTAGATGTTGAAAAGACCTTCTATGCCTTCAATACCGTACAGAAACTGATGCCGGTTGGACAGTTCATCGCCGGAAAACTGAATTCCCAATTGACCATGAAAGGAAAACTGGGAGAAGACATGATGCCGGATCTTTCTTCCCTCACCGGAAACGGCAACCTGCTGTTGATTGAAGGATTTCTCAGCAAGTTCAAACCACTCGAACAAATTGCGCAGACGCTCGACATCAAAGAGCTTGATAAGATTTCGCTGAGGGATGTTAAGAACTATATAGAGTTTACCGATGGAAAAGTAATGGTGAAGCCCTTTAAAGTGAAGGTGAAAGATATTGAAATGGAGATTGGCGGGTTTCATGGATTCGACCTGTCGATGGACTATACCATCAATATGAAAGTGCCCCGGGCACTGATGGGCGACAAAGGAAACAATTATGTAAATAACCTGGTCAGTCAGGTAAACAGCAAAGGGGTTCCGGTGAAACTGGGAGATATCGTACCCATCCAGGTACGTCTCGGCGGCACCATTAAAAACCCATCCGTTAAAACAGACCTGAAACAAACAGCCAACAGCCTGGCCGATGACATGAAGAAACAAGTGGTGGATTTTGCAAAGGCCAAGGTAGACAGCACCAAAACCGCGGTAAAGACCGCTGTGAAAGACAGTATTGAATCTGCCAAAAAACAGGTGGTTAAGACCGCCGAAGATGAGCTGAAGAAGCAACTGTTGGGCAAAAAAGATTCAACCGGCACGCAAACCCCAGCCGATACAAAGAAAAAGCTCGAGGAAACCGGCAAAGGCCTTATCAAAAATATACTCGGAAAGAAGAAAAAAGACACCGGCAAAACGGGAAACTAAACCCCTCGCCTAAAAATAGTACAGACTAGGGCCTTTCAGTGCTGAAAAGCGGGCTGGAAGGCCCTTTGCTTTGCCCTGAAAACCATCCGGAAGGGGGAGCTGAGGGGGCTTTAAAAAACATGGACAGACACTATAATGTATAGGCATTTTACCCTATTTTTGCCGTCCTCTCAAAAACAACTATCAGAATAAGAATTAAATGCTTATGAACAATTTGTTTTATCTCGTTCCTCTTTTTGGGGTTATTGGTCTTCTTTACACCATGGTCAAGTTTAGCTGGGTATCTAAACAGGATGCCGGTAACGACCGTATGAAAGAAATCAGCACCTATATCGCCGAAGGCGCGATGGCTTTCCTGAAAGCCGAGTGGAAAATCCTGGGATATTTTGTCGTGATCGTAGGGATTCTGCTGGCAGTAATGGCCATGGGTAACCATGAGTCTGACTGGACGATCGCCCTGGCATTTGCCGTTGGTGCGATCTTCAGTGCCACCGCCGGTTATATCGGAATGAAAATCGCTACAAAAGCCAACGTACGTACAGCCAATGCTGCCCGTACCAGCCTCAGCAAAGCCCTCAAGGTTTCCTTTACAGGCGGATCTGTGATGGGTCTGGGTGTGGCCGGTCTCGCTGTACTGGGCCTTGGCGGATTGTTCCTGGTTCTGAAAGCATACTTCGGAGCAAACACCGTTGATTCTTTGGAAATGAGCAAAACCATCGAAGTGCTGACCGGGTTCTCCCTGGGGGCAGAATCCATAGCCCTTTTTGCCCGTGTGGGAGGTGGTATCTATACAAAAGCAGCCGACGTAGGCGCTGACCTGGTGGGTAAAGTAGAAGCCGGGATTCCGGAAGACGATCCCCGCAACCCTGCCACCATTGCCGATAACGTGGGTGATAACGTAGGTGACGTAGCCGGTATGGGCGCCGATCTGTTCGGTTCTTATGTTGCTACCGTTCTGGCCACCATCGTACTCGGAAGAGAAACTCAAATTGTTGGTGAAGACGGCCTCGGTGGCTTCTCTCCTATCCTTCTTCCGATGCTGATTGCCGGAGTGGGAATTATCTTCTCTATTGTTGGTACCTGGTTTGTTCGCATCAGCGAATCTGCCGGTGTTAATACAGATACTGTTCAGAAGGCTTTGAACATGGGTAACTGGGGTTCCATTATCCTTACTGCCGCCGCCTGCGCCGGTTTGGTTTACTGGATTCTTCCGGAAAATCTTAGCCTCCGCGGTCACGACTTTACCAAATGGGGTGTACTCGGAGCTATCGCGGTTGGACTGGTAGTTGGCGCCCTCATGAGTATCATTACCGAGTATTATACAGCGATGGGTAAACGCCCGGTTTTATCGATCATCCGTCAGTCGTCTACCGGTCATGCCACCAACGTAATTGGAGGCTTGGCCATCGGTATGGAATCTACCTTCCTTCCGATCATCGTGCTGGCTGGTGGTATCTGGGGTTCTTATGCCTGTGCAGGTTTATATGGTGTAGCCATTGCCGCCGCCGGTATGATGGCTACAACCGCTATGCAGCTGGCGATCGATGCATTCGGCCCCATTGCCGATAATGCGGGTGGTATTGCCGAAATGAGCGAACTGCCTAAAGAGGTTCGCGAAAAGACCGATGTACTGGATGCCGTAGGTAATACAACTGCCGCTACCGGAAAAGGTTTCGCCATTGCTTCTGCCGCGCTTACCGCATTGGCGCTGTTTGCCGCTTTTGTAGGCGTAGCTAAAATCGATGGTATCAATATTTACAAAGCCGATGTACTGGCTTCCTTGTTCGTGGGTGGAATGATTCCTTTCATCTTTTCTTCACTGGCTATCCGTGCGGTTGGTCAGGCAGCCATGGCGATGGTGGAAGAAGTACGTCGCCAGTTCAAGACCATCCCCGGCATCATGGAAGGTACCGGTAAACCGGAATACGATAAATGCGTAGCCATCTCCACCCAGGCTTCTATCAAAAAAATGATGTTGCCCGGAGCCATCGCCATCATCTCTCCCCTTATCATCGGTTTCCTGATCGGGCCCGAAGCATTGGGAGGATTCCTGGCAGGTGCTACGGTGAGCGGTGTATTGATGGGTATGTTCCAGAATAATGCCGGAGGCGCCTGGGACAATGCCAAGAAAAGCTTTGAGAAAGGTGTTGAAATCAATGGACAGGTTTACTACAAGAAGTCTGATCCGCATAAAGCGTCCGTAACAGGTGATACCGTGGGTGATCCATTTAAAGATACTTCCGGTCCTTCCATGAATATCCTGATCAAACTGATGAGTATCGTTTCACTGGTGATTGCACCAACGCTCGCTCAGATCAAGGAAAACAAGACAGCTGACGTTCCGGTGAAGAAATCCGAGATCAGCTATGTTCAGAAAAAAGAGATCAAATAATTAAGGGATTGTTTTTTCGAAATGACAACTCGCAAAAGTTATCAATTCGAAACAAAACAATATCTTTACAACTGACACTAATCATACCAAATACCAAAAGCCCCGATGTTTCCACATCAGGGCTTTTTTCTTGATTACTCGTGATGCAGATCCGTGTACTTTTCAGCCAGGAAACAGCATTTGCCCTTATATTCCCCGCCATTCATCCTCCTTGTTTTCCACTTATTTATTCACTTTTGCCCGATTCCCGGGGATTGCTATCTTCCCTTTAACGTTTCATTACGAAAAATGTCGTATTTTTAGGGCAAATCGTTTTATCTATGGCATCAAAGTATGTGAAGCCAACTGAAAGTGAGTTGGAAATACTTCAGGTTTTATGGGATAAGAAAACAGCCAGCGTGAGAGATGTACATGAGGAACTGTCCAAAACCAAAGACGCAGGATACACTACCACGCTCAAGCTGATGCAGATTATGTTTGAGAAGGGATTGGTGAAACGCGATTCGACGCTGAAAACGCATTTTTATCAGGCGGCCGCCAGTAAAGAGAAAACCCAGAAGCATCTGTTGGGCAAAATGATCGACACGCTTTTTGGAGGTTCTCCTACTGAACTGGTCATGCAGGCTTTGGGTAACCACAAAGCCTCTCCGGAAGAACTGGAAGAAATCCAGAGACTGATCGAGAACCTGAAAAAAGTATAGCTTATGAATGTACTGGCGCAATCCGCCTTTCTGAGTGCACTTGGCTGGGCCCTCCTACACAGCTTATGGCAAATGGGGGTACTTTGGCTGCTATATGTGGTGATCACCGCCAATGGCCAGCGATTCCTGGCCCGTCAGCGATACAATATCGCACTTGGATTGACAGCCATCGGCTCCCTCCTCTTCCTGCTGACCACCCTGGTTCAGTTTAATTATGGAACACAAGTCAGTCTTTTTGCGTTTCTCACTTATAACAGCACTCAGCTTTCTTCCAATAGCGGGTTCTTTAACCTGTTGACAGCTGCCCTTCCGCTTCTGTCTGGCATTTACCTGGCCGTCATCCTGTTTTTGTTCATCAGGTTTTTCCGCCAGTATTATTACACCAGCCGATTAATCAATACGGGACTTACAAAAGCGCCTGTTGAAATTCGTCTTTTCCTGCAGCAGGCTGCCGCACAACTGGGCGTACATAAGAAAATCAGGATCGGTTTTTCCGATGTGATCAGCACTCCGCTTACCATGGGCTTTTGGAAGCCGGTTATATTATTGCCAATTGCCATTGCGAGCCATCTCAGCATCAGGCAAACAGAGGCGATTATCCTTCACGAATTGAACCATATCCGCAAGAATGACTACCTGGTCAATCTATTGATCGTAAGTCTCGATATCATCCTATTTTTTAATCCTTTTTCCCGTCTGTTGTCGGCAGCCTTGTTGAAAGAGAGGGAAAACAGTTGCGATGACATAGTTCTCCAGTTTCAATACAAACCGGGCGACTATGCCAGGGCATTGCTTATCCTTGAGCAATATCGCTTACAGGCAGTCCCGGTACTGGCGGTTTCCGCAACCGGTTCGGGCAAAAAGCATTTATTGAACCGCATTTATCGCATCCTGAATGGTAAGGCGCCTCAAAGTTTACCCGGTTTCCGGATGCTGGCTTTCATGTTCCTGGCACTGATTACCGGTATGGTTGGTTTTCTGAATCCCCTGTCCATTAAAAACAGTTTTGATTTTGCAAAATCGGAGCCGGCAGTCAATACCCGTTCTTCGGAAATAACTCCCGCCTTTTCAACCAGCAGTCCATCGAAGCCAGCAGAAAAGGCCTCACTAAAGCTCCCTAACCCTTCAACTCCTAAACCGGAGACCGGAGAAGATGCTGAAACCGTACCTGCAATCATCACTCTTGCGAATCTGGTGAAGGATGAAGAGGCAAACGAAGAGCAGAATACCTTCGAAGCGCAACTGGACAGATATGAGAAGAATGTTGTAGGATATGCCACTGCCTATACCGTAAACGCACAGGCAGATCGCGATTATTCCATAAATGAAAGTGGTGGTATCGTGGCAGCGCCTGTAGAAGTAACCGGTTTCCAGGCAGCCGTTCCTTATATTCCTTCCAGCAGTTTTTCATACATATACCAGCTTAATACAGACACTGCCTTTCCCAAGAAATATTCCGTGAGCGAATCTGAGCTGAAAGCAAGGATGGAACTGGAGAAAGCCATAGCCACTCTCGAAAACCTCGACCTGGGCAAACTGGAAAAGGAATTAGGCGCCTCTGCTATCCAATTGAAGAAACTCGAGCTTCAATTGAAAAAAACATTGCAGAGCGATGACTGGCATAAAATGAGTCGCGATCTCCAGTCCAATTACAGGGCCGTGGAAAACCAGCTCCGGTTGAAACAGGCTTACCTGGCTGAAGTGGGCAAGATCAATGCTCAGGCTCATCAGCAGCAGGCATTGCAGTCTGAGAAGCAGCAGAAAATTTTAATGGACAGAATCATAGAAAATCAGCAACTGCAGAAATGTGTGGAAGAAAAACAGAAATCAGAGTTGAAGAAAGTGAGAGTGAAGAAGACCGTTGTAATCTAACCGAACGTATAAAGAGACAGGCAGCTTCAAAAGCATATTAAATCCCACTTCGGTGGGATTTAATTTTTTATTGATTGCTGTTATTTCAACTGAAGAAGGTTTTCTTTCACTTCTTCTGCACCAGGCACCAAAATATTTTTCTACTTCACCTACTCTTCGAATAGCTTCGGATGTTTTCAATCCCACCCGCACCAGCTCTAAACTCTCAAACATGAGTTTGATCAATTGAGTGAAGATCAGCACGTAATCAGAATGAATAAAACTCAACGACTTTTCCAGTTCTAAATCTATTGAGGAATCAAATGAATACCTATATAATCGAATATTGGAATCATTGTTATAAAAAACAAATACAAACCTGTGAAATCTTCTGTCGTATTTTGCCAGATAGCTATAAATGCACAAGTCGTTATTTACAGCCCTTTTACTCAACAGAGAAAAATTTACAAACTTTCCTGCTTCGTTATTAAGTCGCTTAAATTGGTTTTTTAAGTTTATTGTAGCTGAATCATCCGAAGTCATATTTGGGTTTGACATCAGGAGTTCATTTATACCTTCTTCATATTGTCCTTCTTTAATTTTTGAAACCTACAAAAATAACGGAGTACACGCTTTATCAAATGATTCAGTATACTTTTTCTCAATTTTGCTTATTCCACAACTCTGCATTGACAATAGCCCCATATATCAGACAAATAAATTTTAACCTAATTTTACTTATAACCATTTTGACAAGATTGCAGATTTTACCGATTTATTATAGCATTTCTTTTAAAAATGCAGCAACATACTCTTACCTAATCAATTAGATCTACTTACCAGTTTTTGCT
>JBGAHR010000100.1:0-8771 GCA_044226045.1 Chitinophagaceae bacterium
CTGACGCTCTTAATTTGAATAAGAGTTAATCGCTGTTGCCCGGGGAAATCACTGAGGGTGCAATTGGTCAATGAGCCAATGCAATGACGGATTACGGATTACGAATGGCGGATGAAATCCAATTTGCCAATGCGATAACTGTATTCGCTCTCGCTCCCGCTCTCGCTCCCGCTCCCGCTCACAAAAGGGGGCTCATTTGTTTTAGTGAGGTATATAGCTTAGTTCAAGCACAATCTACTGTTGTGCAAATCGCGGATCCTTCAGGAAGACAGAGTCTGTCAGCGTATAAAAAAACTGCTGGAGGTAAAACTTATCTACATTGCTCAGGGGAATTTTGTTTTTCACCAGGGGGTCCACGTTTGCGCTTACCTGAACGCCGTCGCTGTAATGATCCAGCATGCCTCTTACGGAAGCGAAACGCCCATCATGACCGTACGGAAAAGTAATCATTACATTGCGCAGACTCGGCACTTTGAATTTCAGGCTGTCTTCACTTTTATTGGTAATGCGCATACGACCGATGTCTTTCAGGTAGGGATCGAGCGGAAGACCGGTATTTCTGAAACTCATGTCAGTAAACAATGGTTCCTGGTGACAGCTGGTGCATTTGCTTTGGAAGAGCTCGTATCCCTTCTGTTCCGCTTCTGAAAAGACAGCCTGTCCTTTCTTCATTCTGTCGTATTTACTGTTGGCCGACACCATGGAGGCCACAAACTGGGTGATGGCAAACAGCATTCGCTGGCTATTGATGGTCTCGTCGCCAAAGGCCGCCCGAAACAGGCTGGGATAGAGGGAATCCTTTTGCAGTTTCTGCACAACGGAATTGATGTCTTCCGCCATTTCATTGGGTGCCGTAATCGGCGCAAGCGGTTGTACTTCTATGTTATTAATGCCGCCATCCCAATGCATTTCCTTTCCCCAGGCCAGGTTCTGCAGTGCAGGGGCATTGCGGAAAGTGAACTGGTTGTTGAAACCATGACTGAGATTGTGATCGAAATTGGCAAAGGCCGCGAACTGCTGATGACAGGAGGCGCAGGGAAAGTTGCCGTCTTTGGATAGTCTTCCATCGTAAAACAGCTTTCTTCCCAGTTCAAATCCCTGTTTCGTGAGCGGATTGTTTTGAAAGGTGTATACAGGGGAGGGAAACCCGTCTGGTACTGTAAAGCTGAGCGGTGTAGCCGCAGGACTGTCATTCCCCGACTTCTTACAGGCGGTGATCAGTAGTGCGCTACTGAAAAGGACCAGCGCAACGCATATCGTCCATTTAAATACCAAGCGGGGTTATTGATTATATACACTATCTACAGTAAACATCTTCGAATAGTTCTCGGAGATCTGTTTTGCCAGGGGGCCGGGAGTGGTACAAACCGGGTTTACCGACAGTTTGATGTCGTGCGGGTTGAAGAACCAGGCATTCGCATTGGCAGTGATCAGCATCTCGCTGCTTTTTTCGGGTTTCAGGTCAATAATTTGAGCAAACGGGAACAACAATTCCGGTTGACGCAGAACGTTGTCTGTCCCACTGAAACCGCCGATATGGAACTCAAACTTTCCGGTTGGCGAAACAGAGGAGGTTCCTTCCAGTTTTGCCATGATATATCCGCTATTCCAGGTCCAGAACATTCCTTTTGCCGGATCCAGTGCACCTGTTTGCGCGCCGCTGGTATTACGGGCGCTGTCAACACCGATCAGGAAGGATATTCGATTGTATTTATAAGGTAATACATTCAGTTTGATTTGAGTGGTGGTTGAATCGGAAAAATCCACCAGCCAGTATTTCTCAGCGCTGGTCTTGAAAACATAATTGGAATCGGTATTGATCAGCTGGATATCGTGCAGATAGAATTTGAAAGCGGTAACGCTGTAATTCTCCTTAAAATGATTCTTATAGGCAACCTTTCCGAATTCGAGAGGAATGGTATCTACCACCGGCAGGAATTTGATGAGCAGGTTATGATCTTTCACCACGGGAGGAATGGGAACATCCTCGGCACTGTATTCCTTTTTACAGGAAGTGATCAGCGATATGGAAAACAGGAGTCCTGTTGCAATGAGCCAGTATTTCCGGTAAGCAGGTTTCATAGATCGGTATTGGGTGATATTTTTTTACGGTTTTGTTTCTGCGCTGATTGCTGTTTTTTTCGGTCGAGCCTCTTTTCACGGGAAGCGGCTGTTGCTTTGGTGGCCACTCTTTTTTTCTCTTTTCGGAGTGCCTGTTCAATCAGTGCATTGGTTTTTTTGACAACCTCCGCCTTGTTTTCCAACTGGCTTCGGTGCGCCTGGCTCCTAACCTGCAAAAATCCTTCCGAATTTATCTTATTGGCCAATTTGCTGGATACCAATTGTTTTTGAGCTTCATCCAGTAAGTTGGAACTGTTTACGTGAAAATAGCCTTCCACCATGGTTTCCACCTTGTTTACATTCTGACCACCTTTACCGCCGCTCCTTGCCGTGGTGAACCTGATTTCTCTTGAAACATCTATCTTCATTTCTCAAAGTTATAACTAATTAAGAACCAAAATGAGAGCAGTCATTCAACGGGTTAGTGAGGCCAGTGTAACCATCGATCATAAAATACGATCGTCCATTCAAAAGGGTTTGTTGGTACTGGCCGGAATAGAAGACGCGGACAATGCGGAAGATATTGCCTGGCTCAGCGCCAAAATTGTAAATCTTCGGATCTTTAACGATGAGCAGGGTGTAATGAACCTGTCCCTGAAAGACATCGGCGGAGACCTGATCCTGGTAAGCCAGTTCACATTGCATGCGGCTACCAAAAAAGGTAACCGGCCTTCCTATATCAAGGCCAGTAAACCGGATATCGCTATTCCACTCTACCAGCAACTGATCCGTCAGTTGGAACTGGATTTGGGCAAACCCATCGGCACCGGCGAATTCGGGGCAGACATGAAAGTGGCGCTTGTTAATGATGGTCCCGTTACCATTTTGATGGATACTAAAAACAAAGAATAACCGACGGCCAATCTGGCCATTGCGATAAATCATTTCTTATGACCATTCAGGAGGCACAACAGCAGGTTGATCAATGGATCAAAACCACCGGGGTACGATACTTCAATGAGCTCACCAACCTGGGGATATTGATGGAAGAAGTTGGGGAGCTTTCACGTATCATGGTACGGAAATATGGAGAGCAATCATTCAAGGAATCGGATCTTAACCGCCAGCTGGATGATGAGATGGCCGATGTACTGTGGGTACTGATTTGTCTGGCTAACCAGACCGGAGTTGACCTGGCAGATGCTTTGCAAAGAAATATGGAGAAAAAGACCAGAAGGGACGCCGAGCGTCACCGGAATAACGACAAGTTAAAATAGCGGGGTATGAAAGTTTTTTTCAGCGACGCGTGGAAGATAACGAGACAGTCGATTGAAGACTTTATCAGCAACCGGGTTTTTAAATTGAGCGCGGCCCTGGCATATTATACCCTGTTTTCGCTTCCCGCCATGCTGATCATTATTATTTCCATCAGCGACCTGCTTTTCCGAAGGGAAGTGATTGAAGGGTCACTGATTCACCAGATCGGCGGGTTGGTTGGGCAGCAGGCCGCCATACAGGTGCAGGATACCTTAAAGACCGCATTTCTCTCCGGTAATTCCCGGTTTGCCACCATTGTCGGGATCATTACGTTGATTATTGGCGCTACCAGTGTGTTCAGCGAAATTCAGGATTCCATTAACCTGATCTGGAAACTAAAGGCCAAACCCAAAAAAGGGAAGGGGGCCGGCATCCTGAAATTGCTGATCAACCGGCTGCTGTCGTTTTCGGTGGTGGTTAGCCTCGGTTTTCTGATGATGGTTTCGCTGATCGTAAACAGTGTGATGGACTTGCTGGTTAACCATCTGCTTCAGCGGTTTCCGGAAGTAACCGTAGTGGTTGTGTACATCATCAATTTCCTGCTCACCTTTCTGATCATAACCTTGTTGTTTGGGATTATTTTTAAAGTGTTGCCCGATGCGCGGATACAATGGAAACATATCCGGGTGGGCGCCATTACCACAGCCATTCTGTTCATGCTCGGTAAGTTTTTGATCAGTTATTATCTCGGCAAGAGCCGTCTTTCCAGTTCTTATGGCGCGGCAGGTTCGGTAATCCTGATATTGCTATGGGTGTATTATTCGGCCGTTATTTTATATTTCGGAGCTGTGTTTACCCGGGTATACGTTATACATCGCGGCTCCCGGATCTATCCGAATGATTATGCAGTCTGGATACAGGAGATCGAAGTGGAATCAGAATTATCCCTGCAACAGCAGCCCGATCACAAACGGGTAATCGAACCAAGGAATGACCGGTGATGTTTGCGGCCATACGGGTTGGTTCCTGTATCATTTTAGCTTCCCGAAACCTCAAACGAGCAGCGACATTACTTATCTTTGCGCCCTATGGCAAACGATAACAGCCGGTTTCAGGCGATCATTTCACATTGTAAAGAGTATGGTTTTATTTTTCCGTCGAGTGAGATCTACGACGGACTGGCCGCCGTATATGATTATGGCCAGTGGGGCAGTGAACTGAAGAAAAATATCCGCGATTACTGGTGGAAGAGTATGACACAGCTCCATGAGAACATTGTGGGCATTGATGCCGCTATTTTCATGCACCCCACCACCTGGAAAGCCAGCGGGCACGTTGATAATTTCAATGATCCGATGATCGACAATAAAGACAGCAAGAAGCGCTATCGGGTCGACCACCTCATTGAAGGATATGCCGATGAACTGAAAGCCCAGGGAAAGGAACAAGAAGCCACCGACCTGATCGCTGCCATGGAAGAATGCCAGTCGCGCGACGATTTTGCCGGCTTGAAAAAACTGATCGAGGATAATAAAATCAAGTGCCCGGTGAGCGGAACCTCCAACTGGACCGATATCCGCCAGTTCAACCTGATGTTCAGCACCGAATTTGGATCAACCGCTTCCGCCGATGACGAGGATAACAAGATATACCTGCGACCGGAAACAGCCCAGGGAATCTTTGTAAACTTCCTGAATGTGCAAAAAACCGGAAGGATGAAGATACCTTTCGGTATCGCGCAGGTGGGAAAGGCCTTTCGGAACGAGATCGTTGCCCGCCAGTTTGTATTTCGTATGCGGGAGTTCGAGCAGATGGAGATGCAGTTTTTTGTCCGCCCCGGAACAGAAGATGCCTGGTACCAGTACTGGAAGGAAGAGAGGTTGAAGTGGCATCTGAGCCTGGGTATTTCCCGGGAAAAGTACCGTTATCACGATCATGTAAAGCTCGCACATTATGCCAAAGCCGCCTGCGATATCGAGTTTGAGTTTCCCATTGGATTCAAGGAAGTGGAGGGAATACATTCGCGCTCTGACTTTGATTTAAGTCAACACCAGTTATACAGTAAAAAGAAGATACAGTATTTCGACAATGATATTGATGAGAAAACAGGTAAGCCATATGGGAATTACGTTCCATATGTGATTGAAACATCGATCGGGCTTGACCGTATGTTCCTGCTGGTGATGAGCCATGCCTATACGGAAGAAGACCTGAGTACCCCGGATAAGAAGGATGATCGGGTAGTGTTGAAATTCCCGCCAAAACTGGCGCCCATCAAACTGGCCATTCTGCCATTGCTGAAGAAAGATGGTTTGCCGGAGATCGCAAGGGACATTTTGAATGAGTGCAAACCTCATTTCAAGTGTTTTTACGAAGAAAAAGATGCAATTGGCAAACGTTACCGTCGCATGGACGCATTAGGTACTCCCTTCTGCGTAACCATCGATCACCAGACAAAAGAGGATGGAACTGTTACTATCAGATACAGGGATACCATGAGTCAGGAAAGAATTCCTGTAAACAAGATCAGGGAGATTGTGGAAAAACAGATTTCATAACCTATTTTTGTTTAAATATTTTCAGTCGTCCTTATCCCTAATATTTGAAATGGTTGTTCAATGGACGCTCAGCCATTGAAACTGCCAAGAAAAAAATGCTTATGCTTTTATTGGAAGTGCATGTGAACATTTTCCTGGTTCCGGTATTGATGATAGTATCTGCTGTCATTGCATTTGTAATCAGGTCAGGCCAGATCAGCTCGCTTAAAGGGAAAGTCAATGAGCTCGAAAAGGAAATGCTCAACTGCCATGCCGAGATCCTTCAGTTGCAGAAAGAAAAAATTGAAATTCTTCAGTCCGTTTCTCAACCAACTATTCCTGTGATACCGATCAACGCCCAGAAAGAAGATGTGGCTAACAAGCTGCCCGATGTAAGCACCCGCAAAAAGGTGCTGGGAGCTACTGGCCCGGTTAAACAGCAATCAGGTTCCTGATTTATCCATACAATTCAAGGTGAATGCTTTTCCGATCGTATCCCATCTGCAGGATACGCTCTTTGGCCTCGTCTACCATATTTTTCCAGCCACACAGGTAAAAACGCGCCGGTTCCGGAGTTTCCGCTGTATTATTTTGACGGCAAAGCTGTTCATACACGTCATGCACATAACCTTTCAAACCCTGCCAGTCTTCCCGTGACAATACCGGATGATAAAAAAATCCCGGCAGTTGCTGTTGAAGTTGAATGAATTCCTGGTAGTACAAGATATCCGACTGGTGCCGGGTTCCAAAGACCAGGTGAATATTTTTATGCGGGATAGCCTGTGTTTTGATATGCTGCACCATACTTCTGAAGGGCGCCACCCCGGTTCCGGTGCAGATGAGGTAAATGTCCTGATCGATTGATTCGGGAAGCACAAAAGTTCCCTGGGGTCCTCTGAACTTTAATTCCGAGCCGATCGTCACTTCATTGAATAGATACCCGCTGCCGGCGCCTTCTTTCAAATGAACCACTACCAGTTCAAAGACACTGGTGCCGTCGGGCCAGCTGGAAATGGAATAGCTCCGCCATCTTTTGTTGGGTTTTTCGTGAATCGGCAGGTCGAGTGTGACAAACTGCCCCGGCTTGAAGTCAAACCGGTCCAGCTCGGGCACTTCCAGCCAGAAACGACGGGTGCTGTCGGTTTCGGGTTTGATGCGAATGATTTTCCCGGTGCGCCAGGGTTGTAACATAGCAGGCAAGTTACAGCAGCCGATTCGTTGGCTAGTTTCGTTATCAGAAAAAAAACTGAGCGGTTGTTTGACCAACCGCTCAGTAGCCGCCTCGATGGCAGGCAATCGTTTCTGCAATGTACTAATTTATTTGAAAGAGCCCGTTTCCGGAAAAAAGGGGGTTGAGGCAGAACAAAGCGGGGGTGGGACCCTTTTTGAATAGGGAATCAACCTTGAGAGGTAAATTAAATTGATGATCAGTAAGCCATTGAGCATCTTGGAAAGTGGTTGACATACTTGCGCGAAGGGTTATCGACTCTTGTGTATTACCACTACGCAAAACAGTGAGTATTCTAAATGTCAAGGTCCATGCGATCGAGGTAAAAAGATCCCCGGGTGGCCCGAGAATCTTTGAAATTTAGGGAGCTGGCGCGAGTGTTCCCGACCGTATAATTCGGAATGACTTGAACTACAGAGACCGGTCGGGACTACTCGTGCCGTGAAAAGCAGAGTGATTGTACCTGGGAAAAAATATGAACTGCTAATCTGCGACAATCGGTCATCATCGTATATGATTTATCCTGCAAATTGGTTCAATTAGACTGATGTCGATCAATCTTTTTCAATTAGTGTAATAGTCTTTTTGTACCGCAGCTTGGGTATTTGTCGGAGTTTCGGTGAAGCCTGCTCCGAACAGATTTTGATAGAGTAGGTCGAACTTCCTGAGACGGTATGTAAGATACTTGTACTTCCAGCAGACACAAGTAGTCCAGACGAAATGTCCGGAACTCTTGCGCCAGCTACCCTGAGTTCATGGGAATTTTGAGTAAATTGAAACTGGAATGGGTGTCGGGTAAGCATGGAAGGTAGAGCATGGCATACTTACGCGAGCGGGAGATTTAAATAAAAGAATTTATAAAACGCGAAACACTAATTAGCAGACTACGATTTATGGATGCGAGGTTTATTTCGTTTTAATATAGAAGTCGAAGACCTAACCTTACATTATTCTTAGTTATTTGAATTGCATTTTACAAAAAAGTAGTATTAATTTAATTTATATGATAGCAAGTATTATCTTTTTTCTAGTAGCGAGTTTTACTATTCTCTATTTGTTTAAATTCTTGTATTTTTATTTTAAGCTTGTAAGTGGAGGCTATAAAACGATGGCGAGGGTAACTTCATTTAAAGTATATCGGTTTAGTGTTTTCTTTAAAAACATGGTAGTTCCAATAATGTCATTTAAAACTGAAACTGGCGAAGCAGTTTCGAATTTTCCCAGACATACAGCCTTTTCAGAAATCTTTTCATACAAACCTGAAAATCTTTATCCAATTATTTACGATAAAAACGATGCAAGAAAGTTCGTTATTGAGAATGATACAGAAGTGGTCATTGTCACAATTACATTAGTTGGTTGTCTTATCTACATTATTTGGATGGGGATTAGATTATTTAATTATTTGGTTTAGAAAATTGGTAGGCTTACTCAAGTAAGCTTGCTTATCTAAAGAGTATTTTAAATTATTGCAAAGCTGTACACGCCAACCTTTAAGAACACCAAGCAATACAAAGAGTTCCCTAATTAATTAGGTCCATGCGATCGAGGTAAAAAGATCCCCCGTAGTCTCAGACTACGGGGGATCTTTTTACCTCGTGCATCTTTTACTCGCACAAGTATGCCTACAATCAAATGCGAGAATCTTTTATTTCCGGCAGGAATAAGTAGATCCGACCAGGTTCTCT
>JBGAHR010000015.1:0-82105 GCA_044226045.1 Chitinophagaceae bacterium
TAATATGCTGGACGGACAGGTAGTGGAAGGCAATCACGAGAAAATGGTTTCAAAAGAAATATTCCTCAAAGCGAATAATGCCCTTCCCCACAATAAGGATGGCATTAAGATAAAGCATGAAAGAGAAGAAGCTCCTTTGAAACGTTTTTTAAGGTGTGACAGATGTAATGAGTTTTTTACTGCCTATAAGAAAAAGGAAATCATCTGGTATTATAAGTGCAACACTAAGGGCTGTAACAGCAATCTGAATGCTGGTCGTTTACATGAGGATTTTGTTTAACTGATGAAAGACCTCAGCTTGGATGTGAGCCCCTCTGTTCGTTCTTTAATTGCAGATGATATGAAAGCTGTTTATCATGAAAAGAACATCGACAAAAAAGAACAAACAGCTATCCTCAACAGAAACCTTTCAGAGCTGGCAGCAAAGATTTTAAAGCTAAATGAACGGTTTATAGAAGGCGATATTGACCGGGAGTCATACCAGCAACTAAAGGAAAAATTTGAAGGGGAGCGGAAACAGATCGAACTTCAGCTTGCTAAGTCCGGCACTTATTTATCGAACTTGGAAAATAGTGTGGAAATGGCCCTTGAGTTTTCGTCAAACCTCCCGTCCCTGTGGCGTTTGAGCGATTATGCCAATAAGCAACGGATTCAATACCTCCTGTTTCCGGAAGGAATTTATGTAAACAAGGAAACGCAGGATTATCGAACGCCAAGAATCAATGCTGTGTTTCTCTACTTTGCCAGCCTGAAGCAGGTTTTAGCAGAAAAAGAAAGCGGGAAAACCAACACTGATGTCAATTTTCCCGCTTCTGTGGTGTGGGGCGGGATCGAACCGCCGACACAAGGATTTTCAGTCCTTTGCTCTACCAACTGAGCTACCGCACCATACGCCGCCAGATTGCTCAAGCGGGCAGCAAAAATAGGGGAACTCGTTAAGAATCACAAACAAATTTTGCCTGAACCCTCAATTTTCACACCCCCATCAGCCTGCTCACTCATCAACTATCGGGCAAATCATTCCCTACATTCCGTAAGCTGCCAGGAACTTGATCCTCATGATCTTGAGCTGTTCCCAGTTATACCCTCCATCTGCCAACTCTTCCAATGCTACCTGCAAGGATGAAGTCTCGCAACCTTTAAAGTACTCGAGAATATCCTCCTGCTCATCCTCCCCTAACATCTCGTCGATGGCATAGTCGAGGTTCAGCTTGGTTCCGCTGGCAGCGATGGTTTCCATCTCCTCCAGCATCTCATCGAGCCTCCACCCCTTGTTCTTGGCGATGGTTTCGAGGGGGATCTTCTTATCGGTCTGCTGAATAATATAAACCTTGTTGCCACTCTTGTTCACCACACTCTTCATCACAAAATCATCGGGCTTCACGATATCATTCTCCTCCACGTAACGGGCGATTAAATCCACAAAAGGCTTTCCATAACGCATGGCCTTTCCCTTGCTCACACCCTGGCATTTTTCCAAATCTGCCAGGCTGGTGGGATACAAGGTGGCCATATCCTGCAGCGATGTTTCGAGGAAAATCACAAACGGAGGCAATCCCTTTTTCTTGGATTCTTTTTGCCTGAGATCCTTCAACATCTCGAAAAGCTTCTCGTCGGCAGCGGCCCCGGTATTAGACTCCTGCATACCCTCTTCGTCGTCGGCATTGGCATCTTCAAACAAATTGTTCAACACGATGCTGAACGATTTGGGCTTTTTCAAAAATGCCTGCCCGGCCTTCGTAATCTTCAATACACCATATTCAACAATATCCTTACTGAGTAATCCTTCGAGCAACATCTGTCTGATCAGTGAATTCCAGAAATGCTCGGGCTGGTCATTGCCACAGGCAAACTCCGCAATACCCTCATGTCTAAACATGGTGATATTTGGTGTCAACTTACCAATAATGATATTGATCACATAATCGGCGGCAAAACGCTCATCGAGCGCCTTGACAGTCTTCAATACTTTCACCACCTCTTCTTTCGCTTCGACTTTTTCCTTGGGATGGCGGCAGTTATCACATTGCCCGCAATTCTCTTCGGTATATTCCTCTCCGAAATAGCTCATCAGCACTTTTCTTCTGCACACACCGCTTTCGGCAAAGGCTACGGTTTCGCTGATCAACTGTGCGCCTACTTCCCTTTCACTTAAAGGTTTGTCGCGCATCAGGTGTTCCAGCTTACTTACGTCTTTATGAGAATAATAAAGAATACATTTTCCCTCGAGACCATCGCGGCCGGCACGACCGGTTTCCTGGTAATAATTCTCAATCGACTTTGGAATATTGTAATGTATTACAAAACGGATATCGGGTTTATCGATACCCATTCCAAATGCGATGGTCGCACAAATCACCTGAACATCCTCATTGAGGAACTGGTCCTGGCGGGTAGCTCGAAGTTTACCATCGAGGCCGGCATGGTAAGCCACGGCTTTTATACCGTTGGCATTGAGAATATCGGCGAGGTCTTCTGTTGTTTTGCGGTTGAGCGTATAAATAATTCCGCTCTTGGTACCCATGCTCTTGATGAATCGAACTATGGATTCATCGGTCTGCGCTTTTTTGATCTTGGGTTGAATCTCGTAATAGAGATTCGGCCGGTTGAAGGAAGACACAAAAATTTCGGGCTCCCTCAAACCGAGGTTTTGTATAATATCACTCTGCACCTTGGGGGTGGCAGTAGCGGTCAAGGCAATAATGGGAATGTCGGGATTGATCTGCGTCATCATCTCCTTGAGTCGACGATACTCTGGCCTGAAATCATGTCCCCATTCAGAAATACAATGCGCCTCATCCACGGCGAAGAACGAAAGCTTAAGATCGCTGAAGAATTCGAGGTTCTCCTGCTTGGTTAGAGTTTCCGGCGCCACATACAACATCTTGGTATGACCACTTAACAGATCATCATGAACTTCCTGGATCTGTTTTTTAGTCAACGTAGAGTTAAGGAAGTGCGCCACTTCATCTTTACTGCTATAACTGCGAACCAGGTCGACCTGGTTTTTCATCAAGGCAATAAGTGGACTGACGATGATAGCCACTCCCTCACTAACAATGGCGGGTAACTGATAACACAGACTTTTACCACCGCCTGTTGGTTTTATGACGAACGTATCTTTTCCGGAAAGTAATGCCTGAATAATCGCGAGTTGGTTTCCTTTAAAAGAATCGAAACCAAAGTTTGCCTGTAAAGCTTCGTGTAAGGCGGCGCTTGAATAGGCTCCAGCCTTTTCGCTGGTTTTTTTTGATTTGGCTGTTTTGCCTGCAGCTTTTTTCGTTGTTGTTGCCATGCTCTAAATTTTCCTTCTCACCCTGAAGCAAAGAACCTTATGAATTACTAATCAGTTGAACCTCAGGCCCATTGGCGCTTGATTTTGGCGCAAAAACGAGCTGATTTCCGATAACCGCTCAAATGCGGGGCGGGGAAACTACCCGTTATTTTGGATGGGCAGCGAAGTTAATAAAAAACAGCCTCCCGGGGGAGGGTTATTTGTTAAAAGAATGCTTATGCCGCAACCGGGACCGAAGCAGTCAAATACATTGATGGTGAATCAATCTATCAAATTGTGGTTACATTTGCGCCTTGTTATGAAGCCATCTTCCATACAGGACCTTGCACGTCAAACAGTAAGACTGGAATCCGCCGCGATTGCCCAGCTGGAAAGCTATATCAATGAAGACTTTGCCAAAGCAGTGGAAGCTATACACCAGTGCAAGGGACGAGTAGTGATAAGTGGTATCGGGAAGAGC
This sequence comes from Chitinophagaceae bacterium, assembly GCA_044226045.1. Taxonomy (GTDB): domain Bacteria; phylum Bacteroidota; class Bacteroidia; order Chitinophagales; family Chitinophagaceae; genus Endoryza. The sequence goes on from JBGAHR010000015.1 coordinate 3,756, forward strand.
GCGGTGATCGCGCAGAAGATTGTCGCAACACTGAACTCGACCGGCACTCCGGCCATTTTCATGCATGCGGCGGACGCCATTCACGGTGATCTGGGTATGGTACAACAGGGAGATGTAACCATCGTCATCAGTAAGAGTGGTGAAAGTCCGGAAATAAAAGTGCTGGTGCCACTCATTAAGAATTTTGGAAATCCTCTCATTGCCATTGTCGGTAATACTGAATCATATCTTGCACGCCAGGCAACACTGGTATTGAACACCACGGTATCACAGGAAGCCTGTCCGAATAACCTGGCGCCCACTTCCAGCACGACCGCTCAGATGGTGATGGGCGATGCGCTGGCCGTTGTTTTAATGGAACTGAAAGGATTTGGAAGCGACGATTTTGCCAAGTTTCACCCGGGCGGCACATTGGGTAAGAAATTATACCTGCACGTATCCGACCTTTATGTAAATAATGAAAAGCCGGCAGTAAAAGCATCGGCCGGGTTGAAAGAAGTGATCATGGAGATTTCCCGCAAACGCATGGGAATTTCTGCGGTGATCAACGACAACCAGGAATTGCTGGGGGTGATTACCGACGGAGATTTGCGTCGAATGCTGGAAAAACACAATTCGCTGGAAGGCGTCACCGCTTCGGATATCATGACCGGTCACCCGAGGACCGTATCACCCGATGCGTTGGCCGTGGAAGCGCTTGACTTACTTCGTCAATACGATATTACTCAGCTGGCCGTTGTAGAAGGAAAAAAATACCTGGGAATTATACATTTGCATGACCTCGTGAGAGAAGGGTTGATTTGATCGGAGAAGGCTCGAATGGATTCCGCACCAATCTAAAATTGAACATGAACAAACACCACTATGTGGCCATAATGGCCGGAGGGATCGGAAGCCGTTTCTGGCCAATGAGCCGTACCAACTATCCGAAACAGTTCCTGGACATCCTGAATACAGGTAAAACACTCATACAATCGACTTACGATCGTTTCGCATCGTTCATACCAGAGGAAAACATCTATGTAGTTACTTCAAACGAGTACATCAACATCGTTAAAAAGCAAATACCGCAGATTCCTCTGCAGAATATTCTCGGTGAGCCGTCCCGAAAAAATACAGCTCCCTGTATTGCTTATATCTCTTTCAAGTTATTAGAAAAAGATCCGCATGCCTCCCTGATCGTAGCGCCATCAGATCACCTGATCCTGGATACGATTGCATTCAAAAAAGTATCGCTGGAAGCGCTGGCATTCGTCAACAAACACAACGCTTTTATTACACTGGGCATCAAACCCACCTATCCCAATACGGGCTACGGATATATCCAGTACGAGCAACACGCCGTAACTGACAATGTTTTCAAAGTAAAAACCTTTACAGAGAAACCGAATCTCGACCTGGCCAAAACCTTCCTCGCCAGCGGCGAGTTTCTCTGGAACGCAGGCATTTTCGTATGGCAGGTAAAGAACATCATCTCTGCCTTCGAAAAGCACATGCCGGAAATGTATGATGTTTTTGCTGCTGAAAAATTGAACTTCAACACCACAGAAGAAAATAAAGCCATTCAACGAATCTATCCTCAGTGCACGAATATTTCCATCGACTTCGGTATCATGGAAAAAGCCGATAATGTTTATGTTATTCCTTCCTCTTTCGGATGGAGTGACCTGGGCACCTGGAATAGCGCCTATGAGAATCTCGAAAAAGATTACCTGGGCAATGCCGTAGCCGGTGAAAATGTAATCGTATTCGACGCTCATCGCAATATGGTACATAACAACAATGATAAACTCGTTGTATTGCAGGGACTGGAAGATTACATTGTAGTAGATACCAAAGACGTCCTCCTCATCTGCAAAAAAGAAAAAGAACAGGAAATAAAAGAATACGTGGCAGAAGTAAAGAGAAACAAAGGAGATAAATACTTGTGAGCAATTGGCCAATTTGGCAATTAGTCAATTTGCCAATGAGAATTACGGATGACGGATGGAATGCAATTAGTGAATTAGTCAATTTGCCAATTAGTCAATGACGATTAACTCTCAATAAGGCTTTGCGCCATCTGCGGTTCTTTGCGATCTTTGCGTCCAGGAATTGAAGTCCGGAAGAGGCGGGTGACGAATGCAATTACGGATTACGGATGGCGAATGACGAATGGAATGCAATTAGTGAATTAGTCAATTTGCCAATGCAATTACGGATTTCGGATTGTGAATGACGGATGACGGATGTGAAATGAAAGCTGACCCGAATACACAACCGACCAGAAACATCGCATTTGAAATATCCCGGTATGTTTTGACAATATTCCTGGTGAAAAAACATTTTATTGTGATGAAATTCCAGCCTGTAAATTCATGACACATACGACAAGTCTTCCTATCTTTTCAAAAAATGAACATCAATAAGATTAGAAAAAATGAAGTTTTGTCTTTATGTTTTGATTTCTCTCTTCTTATAATTGATTATTGCGAACAGTTAGAGGTAAACAGAAAATATACCCTTGCAAAGCAACTCTTCCGATCCGCAACCGCAATTGGCGCAAATGCCATGGAAGCGCAGCATGCTGAAAGTCGACCTGATTTTATTCACAAATTTAAAGTCGCCATAAAAGAGGGGGAAGAAACAGAGTATTGGCTTCTGCTTTGTAAACACTCCTTAGGGTTTCCTGATCCTACCCAATTGCTAATTATGATTGAACGAATCAACAAAATCATCGGACGGATTATTATTACTACAAAAAACAAGAGCATCGGCGAAGCTTGAATTGCTACTAATTGGGAATTATGCCGTAACATCAAGTTCAAAAACCGATATTTCCCTTCGAAATACAAACATCTTAAAAAATAAATTTGCCAAAATCATCCGTCATCCGACATTCGTAATCCGTAATCTTTCCTCATGTTATTCAACAACATTCTTTTCCTCGATATCGAAACGGTTCCACAGTACCGGGAGTTTGAGCTGGTTCCGGAAGACTGGAAAGAACTTTGGCGGAGAAAAGCAGAAGCCCTTCTCCGCAGTCGCGAAGAGGAAACGATTGAGTCGATCTATGGTCGCGCGGGTATCTATGCGGAATTCGGCAAGGTCATCTGCATCAGCTGCGGCGTAGTAACCGGAAATGGAGACGACAAAAAAATCAGCCTGAAATCCTTTTCCGGAAACGACGAAAAACTACTCTTATACGAATTCTCAGAGATGATCCGGAAATGGTCTGTCGAGCCTAACAAATTTCTATGCGCTCACAATGGCAAAGAATTCGACTTTCCTTATTTATGCCGTCGAATGATCATCAACAATATTCCAATTCCATCCATTCTGAACAGCTCTGGTAAAAAACCCTGGGAAGTGCCCTTTCTTGATACGATGGAACTTTGGAAATTCGGAGACTTCAAGAGCTACACCTCGCTTAACCTGCTGGCTCATGCACTGGGCATTCCAACTCCCAAAGACGATATCGATGGAAGCATGGTGGCCGAGGTCTACTATAAGGAGCAAAATCTTCCGAGGATCGTCTCGTATTGCCAGAAAGATGTGGTGACAGCGGCGCAAATCTATCTCCGTATCAATGGCGCGCCCCTGATCAAACCGGAAAACATCGACATCAAATCATAATAAACCAACAATCATTCAAGTATCTATATAAACCCTCCTTATGAGCAGAACAAACTATTCTTCAGGCGCCAAATGGGAAGATATCGTAGGCTATAGCAGAGCCGTAAAAATCGGGAATACGATCGAAGTAACCGGAACGGTTGCTGTCGACGAAAACAACCAGCTCGTGGGCGGCATCAGCGCTTATGAACAGACAAAATTTATCATACAGAAAATCGAAAAAGTGCTGGAAAAAGCCGGAGCCTCCCTGAAAGATGTGGTCAGAACTCGCATGTTTGTAACAGACATCTCCCGCTGGGAAGAATATGGTCGCGCACACGGAGAATTCTTCAAAGACATCAAACCCTGCACGAGCATGATCGAAGTGAAAGGGCTCATCGCAGAAGATTACCTGATTGAGATAGAAGCCACCGCCATCCTCGAATAGTGTTACGCGTATTACGCGAATTACACGAATTAGGCGAAATATTAGCTGGAAAAGTGTGCCTGTCTAACCTCTTTCCGCAAATGTGTTAACTTTAATTCGTCTAATTCGCCTAATTCGTGTAATTCGTGTAATTCGCATAATTCGTATAATTCGTGTCCAAACCACTCCACATCACCCTCATCCAAACTTCCCTTTTCTGGGAGGATAAGCCGGCAAACCTGGAGATGCTGGAAAAAAAGATCATGTCTATCCAGGATAAAACTGAGATTGTGATTCTTCCGGAAATGTTTAGCACGGGTTTTAGCATGAACCCCTCCGGGCTGTCTGAAACCATGGAAGAAGAAACGATCGCCTGGATGAAAAAAGTAGCGCGTGAGAAAAAAATCATTCTAACGGGAAGCATGATTGCCCGGGATAATGAAGAATTCTTCAACCGCCTGATCTGGATGCTGCCGACGGGTGATTTTGGTACCTATGATAAACGTCATCTTTTTGGCTATGCCAACGAAGACCAGTTTTACCGCCCGGGAGAAAGAAGATTCATCGCCTCCGTAAAAGGGTGGAAAATCAATCTGCTGATCTGTTATGATCTGCGATTCCCTGTATGGTCAAGACAATCCCCGGCTATTAAACCAACGGCCGAGTATGATGCGATCATTTATGTTGCCAACTGGCCGGAGAAACGCAATCATGCCTGGAAAACCCTTCTGCAAGCCCGCGCTATAGAAAATCAATGCTATGTGATCGGCGTTAATCGGGTGGGCAATGATGGAAATGGTATTTACCACAGCGGCGACAGTATGGTCGTCGATCCACTCGGAGAAGTATTATACACCAAAGCGCATGAAGAAGATATTTTCACCATAGAACTTGATAAAAAACACCTCGACGAAATCCGCGCAAAGCTTCCGTTCCTTAAAGACGCGGATGATTTTCTAATTGAACCCTAACTTAGTTGAATGAAGACCGCCTACACCAACGGACCCATTTTTACCGGAACAACTATTGAAAAAGGAAAGGCGCTGCTCGTCAATGGCAGTGTTGTTGAAGCGCTGGTCGACGTAAATGAGATTTCCGACGAATACAAACGCTATGACCTGAAGGGAAATTTACTCTGCCCGGCATTTATCGATATGCAGATTTATGGGGGTAATGGAAAAATGTTTTCCCAGGAATTATCTATCGCCTCCATAGAATCAACTTACCAATATTGTCTCAGCGGCGGTTGTGCGTACTTTATGATCACTATGGCAACCAATTCGATTGAGAAATTCCTGAAAGGAATGGAGGTGGTCGATGCCTATTGGAATGCCGGGGGGAAAGGATTGCTGGGGCTTCACCTCGAGGGACCCTATCTCAACCCGGTAAAAAGAGGGGCTCACATTGAAAAGTTTATCAAGAAACCAACAATGGAAGAAGTAGACCTGCTTTTAGAAAAGGGTTCCACCTCTCTCAAAATGATTACGCTCGCACCGGAATGTTGCGAAACTTCCTTCATAGAAAAATTGATCCATAAAGGAATATTGGTATCGGCAGGGCATACCAATGCCACTTACCAGCAGGCAACTGACGGGTTTAACCTGGGAATTCCGGTAGCTACTCACCTCTTCAATGCCATGTCCGGATTACTCCATCGTGCTCCCGGAATGGTCGGCGCGATCCTGGATCACCCGACTGCGATGAGCAGCGTGGTGGCAGACGGTATCCATGTGGATTTTGCCGCGATTCGAATTGCCAAAGCCGTAATGGGAAAAAGGCTGTTCTATATTACGGATGCCGTTACCGAAAATCTATCGGGAGAATATGTGCATGAGTTCAAAGGCGATCATTTTTCCCTGCCCGATGGAACCCTGTCGGGGTCTTCCTTAACGATGCTTCAATGTGTGAGGAATGGAATGAATCACCTGGGCCTGTCACTGGAGGAATCCCTGAGAATGGCGGGAACATATCAGTCGGTGTTTATTAAGGATCGTAAGATTGGGGTGTTAGAAAAAGGTGCCGAGGCTTCATTGGTAATTCTCGATGATCAGCTGAACCAGGTTGAGATCATCGTCGCCTGATTATTATTGCCTGGCCATATTCTTCCGAATAATCAATTCCTTCACTTTTTCGGATTTAGGATCTATTCCTCTGCGAATCGTCTCGACATTGGGCGCTGCTTCAATATCAGGCATCAGTCCGCGACCAGCAGCTACGGCCGCCTGATCCATCACCAGTCTGAACAATGGCAGCCTGAAACGAATACCGGTATTGGGAAGCTTTACATCGGGAATCTTCCAGGCGGTATTACCGTATGCACCACCACCCGTCTCTTCTCCTACTATCCATACATTCTTTTGATGTTGCACTGATTTGGCAAAGATGGTTGTTGCTGAAAAAGAGTTACCACCTGTAATGATATACACATCCCCATTGAAATGGTTTTTCCGTTTGGGTTTGTAATAATGCTTCTCAAAATAAGTAAAATGATAAAGTCCGTCCTTCTTTTTCCGGGCTGCAAATAGCAGTGACAGGCGATAAAAGAAAAAGTTCTTGATATACTTATTGTAGTGCCCGGTTCGTCGAATGGCATACAAAGAATCGGCAATTTTGAATCGATGATCGGCTACATATTTAGTGAGAAGCGTCGACAGGTTGGGATCGCCGCCACCGTTCGCTCTCACATCAATGACCAGGTTGCGAATTTTCAACTTTCTCATTTCTCGGAAGCTGATTCGGAAAAACTTTCTCAGGCCATGACCTCTTGAGAAAGTGTTCACGGTCATATAGGCCGACGACAGGGTCGTATCTATCTGAATATTACGATTGGCATTGAAACGAGGCATCGGAGCTGGGGCGGGCTGCGGATTCCGGGGAGAGGGTAGTTGCGTTCCTACTATCTTTCTGGCGGTATCACGAACAGGGGTAAATGACGAAACGGTTACTACTTTCTCCTGTCCGAAGGGATCGATATAGCCCACTTCAAACTTGGGCGTTATTCCATACACATTCCGGTACAGGGACCCGAAACTGCCGCGGGAACTCATTGTCTGGTATTTTCCGATCAGTGCATTCCCGTCGGTGACCAGGTAATTTAGAAATGTGTCGGTCAGTTTTCTTGCCGGAATACCATTAATGCTCGTTACAAGAGTTCCCCTTCTTAGGATTGAGTCGCGTGGATGCAGGTTTCCGATAACAGCCAACGAATCCTGCCAAACTTTGAAACTCAGCGGAAAAGTGCGGAGATGGGCTGTATCCAGGTATTTACTGTATTTCCGGGAAAAGCGAAGGGAAGTATGTCCGCAGCGAATTTTGGTAATCACATTCAACAGCACATTCCTGAAAGCGGGCTCGGTCATGGAATCTGTCAACTGGGCATACCCGTTATCGAAATAATAATCCATGCTGTCTTTGGGTGTAAACCAATACAGGCTGGGGTGATATTCCTGCAGTATGTTTCTGAAGATCGTATAGTCTTGCTGAAGCGTGACCGGGTCGTATTTTTTATCCGGGTTAAATGCGCCCCGCTGGCTGGAGCAGGCCTCCAGCAAAATCCAGGCAACGATACATAAAAACGAGTACCTCTTCATCATAATCCGATTGTCTGCATAGCCCACCCGCTTTTATTTTCTGGGTTGAAAGGCATTCCAGCCCTGGGCGGTGATGGCATGTTTGCCCCCACCTTTGGTAATAATGTGTGGTGGTTCCGAGGGGTCGGTCATATAGCCAATCACGCTTATCTGCTCGTTTAAAACGATTTTTTCATAGTCAGATTGTGACAACGTGAACAACAACTCATAATCTTCTCCGCCACTAAGTGCGCAGGCGGTGGGGTCGAGTTCAAACTTGAAGGCTGCCGCGCGGGTTGCCTCGCTAACCGGTATTTTTTCCTCATATAGTACGCAGCCAAGCTGACTCTGGCGACATACATGAAGAATTTCCGAACTCAGCCCGTCGCTGATATCCATCATGGAAGTCGGTCGAATATCGTTCTGCTCGAGGAATTCAATGATATCCTTTCTTGCTTCCGGTTTCAATAAGCGGCCGATGACATAATCTTCGCCTTCCAAATCAGGTTGAATAGTGGGATTTTCGAGAAAGATCCGCTTTTCTCTTTCGAGGAAAAGCAGGCCGATATAGGCAGCGCCGAGGTCTCCCGAACAGCATAGCAGGTCACCTTTTTTGGCGCCCTTCCGCGTAACATATTGGTCGGGGCTCACTTCACCTATCGCCGTAACGGATATGATAAATCCTTTTTGAGAAGAGGCCGTATCGCCCCCTACCAGGTCTACATTATACTTTTCGCAAGCAGCATATACCCCTTCGTAGAATTCTTCCAGCGATTCAACACTAAAGCGGTTGCTGATGCCCAGGCTCAGCGTAATCTGCGTAGGAGTGGCGTTCATAGCGTAGATATCGCTGAGATTCACTATAACGCTTTTATAACCAAGATGTTTGAGTGGAGTATAGGCCAGGTCGAAATGAACCCCTTCGATGAGCAGATCGGTTGTAACGACGGTCTGCTTTCCAAAATGATCGATAACCGCCGCATCATCGCCAACTCCCACAATGGAGGAAACATTATGAAGCTCAATATTTTTGGTAAGATGTTCTATTAATCCAAACTCGCCGAGGGTGTTAATTTCAGTTCTTTCCATGCGGCGAAGATAGTATGGATCGGGCTACTTACAGCTCTTTTGTCCTTTTGGTCAATGCTTCCACATTCTTCTTATCACTTCCAACAAATATATCTTTATCGATGATTATCACCGGTCTTTTCAAAAAAGTGTACTCCTGGAGGATATAATCCCGATAGTCGTTCTCGGTCAGTTGTTTGTCCTTGAGCTTCCATTCCTTGTATTTGAGAGCCCTCCTGCTGAACAGTGATTCATAACTACCTGTCATTTTCTTCATTTCTTCCAATTGCTCCGGCGTAATCTTCTCAAACTTTATATCCTGCATGGGAATACCCTTTTTATCCAGTTTTGTATCTTTTAATATAGCCTGGCAGGTTGTACAATTTCCGAGATGATAGATTCTTTTCATATAGCAAACTTAACATTACTGGCCGCATTTTTGTTCTAACTTACGTAACCACCATTCCGCTTAAACTTTTCAATACACCCTGTTCCAAGGTCAGGCTTACTTCCTGTTTTGAATAACAGCAGTGAGCAATTTATTACACATAAAGAGTACGGACATGCAAACGAAAGACGAGGTCTTCCGTCAGCCTATTACTGCTGCTTCGGATTTTCGCTTTGGCCAGTCGGTTGCGAAAGTTTTCGACGATATGGTCAACCGGTCGGTTCCCTTCTATGGAGAAATTCAACGGATGATTGCGGAGCAGGCCGCAGATCATGCTGTGGAGGGTTCTACCGTATACGACCTGGGTTGTTCAACAGGTACCACACTGATTGGTATGGACAGCCTGGTAAAACCGGGTATCGAATTCATTGGCCTCGACGATTCGGAAAATATGCTGGCAAAGTGCCAGGAGAAATTGAAGGAGGCCGGCATACAAAGAAAAATCTCTCTGGAAGTGGCGGATCTCAACAAAGGTCTGGGTATGCAAAACGCTTCCGTAGCGGTGCTCTGTCTTACCCTTCAATTTATCAGGCCGATCAACCGGGAAAAATTGCTCAGAGAAATTTTGCAGGGGCTTAATCCCGGGGGTGTATTAATCCTGGTTGAAAAAATATTGGCGGAAGACAGCGATCAGAATCGTGAGTTCATAAAGTACTATTACAACTACAAAAGAAGAAACCATTACAGTGATCTTGAAATTTCTCAAAAAAGGGAAGCGCTCGAAAATGTGCTCATCCCTTACAAACTGAGTGAGAATATTTCATTACTCAGAGATGTAGGATTCGAACATTGCGAGGTCTTTTTCAAATGGTACAATTTCGCCGGACTGATCGCTTTTAAAAAGAAATAACATGGTCGCTATAGGAAACTTCTTCTTTCGCTATCGTAACTGGCTTTTCATTCTATTATATGCCACATTGTTTCTTCCTTCGCCAAACCTCTTCCCCGAAACTGTTTTTGGTGAAACCTATTACTATTGGCCAATAGTAATCGGGCTTGTTGTAACCATCTTGGGGCAACTTGTTCGGGGTGCCACCATCGGACTGGCTTACATCGTTCGGGGAGGCAAGGACGGAAGGCCTTATGCCGAAGGACTGGTTACCCAGGGAATCTTCAATCATTGTAGAAATCCTCTGTACGTGGGGAATATCCTGATGCTGTTAGGAGTGGGTATTCTGTCCAACTCTTTGTTATATGTCGGAATCATGATGCCTCTTTTTGTCTTCATTTACCAGGCTATTGTCATAGCTGAAGAAAACTTCTTGTCTGGCAAGTTCGGGACTGCCTTTTCCGTCTACTGCCGACAGGTGAATCGCTGGATACCCCGTATAGCAGGACTTCGGAAAACTTTCCGCAGTATGTATTTTAACTGGAAGAGATGGATATTGAAAGAATACAATACGCAGTTTGTGTGGCTGAGCGGAATAACACTCATCCTCCTTTTCAAATATCCGCAACTCACCGGGGGAGATAATGATCTAAGAAATATCCTGGCGGCAGCCATTATAGGAATTCTGGGCATCGTTTATTCAATCGTCCGATACCTCAAAAAATCAGGAAAAATGCGCGAATAAGGCCTTTTTTGATCGGATTTCGTCCGATTTTGGCCATTTTGAGCCTGCTTGACTGTAATAATTCCATCTTTGTAACGACTCATTTCTTCAAACCAACAGGTTTTGGCAGAAACCATCAACCAGCAGGAATTTTTACAATTGATCAACACACACCAGGCTATGCTCTATAAGGTGTGCAGAGTCTATTGTAATAATGCCAGCGATCGACAGGACCTGTTCCAGGAAATCGTCATTCAATCCTGGAAAGCCTATCCAAAATTCAGAGGTGATGCCAAATTCAGCACCTGGTTATACCGCATCGCGCTTAATACCGCCATTTCGGATTTGAGAAAACAGGAAAGAAGGGTTAAACTCTCGTTTCCGGATACCGCACCGGAAATCACCGCGGAATACACCGGCCAGGAAAAAGAAGAACAACTCAAAAACCTGTATGAAGCGATCAGCCAGCTGGGGGAGATCGAAAAAGCGATCGTGATGTTATACCTGGATGATAAAAGCTATGATGAAATGGAAGATATCCTGGGTATCAATCAAAACAACCTGCGAGTGAAGATGAACCGGATAAAAGAAAAATTAAGAAAACTCACAAAAGCTGTCGAACATGGAATTGGATAACCTGAAACAGGCCTGGAAAGATCAGGCCACAGCACCGGCAGACAAAGGCGAAGAGCAGATTTTATCCATGTTGAGGAAAAAATCGCAAAGCCCGATTGCTCGCATCAAAAGAAACCTTCGCTGGGAGTTGATTGCCGTGGTGGTCCTATATGTTTCAACTATAGTCTACTATATCTCTGCCAATCATGGCCGTTATTGGGAGCTGGCCATCCTCTTGTTTATCGTTGGTGCAGTTTTCATTCTTTATTACTACCAGAAAAACAAGCTGCTCAACCAGATGGAATGCGTGGTTTGCGAGGTACGGTCCAATTTGCAGCGACAGGTTAATACACTGGAAAAGTATATCCGCTTCTATTTCCTGGCAGGAGTGATCATTACCCCGATCTGTTATTTTATCACCGCCATTATTGTGGCATATAAGTCGAACTTTACCCTATCAAACAATACCGGGTTCCTGGTTTGGTTAATTGGCGTTGGCATTGTTCTGACAATCGGCCTGTATTTTCTCAATAGATGGTATGTAAACCGGCTCTATGGCCGCCATGTAAAAAAGCTCAGGAAGTTGCTCGAAGAAACCGAAGAAATAAATTAATACCAAACGAACCCGCCAATCATTGACATAAGAAGGGTAACAAATCAAAAATTTCTTCCCGCACTCGCTCCCACTCCCGATGGATAGGGAGTAATAGCATTCAAGTTGGTTGGCCGTTTGCGGTTTGCAGTTTGGGGTTTCTCTTGTCTCTTTCCCTTTCTCTTTCCGCTCCCGCTCCCACTCCCGCTCTGTTTTCCGTTTCCCTTTCCGTTTCTCTTTCTGTTTCCCTTTCCGTTTCTCTTTCCCTTTCCGTTTCCCTTTCCGTTTCCCTTTCCCTTTCTCTATCTAAACTAATTACCGTTAGGAAAAAATATAGTTGAATTGCCGCAAGGAATAAAGTTGATCATCATTCTTTATTCTTCTTTTCCGTAATTTCCCTTTCTAAAATTGTTTACATATGAAATCCTCGCGCCGCGACTTTATCCGGCAATCTTCCCTCCTTACTGCCGGTTTCCTGATTAGTAAAGATGAACTGTTTAAAAAAAATACACCGATCGGTGTACAGTTATATACCCTGAGAAATGACATGGGTAAAGATCCCAGGGGTACACTTCAGAAAGTAGCCGGCCTGGGATATCAGCATGTAGAAACTTTTGGATACAACCAGGGTAAATGGTTTGGACTGACAGCAGCCGAACTGAAATCGGTACTCGATGCAAACGGATTAAAATCGCCCAGTGGTCATACATTCCCCGGGGGTATATTCCTCAAAGACGGATGGGAAGATAACTGGAAGCGCGCCGTTGAAGACGCTAAAACCGTTGGTCAGCAATTTATCGTTATTCCCTGGCTGGAAGAACCCAATCGAAAGCCAATTGACAATTACAAGAAAATCGCCGAAGGCCTGAATAAAGCATCTGTTATCTGCAAAACAGCGGGGGGCATTGAAGTCGGCTATCACAATCACGATTTTGAATTCGCCAATTCCGATGGCCAGACAGGCTTTGACATTTTATTGAAGGAAACAGATCCGTCTGTTAAACTCGAATTGGATATATATTGGGCAGTACGGGCGGGTAAAGACCCGGTTGAATTGTTTAAAGCACATCCGGGCAGATTTGCCATGTGGCATGTGAAAGACATGGATAAAACCGATAAGAAATTTTTCACGGAGGTGGGCAATGGAACCATCGACTTCAAGTCGATTTTCGCCAAGGCCAAACTTAGCGGAATGAAGTATTTCTATGTAGAACAGGATGTGTGCCCCGGTCCTCCAATGGATAGTATTGCAAAAAGCTACGATTATCTGAGGAAAAACATTGTGAAGTAAGCTACGAAAAGGATATTCTATTGCCAGTGAAAGAAGTTCGATCGTACCCTCTTTCCATAACTGTATATTTCTAACGAAAACCATAATATATGTCCCGTCGAAGATTCCTACAACAATCTGCTGCTTTGGCCAGCGGTGGTCTATTACTATCTGCACTCGATAACCAGGCTTTTGCCATTTTTAAAAACAGGATAATGCCTTCCGACCAGATTAACATTGGAGCGATTGGCATTAAAGGAATGGGTTGGTCGAACCTGTCGGCCGCATTGAAGCAACCCGGCGTGAATGTGGTAGCCCTGTGTGATGTTGATAAAAGTGTTTTAGATAGCAGGATGGGGGACCTTGCCAAAATGGGAGTAGACACCTCCAAAGTCAAAACCTACGGAGACTATCGGAAACTGTTGGCCCAGAAAGATATTGATGCAGTGATCATCGGTACGCCGGACCACTGGCATGCCCTGATCATGATCGAAGCCTGTCAGGCAGGAAAAGATGTATATGTGGAGAAACCGGTAGGTAACTCTATAGAGGAATGCCGCGCGATGGTGGCTGCACAAAAAAGATACAATAAGATTGTTCAGGCTGGTCAATGGCAAAGAAGCCAGCAGCATTTCAGGGATGCAGTTGATTTTATCAGAACCGGTCAGCTCGGACCGATCAGAACCGTGAAAGTGTGGTGTTACCAGGGATGGATGAAACCAGATCCCAAAGTTCCGGATAGCGCTCCTCCTCCGGGAGTTGATTACGATATGTGGCTGGGCCCTGCCCCCAAAAGAGCTTTTAACGCCAGTCGTTTTCATTTCAATTTTCGATGGTTCTGGGATTATGCCGGTGGTCTGATGACCGATTGGGGTGTACACCTCATGGATTATGCGGTTTTTGGCATGAACGCCGACGTTCCCAAATCTGTTTCCGCACTGGGCGGACAATTTGCGTATCCCGAGCTTTCACAGGAAACACCCGATACCATGGGCGCCTTGTATGAGTTTGACAAGTTCAACCTGATCTGGGACCACGCCATGGGTATTGACAATGGCTTATTCGGCCGTGATCATGGCATTGCGTTCATTGGAAACAATGGAACACTGGAGGTAGATCGTGGTGGCTGGGAAGTAATGGAAGAAAAGAGAAGCAAGGAAAAAGTAAAGGTTGAAAGAAAGAGCCCGACAGATAACGGATTACTTAAACACTGGGAAAACTTTGTTGCGGCCGTTCGTTCGCGCAAAGCGGAAGACCTGAACTGTCCAATACAGACAGGAGCACATATTGCCACCGTTTGCCAGTTGGGTAATATCGCTTTCCGTACCCAGCAAAAGCTCGTTTGGGATAAAGCCAAAGAAAGGTTTACCGACGAAGCCGTTAATAAGAAGTATTTCGGCAAGGAATACCATAATGGGTATAAACTTCCCAAAATCTGATAAACCGAATACAGTTATAAGAACCCCGCCCGCTAATGGCGGGGTTTTTTATTGAAACCCGTTGTGGCTAAAAGGCTACGATAAGCGATTCCATGAAACGGCTTGCATTGGTTTTGTTTGCGAATCAATCAACTAGTATGGTCGTCATCTTAATACTCTATAGCCAGATATCGACCCTGGTAACATTTTTGAGGCGGTTCTTTACCATAGATCCCCGCATGAACCGGATGTAAGTACAGGCATGGGGGTTATATTTAATGGCTGCTTTTGCCAATGAACAATGGATGGATCTTTCAACTATGGAATCAATGATTACCGGCATCATTAGCTATTCACATTTATACGCTTTATCGTTAATAAAAAAAACAAGCTATTAACGCAATAGAATACTTTATATAGCTATCTTTAAATTATACACCCATTAATATTCTCACAATGTCAGCAACTAACTCAATTACCCCAACCAGACAGGTTGTATTCAGCACTGCTTTTGCGGAAGTTTTGCGCAACCCTGAAAATGGCCAACAGCAATTGAACTCCTTGCGTTCCTTTCAGCCCGGTGAAGTGATTTGCAGTTTCCATGCAGGAGAAACAACATCCACTCCTACTTATCTGACGGTACAGACGGGAATAGACCGGCATATCACGCTTCGCCCGGAGTTCTTACAGTACATCAATCATGGTTGTGATCCGAATGTTTTCTTCGACACAACATTGATGCAGCTGGTTTGTCTTAAACCCGTAGAAGCCGGTGAAGAATTTACTTTCTTCTATCCGTCTACAGAATGGGACATGGCCCAGCCTTTTGTTTGCCAGTGTCAATCGGCCAATTGCCTGCAATTGATACAGGGCGCCAGGTATCTTTCAACAGAAACAATCGAACAATACCGGTTTACTGATTTTATTTTATCCCAGCTTCACCGGAAAGCCCAACCTGAAAGCGTCTGATTTGCATGAGCCCTTCTGCTATTGATCCGTTTCGTTCTTATAAGATGTGGGTGTTGGTACCACAGCTGGAAACTGACGACCCAAACCTTCAGTACTACTACGATTTCACGCAAAGCCTTAAAGAATACACACAGGTCTTCGAAGAATTAAAGGCAGAATGGCAATGGCAACCGGTTACCATCAATAATTTCTCCCAAACGATTGCTGATATAAAAGAACAATCCAACGGCCATCTTCCGTTGGTCATCAACCTGTGTGATGGAGATGAGATAAACGGAACGCCCGGCGTATCTGTTATTCATGAACTCGAACGTCAGCAACTGGCCTATACCGGTTCAGACGCCCATTTCTACACCATCACCACCTCCAAGATTCCAATGAAGGAAGCTTTTGATAAAGCATCTGTGCCAACACCGGCATGGGCGGTTATCAATGGCGATGAAGAAGATACAAAGGCCATCTGTCAGTCCATCGGAACACCCCTGATCATTAAACCGGCCATCTCGGGTGGCAGCATGGGAGTATCCGTAAAAAATGTGGTTCATTCCGAGACCGAATTACTCAACCGCATCCGGGAACTCAACAATGGATATCGCGGATGGCAGCTGACCACCGGAGGACTACTTGCCGAATCATTTGTGAAAGGCCCCGAGTTTACTTCTCTCATCGTCGGCAACTCCGATCAACCCGATCAATGCATCGTGTATGAACCCGTGGAAAGAGTATTCCACGATTCTCTCCCCGAAACCGAGAAGTTTCTTTCTTTCGATCGCTTATGGGAGATCTATGAAGATGAATCTCCTATGCCCAACAACGAGAACTTTTATAACTATATACCCGTTAAAGAGCCCCTGGCGCAGGCAATCAAGGACATCAGCCTGAAAGCCTATTGCGCGGTGGGAGGAAAAGGTTATGGCCGGCTCGATATCCGGATGGATACCGCCACCGGCGACCTGTATGTACTCGAAGTGAATGCCCAATGTGGATTGAGCGAAGACGAAGACTATACATCCATCGGCGCCATTCTAAGAGTATCAGACAAGTCCTTTACTCAGCTGGTATCAGAAATTATAAAAGAAGCATTAACCAAAAGAACGGCCTGATTGCTTTTATTAATAAGATTATTCTTTTATATTTATATATATAGTATAGGTTTGCTTTCTATTAACCCATTATATCATTACGAACCTTCTTTATGAAAGTTTGCGTCCTTCAACCCGATTACTCAACAACCGGCGTAGATTATAAAAACTACGATCCTCCCCGCGACCTCGCAAGACTTCTTCCCGATGATACCGTGGATCATGTCTTCCTGAATAAACTGACAACCTATCGCCAGTTGAAAGAATTGGGGAAAAAGGGTTATGATATTTTTGTCAACCTCTGCGAGGGCTACCTCGAATGGGAAGTCCCGTCGATAGACGTCATACACAGTCTTGAGTTGTTAAACCTTCCTCATACCGGACCCTCCTCTAAATTGTATGATCCCACCAAGGAGCTGATGAAATATGTGGCGTATTGCGAAGGAGTACCGACTCCTCAATTTGTATTGGTGGAAAGTCTCGAAGATGTGGAAGATGCCTGCAAACACCTGGCATTCCCGCTTTTCGTAAAACCGGCCAAAGCGGGAGACAGCCTGGGAGTGGATGAACGTTCAATGGTTCAAAACAAAGAAGAACTGGTCGCCAAAGTAAAGGAGATCATAGATGAATACGGTCCGTTGCTGGTAGAAGAATACATTGCCGGTCGTGAGTTCACCGTGCTCGTAGCCGCTAATGCCAGGCCGGAAAAAAGTTGTACTGTATTCAAGCCGGTTGAATATGTATTTCCCGAAGGACGCAGTTTCAAGACCTATGCGCTGAAAACTTCCGAGCTCCACCCCGACTGCAATTTCCCTTGCAACGATAAAAAACTCGAACGACAACTTAAGAAAGCTGCAGAAAGAATCTTTCACGGCTTTGGCGGTGTTGGATATGCGCGGCTCGATTTCAGGGTCAACGAAAAAGGAAAGATTTTCTTCCTGGAAATCAACTTTACCTGCTCTGTATTTTATACAGACGGATATGAAGGATCTGCCGATTTCATTCTCAAATTCGATGAAATGGGTCAGGCAGGTTTCCTGAAGCATATTATGGCAGAGGGCATTGCCCGTCACCAGCGCAAGCAGAAGAAATTTGTAGTAAAAGGAAACTCGATTGCCGGTTACGGCATTTATGCCAAACAGCCGATTAGAAAAGGGGAAGTGGTGTTTTCCGGAGAAGAAAGATCCCAGCGACTGGCCACCCGTCGTTTTGTTGAAAAAAACTGGAACGAAGACGAAAAAGAAGTATTCCGCAGATATGCCTATCCCGTCAGTAATGAAGTTTTCCTGTTATGGGATGATGATCCATCCGGATGGGCTCCCCAAAATCATAGCTGCAATCCCAATACGGTATGCGATGGATTGAATGTCGTAGCTCTTCGTAATATCAAGAAAGGAGAAGAGTTGACACTAGATTATGCGGTATTCCTCGATGAACACATGGAATCCTTTGTTTGTCGATGCGGCGCCAGCAATTGCCGCGGATTGATTACGGGCACACCTGCAAATTCGGTAACCGAGCGGGAGGTGAAAGTTCGCACAATCCGGTAATCTAACAGACTACATCATATACAGCGCTGTAAATACCAATGCATGGGCAGTAAATAACCCCGCTGCCAGCAGGTATGGTCTCGATTTTTGTATCCGCCCGTCATAGACTATCAATATCAGCAAAATTGCCAGGGTGATGCCGTACTGAATGTATTGCGTTGCCTGGAAAGAAAGATCCAGCCATACAGGTCCAATGCGGCCAATCGTTGGCCCCAACAAAACCAGGGTCGATGAAATCATATACCGCATGTGGTTGGCTATATTCTTTTTATTCCTGATAGCCAGCACATACAAGGTTAACATCACCAGTGAATCGGCCAGTGGAAAGAACAGGTCTTTTGCGTGATCACTCTGTATCAGGATAATTTCCCTCGGTAAAAAAGACAGGAAGAATAAAGGAAAAACCAGGTAGGACAACTTTCCAATCGTTCGATGCCAACTGTATTTTCGATTGGCGATCAATAATGGCTGAACAATCAGCATCAACACCCATAAAATCGCCAGGCTCGCATGAATATGATCGAAGTATTTTATTCTGTCTGCGAATTGAGGAAAGTGCTGGAAATAAGATCTATAGAATGCCAGGAAAACGAGTGGAAACAACAGCAGCATAAAGTAGCCCAAAAGGCTGTATTTTCTTTCCATATAGCAGGGGTTCTTGTCAGAAAGGTAGACTTAATTCTTCTACTTACCAGCCTTGCCTCCAGACAGCCCATAAATACAGACCGCTGTCCATCGGCAATGGCTAAATCGATTCCGTTACCGACTCATTTTCGGGTTCATGGCAAGGAGTGGTTTATTAGATTACTAAACTCAACCAAACTCTCTGCAATGAAAAAGATTTACCTATTGCTGGTCAGTCTGTTAATCCTTGGTGCTTGTCCAGCCAGCGCACAAAAAATACTCCTGAAAATAGCCTCTGTTACTGCAGCCGCCGGAGAAGAGGTAAAAGCTGCAGAATTGAGAGCAGATGGAAGTATCAGTTGGTCGGGGGGTGGAGCGGCTGTCGGGAAGGTAAGCGTCAAAGATTTTCTTATCAAAAAACAGAATGGGACCTCCTCGAACGATCTGTTCAAGAAATTGCTGATGGGAACTGCTATTCCTACAGTTATATTGGAATATTATGATGCATCCAACACACTTTACTTTACCATTACCCTGAAAACAGTTTTTGTTACCAACTTTTATTGGCTGAGTCCCGAATGCCCGACCTGCCTGAAACTCGAACACCAGGTCGCTTTCGCACCCAAACAAATTGAAACCTACGACGTAGCCACAGGAGTGACCGTTCGATATGATCTTTCAACCTATTCGACTTATTGAAGATGAAATTCTTTTTGGCCATATTGTTCTGTAGTTGTTCTGTTTCAGCCTTTTCACAAATTGGCATTTCCAATCCCGGCAGCGTTGTGTTGGCAAAAGACAGTTTTTCTACCAAACAAATTGGTAAAGCCAACACCACCCGATGTCCGCTACCGGGAACCTGCCAGTCGAATTGCGTGGTGTATACTTTTATCGGAACCGGCAACTGGAGTATTGAAGGAAACTGGGAGGGGGGCTTTATGCCCCCTGCCACCCTGAGTGGTTGCGTTCAGATCATCATCAACCCCAAAGACAATACGGAATGCCTGATGAATATTCCCCTTCAACAAATACCGTCCGGAGCCAGCATTGTTGTAGCTGCTGGTAAAAAGTTTCGGATTCCGGGCAAACTTATACAACAGTGAAAATGCCGGCTAATGCCCCAAAAATGATTAAGATTGCGTATGAAGATTGCCATTCTGACAATGGGAACCCGGGGAGATGTTCAGCCCTACGCTGTGTTGGGACAGGCCCTTCAAAAAAGAGGGCACCATGTGTGTTTGTCAACATCAAAGAACTTTGAATCGCTCGTTAAATCGTATGACATCGACTTCTTACCAGTAGAAGCAGATTTTCAGGAAGTATTAAATTCCGAGGAAGGAAAGAAACTTTTAAAGGCCAATCCACTCGCCATAAAAAGAAACCTCAAGACTTTTATCTATCCGCTCATGAAAAGCTCTTTGGCCATCTTTTATTCTTTGGCAAGAGAATCGGATATCGTACTATATCATGTAAAAACACTCGCAGACTCCTTTGCCGACCAGTTTCCCGAAAGAATGATCCGGGCCTCGGTTCTCCCCATTATAGAGCCTACAAGCGAATTTGCAAATCCGGCATTCAGTGGGCTGCCGATACCCGGAATCCTGAACCGGCTAACGTACAAGCTGTCGAATCTGAGTATTCGACTCTTATCAACGCCCATCGGTGAATTCAGGAGAGCACAGCAGTTACCGAAAAAATTTAAAGTTCCTGTTGTTAGAAATATTTATGGGATCAGCCCACACTTTCTTCCGATCCCGCGAGACTATTCTGCTCAGTCGAAATTTTCCGGGTTCTGGTTTGGAACCTCCCTTGAAGAAATTCCGGAAGATCTTTTACAATTTATCAACTCGGGAGAACCTCCCTTGCTTTTAACTTTTGGCAGTATGCCGTTTAAGGGAAAATTCAATTTACTGGCAGCCATTACCCGGATGACAGAAAAGTTCAATATCAGAATGATTGTCGTGAAAGGCTGGGGCCTCGAGCAAATTGAACAGCTTCAACATCACCCGAAAATAAAAGTAATTAAGTCTGCCCCCTATGAGAAATTATTCCCCCTCACCAAAGCAATCATACATCACGGAGGCATTGGTACTACTTCAGAGTGCCTGAGAGCGGGGAAGCCATTTATGATTTGTCCTGTTCTTTACCCTATTGGCGACCAACAATTTTGGGGAATGCAGGGATATAAAATGGGGCTTGCGGTTAAACCTGTACCGCTAAATAAAATGACCGAAGAAAAGTTTTTGAAAAGCATAGAAGAGTTAATAAGCAATGACGTTCTTTACAAGAACGCTTTATCCATGAAAAAGCAAATTGATCAGGAGAATGGACTACTGGATACCCTGGCTGAAATCGAGAAGATGTTGAGTTAGGCAATACGACTGTACGCAAATTTACATTAGTGAATCACCGTTGTCCGCGTTTTCCCCGGGCAATCTTTGTTGGTGAATCTTCGGATCATTCATAAGATTTGCTTTTCTGACTACAATCAGCTTGTCGTTTTCCAGTTCAGCCAGCCCGAACTCATAACAATACCGGAAGATCGTTTCATGGGCATTTATACGCGTATGTGTATAATAGTCGAAACAAAACCCTGATAACAGCAGTTGCTGGCGGCTCACTCTCGTAACGGGTTTGTTTGGAGTAAAAAGACTTTCTAAAATTCTCCTGTTCTTTAGTAGCAGTCTGTTAATTCGCCTCACCGTATTGCTTTTGTTTGCCTGTTGCAGGTTGTTATAGGCATTGCGGCAAAGATCATTACAATACTTCTTGTCCTTTCTTCCCCGGATGAGATCTCCGCAATGCAAACAATATTTTACTGTCTCTTTATTTATCATTGTCTTTAATTCGATCCGCAAAATAGGCTGCCTGGCTTCAGCTTCAAACGTTTTTATCCATGTAGAAATGGTTATTTCTCGTTTCAATGCCCACTACCTCCTCATCTTTACAGAGAAAATCAATTTATATGCAATCACTAAAAAACAAGGTTCAATTAATTGGAAATGTGGGCAGTGATCCGAAGGTCAGAAAAACGGAGTCGGGGAGAAAATGGGCGCGTTTCAGCGTGGCAACAAGCGAGACCTATAGAAATACCCGCGGTGAAAAAATTACGGAAACCCAATGGCATCAGCTTATGGCCTGGGGTAAAAATGCAGAGATCGCCGAGGAGCATTTTCGTAAAGGAAGCCAGCTGGCTGTTGAAGGAAAATTGATCAACAGGAGTTACCTGGATCGACAGGGCAATAAAAAATACGTGACTGAAGTATTGGTTGCAGAAATGCTGTTGCTCTCCGATCCTTGGGAAGAGTATTTTACTCAATGGAATCAGTAAAAAGCTACCCCTTTTTCTTTTTCCATTTTACACCCCGGTCTTTGAGGTATTTCAATACAAAGCGAAAACACTTTTCGTTTTTACCAACCAGCTCAGGAGGAAATACTCCTTTTTCAGTAAATAGTTTACGAGTGATGAGATTCAATGCCGCAGTACAGGTATAGCCTGTGGTACGGGCCATGGAAGAAAGTTTGGTTTCCTTATCATAATAATCGAGCAGATCGTACTGAACACGTTGGGATTTTCCATCTTTCTCTCCTTCAACCAGCACCTTCATTACGGTTAACTCTTCTTCCTCTTCGCCAAGCTTCCAGTTATCGACCAAAAGCCTGGAAGTAAATTGAAGCGGCGATATTTCGGTACCGTTTACTGTCATGGGCTCATTGTTGAAAAATCCTGCCTGCTGGAGTGACACGATAAGATCCACGTGCCCGGGATACCGAAGTGTTTTTTCTTTCATGTCGGGAATATGCGGCATCGTAAACAGCAGTGATCTAAGCCCGTCGGTATTAAACGCCTCGAGCTTACCCAGTTTGCCGAATTTGATCATTTCTCTTTCGGTCATGGCTGGTTTCGTAACAATGATTCCCTTTTCTTTCAATCTGGCAGGCCTGGTATATTCCTCTATCACATCAATAGGAGAAAACGGCGCTTTATAATAGAACGGTGGTTGCGGATGTTGTGGAAGACCGCCAACATAACATTCGAAATTTGTTATAGTAAATTGTTCATTGTAATACCCCAGGATCAGGTTACTCATTCCGGGTGCAACCCCTACATCGGTAATAACAGTCACCCCTTTTTCCCGGGCCAGGGCATCCAGGGTGAGCACATCTTCAGGGAAAAATGAGATGTCTGCCACGTTTTTTCCGGAAAGAATGACGGCTTTAAGGCATTCATATCCCATGAACCCGGGAACAGCCGTAACAACGGCATCATATGGAGCAAGCCAGGCAGGATAGCTGCTAAAGTCGCGAAGGTCCTTGGTATAGGGCTCAATAGAAGGGTTTCTTTCGTATAGCGTTCGAAGATTCTTTTCGTTCACATCAAAACTACTGACTTCATGTGTCCTGGCGAGGTCCAATGCAATTGCCCGGCCAACCATTCCGGCTCCCAATACTGCGATCTTCATATAGCATACATTTTCGAATGGCAAAGATCAGCATTTTGCCACTCTTTGAAAAACAACCCGATTCGGGGAGCGAGAGTGGGAGCGAGAGTGGGAGTGGGAGCGAATACAGTAATCGCATCGGTAAATTGCACGCGTTTATCGTTTCAGGTTTATCGTTTCACGTTTAATTTGGCAAATTGTATTCCATCCGTCATTCGAAATCCGTAATCCGTAATTGCATTGGCTCATTGACTAATTGAAAAATTGGCAAATTGCCTCTCCATCCGTCATCCGTAATCACCCTATATCCTGCCCGGATTCCGCACAGTCTTTTCATTCTCCGTATTGCCCGTATTCAGCGTGCTGGCGGGTTCGAACAACATCACCTGCACTTCTTCTTTGGCATTTGGGCGATGCTCTACTCCCCTGGGCACCACGATAAACTCGCCTTCATGAATCGTAACGGTCTTATCCCGAAATTCCATGTCGAAACTTCCTTTCACCACATAAAAGAGCTCATCTTCCTGATCGTGATGATGCCAGACAAAGGGGCCCTTGAACTTGACAAGCTTTACCTGCTGTCCATTCAGCTCCCCGGCAATCCGGGGACTCCAGTGTTCATTGAATAGCGCAAACTTTTCCTGAAGGTTGACTTTTTCCATATTTCAAATTTAATAAGCTCTGTGATTTGTCATCCGCAATCTGAATAAAATACAAAGTTCACTTTCCGGGAAGAGGGATTGAGTATATTGGGTAATATTTTTATCAGATGGAAGAGATCTGGCAACAGTTTATCCTTGGCATCCAACAAACAACCCCGCTCGAATATATTGCTGTATTTACCGGGTTGGCCAGTGTCTGGTATAGTCGAAAAGAGAATATCCTGGTTTACCCGGTTGGCCTGATCAATACAGTCATTTATGTATACCTGAGCCTTAAAAGAGATTTATGGGGTGAGGCGACTGTTAACTTTTATTATTCTGTTATGAGCGTTATTGGCTGGTGGGCCTGGCTACGCAAAAATGATAAAAAAGAAATCATTCTGCACATCACCTACTCTAACCGAACTATGTGGTTGTGGCAAATCGGGTTCTTCCTTTTTTTCTACATCAGCATCTTTCTCGCGCTGACCTTTCTCAAAAAGAATTTCTACGAGGGTGTTATTCCGGTAGCGGACGCCTTTGCTTCTGCCACCGCATTCACCGGTATGTGGCTGATGACCAGAAAAAAGGTAGAAAGCTGGTATTGGTGGATTGCCACCAACATTAGTTCCATTCCATTGTATTTCGTAAAACACTACGTATTTACCAGTGTTTATTACTTCATACTTCTGATCTTTGCATTTTGGGGATTGGCAGAATGGAGAAAAAGAACCCGTCTGTCCCCCACCGTTTTAATAAAAGAATCTAAATGAGCTATTGCAGAGCGATAATTACGATGAAAGCCGATGACCTGGCTGTTCATAAAGGGTATCACGATGATCAGTATGGGTTTCCCATCCACGAAGACAACGAGCTGTTCTGTCGGCTCATCCTGGAAATCAACCAGGCGGGGCTAAGCTGGACAACCATCCTGAAAAAACAAGAAGGGTTCCGAAAAGCCTATCATCAGTTCAACATCAGGAAGGTGGCTTCCTATTCTCAAAAAGACTTCGACCGCCTGATGGGAGACTCCTCCATCATCCGCAACCGGCTTAAGATTAATGCTGCCATTGAAAATGCCAAAACCATCCTTACGCTGCAAAAGCAATATGGGTCGTTTAAAAACTGGCTGGACCATCATCATCCATTGACAAAAGACGAGTGGACCCGCCTGTTTAAAAAAACATTCCGCTTTACGGGAGGGGAAATCGTCAATGAGTTTCTGATGAGTACCGGTTACCTGCCCGGTGCGCACGATGAATCCTGCCCGATATTCAAAAAAGCATTGAAGGCAAAACCGGCATGGAATCAAAAGAAGAAATAACCACGAGAAAAATCGTCGTTCTGGGACCAGAGAGTACCGGAAAAAGCACATTGTGCAGCGATCTTGCGGCACAGTATGATTGTCTGTGGTGCCCGGAATACGCACGCGATTACCTCCTGAAAAACGGGATGAATTATTCCTTCAGCACATTGCTGACGATTGCCAGAGAACAAAAGGCCCTTGAAGAAGAATACCTGAAAAAAGCCCGCATAAGAAAGGACCGGTTCCTGTTTGTAGACACCGATCAATATGTAATGAAAGTATGGTGTGAATTTGTATTCAACAAGTGTCATCAGTGGATTATTGACGAGCTTTCGGAAAATCAATGCGACTATTATTTTCTATGCAACATAGACCTGCCTTGGGTTAAAGACGATCTAAGGGAATATCCAGACCTGGAAAGCCGCGAGAAGCTATACAATATTTACAACGATATCATGATAAATCAGTCTGTTCCCTGGACGATAATCAGCGGTAATGCCGAAAGCCGGTTGCAAATGGCGATCGGTGCGATCCATAAAACCTTTGGAGTATGATGCGCTTCCTCCGAA
This sequence comes from Chitinophagaceae bacterium, assembly GCA_044226045.1. GTDB lineage: Bacteria > Bacteroidota > Bacteroidia > Chitinophagales > Chitinophagaceae > Endoryza. Next base: position 29,493 of record JBGAHR010000015.1, read on the forward strand.
AAAATCACCAGCTTCTGTTTTATATTTTCTGGGTAGGCATCAACCTTGTGCAGGCCGGTACGACAGAACTTTTTGATGACGAGGCCTATTACTGGGTATATTCAAAATATCCGGCCTGGGGCTATTTCGATCACCCGCCGATGGTTTCCTGGCTGATTCAATCGGGCTATTGGCTTTTTCACAATGAATTCGGGCTTCGACTATTCATCGTGCTACTCAATGGCGCAACGCTTTTCCTCATCCAGCAATTGATCGCAAGGAAAAATGATTTCCTGTTTTACGGGATCGCTTTTTGTATTGCAGTGGCGCAAATCGGTGGAATCATTGCCGTGCCGGATCTGCCTTTACTGTTTTTTGTAGCACTCTATTTTGTATTGTTCCGGCGCTTTATCAACAACCAGAATTTATCCAATACCATCCTTCTTTCCATTTCGGTCGCGCTAATGGTCTATAGCAAATACCATGGCTTACTGATTGTTCTCGCCAGTTTAATCGCGGTACCTCGATTGTTTTCGAAGTACCAGACTTATCTCGTTGCAGCTTTTTCTCTATTGTTATTCTTTCCTCACCTGTATTGGCAATACAAACATGGTTTTCCATCGGTACAATTTCACCTATTCGAAAGGAGCGCCGTCCATTACCGGTTTTCTTTCACTACCGAATACCTGCTGGGTCAACTTGCGTTAGCGGGACCATTATTAGGCTGGCTCTTTCTGTGGTCTGCATTTCGCTATAAGCCGACCTCGGATATCGAGCGGGCGTTGAAGTTTTCACTGATTGGGGTTTATCTTGTTTTTTTGATCAGCACCTTTAAAGGAAGAACGGAAGCCAACTGGACCATCCCCGCTTTTGTATCTTTAATCGTATTGAGTCATCAGTATATCCTGGCCAATCCTCGATGGATTAAATGGGTTTACTGGGGTGCGCCGATCAGTTTCGCGCTGGTATTGGGTGTGAGGATTTTTATGGGACTTGATTTACCGGTGAGTAGCCGGTTGAGCAAGGATGAGTTCCACGAAAACCGGGAAGCCGTTTCTGAAATAGAAAAATTGGCGGGGCAAAATCCTGTGGTGGTAATTGATTCTTACCAGAAGCCTTCCAAGTTTTATTTCTATTCAGGAAAACCGGCAATGGCGCTGAACACGCCGTTTTACCGTAGAAACAATTATAATTTCTGGCCGATAGAAGATTCGTTGATAGGAAAACCAGCGATGGTGATCGGACCAAAGAATGATCTGTTTAATGGCGAGCTTACTTCCACGATCTATAAGAATAATGGCTACCGGCTGGTTGATAATTATTTTTCTTTTTCGAGAATTCTCTTTCAAAACATCGCAGCGGAAGCAACAGATAGTATACGAATAAAATCGAGAATGGATTACCCGGAAAATTACCGGAAGTTCTTAGCGCAAACACCCTACGATACCTGCCAGATCCTGTTAGCGCTGTATGATGATCGGGGAGATGTTTTCAGATTGATCCCTACCCATATCACATTGGCAAAAGCTCAGCAACAGGCAGAAGATCTTAGGCTTGCCATCCCGCAATCCGCCATTACTCCGGGTCGCTACAATGCAAAGCTGGCGATCTCGTCGTGCCTGCCGGGCTTTCCCAGCGTAAACAGCACGGTTTTTAAAGTGACGGTTCGATAAGCAGCAATGTATTGGATAGCTGGCAGGGAAGCGGGAATGGGAGCGAGAGCGGGATTGAGAGCGGGAGCGGGAGCGGGAGTGGGTGCGAGAGCGGAAAGGGATAGAGAAGGGGAAAGACTGATACCCGCGATATTTCACTTTTTCATTTTGACTTTTGAATTCGCCATCCGTAGTCCGTCATCACATTGGCCCATTGACCAATTGCCAATTGGCAAATTGCATCTCCATCCGTCATCCGTAATCCGTCATTCGTAATCGTGTTGGTGCGTTGACCAATTTTGCCCTCTGAGATTTCCCCGGACAACAGTAGAATATCTATTGAAAATTATTGAAGCAGTTTCTGAATATCCGGGTCATTCTGCAGATTGTTCATCTGTGAAACAATCCAGGATTGCTTGGGACCACCAATAGACGAGCCTTTTTTGCGATTGGCATAAACTTTTGGATTGGGTAAACAGGATGCAATGGTTGCAGCCTCGTACCGGGTCAGTTGCCTGGCGGATTTCTTAAAATATTCCCTGGACGCGGCTTCGACTCCATAAACACCCCGACCCATTTCAATTACATTCAGGTATACTTCAAGGATTCTCTTTTTACCCCAGATGGTTTCTATCATGAAAGTAAAATACACTTCCAGGCCCTTTCTAAACCAGGAGCGTCCCTGCCATAGAAATACGTTTTTGGCAACCTGCTGACTGATGGTGGAAGCCCCTCTCACCCGGTTGGGCTTCTTCTTATTGTAGCTTTGTGCCTTTTCTATGCTCTTCCAGTCAAATCCGCTGTGATCGGGGAAAAGTTGATCTTCCGAGCAAATGACAGCCAGCTTGGCATACGGTGAAATCTCCTTCATGGAAACATAGTCTCTTTTCAGACCATCGCCACTGAATACACTCACGAGCTGGGTAATGGTAATTGGGGGGTCCACCCATTTCAATAAGAGAATATAGAACAAATGAAATAGGAAAAGGAAGATAAAAAGGCGTTTGGTGAAGGTCCAGAGTTTCTGCCAGAATGTTTTTCCGCCTTTTGCCATGAATAGGGCTCTTTGGCGCAAGATACTACATGCGATGATTTAGTTGGTCGTCCCCTTCACGTAAACGACCTTATATTTTCCTCCCACCCTGTTGCGGTGTTTGCTGATGTAATTCCAGGCAAAACCGGTTGCTGCCACGCCGGCGGCAATACCCAGGCTGGCCAGTTTATTATTTTCGTTGATGGATTCCTTCCGGTATGCCGTATTGATCAGCTCCAGACCAATAAATCCAACGCCTCCAATGATCAACAGCTTTGGCAGGGTTACCTGAACAAATCCCTTTTTTTGGCCGGTAGGCGTATAGGAAGTGAAGTTGAATTTTTTGATGAAATGGTAGTCTACAGACATTGAATAGGAAACAGTATCGAGTTTCATCCCGAATTCGGTAGGAGTCATGCGGGTTTCCTGTTGCTGGAAAATGATCGAATCATTTCTGATGGCCTTTATGATGCCATTGATGAGGTGACCGTCATAGGTCTCGGCATTGATAAAGGTTCCGGGATAGTATGTTTTTAATGTCCGGTTGTTTTTCTTCTTGATGACAATAAAATCCGTAACCTGAGAATAGGTATTGAGACCAAATAACAAAAGCAGTAAGAATAGTAGATTTTTTCTCATTGCCGTACCAAGTTACGTCCGGTGCTCGAAACAATTTGTTAATTACGCTTTTTTGGCCAGAAACATGGTTCCATAAAACAAAGCGACGCCAAATGCGATCAAAATAGTTCCGGCTACTTTATTAATGACAGAAATGGTATGTAATGTCAGGCGGGTTCTAAGTTTTCCAGCCATGATTACTTTTAAAATATCGGCGAGGATATTTAGCCCGATGCAGATGGAAAAAATCACTACCCTTTGAAGCAGGGTGAACCGCGCAGTAAAAGCTGTACTCGTGAAAAGCCAGAAAGTAAATACGTTTGGATTCAGGGTATTGATCAGAAAGCCGGAGCTGAAAATACGAATGATCTCACTTCGGGTAAATTTCATCTTTGCGCCATCGGCTGATGTCTGCAGTTTGACTTTCTTAAAAAAGATATACATCACCCCCATACCAATGAGGAAAAAGCTGCCCACCACTCCGATCGCCTTTTCATACTTCATAAAGCCCTGTAATAATTCTGCAAAGGCATTGCTGACTACCACCAGGAAAATATCACTGAGCCAGACTCCGGCTACAAAACTGAACCCGCCGGTGGATCCGTTATCGAGGCTTTGTTTGATGATGGTGAAAATTACGGGTCCAACTGATATGGAAAGAATCAGTCCCAGCAAAAGTCCATTGATTATTGCTTCCCACATAGAAATAGATAAAGCTGGCTATTCAGTTGAACAAAGTAGATCAACAATCCGACAATTTACGAATTATTGAGGTTGATCAGGGGGATTTATATGATACAATTGATACAACGATCTATCAGGAAGAAACAGCCGCAGCGCTGAGAAATTGCTGCCACTCTTCCAGCGCTTTTCCTTTCATCACACGGGGAAATTTATGCTGACCACCGATCTTTCCTTTGGATCTTAGAAAATCCATGAAGGTTGCTTCGGGTAAAACAGTCAGGTAAACATCCTTCAGGGCACTATTTCTCTCTACGGCATAATCGTCATTAAGCTCTTTCAACACCTCATCAATTCTCTGACGGAAAAGTTCCGCATCTACCGGTTCATCGCAGCCGATATACCAATGGTGTGCAAAGAACATTCCATGTGGAATACCTGCTACCGTGAACTCGGGAACAGAAACATTAAACTCTTCACTCACCAGCTGGATAGCCCGGTTCATGTTGTCTACGCTGAGGTGTTCCCCCACAAGACTCAGGAAATGTTTTGTTCTTCCCGTTATAATGATCTCGCATCTTTCCTTATCTGTAAACCTCACGGTATCTCCTATGAGATAGCGCCAGGCACCGGCAGACGTGCTGAGTAAGATAGCATAGTCTTTCCCTTCTTCCACTTCATGAATCAATAAGGCCTCGGGGTTGTCTACCATATTTCCATCCTGGTCGAAATTCTTGTCGGTGAAAGGAACGAACTCGAAAAATATGTGCTGGTTCAATGCCAGCCTCATACCCTGTGCGTTTTGCCGATCCTGGTACGCGATGAATCCTTCGGATGCCAGGTAGGTTTCAATATAGGTGAGTGGTTTGCCCAGGAGTTTTTCAAAGCCTTTTTTATAAGGTTCAAAAGAAACTCCTCCATGAACGAAAAAAGCCAGGTTTGGCCAGATCTCATGGATATTATTCAGCTTATATTTTTCGATGATCTTCTCCATGCATAACTGGATCCAGGCAGGCACGCCTACCACAAAGCCGATATCCCACTTGTGTGCCTCTTCAACCACCAGTTCGATTTTTTTGGACCAGTCTTTTGTTTTCGCAATTTTCTTTCCGGGTTTGTAGAACGGGGTAAACCAGAATGGAACCCGTTTGGCGGTAATTCCGCTAAGGTCGCCGGCATAATAACCTGAGTATTTTTGAAGATCGGTTGTTCCGCCAATCATCAGCCAGCCCTTTCCAATGCTTTTTACAGGAATATCATGATAGGATCTCAGGGAAAAGAACTGCTTTAGCATGACCACCTGGTTTCCTCTCAGCAGATCATTGGTAATGGGTAAATACTTGCTGGCAGCTTCAGAGGTGCCGCTACTCAGGGCGTAATATTTAATCTTACCTGGCCAGCAAACATCACTATGCCCTTCAAGGGTTTTATGCCACCAGTCTTTATGAATTTTTGAATAGTCGTAAGTAGGTACCAGCTGCTGGAATTTTTTTCCCGCATGCCGGGCCAGCAGGATTTCGTCGAAGCGGTATGCCTGGCCAAATTCTGTGAACCTTGCCTTTTTCAGCAGTTTACGTAAAACCTTTAATTGCTGACGAAGAGGCGATTTAACAGGCAATCGCAAAGCGCGCGCAATCGAGGCCGGAAGAGAAATTTCAAAAAGGGCCATGGAGCTTGTAACCGTTTGGTGACTATTGCTTCAAAATTAAGGGAATTAGGTCATTTGACAGGTTCAATGAGGCATTTTACACGGGTGGTAAACGGCAGCTCAGTCAGACAACGGGAGGGCTACTCCCTGCCGGGTTTTATCTCCGCTCCCGACCAGGGATCGGGTACCGATTCCATGTAAGAAGTAAGCATATTTTCCGGGCGATTCCATCATTTCGGTTATGGCGTTCTCATAAGAAAAGGAAGAGCCCGGGCAGAAGACCAGGTTTCCGGATCCCGGATCGATTTGAAAATGACTTTCAATTTCTTTAATGGATAAAGGATCTCCCTTACACGAAATCTTTCCGGTAAGGCCGGTTGATTCCTGCGCCTCTTTAAATTTTCTGTTGCCTGATAGGGCAACCAACCTGATTGCCCATTGAAGCAACTGCCTTTTCAAAGAGTTCCCGAGCCCATGATTGTACTTTTCATTAAAAAGCACCATGGCCCGGTAAAAGCGGTCCCGATACTGTTGATCTTTTATAGTGCTTTCACCTTTGAAATGAATAATGGGACTGCCGGCTACATATATATTTTTAAATCCCGCTTTTATTATGCGATAACTCAGGTCGATGTCTTCGGCATACATGAAAAACCTTTCATCAAAGCCACCCGTAATATCCAGTACAGATTTTCGAACCATCAGGAAGGCGCCAGACAAGGCTTCGATTTCATGGTCCTGGTCGTCGGCAAGATGGCCCAGATAGTATCGGGCAAAGGATGTTGAGCGCGGAAATAATTCCGACAGACCACTGAACCGGCAAAAAGCGGCCCACGGCGAAGGAAACCCTCTTTTCGATTCCCTGAGAAATCGGCCGCTCCCGTCAATCATTCGGATGCCCGCGGCGCCGGCGCCTGGTGTTGAATCGAGGTGGCTGATGACATTATGAATACTGTTTTCGCCAATAATGGTGTCCGGATTGAGGAACAGGATATACCGGCCGGTCGCTATTGAGATCGCCTGGTTGTTCGCTTTTGCAAAGCCAAGGTTTTTGTTATTGGCAATAAATCGAACCGAGGGAAAGATTGGTTGAAGATATTCAATGGAACTATCTGAAGAATTGTTATCTACTACAAACACTTCATGGTTCAACCCCGTTAGTGATTTTTGCAGGGATGCCAGGCATTGTTCGAGAAAATACCTGACGTTATAACTTACTATAATTACTGAAATGTCCATTGATTGATCAAATCTAAGGGCTTGGGGCGAATTATCATTATTCGGGTCAAGCAGTTGATACTGTATCTTTGTTATATGCTAAAAGAAACGCTCATCAATGCATCCGAAGCAGGAGCCAGGGTGCTGCTGCATTTTTTCAACAACAAAAATTTGCAGGTAAGCAATAAGGAAGGAATCAACAACCTGGTAACCGAGGCAGATCATGCTTCGGAAAAAGCCATCCTGGATACCATCAAAGAGCGATTTCCGGATCATTTTATCCTGAGCGAGGAAGTGGGAGAGATTGTCATGGACAGCGAATACAAATGGATCATCGATCCGATAGATGGCACCATCAACTATGCGCATGGTATTCCTATTTGTTGTGTGTCTATCGGGATCGAACACAAGGGAGAGATGATCATGGGTGCGGTCTTCAATCCTTTTCTGAAAGAGTTCTATTTCGCCGAAAAGGGAAATGGTGCTTTTTTAAATGAACAGCCTATCAGTGTGAGTAACGAAACAGAAGTGATCAAATCCTGCCTGGTTACCGGATTTCCCTATACTTATCTGGATATGCCCAATGGTCCACTGCAGTGTTTCGACAGATTTATACGAAAAGGAATTCCGGTTCGCCGACTGGGTTCTGCGGCCATGGATCTGTGCTGGGTGGCCGCCGGTCGTTTTGATGGATTTTACGAGCATAAATTAAATGCCTGGGATAGCGCTGCGGGTTTCCTGCTTGTGGAAGAAGCCGGAGGAAAAGTCACGGATTTTAAAGGAGACCATTATTCTCCTTATCAGCCACATATCGCCGCGACCAATGGAAAAATTCATGATGAATTGCTGCGATGGATAAACAATACCCACGAGAAATAATAGCCGGTATCAGGCAAGGTGAGTGAACAACCAACCAAATAAAAGGCAGATCACAACGATCAGTGGGGAGGGGATTTTCGTATAGGTAAGCAGCGCCCAGGTTCCAATGATCACGAAAATGTTTCCGACGCTGACTGTTCTGAACTCTGTAATGGAGATATCTTTCAACATGTAAAAAAGAGAGGCAACCATAATGCCTACCACCACCGCATTAATCCCTTCGAGTGCCCGGTAAACCACTGTATATTTTTTCAGGTTATGCCATATCGGGAAAAAGAACAGTACCAGCAGCGCGCTCGGCAGAAAGATGGCCACCATTCCGATAACACATCCAAGTACCTGCCAGCCCGGATGTTTATCCCGCATTGCCAACCCGCCAGTAAAGGTGGCTATTGAAAAAACCGGACCCGGTATTGCCCGAACGATTCCCGCACCGGTATAAAAATCTTCTTTATTGATTGATACCACCCCTTCTCTTTTATTCTGGTTTCTTTTTATAACCCGGGGAGAAGTGGGGCGTTCCACAAACTGTTCGTACATCATCGGAATCAGCACCTGGCCCCCACCGAATACCAGGCTTCCGAAACGATAGGTGTTTTCAAAAAGGTTGATCGGTCTTCGGTTTGGCCAATCGTATTTGGTGGCCAGAGAGCTCGCGATACCAGCTACTACAAATACAATGGCAAAAGCCCAAGCATTGCCCCATTTAATTTTCCTTGGCTTTACTCCTTTCTCCGGAATTCTTTTGTCGCTCAGGTTGGTCACAAATCCCCCGGCAACAATCAGTAGCGGAAAGATCCAGGGTTGCCGGAACAGGAGATAGCTTGCCGCAACGCTCACTACCATTATTCCCGTGGTTATTTTATTATGTACCGAAAGCCGGAAAGATTTCACTGCCGCATACGCGATAAATCCCACCGCCATTGGCTGGACAAATTTGAATATGCTATGTGAGAAGTGTCTCTGATCAATATACCTCAACAGAAAAGAGAAGGCCGCCATCAGGGTACAGGCCGGCAATACCCAAATCAGCAGGGTAAGCGCTGCCAGCACAAACCCTCCCCGTTTATATCCAATCAGGGTCAGCACCTGTGTGGAAGAAGCACCCGGCAGTAACTGGCAAAATGAATTGTACTCCATCAGCTCATCCTCGGTAAGGTCCTTTCGCTGGTGCACGAAGGTTTTGATCATCATTCCAAGGTGACCTTGAGGTCCCCCGAAGGCCGTAATGCTATGCAGAAAAACGGCTCTAAGGAAGGGGATATGTCTGATAAGTATCAACAACAGAAGTTTTCCGGTTACAATTTCCTTCTTTTTTTTGGTCAATAAAGCTGAGCGAAGTCATCATTTATAATATCCGTTGCTTTCGATCTCTTCCCTCACTTTCTCGGGAACAAGGTAACGGATCGAGCGGCCACTCTTGATATTCTCACGTATTTGTGTAGCCGAAATTTCAAGGAACGGTGCTTTAAGAACGGTGATATTGGACGCCGGGAAGCTCTCCATTCTTTCATGACCCGGCCTTACATAAATATAAAGAGCGTAGTTTTTTAACAGCTGCTCAAAATTTTTCCAGCGGGTAATATTTTGAAAAGAATCGCTCCCCATAATTACCGAGAATAGATACCCGGGATATTTCTCCTGTAGGTAAGTTAGTGTAGTAATAGTATAGGATGGCTTGGGAAGTTTGAATTCGATATCGGAGGCCCTCAGATCGTTCTCACCTTCGATGGCAAGTTTCACCAGGTGCAACCGGTCATACTCATTCAGTAAAATGGAGGAAGGTTTAAGCGGGTTTTGTGGCGAGACTACAAACCAGACCTGGTCAAGATCGGTATGCTGACAGATGTGAGAGGCAATGATCAGGTGACCGTGGTGTATGGGATTAAACGAGCCGAAATAAAGGCCAATCTTCATTTAAAATATTGAATATCAATTATTTCTTTTTCTCCTCTACAAAGATGTTGTCTGCTTCATTGATTCGCAGGCTCAGGCTATAACCCGATACGGTTATAGAGATGGGATCTCCCAACGGGGCAATTTGCTCCACTGTTATATCCTCCCCCGGCACACATCCCATTTCCATTAATTTCAGGAACAGATCATTATCCTCGAAAGATAGAATCTTCGCGGTACTGCCTGCCTTTAAATCTGATAATCTTTTCATATCGAATAGAATAACAAAAGTAGCTTTGTAAGCTGAACCACCATTACGATTTTCGGAAATGCCTGATAACCCACTGTTAAAAGTTCAATTTCATCTTCTTGAGAAGACCTCCTCCCTAACCAGGAGAAAGGCCCTGAAAGCATTCCTGATTTCTTTTGCCAAAAAGCAAGGGTTCAAAGTTGAGCAGCTAAACTATGTCTTCTGTTCCGATCCTTACCTGAGGAAGATCAACCGTGACTACTTACAACACAACTATAACACCGATATCGTCACTTTCGATCTATCAGAAACCAGGGGAATACTTACCGGAGATATTTTCATTAGCCTCGACCGGGTAAAGGATAATGCCCAAACTTATGGTGTTAGTGTTCGCCAGGAATTACATCGGGTAATTTTTCATGGACTGTTACACCTCTGTGGATACAACGACAAAACAGATAAGCAGCAGCAGGAAATGAGAAAGATGGAGGATATGCTTCTAAAGCTTTATTTCAAGTAGGCATTGTTCCACGTGGAAACCTACCGGGCAGTCTCCAAAGGTTCCATGTGGAACGTTTAGCTTTGCACTATGTTTCCAAAATATGATGTTATTGTAGTAGGGGCCGGTCATGCCGGTTGTGAGGCAGCAGCTGCAGCAGCCAATATGGGCTCAAAAGTTTTGCTGGTTACGATGAATATGCAGACCATCGCCCAGATGAGCTGCAATCCAGCCATGGGTGGTATTGCAAAGGGCCAGATAGTACGAGAGATTGACGCCCTGGGTGGTTATTCAGGAATTGTTACTGATTTGAGCATGATCCAGTTCAGGATGCTCAATAAATCAAAGGGGCCGGCTATGTGGAGCCCCCGGGCACAAAACGATCGGATGCTCTTTGCCGCTAAATGGCGGGAAATGCTGGAGAATACACCCAATGTAGATTTCTACCAGGATATGGTGAAGTCGATCATCATTAAAGATGGAAGAGCCTGCGGTGTAGTAACCGGACTGGGACATCAAATTGAATCATCGGCAGTGGTTGTAACAAGCGGAACCTTCCTCAATGGAGTCATTCATATTGGAGAGAAAAGATTCGGAGGCGGACGGGTCGCAGAAAAAGCAGCAACCGGAATTACCGAACAGTTGGTTGACCTGGGATTCGAAAGTAACCGCTTAAAAACAGGTACACCTCCAAGGATAGACGGAAGAAGTCTTGATTACTCAAAAATGGAAGAGCAAAAAGGAGATGAGGAAATTGTAGGCTTCTCTTTTCAGCAAACCCAAAAACCTACTGAACAAAGAAGCTGCTGGATATCCTATACCAATCTGGATGTACATGAAGCCTTAAAAAAAGGTTTCGATAGAAGCCCGATGTTCACAGGAAGAATAGAAGGGGTAGGTCCTCGCTATTGTCCGAGTATAGAAGACAAGATCAATCGCTTCGCTGAAAGAGACAGACATCAACTATTCATAGAACCGGAAGGCTGGAATACCATCGAAATCTATGTAAATGGATTCTCAACCTCTCTTCCTGAAGAAGTACAATTTGAAGCACTCAGAAAAGTCGCGGGCTTTGAAAATGTCAGAGTATTCAGGCCTGGCTATGCAATTGAATATGATTACTTCCCACCTACCCAGCTGAAGTATTCCTTGGAAACAAAACTCATTGATAATCTGTTCTTTGCAGGACAAATTAACGGAACCACCGGATATGAAGAAGCTGCCTGCCAGGGACTGATGGCCGGGATCAATGCACATCTAAAAGTTAATGATAATCAACCTTTTATACTTAAAAGAAGTGAAGCATATATAGGAGTGTTGATTGATGACCTCATTAGCAAGGGTACAGACGAACCTTACCGAATGTTTACTTCCCGGGCTGAATTCAGAACACTGCTGCGCCAGGATAACGCAGATCTTCGCCTCACTGAAATGAGTTATAAAATGGGTCTGGCTTCGGAAGACCGAATGAACCAGGTAAACAATAAAAGGGAAGGAGTTGAGAAATTAAAGACTATACTATCTGAATATTCTATCGAGCCACAGGATGCAGAAAATTATCTTCAGTCGATTCAATCTGCCAGCTTAACCCAAAAACAAAAAGCAGCCCAGATCCTTCTGCGTCCAAATGTATCTCTGTCGGATATGATTCAATTCATTCCAAACTTCAAAGAAAAAATAGGTTCCTGGTCTGCAGAAATTATTGAACAAACAGAAACGCAGATCAAGTACGATACCTATATAGAGAAAGAAAAAGAAATTGTTCAGCGAATGAGCCAGCTTGAAGATCTTCTCATTCCGGAGAATTTCAATTATGATAGGATCAATTCTCTTTCGGCCGAGGCTCAGCAAAAGTTCAAACGAATAAGACCAAGAACCCTTGGACAAGCGAGCCGAATCAGCGGAGTAAATCCTAGCGATGTTCAGATCCTGATGGTTTATATGGGCCGGTAATAATCACAAGCCGTGACGAGCGCTGATTTCCAGCATTCTTTCTATTGGCTTCCTGGCCGCAACCCTCAATTGTTCATCCATTGTAATCTCCGGTAACTCGTATTTCATACAGAGGTACAATTTCTCCAGGGTGTTTAATTTCATATGCGGACAGTCGTTGCAGGCGCAATTATTATTCGGTGGTGCCGGAATGAATGTTTTATCCGGTGATTCCTTTTGCATCTGGTGCAGAATACCTGTTTCTGTGGCCACAATGTATTCCTTTGAAGAATCAGTCTGTGTATATTTCAAAAGACCCGTTGTGGAACCTATGTAATCCGCTATTCTGAGAATAGGTTCTTCACATTCAGGATGCGCAATCAGTTTTGCCTCCGGGTGCCTTGTTTTAAGTTTGGTAATCTTTTCGAGGCTGAATATCTCGTGAACCATACAGGCCCCGTTCCAAAGTACCATATCACGTCCCGTCTTTTTAGCCAGGTATGCCCCCAGGTTCTTGTCGGGCGCGAAAATGATCGGTTGATCTGCCGGCACACTTTCTATAATTTTCTGCGCATTGCTGGAGGTGCAGATGATATCGCTTAAAGCCTTAATCTCAGCAGTACAGTTGATGTAGGAAATGACAATGTGATCGGGATACTTTTCCCTGAATTTTTTGAATAAAGGAGCAGGGGCGCTGTCCGCCAAAGAACAGCCGGCTTTGAGATCCGGTAACAAAACCTTTTTACCAGGATTAAGAATCTTGGCAGTTTCCGCCATGAAGTGAACACCTGCGAAAACGATGATATCAGCATTCGTCTTTTCGGCTTGCTGAGCCAATCCAAGACTATCGCCGATATAATCAGCCACATCCTGTATATCGGGTTCCTGGTAGTAGTGAGCAAGCAGTATGGCATTCTTTTCTTTTTTTAATTTTTCGATTTCAGCAAACAGATCAATAGTCGGATCAACGTCTACCTTCAAGAACCCAAACTTATTCAAATTTTGCATTGCTTCAGCTATGTGTATATCTGCCATAATAACTATATTAATATAATTTTTTAAAAATACTCTACTATTATTACGGCTGTGGATTCGTGGAAAAATCAACAGCACGAATATTTGGTAAAGTTAAAGCATCGCAGTTATCCACTACAATCCACAATCCAATAACACCGTCAAAACCGCTACTGTTCTTGATGTATCTGGTTTTTCAACATCAAGGGATAAAAAAGCATGAGGAAAAACAGATGCTTCAATTTTAATAAAATGGATGTGGAAACGACTGGTAAAAAAAGTTAGTTACTGACAGCATCCGACTTTCCAGGGTCTCATGAATAAGTTATTGTCTAAATACACACCGTTCGGTATGGATAAAAACCCCGGTTTTCCACAGAAAAAAATGGTTGCCAACAGCCCGTTGTGTATCGTGTTTTCACAAGCCTGTTTCACAAATTTACCGGGCTCCCCAATCAGGCCGTTATTCACTGGGTATCATTCTTCTGAAATCCTTTATTGATAACCGTTTCAGCCGCTTTTCCACAATTTGTTCATAACCTTTTTTACCCTATTTTTGCTACCCATTTAAAAAGCCCATAAAGTAGCATTATGTCAATCATTCAAAATCTCCGTGAAAAAGGCGCCTGGATCATGACAGCCTTCATCGCCTTTGCCCTATTGGTGTTTGTAGTTGAAGAAGGACTTCGCAATAAAAGTGTTTTCTCCGGATCTTCCACCAAGCTGGGTGAAGTAAATGGACAGAAAATAGATTACCGGGATTTTGAGAAAAAGATGCAGGAAGTTGAACAGAATGCAGCTGCACAAGGCTACCAGTTCAATGACCAGATTCGTGCATCCCAGCGCGACGCTCTTTGGAACCAATATGTGGAAGATGCAGTAATGACGGGTGTATATGATAATATAGGATTCAACGTAACAGATGCGGAATTTGATGACTATGTGGCTAACAACCCTACTCCGGATTTGAGGCAGAATTTCGTAAACCAGCAAACGAATCAATACGATCCCCAGCAGGTAAAACAGTTTCTCCAGCAATTGCGCAGAAATAAAAATTCCGCTCAAAGCAAGATGTTCTTTGAACAGTTCCGCCCTGCCATGCTCAAGCAGATCCTGAACGATAAATTCAGAACCCTGTATGCTCAAAGCATGTACACTCCGAAATGGCTGGCTGAAAAACTGAATAACGAATCTACCGTTCGCGCCTCTGCCTCTTTTGTAAATGTTCCTTATACAACTATCGTCGATTCAACTATCCAGGTTTCTGATGATGAGATCAGGCAGTTTGTGAATAAAAACAAAGCACGCTACAAACAGGAGCGCGCCATGGGATTTGACTATGTATTATTCAGTGGTAATCCTACCAGCGCAGACACTCTGGCTCTGCGTGACCAGCTGACTAAAATCAAAGACAGCTTTGCTACAGCAACGGATAACAATCAGTTCCTGCTCAATGAAGGAAGCGCGTCTCCATTCTATGATGGTTTTATTGCCCGCAAGGAGATTCAGATTCCGAATATTGACACGATTATCAAGACCCCGGTTGGATCTGTATTTGGTCCTTACCTCGATTATAGTTTTCAAAACAGAACAGCCAACATGAACCTGGCAAAAGTAGTGGCTGCCCGCCAGGTACCGGAGCTGGTTAAAGTAAGACATATATTAATATCTACGCACCAGCGCGACCCCAATACCGGAGAACTGGTTCAGGTTAGATTGGAGTCTGACGCGAAAAAGATCATAGATAGTATTGAAAACGCTATCAAGGGCGGATCTATCTTCGATACTGTTTGCGCAAAAATGTCTGAAGATGGTACGCGCGACAAAGGCGGTGTATATGACAGCGTAAAGACCTCACAAATGGATCCCAAATTCAATGACTTTATTTTTACCAACCCGGTAGGAACAAAAGGCATTGTTCAAACTGTATATGGCTATCATTATATAGAGATCCTGGCAAACAAGGGTGGAATGGTGCCAGCCTATAAAATCGCGTATCTGTCAAAACCCATCCTGGCCAGCCAGGAAACGGCAGATAATGCCAGATCTCAAGCTACTCAATTCCTGGCAGCTGCTCACGACAAGAAGAGTTTTGATGAAACCGCCAAGAAATTGAATCTGCCGGTCTTCAACGCCGCAGAAATTACACCGATGACTTTTGCGGTACCAGGTCTCAATGGAAATAGCCGCGAACTCGTTAAATGGTTATTCAATGACGGAAAAATCGACAAGGTATCCGAGAATCCTTTCCTCATCGGCGACGACTGGGTTGTTCCCGTAGTTACCCATTCTTATGACGAAGGGCTGATGGATGTTACTCGTGCCCGTCTTACTGCCGAAGTAGAAATTCGCCAGGAGAAAAAAGCGGCCATGATCGCTCAGAAAATTGGAAATGCAGCCTCTCTGGATGAGGTTAGCAAAATTACCGGTCAGCCAATCCTTCATGCAGACAGCATCAGCCTCGGAACACCTGTGCTTTCACCAGGTTTGTCTGAACCAAAGGTTGTCGGAGCCGTTTTCAACAAGGCCTATGAAACCAAAATTTCTCCGGCCATTGCAGGAATTTCCGGTGCTTTTGTGGTGAAGACCGATAAAGTATATGCAGTACCGTCAACCACTGACGTAACAACTCAAAAACTGATCATGCAGATGAATAACAAGAACAATCTGCAGAGTTTCAACCCGGTTCAGATCTATAAAAAGGATGCAAAAATCAAGGACTTCCGATATAAGTTCTTCTAACAGAATAAAAAAGAAACCCCGCCTCAAGCGGGGTTTTTTAATGCTTTCGAAATGCGAAATCTGTTTACAGAACCGCTGCCGCGAAACCAAAAGCGGCCTAAATTTGTTTATTAATTATGAGCGATCAAATAGTCAATAAAGTAGCGGAAAGCAGCCTGATCACCCTGGATCTGGAGGAGCATTATCCCAAAGAAGAAATTGAGGTTTTTGATCTGAAACCCCTTCTTTTCATGGAATTGATCCTGAAAGAAAAGGAATTCAGAAACAGTCTGCAGCAAATTGACTGGAATCAGTATGCCGGTAAAACAGTAACCGTTACCTGTTCTGTCGATGCGGTTATTCCTGTATGGGCCTATATGCTGGTGGTATCTTACCTGCAACCGGTAGCCAAAGATGTAATGCTGGGCGATAAAGATTCGGCACTTCGCAGCCTGTTTCTCCATAATATCAATAAAATCGACCTTACAGACCTCACCGACAAGCGAATTGTTGTAAAAGGATGCGGTGAATTACCAATTGGCGACTATGCTTATATGGAAATCACCAAAAGGCTTCGACCCATCGCCAAAAGCATCATGTATGGAGAACCTTGCAGCACGGTACCGGTTTTCAAGAAGAAATAAAATAAGTGTCTGGTCAAAATCAATTGGCCAGGACGATTCTTCCTTCGACAAAAGTTTTTTTCATTTAGAGCGTTTAACAGGTTTTCACGGCCGAATGACCGGGCAGGCAATTCCTTTACCGCCACCAAAATGATAAATGATCGAAGCTGTGTGGCTGTAATAATAGTCTTTGTACTGACTACCCGCCGACTTGCTAAATCCATCGAGATAATCGGTAAAAGATATGCGATAGCTTGTTTCAAGCGAAAGAGATAATCGTGATGTCAATGGATATCGCAATCCCAGCCCAACCGGAAATACCAGCAACCTCGAAACAGGATTTCGCGATCTGTCCGCAGCCAGTCCTTCCACTACCCATGACTCTGCTCCGAAATAAGCGACGTTGAAATCGGCATCATCACGTCGGGTTCTCAAAAACGAAAAACCAATGCCCCCAAACGCATAGGGACTAATCACCTTCCAGTCATTATCACCATTGGTTCCCCGGAAATTATAAACAGCTACGGCAGAGAGTTCGCTCACCAGAGAGGAGAACCTGAAATTTCTCTCTTGCCGATAAGCCGGAGTCTTGAATTTTGAATCATTTCCCCGAAGAGCACCCACAGCCATTCCCATTCGAACAGACCAAAACTGATTGAGAAGTTTCGAACCAGTGAGGGTAATACCGGGACGCATGGTTCTGTAAGAACCCCATTTTGATGGGGATAAGTCGCCCTGATAGATAAATGCCGAAGCACCTGCACTGATCTCATAACCGGGCATCGTTTGTGCTTTCGTGGTTTCAGTAAAACAAAAGGAAAGAATGATTCCAGCTGCTACCATCCGCTTTTTTTGCATAGAAATCCTGTTTTAAAGGTGAATGCCAATAATTAGAACAAGTAGATTTCCTGCAGCAAAAATGGTATTAGTGGAACGGCAGGGATGGAGAGGTTCTTTGTAAAATGCCTGAAGCGATAAAAATATTGTGGCCTTAAGAATTCTTTAAGATAAAAAAAGTTGTGTCGCCGGCCCGAAGGCCGGGAGTTCTTTTATACGCCAGAGATTGTCGGATCGGCAAATCCCTGATGTTGCGGGAGGATATCAGGCCATAACGGCGATCAGATTAAGTGTTGGTTCAAGAAGCGATCGATCACCAGAAAGGGCGCAGCTCTCGGAGGCAATTTCCGGACTTAGTCCTTTCGTGAATAATTTCCAGGCAACGGCAGGAGGGATGTTTATTCTGGCATCAATGGCACCTGGCTCATCTTTCGACAAATGCCATTCATTTTCCTGATAAGTTAAATACCAATCTCCCCCGACCTCCGAATCTATATGAACCTGTATCGTTTTGGTTGATCGCGGATGAGTGTTCCGGTATGCATGAGGTAATCCCCTCATTAGCGTGTCAATAAATGGATAGAACAGCTCTTTCGTCATAATGCCTTCTTTGGATACCGCATCCCTGATCTGCTGTTGGTGATGAAACTTCTCAGTGTACTCTCGCGCGATATGAAACCAGTTTAGAGAGGAGGTTTCACCGGCCCACGATACGGCAAAAAGCGCCTCGGCCTGCATATCCAGCGATGCCACAATGCGAGCATATTCACGACCCGTAATTTCCAGCAATTCGGTCAGCAGGGATGGGCTGAGTCTTCGGGTGGCTTTCACCCAGTCGGCATTCAGTTGATTTAAAAAGCCAACCAGCGATTCATAAGAATTGATTTCACGATCCGGGGGCAGAAGATAACCATCCCGTACCATTGATATCATTCGACAGTTCCCATCTAATAAATGGCTGGCCACGTCTTTTACGGTCCAGAGTTTGGCAACCGTCGGACGATTCCAGTCTTCCGGACTTAATGACCGAAGCAAAGAAATCAGGTGCTGATCGAGAACCGGGAAAAGGTGAACGGTATGAATCATGCTGTTTTGTTGAACGATAAAAATAGACCATCGAGATTGAAATAGTTTTACCCGAACATGAAATCTTTCCCCTCTGCATCAATTCAACTAAATTGCGACTATGTCTCCTGTTATCCATTCCAAGCTTCCCAACGTTGGAACCACCATTTTTACTGTGATGAGTTCGTTGGCGGCCGAGCAAAATGCCATCAACCTGGGCCAGGGCTTCCCCGATTTCCAGATGAACGAAGAACTGATTGGCCTGGTGGAAACGGTTATGCGAAAAGGATATAACCAGTATGTACCGATGCAGGGATATCTTCCATTAAGAGAGGCCATTTCGGAAAAAGCAGCGTTTCTGTACGGCAACCGACCCGACCCGCAGGAACAAATTACCATCACTCCCGGCGGCACCTACGCTATTTACACCGCGCTGACAACCATACTCGAGAAAGGAGATGAAGTAATTGTTTTTGAGCCCGCCTATGACAGTTACATTCCGAATATTGAGATAAACGGCGCCGTTCCTGTGCGAATCAACCTCAGATTTCCCGGCTACAGCATCGACTGGAAGGAAGTCAGGGCCCGGTTGAGCGATCGAACAAAGGCTATTATCATTAACTCACCTCACAACCCCACGGGGTCCGTATTGAGCAAAGAGGATATTGAGGAACTTCGATCGATTGTCCGGGGAACGGGCATTTTCATCATCAGCGATGAAGTGTATGAGCACCTCATTTTCGATGGATTGAAGCACGAGAGTATGCTGAAATACCCCGATCTGCTTGAAAGGAGCTTTGTCTGCTTTTCCTTTGGAAAAGTTTACAACTGTACCGGGTGGAAGCTGGGCTATTGCATTTCATCGGCTTCAGCCATGAAAGAATTCAGAAAAGTTCATCAGTTTAATTGTTTCAGCTGTCATACGCCCAGCCAGGTGGCACTGGCTGAATTTCTGTCGAATAAAGAGGCCTACCTCTCGCTTTCCGGATTCATGCAGGAAAAAAGAGACTATTTCATCGAATTGATGAAATCGACAAGGTTTAAAATGCTTACCAGCCATGGCAGCTATTTTATCACGGCAACCTATGATCGAATATCAGATGAGGGAGACAGGGATTTTGCCATCAGGATGACCAAAGAAGCGAAAGTAGCCACCATACCGGTTTCTGCATTTTACAAGGAAGGAACCGATAATAAGGTGATTCGTTTTTGCTTTAGTAAAAAACGGGAGACGCTGGAAAAGGCGGTGGAGCGACTGGTCAAATATTAGGCTGCATTGGACTTGTACAGGCGCTTTCTGCTTTGCAGGTATTTGCTATGAATAATATCTCCCATGCTCTTGTTGTAAACCTTGCTTTCGATCCATGAAATAATATCCAGATAGGCAAAAGACCTTGTTTCGTGCCTGCTTTTTTCCAGGTGTTTGATTTTAAAAAGCAGTTTTTCCAGTTCACTTTTCAGATTCGAGCGAGGGGTACTCAGCGAGGTTTTCAGGAATGAAAATATCTCTTCTTCGGCTTTTGTAAGGTTTTTCATTTTCGCCATGAATCGGTAGACCGATTTGGTAAGCGACTCAATCAATTCATAGTTTTGCAATTCATAGTGACACATGAGGTGCATCAACCGTGCATAGCACTGCAGATCGATACGGAGGTCTATCGGTCCATTGATGATCTTCAGCAAATAATCGATCGCCACATCATAGTTACCACTGCCAAAATACAGGCTTGCGAACTTGTAATTAAATACGAGGATGCGATGACGATCTACAAAAAGCGCGTATTCATTCAGCTTCTCTTCAATGGAAGGGATCAGGGATAATCCTTCCCGGAAGGTTCCTTTCATGAGATGCTGATTGAGCTTTGCGCTATTGATATAGATCGAAGTATGAATCCGGAAATTGTCGTGTTCGTTGGCCTCCGGTGATTCCGCAAATTTTTCAAATCGTTTGAGGTCGCGGTCGAATAACTGGAAGTTCCGAAGATCAAAATGTGCATTGAGCAGGTTATGCATCCCTTTTACATAGTGACCGGTTTCCACCGCCAGCATCTGCGGATCGGCATTATACAAATCAATCCATTTCTGACTGTATCGGTAATACATCAGGAAGTCCTGCCGAATGAAGGCATACCAGCAATAACTCTGGTACAAGTATAGTTTCTCGTAGAAACCACTCACGGCCGTCATATCCGAAGGCAGGTAGTTTTTGAAAAAAGCCTTGATATCTTTTTCGTCTTCCTTGTTGCGGGCATGTCCGTTCAATACGTACCAGCGATAAAGCAAGAGAGCGAGATTCGATAACCTGGTCACTCTGTCTATATGGCTGCTGACTTCGAGCGCTTCTTTTGCCAACGCTTCTGTTTTTTCTGTTGAGCTGCGGGTGATATGAAGCGTTTCGATTTTCTTTTCGAGGGAAATGATTTGAACCAGTGTATTGAACTTCTGGTTTGATTTGGCCAGTTCTTTTGCCTTCTCTAAAATTCTAAGCGCCTGAAGCTTGAGCCCTTTGTTGTAGAGGATACGCGCTTCATCGAGGTGTTCGCTCAATTGAAGGTCCACGTTTTCGCCCAGTTTCAACAGACGAAGACTGGCCAGTAGTTGTTTATTGAGGTGTGTTTTAAGATTGGTGAGCTGTGATTTGGTGACACCCTTCATTTTTTTAAGGATTACCACCTCGTCGTATTCGGTCATCTTGTCCAGTATATCAAAAAGCTGGACGATTTTAAGCTCCTGGTTGGCCGAATTTCTTTTTATGTAAAGCTTGAAATGCCTTTTCTCGGACTTTTCAAGCGAGTGAACCAATTGAAATAATGTATCTGAAAACCGGTTGGCCATAATTGCAAAGTTATACCTAAATCACTACAAATCAAGCCATTGCCTATTAATTTATTGTTTAGACATAATGCAAACTTCATGAACTTGATTTTAAAGCGTATCAGAGACACCTTAATTTTGATTTACAATTTTACACAGTAGGGATTTAGAACATATGGCAGGCAATCGTTAGGGGCAGCAAATCGGAAGAGGCGCAAGAAGAACTAAAAAATTGTAAGACAAGCAGATCTTTATCTTTTTTTCATATGGCAAGCAATCGTTAGAGGCCGTTCCGTTTCTACGGAAGGGCTTTTTTTATTTTAGCCCACGCAATATAAGACAAGTTTCTTTCCAGCCAAATTTTTAGTAACAGAAAATTAATAAGGCGCGTTTTACTTGAATAATTAGCGGAAAAAATCAAGCAAATACAAACTCTCTTAAAGATTGTGTTTCGAATGTAGTTTTTGACTGAAGATCGTCACATAACACACCAATTTTGTAGCCTAACAAAGAAAAGTTATTAATCTCCAAGGGATTAACACAATTGAGCCTACTATTTGTATACACATATTTTTCTCTAAGGAACATCAATAACCGACCCAAGGCGTTAACTCCTTCCAGATAATCACCATAATTTACTGCGCCCCAAACCTTTGGTTTTGGTGTTATTTCGACTATGTTCCTTTCCCCGGTACTTCTTAATAATTCCGAGAAACTATCCCAGTTTTGAGCTAGTTTGACTTCCAGAACCCATTGCATGACTTTAAACTGAATTTGATCCCAATCTTGTCGTGTACGATCGATATGTGATCGCCCAATCCACTTTGCTTTCATTGGGCTTCTTTCATTTATTATTTCCCATTGAATTTGCGGATGATCAGGGAATCTTAGTGCTTGATATAAATGTTCAGATGTGGGAATGACCAATTCATTTACAAATAAACTATAACCAGCAGCCATATTAGACAACCCGCCAAAAGCTTCTTTAGTTTTGCTGAAAAGCACACTTTCAGAAGTCATATACCTTCTAATAGCCGAAGATTTTTCCATGTTATATTGTTTAAATACCTCGATTAGCCAATGGAAACAAGCCTTTAAAGCTACTCTTATTTTTCACATCCCACCAAAAAACTATCGGGGTCGTATTAGAAACGTTTCGCCAAGTGAAAAACAATGTGCCCGTTCCAAGAGTTTGAAAACTAGGGTTAATGTTTCCCAAAGGACGTTGATTATGATTTAACGAGTTTGTTTGATTTAATATTTCCAATCCCTTGGTTAAAATTATATTCTCAAATCTGATTCTGTTTTCCCGAGATGAAAAAAAGGTTTCCTTTTCTGGGGTTTCTTCTTTTCGAAATGCGAATTCTCGTTTGGACATTTTAAATGTATAACCACTTTGTAGATTGTCTAAATATTCCAGGATATTACTTGATTGTCTTTGTGTTGGATAAATTAAATTGAACTTTTGGCGAGGCTTTGTTGGATGATTCTCGATTTCATAACTGGAAAGGTAGCTTATCTTATTGTTAATATCGTCACACTTTAATACATTCTTGAGTCTCCAGCCAATAGTACTTAAAGGCCATGTATGTAAGCAAAAAACAAATACAGTCAATTTTTTATTCCCGGAAACCACATCCTCCAAATTTGTTTTCTTCGAGGTATTAGTTAATAGCAGCCATTTTTTTAAATCCTGGTAAGCAGTATTTCCAGTAGCCAAAATATCATCAAGATAAACCACATACTTACTTGATTTTTTACCACACTCCTGAAGTGACATTCCGTATTCGGTATTTAGAATTTCATCTAACATACCCAAAAGAACTCCTTGGCTTTTGTGTTCTGGTTGCAATTTCAAGATCTCTGCATTTTTGAGAAAATCACTTACTCTAGATAAGTTATTTCTAATAGCTAGCTGTTTAATTCCATTATGAAGAAGCTGTCTAGCTTTTTTTTGAGAAATATAAATCCCGTGATTCAATAAATACAAGAGCTCTTCAAGGATAAATTTTTGATCCTGAGAATCAAATTGTCCGACCCAATTTAGAATGTGATTCGGAGAAAATTGAAACCCTTCATTGTTGTGATAATCATGAAGAATCTCTGATATTTTTTTAGCAAACTTTTCCAATGTTTTGGGAATTCGTGAAAATGTCGCGATTTGAAAAAATCTCTGAAATTAAAACTTGGGGGTGGTACACTCAGTTTTTGTAACACTAAATTAATTAGCAAACCTCGTTCGTGCAAAAAAATTGTAAAGAATTTACGTTCAGGTAATAGCTCGCAAAGATGAAGGTGAAATAAAATCCAGTAAGTTTGGAGCATGGAGATTGTTCATTGGAAACCAGCTTTTTCGTCCGCCATCCTGGAGATCTACCAACATGGAATTGATACAGGCAATGCCACTTTTGAAACAGAGGTCCCCAGCCCGGAAGCCCTCGAGGAAAAATTTCTATCTCATTCCCGCATTGCTGCAATAGAGGGAGACAAAGTGATCGGATGGGCTGCGTTATCCCCAACATCCAAAAGAGACTGTTATAAGGGAGTAGCTGAGGTAACTGTGTACGTACATAAGAATCACCAGGGCCAGGGAGTTGGTAAAATGCTGTTGAAAGAACTGATTCGCCAGAGCGAAGCAAATGGTATCTGGAGCTTACTGAGTGTGATACACCAGGAAAACAGGGCTAGCATACATTTACACGAACAATGCGGTTTCCGGGTGATTGGATATCGCGAACGCATTGCACAATTGAATGGTGTTTGGAGAACAACTATTATGATGGAAAAAAGAAGTCAAACGATCGGTATATGAAGAAAAAGTTTCTTTTTGTTTGCGTAGAGAATAGCAACCGGAGCCAGATGAGCCAGGCTTTTGCCAGTATGCTGGGTGGCGACCAGGTGGAGGCCTTCAGCGCCGGTAGTCGCCCCTCGGGAAAAGTAAATCCCAAGGCAATAGCGGCCATGAAACAACTGGGGTATGATTTGTCTACTCATGACAGCAAATCGCTGAAAGAAGTGGAGGCGTATGCCCCTTTTGATGTAGTGGTAACCATGGGCTGCGGTGATGCCTGTCCCTGGATGCCGGCCAAAAAATTTGTAGATTGGCAGATAACCGATCCGCGGGAGATGGGGCCTGATGAATTTAACCAGGTGCGCGATGAGATAAAACTGAAAGTGAAAGAGCTTTTATTGCAATCGGGCGTATCCGTTGCGGAATAAGAGTTGCATTTAGAAAAAAAGAAAACAGCAAAACTGTAGTTTCATATTATGAGCCAGATTTCAACCGTTGTATTTGATCTCGGCGGGGTATTGATAGATTGGAACCCCGAGTATGTATATCGTACCATTTTTTCTACGGAAGAAGAAGTAAAATGGTTTCTCAGGAATATCTGTACCGGCGACTGGAATGAAGAACAGGATGCCGGCCGCTCCCTGCGAGAAGGAACCAATTTACTGATCAAAAAGTTTCCGGAGCACGAAGCGAATATTCGCGCCTTCTATGATAGATGGGAAGAAATGCTCGGCGGTCCTATACCAGGAACTGTCGATGTGTTTCGCGAGATCAAGCAACAACCGGCCCTGAAGACTTTTGCCCTCACCAACTGGAGTGCCGAAACTTTCCCGATTGCCCTCGATAAATATGATTTTTTACATTGGTTCGACGGCAGACTGGTATCCGGGGAAGAAAAAACACGCAAGCCGTTTCTCGACTTTTACCAAACCCTGATCAGCAAATTTGAAATCGACCCGAGTCAAAGCGTGTTTGTAGACGATAATGCCCGCAACCTGGTTCCTGCCAAAGAACTCGGATTCGAAACCATCCATTTTAAATCACCTGAACAATTCCGGACTGAACTGGGTTCTTTGGGTGTGTTGTAAGAGTTATAAGTAAAAGTGAGACTAACTGCTGTCCCGATTATATCATCATTCACCTATCGTTTATCCTGAAACATATCCTTTTTTAGCAGATTCAGTCGTTTACGGTGGGTCTCTACCTGATGCTTTCTAATTATCGTATGCGAGTAGTACAGCATAACAATTAATTTCTAAATCGCTCCTGATTGTGATATTTTAAAAAATCGGTGTCAGGAAGAAACCGGGATGGTAAGATCATCTTCTGATTGTTATATTTTCCAAAGAAGTCAAAGGAAAAAGCACTCTTCTCTTTTAGGACTGATGGAGATATTTTTATAGTATAATCAGGTGTAATAGTGATAAACCCGGACTCAAAAGCTCTGTCATGGAGCGCATTGATTGCAATGCCATTTCTAGGATTCAACCGATTTTTTTCATCCATTCCCCAGGGTCGAATGTGACTTGCGATCAATAGTTCAACTTGATTAATTCCTGTGATACAACAGGTGGAATTATAGGAAGCCAGAATTAGGCTACGGAAAAAGGACTGGTTAACTCTGGCTTTTATGACTTGCTCTCTTTCTTTTCCTTCTTTAGGCAACTCACCTTCGGGAATATCATTCAGTGATTCAACCGATATGTGTTTAAACTGAGCTAAAAGTTTTTCACTTTCAAATGGAAGGATATCCCAACGATTAAAAAACTCGTTCCATATTTCTTTGTCAAGCTTACTGGAATTACTAGCGCCTTTGATACCTCTTGCTTGTAAACTCGGATCAAGGCTAGCAAAATTTACTAACTTGAAAGAAACTGCACTAGCTGTTCGCCCTATAAGTTTTGAAAGCGAAATTACCTCCGGATTCAGGCGGTGAAGTTTACCAAAGGGCAATTTGCAGTAAAGATTTACTGTCAGAATTAATTCTTCTCTGGTCCATGGTTTTTGACCTTCTTTCATAATCCATTATCGTGATCAAATTCCAAGATGAATTGATACTCGCAAAACGAAGAAAGACATCTATGAACTTCAAAGCTGATAAATACTTCAAATTCAGTCCTGTTTCCACAAAGCGGACAGGTTGTTGGTTGGTCGGAAGACAAGTATATTTTTAACTCGTTCACTGAATGGCCGATCTGCATACGTCCCGGTGTTTGGTTCAAGCTGTTTTATACAGTCAGCTAATATAGCAAATCAATGGGGGTATCTGAAAACATACTATTAGCCGACTCAGTTCTTCAAAAACTGCGGAGGTATCGGAGTGTTTTTTGTTTCAGATTCCCAAAGAATGCTGATGATCCACCATCTGTTGCCATCATTCCATAGTTGAATGCTGTTAATCCCACGCATAAAAGGATTGGCGTCGCTCTGCTTCTGACGGGAGGCATAACTGCTGAATACCTGCACAATACTTCCATATTCGTGTTGTGCCCTGCCAATTTCTATTTCAAAGAAGCCATTTTTTTCGAGGTACGGTCCACTGGTATTGATGTAATCCTCGACAGACATGGACCTTTTCACCCTGCTGCCATCTGGCCGTTGCCCGGTTGCGGTCATCCGGGCTTCCGGCACAAATAATGTTCTCATTCTGTCCCAGTTCCGCTTCTGACCCGCCTCTCCGGAAATAACATCATATAAGGCGCCGATAATGGCGTTTACCGAGGAAACATCTGCCGGGTTCACCGGAATGCTGTCGCGGAGGGGTTGACCAGCCTTTACAGTAATCGAAATGAGGATACAAAGGCCGATGATCAGTGATTTGAGCATAGCGCAATTTTTGGGGAAGTTATTCTAAAGCGATTCAATATATAGGCAATTCTGGAATAAATGACTTTAGCGAGTATGAGTGGTTGTCCGGGCCCCAAACCTTAAACAGGTGTTAAGTTTGATATCCGGTTTTATCGGACAGAAGATGGTTGATAGTTTAGTTTTACTGAAATTAGAGCTATGAAGAAATTCTACTTCCTGCTGATGCCTCTTTCTGTTTCCGCTATTGCATGCGCCCAAACAGAACGCATGGACTTTGAAAAGTACAACCCCACATCAACCCTGGTGGTACCTCAGCACCCCACCATAAGAGCAAAATTTCCTTTTATCGACGTACACAATCACCAGTTTGACATGCCAGGCATGGACCTTACCCGATTGATCACGGAGATGGATAAGCTGAACATGAAAGTGATGGTCAACTTAAGTGGCGATAATGGAAACAGGTTAAAAAGATCAATTGAAAATGTCAGGGATCATTACCCGAAACGGTTTATCGTATTTGCAAATGTCGATTTTGACCGTGTTGGAGCCCCCGGCTGGGCCGAGGCTGCTGCCAAACAACTGGAAGAAGACGTGAAAAATGGCGCTAACGGGCTGAAGATTTATAAAAATCTCGGTTTAAGTGTGAAAGATGTCAACGGAAAACGAGTGACTGTTGACGATCCGAGACTGGATCCTATCTGGAAAAAAGCCGGTGAATTGAAAATACCCGTTTTGATTCATACCGCTGATCCGAAATCATTTTGGGATCCAGTAGATGAACACAACGAGCGATGGCTGGAGATAACCACTCACCCCGGCAGAAAGAGAGGTCCCGACAATCCAGCTCCATTTGAAGTGTTAATTGAAGAGCAGCACAGAATGTTCAGGAAACATCCCGGAACCACGTTCATAGCTGCGCATTTTGGATGGTATCCCAATGATTTGGCTAAACTGGGCGCCCTGCTGGATGAGTTGCCGAATGTAGTGGTGGAATTCGGCGCAGTTATCGCCGAACTCGGCAGACAGCCAAAGATGGCCAAACAGTTTTTTACCAAATACCAGGATCGAATCCTCTTCGGAAAGGACTCATGGGTTCCGGAAGAGTACGCTACCTATTTCCGCGTTCTCGAAACAGAAGATGAGTATTTCCCCTACCACAAAAAATACCATGCCTTCTGGGCTATGTATGGAATGGGCCTGCCGGATAGTATTTTGAAAAAAGTATATTACAAGAATGCATTAAGAATTATTCCCAATATTGACAAGACACAGTTTCCTGATTAATGAAAGAAGACGTTGCAGAGCCGTTGCTGTTTCGTATCGAGGAGGAAGAATAATTAACAATTATCAATGAGTAAATCATTTGTCATGGCGAATCGCGGAACGTATAATTCCCGGAATTTACTGGTCATTATTATTTTCTCCCTTTTCTCCTTTGTTACCGCTTCTGCCCAGCCGGTTTCACTGGCATTCAGAGATACAGCACAAAAGATTGATCAGCTCTTTAATCGTTGGGGAACCCAGACGCCGGGCGGCGTTCTACTGGTGTCGCGAGGCGGCCGGATCCTGTATGAAAAGGCTTTTGGCCTGTCTGACCTGGAACATAATGTTATCAACACTTCGGAAACGGTTTTTGAGGCAGGCTCTGTTTCCAAGCAATTTACGGCCGCAGCGGTACTCATGCTTGTTCAGCAGGGAAAAATCGGGTTACAGGATGATATCCGGAAATATTTCCCGGACCTGCCCGATTATGGTGAGCCCATTACCGTGGAAGATCTGCTTCATCATACCAGTGGCTTGAGGGATTGGGGAGTCGTTGCCAGTTTCGGGGGATGGCCGAGAGGTACAAGAGTCTATAATCCGGCGCATGTAAAAGACATCATCTGGCGCCAGAAAGGCATCAACTTCAAACCCGGCGATGAATACAGCTATAGTAATTCCAATTACAATATGCTAACATTCCTCGTTGAAAAGGTCTCGGGCATTTCACACCAGGTATTTACACAAGAGTATATTTTCAAACCCCTGGGCATGTCGCATACAAAATGGAGATCCAATTACCGTGAAGTCATTCCCAACCGGGCCATTGCATACAGTGCGGGCCTGACCGGGTACATTTTAAACATGCCCTTTGAAAATACTTTCGGTCACGGAGCACTTTTAACAACAGCCGAAGATCTGGAGAAATGGAATCAGCGATGGAGAACAGCTTCACTGGGCGAAGAATTGAACAAGCTTCAAAGCACAACGATAAAGCTTAACAACGGCAGACCAATTTCTTATGCAGCCGGGGTGGTCATGGATCGGTTTAATGGAACCAGTGAAATCAGTCATAGCGGCGCTACCGCCGGTTATCGGGCCTGGCTTGCTTACTATCCGGAATCAACCTTGTCTGTGGTATTTCTCAGTAATCTGGCAAGTACCGATCCAACTGCCATTGGACGAGCGGTAGCCGGGATCTTTCTAGGTCAGCCCCAGCCCGAAAAATTCGAACTCTCTTACAAACCCACGCATCTGAAAACAGAAGATCTGAAAAAGCTCACTGGTCTCTATGTAAACCATACCGGCGAAAATGTTGAGGAGCTGATCGTTGAAGGCGATTCGCTTCGATGGAAAAGAAATAAGTCTGCCCTGATTCCTTTTGGCGACAACCGGTTTTATCAGCCGAATGGCCTTACTCTCCTGTTTTCAAAACCCGGAGAGATGAAAATGATTTCGCCTCGGGGGGATACCTCGGTATATACAGGTGTTCGTTCATTTTACCCCGATAGTAAAGAGCTGACTTATTTTACAGGTACTTATTGGAGCGAGGAAGCGGATGTGAAAGTAATGGTAACGCTCAAAGAAGACAGGTTACAGGTGTTTCTTTCTCCTGAAACGACGATCTTTCTGCGACCTGTTTATACGGATACTTTCTTTGATCCGGAATCCGTCGTATATAAATTTCTTAGAGGTAAGAAGAATGAAATAATCGGTTTTACCATTACTTCCGGGCGAGTTCGCAACCTGTTATTTATAAAAATGAAACAGCCTGTTTAGGCTTATACAGAGTGAAGGGCTATACGGTTTCCTTCGGTGTCGATGAATACCCCCATATATCCGTATTCGGGAGAAATCTGTGTTTTTGGTACCGTTATTTTACCCCCTGCCGCTTCAACCCTGTTCAGAATGATTTGTACATCCGGATTGGCGTTTAGATAAATCAGCGGGCCGTCGGTCGCCGAAGGAATATGAAATCCATTTGTATAAACCAGCGAGCCGCCCACTCCGGTCATCATATCCTCCAGCGGAAACATTCTCATCTTTATGTCCGGGAGATCCAGCGGAACCAGTTTTGTATCAAATATGGTTTCGTAAAAAGTGGCGGCGCGGTTGATGTCGGTTGTGGGGATTTCAAACCAACTGATAGCGTTTTTAAAAGTCATACAGCAGCGTTTTATATTTTAAATATACGTAGAATGAGTGCGTGAAGAACTACTAAGTAGAAATCAAAAGTCAAAACACTTCTTCACTTCCCGCTCCCACTCCCGCTCTCACTCCCGCTCCCGCTCTCACTCCCGCTCCCCACAGGATGGATATCAAACGACAAATCAGGCTTATTTCTTTCTTCGGTAATCGAGGTCATATTCAACTACCCAGGTTTTTCCCTGGTCTTTTGATATTTCTCCCAGCTGCCTCACGCGATCGTTCGATATCTTGAAGAAGCTCAGTCGTCTGACCGCCATGGTATCGGCCTTTAATCTGAATGGCGCTGTTTGGAATACAATTTGCCCGGGCGAAGATTTCCCTTCGAGATATTCTGTGGTGCCGCCTACATTGTCTACCCAGGTTTGTTGCCACTGGCGGGTAGTGGTATTAAAGGTGTTAAAGCTTTTTCCCGCATAACGGATACCGTTCTGAATGCCTGTGCTTGTCCATTCTTCCAGGATCACGCAGCTGTCGAGGATTTGTGAAATATGACTATCGCCTGCTTTTTTTCCGTTTGGCCCAAAAGCCTCCCAGTCGCCCAGCCAGAAATCAAAATGGCGGTATTCGGGCAGGGAGCAGGGAGATTGCGCAAAAGCTTTGGAAAAAAGCAGTGTGATGACCAGCCATTTTTTCATGGTAAAGCAGTTTGTGATTAAACTAATCTAACGTTGTTTTACCGTAGCACGCAGAAAAGAATAGGAACGGGTTGTTTTTGTCTACAGACGGTCAAATAACGTGTACCAGAAAGGCCATAAAAAAGGAAACCGCTGCAAAACTGCAGCGGTTCATTAACCATTCCACCAAAAAATACACCATTTATTTTATTGCCTTGGTCCGCGTTGCGGGCGCATGGAAGGCTCTATTTCTTCTTTCCATTTTTTGTATTGATCTTCTGTCAATACCTTTTTCAGTTTTTCATCTCTTTCGTTGGTGATGGGTTGCATTTTTTCTCTCATCACCTGCGGATCGGGACGTTCTCCTCCACTCATCATTTCTTCTCTCAGCTTGTCCTGTGCTTTGTAATAGTTCGTGAAAATATCGTCGGCCTCTTTCAATTTTGCTGCTTCCAGTTTGAAAGCGCTATCGAGTTTATCGTGAACAACTTTTACGCGTTCTTCCACTGTACGGCGCTGAAATCCGCCGCCGCCACCCTGGGCGTGAACAAAGACTACGCTAAAAAGCAAGAGCGACAAGAAGAGAATTTTATTCTTCATATGAGCTGTTTTATTGAGTGTTTACAGATTGGATGCCGGCACTGAAAAAAACCTGCGCCATAACTCCGAACAAATTGTTGTTGGATTGTTAATCGGGTTTTTTATCCTTGTCATCGGGCTTTCTCGGGCCGCCGCCTCTGCGGAACCAGGGGAAACGGTTATTCATTCTGTTCACCATCGTATCCAGCTTTACCTGTTGTTCGGGTGTACAAAGGGCCCTTACTTTTTGAAAATGCTGGAACATGGTCAGCTCCAGTTTCGCCTGCTGTTTGAGAACATGATCAAGCGCTGCATCCACTGCGGAATCGGAAGGCTTTTGAGGTAATTGAAGTAATTTATAAAGACTGTTTTTCGCCGCGCGAATGCTGTCTCCGATAGATCTTAAAGAATCCCTGTTCTGGTTGTGAAGCTGTTCGAATGATTTTGTCTGTTCGTCATTGAAACCAATCTCTTTTTTCATGTACTCCACTACAGAAAAATCACCTTTCTGAGAGGGATTTCCCGGTTTCCTGTTTGGCTGCCGAATGCCCATAAAATAGACAAGCAGGCCGATGTTGGAAAGCAGAAGAATCACGACCAGAAAAATCAGTGCCTTATTGCTACGGGTCCCGGTATTCATGGTTGCACCTCGTTTAGACTGTAAAATCTGTCTGCGGTGGATACGCCATAACTATACTCCCTGGCAAACAGCTGCTCATCATCCTGGTTGGCATTGGCGGAAGTGTTGGCAGGTGTATCGGTATGTCGCAGAAAGATCACAGAGTTCATCAGGATAACGAGAACCAGCCCTCCAATAGCGAAGGCCGGCCGATTAAAGATGGCCAGGATACCCGTCTTTTCCTCGCCTTTGTTCAAGGCCTGTTCAATGCGGGTATACAAAAAAGGGTTTGCCTGGGCGCGCTTCACCTGATCGAGGCTTGACAGTGCCTGGTCTACTCTTTTTTTGATGTCTCCTTGTTTTGCCATAATCTGAAATTTTGACGTTTTCACTCAAATAAACTTGCTTTTACCCGTTCATATTTTGGTAATAGTCGGTCAAATATTTTTTCAGGTTGCCTTTGGCCCTGTGCATCAATGACTCCACTGAAGATACTGTGGTTTCCATAATTTCGGCAATTTCCTGGTAACTCAGCCCTTCCAGTTTGTGCAATGTGAACGCTGTCTTTTGATTATCAGGGAGTTTCTCGATAGCCTTAAACAATACTGCCGCATTTTCCTTGTTTTCCATGGTAACTCCCGGGTGTTGGAAGTCGGGCTGGTGGTTGACCTCCTCATCATTGTGGCCAAAAAGGCTTTGGACAAAGGCAAATCTCTTTTTCCGTTTCTTTTTCCGCAGATGGTCCAGCGACTTGGTCACCGCAATCCGATACAGCCAGGTGGAGAATTTGGAATCCCCCTTAAACTGGTTGACCGATTCATATACCTGTACGAACACCTCCTGTGTAACATCTTCCGCATCTTCGGCATTTTGAACAATACCGAGAGAGGTATTGTAGACCATGTCTTTCCAACTGTCTACAATAGCCCGGAATGCCTGTTGATCTCCCGTTTTGAGTCGTTCAATTAATTCGAGGTCGTTCAAACACAAGGTTTGCGGAAAATTAAGTCATTTAATGAATCTCTAATGCCGTTCGTCAAAGAATGTGGTGATTGATGACGGATTACGGATTACGAATGGCGGATGAAGTCCAATTTGCCAATGCCATAACTGTATTCGCTCTCGCTCCCGCTCTCACTCCCGCTCTCACTCCCGCTCTCGCTCACGCTCTCGCTCCCGCTCCCGCTCACCTAAAAGATCGGGCCGGCAGCCGTATTAGCGGGAATTCGGGGTTTTTAGGCTACTATTTTTTTAAAACCGGTATGAAAAGTATCTTGCGGGTTCAAAAAATTGAAGAGCTTTTATGGAGTATAGTAAAATCATCGCTGTTACAGGCTTGCCAGGACTACAGGAATTGATCAGCACCAAGAATGACGGTGCTATTGTACGTTCCCTGGAAGATAACAGCACCCGCTTCGTTTCATCCCGCATACACAACTTCTCTCATCTTGAGAGTATTGAGATCTATACCATTCGCGATAATGTGAACCTGGTTGATATTTTCCAGTCAATGGAGAAAGCGGGAGTATCACTTCCCGACGAGAAAGACGCCAAGGCGGTTAAATCCTACTTCGAAAAAGTTTATCCTGATATGGATTTTGAAAGAGTGTACAACAGCGATATGAAGAAGATCGTGAAGTGGTATGCTGTTCTTAAATCCAAGAATGTGGAAATGAAATTGTCTGAGCGGCCCGAAGAAGAGGAAGTAATGGAAGAAGAAGCGACCGAGGTAAAAGAAGAGAAGCCGGCGGCGAAATCAAAGGCCAAGGCTGCCGAAAAAGAAGAAGAAGAAGCCCCCAAGAAGACGGCCAAAAAAGCCGCTGAAAAACCTGCCAAAAAGGAAAAGGCAGAAGAAGAAGCCCCTAAGAAAAAAGCAGCACCGAAGGCGAAGAAAGAAACAGGAGAGAAAGAAGAGGCTCCCAAGAAGAAAGCCGCCCCCAAGAAAAAATAAATACTTTGTGAATAGCAGGCTGCCCTTTACCGAAAGGGCGGCCTTTCTTTTAAATTCATGTCATGAAATACAGTGCCGATATTCAGAAACTGCCCCGTCATTTTCTGCCGGAAGATTTTACGGTTACCAATTGGGAGGCATTAGAACCCTACTTCAAACAGCTTCTTGAAAGACCGTTGCACTCTCGTGAAGAGCTGGAACAATGGTTAAAAGACAGCAGTGAACTGGAAGCCGTAATAAGTGAAGATGTATGCTGGAGACAGATCCACATGACCTGCGATACGGAGAACAAATCGCTGGAAGAAGCCTTTGTTTATTTTGTTACGCAGATTCAACCCCATATTCAACCTTATTCCGATAAACTGAATCGCAAGTTTGTCGACTGTCCGTTCACGAAAGAACTCGATCAGGAGAAGTATTTCACCTACCTGCGGAGCGTAAAGAAAAGCATTGAAATATTCAGGGAGGAAAATATACCCATTCAATCTGAACTGAGCGTACTCGGCCAACAGTTTGGGGTTATTTCCGGAAAAATGACCGTAGAGGTTGACGGGGAAGAGTATACGCTTCAGCAGGCTGCCAAATTCCTCGAGAACCCCGATCGAGCCAAACGCGAAGAGGTTTACCGGAAGATCAGTGAGCGCCGGTTGAAGGACAAGGAGGAATTGGATGAGCTTTATTCGAAGCTGGTTGAAAAAAGACACCAGCTGGCCAAAAACGCCGGATTTGAGAATTACAGGGATTACAAGTTTAAGGAGCTCGGCCGGTTTGATTATACCAAGGAAGATTGTTTTCAGTTTCATCAGGCCGTAAAAGAACATGTATTGCCGTTGGTGAACCAGATATACGAAAGAAAAAAAGCAAAGCTCGGGTTAACCGAACTGAGGCCCTGGGATACAGAAGCCGAGCCTGCGGGCATTCAGCCATTAAGACCGTTTAAGACTGGTGAAGAATTGCTGGACAAAACCATTCAATGCTTCAACAAACTCAATCCATTTTTTGCGGATTGCCTGCGCAGGATGGATAAGATGAAAAGATTTGATCTCGACAGTCGTAAGGGGAAAGCGCCCGGCGGTTATAACTGCCCGTTGGCAGAGACCGGCGCGCCATTTATATTCATGAACGCAGCCGGCCAGATGAGTGATGTAACCACCATGGTTCATGAAGGCGGTCATGCTGTTCATTCCTTTCTTGCCCATCCGCTTGAGCTCAGTGGCTTTAAAGAATACCCGATGGAGATAGCGGAAGTAGCCAGCATGTCGATGGAACTGTTCAGCATGGAGCACTGGGACGTGTTCTTTGACAATCCCGAAGACCTGCTCAGGGCAAAAGAACATCAGCTCGAAAGGGTGATCACCATTTTCCCCTGGATTGCCACAATCGACAAGTTTCAGCATTGGGTGTACGAAAATCCCGGTCATACCCTGACCGAAAGAGCCACTGCCTGGAGTCAAATACTCAATGAATTCACTACTTCAGCGATTAATTTCGACGGTTTACAACATTTTCGTCAATATAGCTGGCAGAGACAACTACATTTGTTTGAAGTTCCATTCTACTATATCGAATACGGCATTGCACAACTGGGAGCTATAGGCCTATGGATGAGATTCAAACAGAATAAAGAAGCAGCACTTAACCATTATATTGAGTCATTAAGTATGGGTGGAACGAAAACTCTACCAAACTTGTATAAATGTGCCGACATTGAATTTAATTTTTCACCCGGCTATATTAAAAACCTGATGGAGTTCGTTAAAGGGGAATTAGAACAACTGGTAAGTGTAAAGCCCTAAAAAATACCCACTTTGAGGTATCGTTCAATCAAAAGAGAAAATTACCTTTGTTTGGCAAAAATGATTTTAAGCGGGGCGATCAGCCTCTATTAATAAAATAGCTACTAATCAGAGCCTTAACCAAGAGTCCCGGTGTTTCTACATCGGGGCTTTCTTTTTCTGGTTGGTTGTCAAAAAAATGAATATCAGCGACAGTCTTTACACACGCCATTCACGACCATTTGATAGTCTTCCGCCTCGAAACCAATGGGGAGTTTTACTTTAGGAATGGTTACATCGGCCAGGCAGGAAGTGTTTCCGCAGGCTGAGCAAACGAAGTGCACATGGTTGTCGTGGTGATGTCCTTGCGAACAGTCGTTTTTACACAAAGCGTAACGAATGTTATTGTCTGAAGTGGGAATGGTATGTATAATGCCTTTTTCAAGGAACACCTGCAAGGTTCGATAAACGGTTACGCGATCAATTTTTTCACCGATCTTTTTTTCAATATCGCCATGCGCCAGGGCGCCCCGGCTATCGAGAAACAGTTCCAGAATTTTCTTACGGCTGCCCGTAATACTAAGCTGGTTGTTTTTAAGAATCAGGTCTATTTGAATTTCCTGGTTCAAGATTTTTCAGTGTTTAATTCCCGAATAAATTATTAGAAAATCTCTTTCTTGATTTGGGTTCCTTTAATAAAACGGGAATATCATCAATTAGTTTATCCACTTCTTTTTGTTTAAGTCCATCATAGATTCTTCTCACCTGACCGGATTTATCAACCAATGCGAAGAACTGCGTATGCATGAACTGGTCTTCTATTTTCTGCAGATTGTTTTTCGGATCATCCAGCAAATAGCTCATGCGGGCGGTGTTATAGAGACTGTCTTTTCTGCCTGTCAGGAACCACCAGCGCCGGGTGTCTACCTGCATTGAATCTGCATAATATTTTAAGCGGGCTGCTGAATCTGTTTCCGGATTGCAGGTATGGGAAAGGATGATGAAACCCTCTTCGTTTTTATATTTTTCATACACTTTTCTCATGTTGTTGTTCATGAGCGGGCAGATATTCGGGCAGGTCGTAAAAAAGTATTCCGCCACATACACTTTGCCATCGAGATCCTGATCGGTCACCATCTTTTTATCCTGGTTTTCGAACCGAAAGGGCTGCACATAACTCAGTACAGGCATTTTCACGTCGCCGTAACCGGGAATCACCAGTGTCATAACGTAATAAAAACCAACTGCCAGGGCCGCAAAAAACAGGATGTAATACAGTCTTTTCTTACTCATACCGCGAATTTCACTGCAAAGGTAAACCCCTCCGCTCATTAAACCGGCCGGGCGGCCATTTTTACCAAATCGTTTGCAACATCGTTGCATTTTGTGTTCTGAAAGTATTATTTTTGCCGGATGAATTCGAGAATAAACTGGGATGCTATAGGTATTTCCGCGTCCCTGGCCTGCGCCATCCACTGTGCTGTTTTTCCCTTGTTTTACACCAGTCTGCCGCTTTTCGGGATCAATATTATCGACAACCCGGCCTTTGAGTTATTGATGATATTTCTGGCTATGGCCATTGGTATTTATTCTCTCTGGCATGGATACCGTAAGCACCATCACAGCCTGAAGCCCGTGTTATTATTCCTGGCGGGAGTCGGGTTTCTTTTTGCCAAACAGATCTGGCATAGCCGCCAGATTCCCCTGCTGGTAGCAGCTGTGCTCCTGATTGTGACCGCCCATGTCTGGAACTACCGGTCCTGCCGGGTTCATAATCATGCTCATGCAGATGATTGCGACCATTAGGACTGTCGTTTTCCCGATTTCAAAAACAAATGGGTGGGTCAATCGTTATCTTTACAGTCAAATCAGGATATTATGATCAAAACAGGAAGTCCGGTAATAAGCATCTATACAGAGATGACGCCGAACCCGGAGACGATGAAATTTGTGGCGAACAAGTTACTTTATCCTGGAAAAAGCATTGATTTTCCAGATGTCGATAGCGCCAAGCCCTCTCCGCTGGCTGTAGAGCTATTTGGTTTTCCATTTATCAGGGCCGTATTTATAGCCAGCAATTTTGTGACGCTCACGAAAACTGTGGAAACGGAATGGAATGATGTCATTCCAACCATTCGCCAGTTTTTGAAAGAGTTCCTGGAAGAGGGAAAGGTGGTGATCAATGAAGAAGAAGTGGCTACGATGAAACAGGAGAGCAGCAACACCGTAGCTGCCGATGACGATGATGTGGTGAAGAGAATTAAGGAATTGCTGGAGAATTATGTAAAGCCGGCTGTTGAAATGGATGGTGGAGCGATACAGTTCAAGAGCTATGATGATGGAGTGGTAAACCTGATGTTGCAGGGAAGCTGCAGCGGTTGTCCATCTTCCATGATCACACTGAAAGCCGGCATCGAAGGCATGATGAAGCGGATGATCCCCGAAGTGAAAGAAGTAGTGGCCGAGGCCGAATAATTACCGATCTCTTTTTTAATAGAAGCCTTCCCAAAAACGGGAAGGCTTTTTTTTGGCGGTTTGGGCAAACAGGGATAAAGACTTAACTTTCATCAAAACCCACTAACATGATTGCTTTATATATTCTCCTGGGAATTATTATCGGGTTGCTGATTATCGCGCTCCTGCTGCCCGGAAAGTATCATGTAGAGAAATCGACCATTATCAGTAAAAATGTAGCTGAAGTGATGGAGAAAGTCGCAAACCTGCAAAATTATGCGACCTGGAATCCCTGGCAGCAAACGGATCCGGGCGCTAAAAGTACGATCACAGGCGAGCCGCAAAAAGTCGGGCACCAATATGCCTGGGATGGAAAGAAAGTGGGCATGGGCAGCTTAACCATCCGCGATATCGATCAGAAACATGTTCATTTTAACCTCGAATTTATCAAGCCGTTTAAATCAAAAGCCAGCGACGACTGGTTATTTGAAGAATGGGGCCAGGGTGAAACCAAGGTAACCTGGTCTAATAATGGCGAGCTGCCTTTTCCCATTGCGCGGCTGATGGGCCCCGGTATATTAAAATCACTCAACAAACAATTTGAACAGGGGCTGATTAATCTCAAGACAATGTGCGAAAAATGAGCAATTTGCCAATTAGTCAATGAGCCGATGGAATGACGGATGAGGATGGCAGTTAGTCAATGTGATAATTTGTCAATGAGCCAATGAATTACGGATGACGGATTACGAATGACGGATGGGGAAGGCAATTTGGCAATGTGGTAATTCGTCAATCACTGTTGTACGGGGAAAGCTCCGAGAGCGCAATTGGTCAATGAGCCAATTTGCCAATTGACAGGACACCGAATACTTTCAACTGCAAATCCAGAGATAACGAATAAGAATTCCATAGCTGAATCACAACAATTGCCGGGCTTTATTCTACCGCTGTTCACCACCGAAGAACCGAAGCTGAGCGATAGGCCACGGTAACCGGGCTGTATATCGGTTACCGTCGCCTTTTTTTGGCGAAACAAAAAAAGTCCCGTCAGAGACTCGCTGGAATAAAATCTCCCTCATATTACGTCCGCTCTCGATCTCGCTCCCGCTCACCGAGAGGGGCTCATTTCTCAAAAAGTGGCAAAAAGATGATTATTTCAGCTTAAAAGGTTGGACTTCGACACTTTCCCCGGACAACACTGATTTGTCAATGAGCCAATACAATTACGGATGACGAATTACGAATGACGG
Source organism: Chitinophagaceae bacterium (assembly GCA_044226045.1). Classification (GTDB taxonomy): domain Bacteria; phylum Bacteroidota; class Bacteroidia; order Chitinophagales; family Chitinophagaceae; genus Endoryza. Next base: position 69,167 of record JBGAHR010000015.1, read on the forward strand.
ATGGGGAATGCAATTAGTCAATGTGGTAATTAGTCAATGAGCCAATTCGTCAATGTGCCAATGTTGATTACGGAATCCTAATTGAAAATTGAAAAGGCAAAATTCAAAAAAAATCAACTCCTTCTCCCTTGGGAGAGACTTGGGGTGAGGGGTGTAAGCAATTAGTCAATGTGATAATTAGTCAATGTGCCAATGTTGATTACCGATGACGGATGACGAATGGGAAAGTCAATTTGGCAATGTGGTAATTAGTCAAAGAGCCAATGCAATAACCGAAAAATCGCTCTCGCTCCCGCTTCCGCTCTCATGTCAGTTCACCATAATCTCATCACAGAAGATCCAACCATTTTCTCCTTTACCCGGATGCCAGGAGGGTAATTTGGCCACCGGCGTGGCAATCACCCGAATGTATTTCAGGGTAACCGGATTGAAATTGATTTCAAGAGGTAACATTTCTCCTCCTTCCATTTTCTCCGGTTGCTTGGGGGTTATTTTCCCTAATAATTTCATAGAGCTGGGAGAATCGCCTCCCCAGACTTCAACAGAAGTGGGCGGCATAATGTAACTGCCGGGAATTTTTAGAAAACTTACGGTGAGGCTTTTGGCGGTAATGGGTGTAGCATAGAACAACAACACTTCCATCTTGTTTTTCTGATAGCCTAACGCTTTCCTGTTACCAAAACCTAAATCACCGATTTCATTGTCGGATAATAACTTGGTGCCTGAATTATACTTGGGATCAGGAGGCGTAATCAACTCAACAGAGTCGGGAGAATAGGTGGCGCGCAGAAAAGACTTTTGAGAGATATCACTACTGATCCACCCTTTCTTGAAGGCGCGTGTCCTGACCGTGGTATTTCTGGAAATCAAAACCGATTTATCATAAGCAGGGGACTGAATACTATCAGGATCGGATCCATCGATTGTATACCGAAGATCAGTGCCGTTGATATAATGCTTTAATTTAAGATTGATGGGTTCGTGGAAAACAAGTATCTCATTCTCGATGATCGGTGGCGTTAATTTCAATATCAATGTATCCGTTCTCACGCCTGTTTCAAAGGCGATTTTTCCTTTCTGGTTTTTCAATGATTCCAGCTCTGCCTGGCTCAACCCCGAACTCCATACATATACTTTTTCAAGAGAAGGGAATTGCTCCAGCTGCAATACCTGGTCTTTCGTAACCGGCGTGCCTGCCAGGGAAAGACTTTTCAAATGAGTCAGTTTCTTTAATTCTCCCAGTGTTTTACCGGTAATAGAGGTGAAGTTGAGCAGCAAATGACGGAGATTACCCAACTGAGCTATTGTGGAAAGATCTTCGTCTTTTACCGGCATATGCGAGCAATCAAGACTTACCACCTGCTCTTTAACTTTCAATAAGGCTTTTAGTTCTGCGCTATTGAAAAATTCCTTGTTATAAAAGTTGACGCCGAGTGCCGGGGATTCCATGGATAATGGATAAACCACCCTGTTGACCGTATTTAATTCCTGGATGGTTTTTTCACTCGCTGCCTCAAAATCATAAGAGGCTATTTCTGATCGGTTGATGCGTGACTCTGCCAGGAGTCGCAAACTATCCTGCGCGGGATAATCGATCAGCTTTTTATCGAAACTGGCTCCTTTTTTAATCCAGTAATAGAGCAACAGCACTTCATCGTCGGTAAGCTGGGGTTTTCCCTGTGGAGGCATGTGTTTTTTCTGTTCAAGAGGAAGATGTATGCGCCGAAGTAGTAAACCCAAATCGGCTTCGGTGCTATCCCAAAGCGCACCCGACTTGCCACCTTTCAGCAGCCGCTCACTGGTTTCCATGATCAACTCGCCCTTTGCCTTTTTTGAATTGTGACAACTCATGCATTTCTCATCCAAAATGGGTTGAATGATATCCGTAAAGACGATTGCATTTTCAAGCGAAACGGTTTTTTCGCTTTTCTCGGGGAGAATGGGCGCCAGTAGAAAATTTTGTCCATGCGTGATCCCGGCGCCCTGGTGTCCGGTAAAAATGATCGTGGCCAGACAGGTAATCGAAAACAACGCCGGAAAGACACGGGACCTGTTCACCTGATCGCGTAAAAAATACCAGGTCACCAATACACATGCTACAAAAACGCCACTCCATTTGTGCCATCCAATGGCGTCCGGATCATATCCGGGTTCATGGGATAGAAAAACGCCCATCAATGCTGTGACGATGGCAGTGAAAGCAGTAGCCAACAAAAGCCATTCACCCACTCGTGTTTTAACAGCGGGCTCCATGGCATTTTTGGGAACAAACAGCACCCAGATGGCATAAAGAATGACCAGGACCACCGGGAAATGCAGCATTAAAGGGTGCATTCTCCCTGCTACCTGTAACCAGGCCGGAAGAACAATCCTGCTTTCGAAAACCAGAATAAAAAGCAGCAAACTGCTGAGGAGCCATAATAGAGAACTGACAATTCTTTGAAGGCGCATGAGGGTTGTGCGGGCTGGTAATGAAATTATGATCAATAGTGCATCAGGCGATCAGTCCATTTATCACGTTTCCGGCTACATCGGTCAGCCGGTATCTTCTTCCAAGATGCTTGTATGTTAGTTGTTCGTGGTTCAACCCCATCAGGTGCAACACAGTGGCATGCAGGTCGTGTACATGTACGGGGTCTTTTACAATGTTGTAACCGAAATCATCGGTTTCACCATAAACACCAGGCTTTACACCGCCGCCAGCCATCCAGATGGTAAAACAGCGGGGATGGTGATCGCGACCATAGTTGTCTTTTTGCAGATTGCCCTGGCAATAATTGGTTCTGCCAAATTCACCTCCCCAGATCACGAGTGTTTCATCTAACAAACCTCTTTGTTTCAGATCGGTGATCAATGCGGCAGAAGCCTGATCGGCATCCTGGCACTGCATGCGAATCTGGTTGGGTAGATTGTCGTGGGCATCCCATCCCTGGTGATATAACTGCACGAATCGAACGCCGCTTTCGGAAAGTTTACGCGCCAAAAGACAGTTAGCTGCATAGGTACCGGGAACGAGGCAATCGGGTCCATATAATTTTACAATGGATTCGGGTTCTTTGGTTACATCGGTAATTTCCGGAACGGCCGTTTGCATCCGGTAAGCCATTTCATACTGTTGGATTTTGGTGCTGATTTCGGGATCACCAAATTCCTCGTATGATTGCTGATTCAGAACAGATAGTTTATCCAGCATTTTTCTTCTCTCCTCTTTGCTGATGGATTCGGGATTATTCAAATACAGCACCGGATTGTCTCCGCTGCTGAACTGAACACCCTGGTGAATGGAATCCAAAAATCCATTCGACCACAGTTTTGAATAAACGCCCTGACCATTTCCGCGTCCTCTCGATAACAATACACAGAAGGCCGGAAGATTTTTGTTTTCGCTTCCCAAACCATAGCTTAACCAGGCACCCATACTAGGCCGGTTGCCCACCTGTGCACCAGTCTGAAAAAAGGTGAGGGCTGGGTCATGGTTAATGGCTTCGGTGAACATACTTCTGATAATACACAAATCGTCTACGACTTTTGAAGTATGCGGCAATAATTCGCTGACCCAGGCACGCGCCTGACCGTACTGGTTGAATTGAAAGGCAGTACCGGCGAGTGGAAATTTTTTCTGGCCGGAAGTCATACCGGTCAGTCGCTGCCCCATTCTCACAGAAGCGGGGAGGTCTTCTCCAAACATCTCCTGCAGCTTGGGTTTATAGTCGAACAGATCTAATTGTGAAGGAGCGCCATTCTGAAAGAGATAGATGATCCTTTTTGCTTTGGGAGCAAAATGCGGCAACCCAGCCATCAGGGCCTCCTCTTCTGCTTTGCCAAAAAGGTCCGGCATCAGCAGGGAACCCAATGCCACACCGCCGATCCCCATTCCCAACCGGGATAGGAATTTTCTGCGGTTCATGTTTAGCGCTCTTTCAAGCATGGGATTGTTCATAAAAAATATTTTATGTGCGTTGAGCTGTTTCTTTCTCAGGTTTTGGTGATCGCTTCTTCCAGGTTATAGATCGCTTCAATGGTTTTCATCAGCGCTGCGGTTAACACGGGATCTGCTTTTTTATCAACAGGATACTCGCCGACCTTTAAAGTCAGTTGAGCATCGAGTTTTTTCTCTTTGAATTGGGTTAGCTGATCATTGTAGTAATCCTGCAACACTTTCAGCTCTTTTTCAGATGCACGGCGACAGATAATTCGGCGAAAAGCGATTTCCAGTTGCTGTTTTGAATCGGGGTTACTGGCAACCAGTCGTTGAGCGAGTACGCGAGAAGCTTCGAGCGTAAGCGGATCATTCATCATCATCAGCGCCTGCAACGGTGTATTGGTTTTTGATCTTTTTACCTCACATTGATCGCGATTGCTCGCATCGAAAAGTATCATCGAGGGAGGCGGAACAGTCAGTTTGATAAATGTGTACAGTCCTCTTCTGTATAGTGCGTCTTCATGATCCTGTTTATAGGTGGCCAGCACACCCCTGCCGGAAGTAGCCGCTTCCCATAGACCTTTGGGTTGATAAGGCTTCACACTAGGTCCACCGATGGTTTTAACCAATAAGCCACTGCTTTCAAGAACCATATCTCTAACCATTTCTGCTTTTACCCGAACACGAGGTCCGCGCGAGAGGTACATATTATCGGGATCGGCTTTCAGTTTTTCCGGACTGGCTTTGGCTGATTGCCGATAGGCCGAAGACATCAGGATCTGTTTGATCAGTCTTTTTACATCCCAGTTGTGCTCCATGAAATCAACGGCCAGCCAATCGAGTAAATCCGGGTGAGAGGGGAGTTCACCCTGCATGCCAAAGTCTCCCGTGGTTTTTACCAGGCCACGTCCAAATATTTCCTGCCAGACCTGGTTTACAAACACTCTCGATGTAAGCGGATTTCGTTTATCGGTTGTCCACTTGGCGAGGCCGATCCTGTTTTGCGGATAAACTGTGCTATCGAAGGGAAGAATAGATTTAGGAGCAGCCGGTTTAACCTCTACTGTAGGCGAATTATACAATCCCCTGTTCAGAATATAGGTTTTTCTCACACTATCGGTGATCTCTCCCATTACGGAGACCGTCATCGTACCGGTATCTTTTTTATTGATGAAGGAGAGAACATTCTTAACATCTTCATCATTGAAACTCATCAGCGGATTTTTCGCCGGCTTTGAAATACTCACATCGCCTTCATATCCGATTTCGCGGGTATTATTAAAGAATGCGAGTAAGGAATAGTAATCGTGTTGGCTGAAAGGATCGTATTTATGATCATGGCATTGCGCACATTCGATGGTAATGCCAAGGATTCCTTTTCCGAAGGTCTTTGTTTTATCAACGAGATATTCGACCCTGTACTCTTCATCAATCACTCCACCCTCCTCGGTGTATTTGTGATTTCTGAAAAAGCCCGTCGCCAGGATCTGCTCTTTATTTGCGTTTGGTAGCATATCACCTGCAATTTGCCAGGTGAGAAACTGATCATAAGGCATGTTCTTATTGAAAGCGTGAATCACCCAATCGCGCCAGGGCCATTGCGTACGGATATTGTCATCCTGGTAGCCATAACTATCTGCATATCGGGCGACATCCATCCAGTGAATAGCCATTTTTTCTCCGAATTGAGGCATCGACAATAATTTGTCGACCATTTTCTCATAAGCATCCGCTGAATTGTCTTTGAGGAATTCATCCATCATTTCCACTCCGGGTGGTAAACCGGTGATGTCGAGAGAAGCTCTTTTTAGCAATCTTTCTTTATCCGCTTCTTCATTTGGCTGAAGTCCTTTTTGTTCCAGCTTCTTCAGAATAAACCGGTCAATATCATTCTTCACCCATTTTTCATCCTTCACTTTTGGGGGAGCGGGTTTCACCGGCGCTGTAAAGGCCCAGTGTTTTTCGTATTTGGCACCCTGCTGAATCCATTTGCGAACCAGGTCTACTTCATAAGCTGTCAGGGCCCCGAGGTGCGACTCCGGGGTGGGCATTTGAAAACTGGTATCGGTCGATGAAACTCTTTTATATACTTCAGACTCCGAGGGCTTTCCCGGAATAATTGCATAGGCTCCTTTTGTTTCTTTTAATGGTGCATAGGCGCTGTCGGCGATATCCAGTCGAAGGCTGGCTTGCCGCTGAGAAGCATCAGGACCATGGCACTTGAAACATTTATCGGAGAAGATCGGTCGAATGTGAAAATTATAGCTGACAACCTCGGGTAATTCCTCTCCTGATCCATTTTCAGATGAGCAGGAACTTACGCAAACGGTTGCGCCGGTCGCCAGCAACAATATGTAGGTTAATGGCCTTAACATGAGCATGCAATCAAAAGCAAAAGATACAAATTTTTATCTTCAAATGCTGTAGGAACTATGTTAATGGTAAGAGGATTTTCCCAATGGAATTTTATACAACTAACCTGGAGCCAACGCCGCAATCATTGATGATTGGAGCCTTTGGTTCAGCGAATAAAGTAATGCAAACAGTACAAAGCAGCTATTGGGGTTGTAACTTAGATTAGGGAAATTGATGTACTCGTAATTTACTGGCCCCAGTGATAACAGCTGTTACAGCGTTTAACTAAACAGGTACAGGACTTCCTCTTCGGTGAGTTGTTGCAGGAATCCGTCTTCGGCGGCAATCAACTCATCGGAGAGTTTTTGCTTTTTCTGCTGGATAGCAATTATTTTTTCCTCGATGGTGTCTTTACAGATCATTTGATAGGCGAATACGGATTTAGTCTGACCGATCCGGTGTGTTCGATTGATCGCCTGCTGTTGAACAGCGGTATTCCACCAGGGATCGAAAAGAAAAACATAGTCGGCTGCTGTGAGGTTTAAACCTGCATTCCCTGCTTTGAGGCTAATGAGGAATACAGGTGTTTTATCATCTTCCGATTGAAAGGCATCGACCATTTTTGCCCTGGCTGCCGGTGGCGTCTGGCCATCGAAATGATAGTAATCCAGGTTTCTTTTTTGGCATTCTGCAGCCAGCAGATCGAGCATGGAGCTGAACTGAGAAAATACAATCGCCTTATGACCGCCCAATTTATTGCAGAGTTCATCCATCAGGATATCCGTTTTGATGGAATCGCTACAGGTTCTCTCATGCTCCGGCAACAACAGCGGGCTGTTGCAGATTTGGCGCAGACGTGTGATGGCCTGTAAAAGATATATTTTACTATTATTGAGCCCTTTTTTCTGAATATTGTCGAGCAATGAACTTTTTACCTGGTCCCTGATCTCCTCATATTGCTGCTTCTGTGCCGGTCCCATTTCGCACCATCTGATCATTTCCGTCTTTTCGGGCAGATCCGTTGCCACCTGTTCCTTTGTTCTTCTTAATATGAAGGGTGCGGTTAGCTTGTTCAGCGATTTCAATTTTTCTTCGTCGCCAAAAATATCGATTGGGTCTGCATATTCCTTTTTGAAAAATTCCCTGGAGCCAAACATGCCTGGCACTGCGAAATTCAACTGGGAGTACAAGTCAAAAGTATTGTTCATGACCGGCGTACCGCTCAACGCAATCCGGTAACGGGCAATCAAGGTATGAATGGCTTGTGTAACCTGGGCCTGCGGATTTTTGATCTGATGACTTTCGTCCAGTACAACCGCCAGCCAGTGAATGGGAGAAATCCTGTCTATATCTGATCGAACGGTTCCGTAGGTTGAGATGATCACTTGTGTGGAATCTGTAAAACAGTCAGTGTTTCTGGCGGGGCCATGATAAACCGTAACCGATAATGACGGGGCGAATTTGTTGATTTCCGCCTGCCAGTTGTAGATCAGAGATGCGGGGCACACGATTAATGCCTTTGCATGGGGCTCGATGATTCGTGCCGCCAGGAAGCTGATGGTTTGCAGGGTTTTTCCGAGACCCATATCATCGGCGAGGCATACACCGGCGCCTAATTCTGACAAAAGCATCATCCATTCGAAACCCTTTTGTTGATATGGACGAAGCGTAGCCTGAACAGATGCCGAAAGATCGAATACGGGTTCATTTTTCTCCTGCCATTGTTTCCACCTTACCCACCAGTTTTCAGGAATGGTTTTTCGCAAAGAAAGTCCCTCGTCTTCTGTTGACTGATGAATCGCCATCCAACTGGCGACAGTAATGATATCGCCATTGATTTTTCCATGCTTGAAAATGGTTGAGTATTTCTGCAACCATTCCTCTCCCAATACTCCCAGGCTTCCGTCTTTTAATAATACGGCGTGCTGACCCGCCATTAGTGTTTTTTGCAGTTCCGTCAATGAAATTTTTTCGGAGCCAAATTGTACCGAGGCTTTTATCCGGATCAGTTGATCGGATTGTTCAACAACAGTAAAGATGGCTTCGGCTTTATGTGAGGATAGCCGGAAATGTTTCAGCATGTCCAGACCGGCGAGTTCGATATTCAACTCGAGCATCTTATGGTACGCCTTCAGAAACCATTGCTTCTTTTGTGCATCGGCGAATGAAATATAGAAATACCCTTTATGCAGTTGGTTGGGAAAATTGGGGTGAAAGGACTGCATCAGGTCGAGAAATGCCTTTTCTTTTTCTTCATTCCGTTTGATTGCGTAGGATTTTCCGTGAACTTTAGTTCGATGAAATTCTTCAAAGGCGCCTTCTACGAGGAATTCATCGTATTTCCATTGCGGAGTGATCATCAGGAAGGATCCACTCAACTCATTCAGGTAAATTCTATTGATCGGTTCCGGGGAAAGAATCGTTTCGGAAAAAATATTATTGGCATCTACAGTATAGTCTGTCTGCAATCGGGCCAGGATCTCGGATTCAAAGAGACTGAAATTGTTCTCAACAAGAGTGAAGTCGAACTCCCCTATCCATTCGAGTGTTTTGAAATCGCGGAAGCTCAATATATAATATTCATTCCTGCTCATCAGCAGAAATCCAAACCGTTGAAAGTTGTCCAGGGAATATTTTGTTCCATTGATATCTACCAGTGTCTGCAATTTCAGTTTGCCATCTTTCTTTTCCACCGCAAACTGTATTACCGGTCTGTATGTACTGAAATGGCAGGGAACAATTTTATACTTTCCATTTTCCTCCAGGCGCTGGTACCACTTGAGTGCGGGTGCCACTGGTTTCAGTTTTTCGAGGCGGCCATGTAGAACGCGGAGCATATTGGTGTGAACAGATGCTTCTCCGGTGCCCGAGGCTTTGACTGCTTTTTTTATTTCAGCGAGTTGCAGATCGATTCCGTTGATATCAAATTCTTCAACCAGAGATTGCACCATTGGCTGAGACTGGGCCAAATGATGTTTTACTTCTTTTTTGATACAGGGAGAACTATTGAAGTCGGTTTTACCCAGTTCCTTTTTGATCGTGAGGAATCCAATGAGGTGGTAATTACCTGTGAGAGATTCAGGATGTAATAATAGGGCCTTCCTGATTTCAGCAGTTGCCTGTTTCATGAGGATAGTGCAGGAATATTGTTGGTCGGCTTAGGAGATAATCCGAAGCTTCGCGTAATTAAGCATGATTTTTTTCTCGCCATTGTTTTCAAATCGAACTGTGGCGATGGGATTGTGTGCGGCACCTTCCATTTTCACCACTTCGCCAAAACCGAACTTCTGGTGTTCGACTTTTTGTCCGGCTGCGAGGTTGCTGGTATCGCTTGCTACGAAATCGGCCGAAGGGGTATGTTCTACTACTTTTGGCGCTGTTGATTTGGGAGCAATATAGGATGGCGTTGAAGACTGACCTTTGGACGGAGGAGGACCATATTTTCTCTCTGCGTCTCTTACCTCCTCACGACCACCGCCCCATCCGCCACCGTGCATCCTATCAAATGCGCTTCCCCAACTGCCGCTCGTCTGGTTTCTGGATCCTCCGCCCGCGAAGCTGCGATCCAGGAATTGTTCCGGGAGTTCATCAATGAACCGGCTTGGTTCATTTTGAACCAGGCTTCCGAAACGGTAGCGAGTATTCGCGTAGGTAATCCAGAGTCTTTTCTTTGCCCGGGTGATTACCACATAAAAAAGTCTGCGTTCTTCTTCCAGCTCTTCGCGGGTATTGATGCTCATTGCGCTGGGGAAAAGCATTTCTTCCAGGCCGGCCGCGAATACGCAGGTGAATTCAAGTCCTTTGGCTGCGTGGATAGTCATGAGTTTGACGGTATCCGCATCGGGATCTTTTTCATCGGCATCCGTCAGCAAAGTGATCTGCTGCAAATAGGCACCTAATGATTTGCTCAGGACTTCTCCTTCTTCCGTATCGGGGCTTTCCGTCCATTCTTTTATGGAGTTCAAGAGCTCCTGAACGTTCTCATATCGCTGAACCCCTTCTGTGCTTTTATCGTTGAACAGTTCTTTTACGAAAGAGGTTTGTTTTCCGACGTGTTGTGCGACTTCATAGGCGTTTTGCTTTTGTAGCATGCTGGCGAAACTGCGAATCATCAGCACAAATTGTTCAATCGACTCCAGTATCCCCGCCCTGAAACCAAACTCTTTGGCTCTTTCCAGGACCTGCCACATCGAAATATTGTTATCGTTTGCCGCCAGCACTGCCCTGTCTATGGATGTTTTTCCGATACCCCGCGCCGGATAGTTTATGATTCTTTTCAGTGCCTCTTCATCATTGGGGTTTACAATCAAACGGAGGTAGGCGACAAAATCCTTGATCTCCTTTCTTTGATAAAAGCTGATGCCACCGTAGATGGTATACGGAATGGCCATACGCCGGAGCGCTTCTTCGAATGCACGGCTCTGTGCATTGGTACGATAGAGGATTGCGAATTCCCTGTTATGATAGTGGTTTCGTAGTTTTTGTTCCTGTATGGTGTCGGCAACGAATTTACCCTCATCATTATCCGTCATGGTACGCACCAATTTGATTTTTTCGCCTTCGCCATTTTCGGTGAAGAGTACTTTTTCAATCTGGCCTTTGTTTTTGCTGATTACTTCGTTAGCAACATTCAGGATTGTTTTGGTACTTCGGTAGTTTTGTTCCAGCTTGACCACTTTTACATTGTCGTAGTCTTTTTGAAACTGGAGGATATTCTCGATTGTTGCGCCCCGGAAGCTGTAAATACTTTGTGCATCATCTCCCACCACACATACGTTTTCATGCATGGCACCCAGGAGTTTGATGATTTCGTATTGAGCCGGATTTGTATCCTGGTACTCGTCGATCAGAATGTATTTGAACTTTCGCTGGTATTTCGCCAGACTTTCCGGAACCGTTTTAAGCAGTTCATAGAATTTAAGCAGCAGGTCATCAAAATCCATGGCCCCGTTTTTAAAGCAGCGATCTACATAGGCTTTATAGATTTGGGCGATGGCCGGTCTGTTAGCCCGGTTGTCTTCCTGCTGAATATGGTAATCTCCCGCATATTCTGCCGGACCTACCAGGGCATTTTTTGCCGAAGAGATTCGATTATAAACCGTATTGGGTTTGTAGTGCTTGTCATCGAGGTTCAATTCGTTGATGACTGTTTTGACCACGCTCTTCGCGTCGTCGGTATCGTAAATGGTAAAGTTATTGGGATAGCCGATTTTATCAGCCTCGCCCCTCAGTATTCGAGCGAATACACTGTGAAAGGTTCCGATATACAGGTTTCGGGCCTCGTTGTTTCCCAGAATTTTTTCTACCCGCTCTTTCATTTCGCGGGCTGCTTTATTGGTAAACGTAAGAGCCAGTATGTTGAATGCGTCTACACCGGAGGCCAGCAGGTGTGCGATCCTGGTGGTAAGTACTTTGGTTTTTCCGCTTCCTGCGCCGGCAACAATCATGATCGGGCCATCGATATGCAGTACAGCCTCTCTCTGCCTTTCGTTCAAATCTTTCAGGTAATCTTGCATGACTGCAAGGTAAGTTTTTATTGATTTTGATTCGTGAAACGGGTTCCGAATAGCGAACTAATTTTCCAGATTTTATTACTCCCGAAATATATTTTTTGTGAGTGGTGAAAAGGAATATTGCATCCCAACCACGATCTTCGTAAAATGATCAAGGTGGGCGAATTTAATAAACTGACTATTCAGCGATTTACCGCTGTCGGTGCTTTTCTGGACGATGGGGCAGACGGGCTATTGTTGCCGAAAAGATTTGTACCGAGGAATGCCAAACAGGGCGACCAGCTGGAAGTTTTTGTTTATCATGATTCGGAGGATCGCCTGATAGCCACTACACAAAAACCAAAGGCTATTGTCGGAGAAATCGCCAGGCTTCGTGTGGTGTCAGTCACTGGCCAGGGGGCATTTCTTGACTGGGGCCTGATGAAAGACCTGTTCGTTCCCCGAAGCAAACAACTCATGGGCATGCGGGTAGGGGGAGATTACCTGGTTAAACTTTACATCGATGAGCAAACGGGCAGGATTGCCGCATCGGAAAAATTTGAATCCGGGCTGAGCAATGAGGTGCTGACGGTTAAGGAAAAGCAGGTTGTTGACCTGATTGCTTTCCGGCCAACACAACTGGGTTTTGTAATGATCATCAATAACCAGCATACCGGGCTGCTTCATTCAAACGAAATATTCCGCCCGCTGGAACCCGGAGATAAAATGAAGGGATATATCAAGACCATCAGACCGGACAATAAAATCGATGTGGTGTTGGGCCAGCCCGGATATAAGCGGGTTGAAGGAGAAGCCGAAAAGATCCTTCGATTGCTTGATGAGAATAACGGATATCTCCCCTTTAACGATAAATCTGATCCGGAAGAAATCTATTCCTATTTCGAAATGAGCAAGAAAGCATTTAAGATGACTACCGGTAAATTGTATAAAGAGAGAAAGATCATTTTCACCCAAACGGGTATTAAGAAGGCAGACATTGAGTAAGCGATATTTCCTGCAATCAATATATCAAAGATCTTTTTGTATTGGAGATGAATCAGCCTTTGAAACAGGCGGAGGCCATTCAATAGAACTACCTCCGCTGTTTACCCATCCCCGCACAAAAACATATACCGTTCTCCCCAAATCAAATCCGGTGCAAGATATTTG
>JBGAHR010000101.1:0-8717 GCA_044226045.1 Chitinophagaceae bacterium
GATTGGCGATACAGGCATCACACGGAGCCGGAAAAAAACCTGTTTGGGCAGGTCAATACCAAGGATCAGAGGGCGGTAGTATGTTTGGGGGTTCAATATGTGTTACCCTTGCTGATTCGTGCAGATGCCCGGATCGATACGGAAGGAAAATTGCGAATGCAACTGGGAAGAGAAGACATACCGCTCACCAAAAGACTCCGCCTTAATGGATACTGGAACACCGATCGGGAATGGATGACCGGCTTGCGTTTTATCGCCACAAAATATTTCTCCTTGTCCAGCCATTACGATAGCGATATGGGTTGGGGAGCAGGGATAACTGTGACTTATTAAATTCAGAAGTAAAAATTCAAAAGTCAAAATTCAAAATTCAAAAGTCAAAAGTAATAGGTAAAAGGCAGGAAGAAGAAACACGAACCTGATGCCCGCAACGTGAAACAATAAACCTGAAACTCGAAACGATCAGGAGTTCGGGAACGCAGAGGACGCCGAGAACCGCAAAGGGCGCAAATTCAAAAGTCAAAAGTAATAGGTAAAAAGCAGGAAATAGGAAGTAAGAAGTAACACAAACCTGAAGCCCGCAACGTTAAACAATAAACCTGAAACGCGCCAACCGCAAACTCCCTCTCCCTTGGGAGAGGGTTGGGGTGAGGGTCATAGAGAGCTCGAAAGGCATGAAGTCAAAAATCAACTCTGAGGAACGTGAAACCTGAAACGCAAAACGCGAAACTTTCTCAATAACTCATTTCATCCAGCTTCACTTTTCCCTTAAAGGTCCAGAAAACAAAAGTTGTGTAAATACCTACCAGGGGTGTACCGATCAATGCAATGATCAATAATGTTTTCATGGTTTTGGGAGAAGCAGCTGCATTGTCGATGGTGATGCTATGGGCGGTATTGTTGCTGGCATACACCAGGTTGGGGAATACCTCTATGGCAATGGTCACCAGTAATGCAGCAATAGTGATCGCAGAGCTCAGAAAAGCGATCCGGTAATTTCCTTTAATATATAGAAGTGTATAAACAGTTGTCAGGGCAAAGGAAAGCAGGAAAAATATATTGAAGTTTTTTGCCAGTATCGTTAGTTTGGTATACAGTCGGTTTTCTGTTTTCATAGCCAGGTAAATGGCGCCATGCATCATGAAAAGCGCCAGCGTGGTAATGGCCACCATAATGGAGAAAGGATTGAAGAAGGTCATGAAGTTGCCGGTGAATTCTTTTTGCTCGTTCAGTGGCAGACCCAATGCCACATTACCCAACATCAGGCCGAGAGAAAGTGTCACCACTACGCAGGCGAATGTGTAAATAATATCCCAGGTCAGCCGCCAGATTTTGCCGGGCTCTTTACTCCTGAATTCAATGGCCACAGCCCGCCAGATAAGTCCAATCAGAAATATCATGGCCGGAAGATAAAATGCCGAAAAGACTGCAGCATACGCAACCGGGAATCCGGCAAACAGGGCGCCTCCGCCTATGACCAGCCAAACCTCATTGCCATCCCACACCGGCCCGATAGCATTGAGTGCGATGCGCCGGCTGCTTTCCTTTTTGAGAAATAAATGGAGAGCGCCGGCGCCCAGATCAAATCCGTCCAGTATCGCGTAACCGCTGATCACGGCGCCAAAAACCAGGAACCACCAGGTATTATAGTCAAGTCCTAAGAACATATTTCACTAAATAAATTTGATCAATAGAGGTGAATCTTTTTCAGACCTCTTTATTTCATCAAAGGGTTTTCCCGGATACTGAAATGCTGGCTGTCTTCTTCACCCGCTTTTTCATAAGCCACCGGCCCATGTTTGATCTTCTTATTCAGTAAATACAGGAACAGAACAAACAAAGTGGCATATACGAGCGTGAACAAAATAAGCGAAGTGAGTACCTGCTCAGCCCTCACAGATTTGGAAAGGGCGTCTGAAGTTCTTAGCAGTCCGTAAACTACCCAGGGCTGACGGCCCATCTCTGCAGTAAACCAGCCGGCCTGGTTGGCAACCTGCGGAAGCAGCACCGACCATACAAAGACGCCCATCAGCCATTTGCTTTCGAACAACTTACCCCTTTTCCATTGCCAGCAGGCGAAAAGTGTAAGAGCGATTAATATCATTCCAATGGATATCATGAGATGATATAGTTGAAAGATCGCATTGATCTGTCCCGGACGGTCCTCAGGTTTGAAAGCATTTAATCCAGGAATCGGGTGGTTGAAATCCTGGTGAACCAGGAATGATAGTCCGCCTGGAATTTTCAATCCACGGGTTACTTGTGTTTCCTTGTTAACCGATCCTATCAGGTATAGATCCGCGCGGGCGCTCGAATCAAAATGCCCTTCCATGGCAGCGAGCTTCGCAGGTTGATGTTTGGCAACACCCTCGGCGCTTTTGTGACCGGTGAAGAGTTGAGAGAGTGAAAACACCGTGGCTACCACCAGCGCGATCTTGAAAGCAGGCTTTGCGATATCGGCAAATAGTCCTTTTCTTATGTAGTAGGCGCTTACACTCAATACCAGGAAAGCGCCGGCCAGGAAAGCTCCGATCCACACGTGCAGGAGCCTTTCTATACTTGAAGGGTTGAACACCATCGCCCAGAAATCGGTGATCTCCGCACGGGCGTTCATGCCTTCCCCAACGATATGATAACCCGCAGGTGTTTGCTGCCAGCTATTGGCCACCACGATCCAGACCGCGCTGAACAGCGACCCGAGAAAAACCATCAATGTTGAAAAGAAATGCACTTTGGAACTCACCCGGTTCCAGCCAAAAAGAAGGATACCGAGGAATCCACTCTCGAGGGCAAATGCAAAAATGCCCTCGGCGGCTAAAGCGCTTCCGAAAATATCTCCCACATATTTTGAGTAAGTAGCCCAGTTGGTTCCAAACTCAAATTCCATAATGATACCGGTGGCCACACCCAAACCAAAAATTAATGCGAAGATCTTGATCCAGAAACGGGTCATGTCTTCATAAATCTTTTTCCCGGTCTTCAGGTACATGCCTTCCATGATGACCAGTATCAAACCAAGACCAATACTTAAAGGCGGATAGATATAGTGAAAAGCGATAGTAAACGCGAATTGAACCCTGGATAATATTTCGTGCTCCATAAATACAATTTCATTAAGGAGGGCTGGCGCAGACAGGAGCACAAAGATACTACAATAAATAATCGGGTTTGACAAACCAGTTCATCGATTGACTGTATTCATCAAACCCGATCCGATCATTTATTTCGCAATAACGACCGTCAATTTTTCCTGGCCGCAAACCAGTTGATAGATGCCGGCCGGTAGTTCACCACAGGCGATTATGTTGGAGCCACTGGTTACGGCACGACGCATCACCAGCTTGCCGGTGGCATCGTACAAAGAAGCCGTTCCATTATTTTTTGCATGTACCGTAAAGGAACTTCCAGTTACAGGATTGGGGAATAGTTCCAGTGATTTCCCTTTAAAGGATGCATTTACCTGAATGGTTTTGCTGTATTGAAACTTTCCATCCAGATCCGTTTGACGGATACGATAATAGTTTAACCCGTTGGCCGGGGTAGGATCTTTGAACTGGTATCTGCCACTTCTGTCGGCATTTGGCCGGGCGGCTACTCTGCCCAGATCTTTCCAGAGACTTCCATTGATACTATGTTCAACAGTGAACTCCCGGGTGTTTTCTTCCTGTTCGGTTACCCAATTGAGTTCAACTCCATCATTGATCAACCGGGCCGAAAAACTCAGCCAGCTCAGCGGTAGCATGAACAACCCGGTTTTTTGGGCGACAAAGTTGGAGCTGCTGCCAGAGATGGCCAAATTGGTAAGCGTACCATTATTGTTTCCGGCAAGGTCGGTCACTGTTACCAGCCCCGCATTGTTACCGGCAGCGATACCCTGGTTAAAGGTGTAGTAAGCCATCAGCCCGGTGGACGTCAGCGGATCCACTTCACGATTCAGGTATGCCTGGATTTGTGCCTGTGTTCTGGCCACATTCCAGATTCGCACTTCGTCGATGCTTCCTGCAAAATTGTTTCCCGTATTATCCCACACGGCGGCGCCGATATTTAAAAGATCAGCTGAACTTCCATAATTGCCGGTAGGATTATAAGCGGTACTTTTCAATTGGCCGTCTACATATAATTTAAGGTCGGTACCATCAGCCGTGAAGGCTACATGGTGCCAGGTATTGAAAGGAAAGGTTGTGTTGTCAAAAGTCCATGCTACCGAGTTGGTGCCACCGGGCCCTGTGGTACCGGTATAGCCACGAATGGTGGTGGCATCACTGAATCCGAATTCAATCACATCGTTCTGGCCAAAGAAAGCGATTCGGTCACCTGAACCGGAGGCATTCACCCAGCCTTCCAGCGTAAACGCACTCAGGTTGGATAAAGACAGCGGCGTTGATATCTTATCGTCGGTACCATCGAGGTTGATCGCATTGCCATTGTGTTGAATCGGGCTGTTGGCAAACCAGGTAGCGCTTACCAGTGTTCCATCAATACCAGAGGTGTTCGTACAGCTATTGACTAAAGTAGTTCCCGATCCTTCATTACACTTGTAGTAAGCCAGCAAACCGCTTGCATTATTGGCAACCGGTTTAAATATATAGGCTTTTATCTGCGCTGCAGTTCGGGTTACATTCCAGATTCTTACTTCATCCAGCTGCCCATCAAAGTAGCGATTTGCGTCGGGAGTGGTGCTGGTTCCTGCGGATTCTGCGCCCAGGAAAAGATTGTTGGCGCTGTTTCCATAGGCAATATTATAAGTGCTTCCCAGAGGGGTTGAACTTCCTTTGAGTACACCATCCACATACAGTTTTGCGGTAGTGCCATCCCAGGTTCCTGCAAAATGATGCCAGTTGCCATTGACGAGCGCGCTCGCAGAAGCGATCGAGGCAACCTGGTAAGTGCCATTAGCATAGGCTATAAAAAGCAGGTTGCCGGTGGCGCCCTGTATATAAATCGCATAACCGCCCCCCTGTGTATTTGAAATAATCGTATTGTCGCTTCCCGACCGATACCATTGTGACGATTTTGCCCAAACCTCTACTGTCACCAGGTTTGGCTTCAGAGTGGTAGAACTTCCCAGTAATACCCTTCTTGCATTGGACTGGCTACTGTTGTCGAGGGCAATGCCAGACTGTTGGGCTGTAGCAGTTATGACGCCAAAACAAGAAAAAATGGGGAGCAATAAAAGAAGAACAAACCTTGAAGTAAGCAGGCGAAAGGAAATAGTAATGGTTGGTTTCATACAATTGGATGCTGTTTTACGGGTTTATCTCTACAAGTAACGCAGTATATATTAATATCGTAGGCGGGCAGTTGGCGGAACAAACGCCAGGCGAGATAATATTATCATTGATCCGATTGTTGAAATGCTTTCCAGGAAAGGGTTTCAGAGAACAGCTTCGGTTCGATGCTTATCAATTGGTAAGTGATACTACCTATTCTATTTTTTAAGAATTGTCAATTTCTTTTTTGAGCCTAAGCAGCCCATCAGCTGTTAGCCAGTTGACTTCTTATCTTACTGAGCGTTTCCAGTGTCATGCCGAGATAAGAAGCGATATACTTGAGGGGGATACGTGTTGCCAATGCCTGTTTACTTTCCAGATAATACCGGTATTTGTGTTTGGCCTTTGATAAACGGGCAATGTAGGCCCGGTCTTCAGCATGACTGTAATAAAGCTGTAAGAGTTTACGGGCGATGATGTTGAATTCGGGATGTTCGGTGTATAGTTTTTCCAGGTCTGTTAGTTTCATCATCAGTACGTCAGTATCCTCGATCGCCTGGATAAATTCCCTCGAAGGTTGTGTGTGACTGAGAGCCGGAATGGACGTGACCAACTCATTTTCCACGGTTATCCAGGTGGTGATTTCTTTCTTGCCTTCTTTGATATAACCACGCAGAGCACCTTTTACCACAAAGAACAGGTATTCGCAGCGGGTTCCGGCTTTCAGTAATAATTTCTTTTTCTTAAAGTGATAGTTGGTCAGGTGCCTTGCAAAAAACGCTTGTATGCCCGGCGATACGGGATGAAAAAATGACAAGGCGTTGATCAGGGGAGAAATATCGGTTTCAGGCTTCATGTAAACAGAGGTTAATGCGAATCAGACGGAAGATAAGCATAAATTAAAAAGCCAGAACCGGAACAGTTGTTACCGGTCTGGCTTGATCTTAACCATAAACCTGCGAACCTGTATAGCTATTTCAATAAAAAGTCGATAATGTGTCGGGCAATCCGGCCAGGTTCCTGGTGCTGGGGAGCGTGACCGGAATCGGGTAAAACGAATAGCTCCAGCGAAGGTGATTTCCCAATCAGCGGAAACCAGTTTTCAACAGACAACGAGATATCATGATCACCCGAAATCACAAGAATAGGTGTACGGGTTGTTGTAAATTTTTCCCGCCAGCCTTCCCGGTCTACCCGGAACTCAGCGGATGCAGCAAAGTACCTGTCAAAAACTGCCTTATCGGAAGGAATCTTTTTACGATCAAGCCGCTTGTTAATGCGTTCATGTGACGCGATAGCCGAAAGCCGGCTTGATTCCGAAGAGGGTTCAAAGAACAATACCATTTCGTCTTCCAGGTCGTTGTAAGGCTTAAGGGCTCTTTCGAAGAACACCGGTTCAATGGGTATCGCATTATTTCCCGGTGGATTGGTTCCGATCAAGACAGTCTTGTTAATTCTATCCGGAAACCTGAAATGAATGTCCTGGGCTACCAATCCGCCAAACGACCATCCAAGAATGTTGAACTGTTTGAACCCGAGATGATCGGCCAGTACTATCACCGATTGCGAAACTTCCTGCATGTGCACTGGTAACACACCGTTCGAATCACCAATACCCGGGTAATCAAAAATGATCAGTTCAAATCCGGTTGCCAGTTCATCCAGGAATAAGGGATCCCAGGTGTCCATCACTCCCCTGAACCGATTGATTAGGAAGAGGGGAGCGCCGGATCCAAATTTCCGGTAGGCTATCTCGAAACGATTGTTTTTTGCGTAAGCAGTAGTGGCATTGGCCGATAAACTGGACATAATAATTCGGTTGATTGATTCGATGTTTGATGTACTCATTAAAGAAGCGCAGCAGTAAGCCTGATTTCGAAACTGAAGGCATTGCTCACCAGGCAGGTTTTTTCGGCGTTGCTGGCAAACTGTTGGAAATCTTCGTTCGATAAGCCCGGTACTTTGGCAACCAGCGTCAGCTCGGAACGAACGATCTTCATGTTTTCAAGGATAATATCCGAGCGGGTTTCCAATGATTCAACGGTGTAGCCCGCCTGTGTAAGGTCAAGATCCAGTTTCATCGTAAAACAACCGGCATGTGCAGCCGCCAGTAATTCTTCTGGGTTGGTACCGCCTCCTTCTCCAAACCGGCTGTTAAAAGAATAGGGTGTTTGATTCAAGGTGGCGCTTTGTGAAGTCAGATGACCTTTTCCGTTTTTTAGATCGCCTTGCCAGAAGGCTGTAGCATGTCGTTTCATGTTCTTTGATTTATTGATTGTTTATATTGTACTAATCGGTACATAATTGGGTAAAAAAAATTAGTGCAGGATCTGGAGGTTTAAATCGATCAATGCCCGTAAGCGCTCAGGATCTTTTTCAATATTCTTTACCACATTTATTCCGCTCCAGAGGTTCAGCAGGTTCAATCCGAGTAATTCAACCGGTAAGTTTGATTTCAGCTGACCCAGTTTTTTGGCCCTTTTCAATCCTTCAACAAACGCGTCTGTAATCAGTTGCAGTTGATCCGCGGCTATGCGCTTCAGTGCTTTGTCTTCTATTTGCAGAACAGCATTACCGAAGTAACAGCCATGTTTGCCTACGGTTGATTTCAAATCTGCCATCATATAGAAGTACTGCCTGATGGCTTCAACAGGTTCATCGCAAGTTTTCAGGTTGGTTAGAAACCCATGGAGATGATGATTGATCACCCTTTGCATGGATTTTTCAAAGAGTTCAGGTTTACCGCCTTTGTAAGCCAGGTAAAAACTGCCTTTGCCTATTCCCATTGCCTGCAGCAGATCTTCGGAAGAAGCATTTTCATACCCTTTTTTCCAGAACACTTCAATGGCTCTGTCGAGCGCCTTGTCCTCATCGTATATTTTAGGTCTGCCTGCCATTATTAGTGATTGACAAGTCAAAGATATATAATTGTACCATACAGTACAAAATATATTTTCTCAAAGTTTTGTTAAGGAAGGGGGTAAATTCAAAAGTCAAAAGTGAAAAGTCAAAAGTCTGAATTTAGACAAATGTTAAACGGTAATCCTGAAACGATAAACGATATGGGCAAAACGACGAGTGAATCGTCTTTCGGTAGTCCTTTTTCGGGCAATAAATATCCTTTATTCATACCGGAGCGCTTCTATCGGATCCAGCCTGGAGGCTTTCAAAGCAGGGTAGTATCCAAAGAAAACGCCGGTGGTAAAACAAACCAGGAATGAGATTATTACAGAAGATGAGGTTACAAGCGTTGGCCAGTGTAATAGTTGATTGACCAGTTTTGTGGTGCCGATTCCAAGCACCACTCCAATAAGGCCACCGGTAATACTGATCATGATGGCCTCTACCAGGAATTGCAATAAAATACTCGTGCCAGTGGCGCCAATAGACATTCTTAAGCCAATCTCCCTGGTTCGCTCTGTTACCGATACATACATGATGTTCATGATGCCAATGCCACCCACAATAAGCGATACGCCGGCAATGAATGCGAGCAATATGGTAAGG
>JBGAHR010000102.1:0-8715 GCA_044226045.1 Chitinophagaceae bacterium
CCCTGCAGATCGGCGTCTGCCAGTCTTGAATACCTGAGGCCAAAGCTGACAGGTTGCTGATTCCACCATTTGGTATCGAAATTCAACTCCATCCCGTAAGAACGGTACTCACGGGTAAACTCTTTCCTGTTGTTATCGTAGTCTCTGGCATGGGTATAATCAAAGAACAAATTGCCCCGGATGCGAAGGAAGTACACAATGCTTCCAATGCCCCAATCGGGATATGCCAATGGCAGGTGATAGTTCACGCCGGCTTTCAGCATCTGGTGAAAGGAGCGTTCATTGTATCCTCTCGCAAACGGAAAATTGTTGGTATACAATATCTGCCCTAAAGTATCTCTCCGTTGCCAGGCAAGATTGATCACCAGGTTATGGTTGACATGAAATCCCGGAAAATACAGGTATCCATTGGCGAGAAACTGGTTGCCTTCAATCTGCGTAACACCATAACTATATTCCAGTTTCAAGGTTTGCGCAAAGCGGGGATAAATATGCTGCAAGGCCTTTTGAGACTGGTTGGAAAAGTTCAGGTAAGAAAACAGGTATCCATAAGCGCGGTTGTCGAAAGTATCTTTATATGCTCCTTTGAAATCGGGCTTATTGAGCACATAATCGGTCCCCACTGTCAGGTTCCTGTAGTTTTTCCCGCCGGAAAAATTTAACGGAACCAGCACCCCTCCTTTTATCTCTAAGCGCGGTTGTCGAAAGTATCTTTATATGCTCCTTTGAAATCGGGCTTATTGAGCACATAATCGGTCCCCACTGTCAGGTTCCTGTAGTTTTTCCCGCCGGAAAAATTTAACGGAACCAGCACCCCTCCTTTTATCTCGGATTCATTCCAGTAAACCTTGTTTCCCCGATAGGTTCCCGATCTGTCGGCTGTAAATGCTCCGCCAAGTCTTATCCAGGGATACCAGGCGCCATAAGCGGCGATAGCGCCTACTTTTTTACTCTGCTCATTCGTATTATAGGTGAAATAGGTTTGCGCGGAAAAGGTATTGAGAACGTTATCGGAATAAAAACTCAACGTGTACTCCGGATCACTAATTGATGGCAACCAGCTGTGAATATTGATGAGCCTAAAGGCCGTTGAATATTTTTTGGAGGTCAATAAAGTTTTTACCAACCCGGTATCAAGTGTGGAGGTCTCAGCCGAAAGCTGGGAAATATTAAAAGTGGGTAATGCTCCCGCGAGTGTTGTCAATGGAATGGATTCAAAATCCTTGTCGGTTACTGCCGACACCGAGAGGCGGAATCCGGCGGCTGTAAAATCGGTCCAGGCGGCCTGTCCATTCTGTACAACCAGTTGATAGCTCCCGGTGGCTTTATTGTTTTCGGCCTTGCTGAATCTGAATAACCGGTCTCCGGTCATCATGAAAAGGCGGTCCCGGTCGCCTTCGGTGGCAGTGAAACTGATGGTATCGTTTGATACCTGCAGGAGGCCGATTACATTCATGGAGAAAGGCAATCGCCAGTCCACTTCACCGGTTTCAACGGAAACAATGCCAACCGACATTTCGCCGTTTCGGTTTCGGGCAGCCATCGCGATCCGGTCGTTCCCTAACCACTTTGGATAGGTGTAGATCAGTTCATCCGGATTCGGGATCACTTTAAGTACGTTCCCGGAATCTGCCGACAAAATAACCAGCTTTGATTGCCCGGAAGGATTCAGCTCAACGGCCACCAGTTTTTGGCCATCGATGCTGATATCGGGTGAAAACAATTTCGTCTTTCGGGTGAGGGTTCGTTGTTCCCCGGTATTGATATCCAGCAGCCTGATTTCGCTATAGTCTCTCCAACCCCATCGCGGATCGAACCCCTGGGCCGCATAGACAATATGACTACCGCGAAGGGAGAAATAATTATCGAGCGAAATATCTTTTACACGGATTTTTTTCTCTTCTCCGTTCTCCGTATTCCGGATAACAAACTGAGGAATGGATTGATAGCTGGATGCTACATACACGACATGGTTATTATCCAGCCACTGCGGATGCTCTTCATTTCCGGCAAAGTGTTGCTGACCGGCAGCCCACTGACCTGGTTTATCCTGCACAGTATCGATCTGTTCGCGGAAGAATCGCAAGGCGTCCTGCCGGAATTGCGTATAGGAGATGCCGGTATATTTCCTGACTGCTTTCTGAAAGGGATAAAACAACCCTTTGAACCGAACCGCTTCATCTGTTACTTTTGCCCATATATCAGCGCCGTATTTCTCCCGTCCATAGGCTGTAAGCATATATCCCAGGTGATAGTGATTGGGAATAAAATCGCGATAGGAGCCGTTTCGAAGCTTCAGCCAGGAATAAGTTTTATGCGCTGCAAACAGGGAGCGATAGGGATTAAAGAAATAAGGCAGTCTTCCTCTTCCCTGGCGACTTTGCCGGGTCTCCTGGAAAACAGCATCTCCTTCCCAAAACCAGTTTGGAACTGCCGCACTGTTGATAAAGGCCAGGCCGTACTGGCCGGCCAGGATATAAAAAGCTTTTGAAATTCCTTTGTTGAAGTTGTTGAACTGCTGCACATGTCTGAACTCATGCAGAACTAATTGCTCATGCCAGGGAAGACTGCCCAGTTCAAAGCTGTTTTGCAGAGGAGTCAGGTAAAACTCACTGCGACGGGGTCCAAGCCCTACATACGCGTTGGAATAGGTGGTCTGATTTTGCAGTACTATATCGATCTTCCGGAACTGACTGCCCAGCGTCGACTGGGTTCTGCCCAACTGACCTGAGATCCGGGCTATTTCCGAGGCGATCTTCTCAAGCCCCCGGGGGAATATCACCCTGACAGTATCAGTATTGATCTGCCTCCAGCGCAACGAAGGCGGGTTGCCTCCAAACACCTGTGCTTTCAATACAGGGGCGGACATAGCGAGGACAACAAGCAGGATGACCCTTTTCAACATGTACATCGGTGGTAAGCTGTAAGAAATAGGCAGAGGTTAGACAGGATTAGTCGAGGTGCATTTTTAGTTTACGGATTATATCGGCGCCAATCCCTTCTGCCGATACCCCATAGCCGGTTACCAACACGCCTTTGGTGCCTTCGTTCGACTCGATCGCATAGACTACCGCTTCATCAGCCGGATCCGTCTCCCCTTCAAAGCGATGTACTTCGGTGATTTCGAAGTCCTGGGCCTGGTACTTCCTGTTCATACAGATCAGGCAGTTCTCGCTAAGATTAAAATCAAGAGTAAACCCCCTTTGCTTCAGTCCATTAACAGCTTCGCTGACTGTATCATATGCTACCATGTGAGTTATTTTTGACAAGATACGACATCTGGCGGGCTTGTTTAACCTGTTGATATTATGTGACCGAATTACCTCCTAAATCTTGTTGATTACCTTCATTAATAGTAGTTTTGCGCTCAAATTAAATCGAGCAAAAATGCCTACAGCAACATCAAACATTGATTTTAATCTCAAATACAAAGTAAAAGACATCAGCCTGGCTGATTGGGGTCGTAAGGAAATCAGGCTTGCGGAAGCCGAAATGCCCGGATTAATGAGTATCCGCAAAGAATATGGCCCTTCACAACCATTGAAAGGCGCCCGTATTGCGGGATGTCTTCACATGACCATCCAGACTGCCGTGCTGATTGAAACTTTGGTTGCCCTCGGAGCCGAAGTGAAATGGAGCTCCTGCAACATTTTCTCTACACAGGATCATGCCGCAGCCGCTATTGCTGCCGCTGGTATCGGTGTATTTGCCTGGAAAGGTCAAACCATCGAGGAAGCCGACTGGTGCATCGAGCAGACCCTGTTTTTCGGAGGCGCCGATCGTCCCCTGAATATGATTCTCGACGATGGTGGAGACCTCACCAACATGGTGCTGGACAAATACCCTGAACTGGTTCAGCATGTAAAAGGTATTTCCGAAGAAACCACTACGGGTGTTCATCGTCTGTATGAGCGTGTGGCAAAGGGTACACTCCCCATGCCTGCCATCAATGTGAATGATTCTGTAACGAAATCAAAGTTCGACAACAAATACGGTTGTAAAGAATCGCTGGTAGATGCTATCCGTCGCGCGACTGATGTTATGCTGGCCGGTAAAGTGGCAGTAGTAGGCGGATACGGAGACGTAGGTAAGGGTTCTGCAGCTTCCCTGGCGGGTGCAGGTTGCCGTGTTATTGTAACGGAGATCGACCCGATCTGCGCATTGCAGGCAGCTATGGACGGTTTTGCTGTAAAGAAAATGAAAGATGCAGTGAAAGAAGCCGATATCATTGTAACCGCTTCCGGTTGCCGCGACCTGATCACCGGCGAGCATTTCAAATTAATGAAAGACAAAACCATCGTTTGCAATATCGGCCACTTCGATATCGAAATCGACATCGCCTGGCTGAACCAGCACTATGGCAATACCAAAGACACCATCAAACCACAGGTGGATATCTACAATGTCGACGGTAAAGATATCATCATCCTGGCTGAAGGACGACTGGTTAACCTGGGTTGCGCTACCGGTCACCCATCCTTTGTGATGAGTAACTCTTTCTCCAATCAGACGCTGGCACAAATTGAACTGTGGAAAAACCACGACAAGTACGAAAACAAGGTTTACGTTTTGCCAAAACATCTTGACGAGAAAGTGGCCCGTCTTCACCTGTCAAAAATCGGTGTTGAACTGGATGAACTGACAACAGAACAGGCTTCTTACCTGGGTATCACCAAAGAAGGTCCGTTCAAACCAGAACATTACAGATATTAATCTTCCCGATGATCTGATAAAAAAAGCCGCTCCCTAAAAGAGCGGTTTTTTTATTAACTATGTTGTGTAGTGACTATGGAAGTTTCTATCAATACTGATGGAATCCCTGGCTTACAAACCACAGTACCATTGGAAGAGATTCTCTCCAGTAAGTCCAGTTATGCGCTCCGTCCCGAACCCTGAACTCATGAGGGATATCGCGTTTGCGCATGGCAATATGAGCCAGTGAGTTTCCTTCGTACAGAAAATCATCATCGCCACAATCAATATACCATCTTACGGTCTTCTTCACACTGTCGGGCCAGTTCTTCAACAACTCGAGCACGCTTTGTCTTTTGAAATAAGACTCCAATTGTTCATCTGTTGCGCCCGGCGCCACACGAGCGGCAAAGTTCTTTGTATCCTGCAAGGTCATTGGTCCGGTAGCAGCGCTTAGCGGACAGGCAGAAGAAAAAAGTTCCGGGTGATGAAGCGCGTAAGTGAACGTGCCATCCCCTCCCATCGACAATCCTGAAATGGCGCGATATCGCTTTTCAGATTTGATCCGAAACTTTTTTTCTACATGCGGCATCAGTTCCTGGAAGAAAAAATCTTCGTAGTTCCAGGTGCCGGTTGCGTTATTGGCATATCCGCGGGTGCCGGTGTTGGCATCCGGCATCACAATGATCATGGGGGTGGCTTTCCCTTCGTTGATGGCCTTATCCGCGATATTCAACACTTCACCGAATTGTACCCAACCTGTCTGGTCGTCACCGGCACCGTGTAACAAGTATAATACGGGGTAACTTCTTTCTGACTTATCATAATCCGGTGGCAGGTAAACCGCGTACTTCCTGTCTCCCTTCAGAATTTTACTGGTGAGCGAAAGATTATCATACACCTTACCGGTTTGTGCAGACAGCCATACAGGCAGTGCGATTAATAATAACAATAGGCGGGCAGCTTTCATTGCAATCGATTTATTGGTTGGAAGAATTTACAGTTCATCGACCTATTTGCGGATCGGTCATTCCCATGCTACCGTTCTCCACCCGTCCTGCATAATGCCGTGAAAAGTCGGCATAACCCGGAACGGTCAGGAGGAAATCATACCAGTTTTGCGAATTTCTGAACGACAGTTTAATATCTGCCGATTTTTTTGCGGGCAGACGCTTTTGAACATTCGCGCTACCGTAGGCCTGGTCTTCGATCAGCAATTCGAGCGCTTTGTCAGACTGGTTTACACAATGCAGTACGATAGATCCGTCGGTCTGGTAGGCAAGTTTTATTTGAATAGCGGGATCTTCCACCGACCCGGTCGCCCCTCGAAAGAATCCATTAGGTGCATACGTCTTCAACGAATAAATACCTTTTGTGAAAGTATCCATATCCCATTGATCCGAAAGATGGTCTCCTGCAACCAGCGCATACTGTCGAACCTGCAGTTCCGCTCCTTCCCCGGCATACACGGAAAAAGGAGAACCCATGCTTTTCTTTCCATGAAGTTTGTTTCCGGCATGCAATTGCATTCCTATTTTTTTTCGGTCTTCCGATAAGGTTATATCCGCATACAATTCATATCTAAGGGGGAGGCTGGTCCTTTGACCTTTCTCCTGTCGGGGCAAAATATTCTTATAGGTTTTGTCTTTTTGAATTTCCCTGATGTCTTCATCCGAACATTTTACAAATCCGTTGGGATAGCTTTTAAACTGCGCCTTATGGATGGTTTCATAAAATTGTTCTTTATCAAGAAAGGGAGGCAGGTTTATTTTCTGTCCTTCGTAGGGTCTGAATACGGTCGTCAGGTCACCGCAAACTGCCCTTCTCCAGGCAGTGATATTGGTTTCCCTGATCGGTTTACCGGCTTTTGCGCTGCAGAATTTCTCGAGGAACTGAAGGATGGAAGTATGATCAAATACTTCCGAGCAGACCGCTCCTCCCCGGCTCCAGGGTGATGCGATGACCAGCGGAACCCTAAAACCCAGGCCGATGCTTCCTTCTCGCGCCGCTTTCCTGCCTCTCATTTTCAAATCCTGTTCGAGGGTAACAAATTCCAGCGAGGCATCTATGTCCTTCGATACTTTGCCGGTTGACGGCTTGTTTGGATTCGGTGCCACAAAGGGCGGCACATGATCAAAGTATCCATCATTCTCATCGTAACATAAAATGAAAATCGTCTTCTTCCAAACTTCCGGTTGACTGGTAAGAATATCCATCACTTCGGAAACATACCAGGCCCCATACCAGGGAGCCCCTGGATGATCTGAAAAATTTTCGGACCCTACCAGCCAGGAGACAGTCGGAAGTGTTCCTTCTTCCACATCTTTCCTGAACTGGTAGAGTGGATCGGATTTAGGAACGGTCATTTTCCTGGCAACGCCATTGTCATCATATTCCAAAGAGCTCAGCTCCCGATAATCGGGATGACCTGCATTGGTCGTAAAGGCTTTTTTATGCAACTGCTGCTCCTTTTGGGGAAGTTTTTCAAAATTCTCCCTCGACCACTGATGTCTTTCCTGTGCTTTGGCCAATAACATCTTCCGGGAAATCAGTTCCCGTTGCAGTTTCTTCTTTTCTTCATCGGGAAGATTATTGCTTCGAAGCCTGGATTCAATTCCATTGATCTCCTTCGGTAGTACCGCTTCCATTTTTTCCAGGAAAGCAACATGTGTAGGTGAAAAACGAACATGATATTGTGAGAACCATTCAATCGGGTTGTCGGTAAAATTCGCCAGCCAGGCATCTTCTTCCCCACTTAATCCCGATGCAAGGCTGATCTCATTCTGATAAATTTTCCAGGATATATTGTTTTCTTCGAGTCGTTCGGGAAAAGTTTTCCAGGAAACTTCTTTGTCATAATCGGTATCCGAGTTCATCACATGGGCCGGAGCAGTGGCTTTTTGTTCAGGCCTGATGGTGCCGGTCCATAGATATAAACGATTCGGAGTGGTGCCGGTGAGGGATGAACAGAAGTTCTGGTCGCACACGGTGAAGGCGTCTGCGAGAGAATAATAAAACGGAAGGTCTTCCCGATTGTAGAAACCAAGAGTAAAAGGTCCCTGGTAGTCTTCTCCTCCCCTGGCTTTTGCCATCAACCATTGATCGTACAATCCTTCATTCCTGGCATCTGTCTGATCGGGCCAGGAATGAGGCAGGGAACCCAGGAAAGTGGCATTGGTATTCCTGATATCAAGGCGATAGGGTGCATAGGTTTCGCCCAGTTTGTTCTGTTGTAACCAGACAGGATTTCCATTGGGAAGATGAATCGCCCGGGGGTCATCGAAACCTCTGACTCCCTGCAGGGATCCGAAACAATGATCAAATGACCTGTTTTCCTGCATAAGTATCACCACATGTTCTGCATCCATAAACGTAGTACCGATTGCGGGATCGATCGCCAACGCCTTTTGGATGGAAGGGGGAAATACGGACAAAAGACCAGTGCCTCCGGATAGTAAGGCTGCTTTTTTTAAAAATTCTCTTCTGTTATCCATGTCTGAGTTGAGCTGGGTTTGAAGGTAGTAATTCAAATATACGATGCGATCGGATCAATTCACTTGTCAGGAGTTGCCTGAATGTACAATTCATCTTTATATAATATTACCACAGTGTTGTCCGGGGAAAACGCTGAGGGCGCTATTGGTCAATGAGCCAATGCAATGACGGATTACGGATTACGAATGGCGGATGAAATCCAATTTGCCAATGAGATAACTGTATTCGCTCTCGCTCTCACTCCCGCTCCCTGAAAAAGCCGGGCTTTATTCTACTGCTGTTCATCACCGAAGAACTAATTGAATTAGTCGCTCTCGCTCCCGCTCCCTGAAAAAGCCGGGCTGTATATCGGCTTTGGTCGCCTTTTTTTGTGGGACTTTTTTTGGCGAAACAAAAAAAGTCCCGTCAGAGACTCACCGGAAAAGACCTCTCTCGTATACTTCCTCTCCCGCTCTCGCTCCCGCTCACATAAAGAGGGGGCTCATTTTACAAAAAGTGACAAAAAGATGATTATTTCAGCATAGCATC
>JBGAHR010000103.1:0-8605 GCA_044226045.1 Chitinophagaceae bacterium
CCGGACTTTCATACTTAACAAAGGCTTTTCGCTATATTAGCCATCCAAAAAAAATCGCTTCATGAGAAAGATCATCCTGGCGTTCCTGTTGGGTAGCGGACTGGTGTCTTATTCCCAGTCAACCACAGGCTACAGCCCTTACAGCCAGCAAACGGCCCGATTGCAAACGCTGGCCAAGACTTATCCGAATATCGTTAAATTAAAATCGCTCGCTAAAACGGCCGGGGGAAAAGAGATCTGGCAATTGACCATTGGAATGGGAAATGCAGACAGCAAGCCGGCCATTGCCGTCGTGGGCGGTGTTGAAGGCAATCATTTGCTCGGTACCGAAATGGCCATCAGTTTCGCGGAAGGGCTGGCACAAAATGCCGGATCAGACAGCATCAAAGCGCTGTTGGGTAAAACCACTTTTTATGTATTTCCGAACATGAGCCCCGATGCGATGGAGCAGTATTTTGCGGGTGTTAAATATGAACGCCAGGGAAATGCGTCCAATACCGACGATGACCGCGATGGAAAAATGAATGAAGACGGATTCGACGACCTGGACGGCAATAACAAGATCACACTGATGAGAGTGGAATCACCCATAGGTGAATTCCGGTTACATCCTGATGATGCCAGGGTGCTGATCAAAGCAGATGCTACGAAAGGTGAAAAAGGAAAATACCTTGTATTCTCCGAAGGAGCCGACAACGACAAGGACGGAAATTTCAATGAAGACGGGGAAGGCGGCGTATGGTTCAACCGAAACCTGAGCTTCAAACATCCTTCTTTTAGTCCGGGTGCCGGCGAGTTTGCCGTATCTGAACCTGAAACAAGAGCCCTGCTCGACAATCTGTACGAAATGTTCAATGTGTATGCGGTTGTCAGCTTTGGCAGTAACAATACCCTGAGTACTCCCGTGAGCTTTAACGCGGCTGGTGCCTCAGCGCCAATTCTGGCGAGTTGGCTCGAGCCAGACACGAAAGTGAGCTCAATGGTTTCTGAGCTGTACAACAAAACGACCGGTCTTAAAGATGCCCCTAAAACAAATAGCGCCGGAGGTGATTTTGCTTCCTGGGCCTATTTTCACTACGGACGTTTCAGCTTCAGCACCCCGGGTTGGTGGGTACCGAAATCCAAACCGGATACCACCAAAAAAGAGAAAGCCTTTACCGTAGAAGATCCTGTAGCAAACTACCTGCGATGGTCTGCACAGGAAGGCATTACCAATACCTTCACCGAATGGAAAGAAATCAAACATCCCGATTTTCCCAATCAGAAAGTGGAAGTCGGCGGTGTAGATCCCTTCGCGCTCAACACTCCTCCTTTCAAACTGGTACCGGAGATCGTAAAAAAGAACAACAGTTTCCTGGTGAAACTGGCTTCCTTGCAACCTGAATTGGATATCGTGAATGTTCAAACTGAAAAACTGGGAAATGGCCTGACGAGGATAACCGCTACCGTTATTAACAAAGGGGCTTTGCCTTCTCACTCCAAACTCGGGGAAAGAAGTTACTGGATCAAAAGAATCAATGTAAAAGTCAATACAGCAGGCAATCAGTCGGTCATCAGCGGAAGAAAAATTCAACTGCTGAACGTATTGGAAGGAAACGGTTCGCAGACCCTGACCTGGCTGGTGAAAGGTGGCGGCAAACTAACCCTCGAAGCCGGCAGCCCTACCACTGGAAGCAAAACTGTAGACATCACTCTTTAATTCCGATTCAATCAATCTTATTATGAAATCTATCATAAAACAAAGTATCGCGCTGGCACTCTGTGGCTGCCTGGCTTTTACCGGCCAAAGCCAGACTCCTTCGCAAATTTTTAAGGCCTCCGGCTCCCCAGCCAATCCTAAAGTGGCCATCAGCTGGAATAAGTATTACGATCATGCGGGCATTACGGAAATTGTAAAAAAGATTGCCGCAGCTCATCCCGATCTCGCCAGGCTCGAATCCATAGGAAAATCCTTCAAAGGCAGAGATCTCTGGGCACTAACCATTACGGATTTCAAAAAAGGCGATCCATCCAAAAAGCCGGGCATGTATATCGATGGCAATATTCACTCCAACGAAGTGCAGGGTAGCGAATTTGCCCTTTACACCGCCTGGTACCTGACAGAATCTTTTTACGACACCAAATACATACAGGAACTGCTTGCCGACAAAGTGTTTTACATTGTTCCCACCATCAATCCGGACGGTCGCGACAGTTATTTTCATGAACCCAATACCGGAAGCACTCCCCGTTCGGGCGTCATTCCCGTAGATAATGACCGCGATGGCCAGATCGACGAAGATGGATACGATGATCTTGACAATGATGGAAACATTGTGATGATGCGGAGGAAAAACCCCAATGGCCGGTTCAAGGAAGATCCTACCGACCCGCATAAAATGATCCAGGTGGGGCCCGATGAAAAAGGAGACTATGAACTGTTGGGACTGGAAGGAAAGGACAATGATGGAGATGGACAGGTTAATGAAGACGGCTATACATTCGAGTATGACCCCAATCGCGACTGGGGATGGGGATGGCAGCCCAACTACATTCAGAATGGCGCTTATAAATATCCTTTCTCTTTACCCGAGAACAGGGCCGTGATGGAGTTTGTTATGAAACATCCCAATATCGCGGCTGCACAGAGCTATCATAACTCCGGCGGGATGATCCTCAGAGGCCCCGGCGATCCCAATGACCTGGTGACTTACAACGGGGCAGACCTGCAGGTGTATGACGCCATTGCCCGCAAGGGGGAAGAACTGATGCCCGGTTACAGGTACCTGGTAGTTTATAAAGACCTGTATTCCGCTTATGGCGGTGAGTTGGACTGGTTCTATGGAGGAAGAGGCATCTACACTTACTCCAATGAGCTCTGGACATCCTACCTGATGTTCAACAAGGACGATTCACGTGATCAACAGGGCAACGCCAGCTACCAGTTTGACAAATACCTGTTGTTTAAAGACGCCTTTGTGGAATGGCATGAATATGATCACCCCCAATATGGAAAGATCGAAATCGGTGGGTTTAAAAAGAATTTTGGGCGCGCTCACCCCGGGTTCCTGCTGGAAAGTGATGCACATCGCAATATGGCCTTCAGCCTCTACCATTGCTACCATACACCCAAGCTGGCAGTTGATACCATACAGGAGAAAGACCTCGGTGATGGACTAAAGGAAATTACCGCGGTGATCAGCAACAGCCGATTGATGCCCACACACTCCAACCAGGATCTCAAATTTAAAATTGAGAACCCCGATATCATCTCTCTTTCCGGAGCCAAAGTGCTCGCGGGAATGATCGTAGAAAACAAAGACCTCAATATTTGCACCGAACAAAAGACAAATCCCGAAGCCATCTCGGTAAAAAACATACCCGGATTAGGAACAGTGACTGTGAGGTGGATTGTGCAGGGAAGCGGAAAATACCAGGTAACCGTGCAGAGCAAGAAAGGCGGTACTGTATCCCGTACGAAATAATCAGGTAACAGCCCTGCCAAAGAGGAATGCCGGAGGCGGTATTCCTCTTTTTTATTTTAATTGCCTGGCTTTCCATTCGAGGTATTCCTTCCTCATGCAGTGACCGCAGGGACGATAACCATGAGAAATGGCTTCGTGACTGTTGGAAAAGAAAACACGGTTACTTGTTGTCATGCCTTTGCCCGACCGGCAGTTCAATCTTCCGTATATCTTCCCTTTCCTGTTTCCGCCATATTGAATCGCTCCGCTACGAATGAGCGAACGAATGAATGCAGCGCCCTCAATTTTTCCCAAAAGAATCTTTGCATGACTCAACATGTTTTCAGGATTGTGCGTCGTGAAAGATGATACCAAGTGTATAACGCTGCCCATTTGTTACTTCACTTACTCCATGTTTCATATTTACCCTGTAATACCCTTTTGAACCTTTTACCGGCCGGTATTGAGTGGTGAATACAACCGCATCCCCCTTACCGGGACGTAAAACAATTGCTTTTGATTGAGCCCTTGGAACCTGCTCTGTTAATACAAACTCCCCTCCTTCGTAATCCAGACCAGGCTGGCTCAACATCAGCAAGAGCTGCATAGGAAAAAAAACTTCGCCGTACAGGTCCTGGTGCAGCGTGTTATACCCGCCTTTTTCGTAATGAAGAATCAGGGGTGTTGCTTTGTGCTGCCCCGCCTTTTGGCACTGGGAAATCAGGTCCGTATGTTTTTCAGGAAATCGCTTCTCCATACCGAGCGCTGTCATCCAGTCGTTGGCAATCCGGGAAAGGTGGGGGTAGCAGCTGGTTCTTATTTCTTCAATCAATGACGGTAGCGGATAGTCGAAATACTTGTACTCTCCCCTGCCGAAACGATACCTTTCCATTTGAATCGTTTTGCGATAGCTATCCACTTCGGCGTAGCGAGCACTCAGCTCATCACATTGAGGGTGACTAAGTAAACCCGGCAGGATGGCATAGCCATACTTATTCAATGACTGACTTACTGCAGTCCAGTCGATACGTTCCCAACTTTGCCTGATATTGTCCATTCAATTCTTTTGGACAAAATTGAAGCAGGGAAAGGGGTCCATCAACCCGATTCTTGCGAACTATTATTCTGTTTCGAGGGACACCTGTTTCAGGATCCGTTTACGGTGTTTGGCTCCCCAATTATGTAGTTCGTTGATAAGGGGTTTTAACGTGCGGCCGTAATTACTCAGTTCGTATTCAACCATTACAGGGGAAGTATCATACACTTTTCTTTCCACCAGTTCATTGATCTCCAGGTCTTTCAGTTCCTTCGAGAGCATTTTGGGCGTTATGCCCGGTATCTCCCGCTGCATCTGCTTGAACCTCTTTTTACCAAAAGAAAGCGAAATGATAATAGGCAACTTCCACTTTCCACTTAATATATCGAGTGCATCCTTTACCGGGAGTAATCGTTTACTGCATTCTTCCGCGCTATGATGCAGAGGGCATTTACGCTTGTCAAGTATTTCTTCCATACAGCAAAATTAGGGGTAATACCGGTATCATTTTTACTACCGGTATCCCACAGTATACCGGTTTCTGACAGGGAACTGGTTACCAATGTATAGCAGATCACAGATAGCTTTGATAAAATTTTTCAACATGAAAAGAGACAAAATTCTTTACTGGGTATTCACGGGATTGATCGCGCTGTTCTTTGTGTACAGTGCGTATCTGTATTTAAGCAGGGATGTCAAATTAACGGAAGGGTTTAAGTACCTGGGCTATCCTGCCTATTTCATTCCGCTTCTTGGATTGGCCAAGCTGGCAGGTGCGCTGGCGCTGGTTAATCCCTGGTCCGACAAGCTGAAGGAGTGGGCTTATGCCGGATTTACTTTTACGCTGGTTGGCGCCATCTGGACGCATGCGGCCACCCACAGTGCAGTGACCATGCCGCTCGTTTTCCTGGTGGTACTGGCCATCTCCTATTTCTTTTATGGTCGAACCAGGCATTCGCCCTCTACGCAACAGGCGCTTGCCCTTTAATCAACGGTACTGAAATAAAGAAAGGTGGGCTGCCACCCACCTTCTTTTTTCAACACAACTGGATACACAAGAGACTCTTAAAGCTTTTGTATAAAGGGCAGCGGACTTGACGTTCCCTGCATTTTCAATTGAATGGATTTGCTTCCATTGGGCTCGGTGGTATGCTCATACAAATAAGTAGTAGGAGCACTCAGTTCGTTCTTTTCCAGGTCACGTTCTTCCAACGTCTGTCCATTCCTGATTTTCCGATAATGGGCGGTTCGGGTATACGTAGTAAATGTTTTACCTGCTTCATTAACCACTACTGTTCCTTTGCTGACAGATTGCACGTAGGTCTTCACTCCCCCACTCACATAACTCGAAGTGAAATATTGCGTATAAGTTCCGTTTGCCTCGAATTTGAAAGCGATGGCCATTTCAAATCCATTACCAATGTATTCGGATGGATTCTGAGACCAATACTCCGTTAAGGAAAAATAGCCGTACATCCAGGTTCCGCGCAGGCTGGCCGGAACTTCTGAGGCCGGAGTTGAGCCGGTATTATCATTACCATTTTTTTCGCAGCCCGTACATCCAATAGATAACAGAACCGCTACAGAGATCAGGAAACTTTTCATCGATAGATCAGGTTTAATTGGCTGCAATTTATCCTTGTTACCCCCTCATTATAAAGGAGCTGGAGTATGAACTGTGAATTTTTCGGAAGAACTGCCGGTGATGAATGCTGAACCGTTTCCGGCCCGTCAAATGTTTAGCGTATCAGGCTGGCATCATTTTTTTACGAAGTATAAAAAGATATGACAGCTAAGAAAAAACAAGAAAGCCGGAAATCCCGGATACCGGCCAGGCCTATTAAACGGGAGGAAGAAGTGGCCGGTAATCCTGATCCAAGGATCGACGAGGATTTTAAGGGATTCCCGCATGCTCCTGCCATGGAAGAGATCATCCGGCCCGAAAACCCGACCGAGCACCTGACAGCAGGTACGCAACCGGCCGATAAAAAAAATGAACCGGACGAGCAGGCATCGGATGGATCTGCCAGGGCTTTTGAAAAAACAGAAAGGCAGCCGACAGAAACCAAAAAAAGACGGGGTGAAAATAATTATTGACTGATTCGAATACCGAACTTTAGTGTACCAAGTTTGTTATCACATCAAATTAAAAAACTAACATATGTCCAAAATTAACCTGTTACTGGCCGCATCAGTCATGAGCCTGTTATTCGCCTGCAATAACAGCAGCGAACAGAAATCCGGCTCGGCCGATAGTAGCGCTACTACAGCAACCCAACCATCTACCCCCTCCTGGAAAGAAGAGAATGTCAGCTTTTCCGGTGATAGTGCCAATCTGAACGGGTATGTGGTGTATGATGAAAACAACAAAGATAAAAGACCTGCGGTACTGGTAATTCCCGAATGGTGGGGATTGAATGACTACGCTAAACGCAGAGCCCGTGATCTGGCAGCACTGGGTTATGTGGCGATGGCTGTAGACGTATATGGAGACGGGAAAACCGCCGACAATCCCAAGGATGCACAAGCACTGGCCACACCTTTTTACATGCATCCCGAAAAAGCCAAGGCAAGAATTGACGCGGCTATTGCCAAAGTAAAAACATATGCACAGGTTGATCCCAACAATATCGCAGCGGTAGGGTATTGTTTTGGCGGCGGCGTATTGCTGAATACAGCCAGATTAGGGGACGACCTGAAAGGCGTGGTGAGTTTTCATGGAAGCCTGATCGGTGTTCCTGCCAAAAAAGAGCTGCTTAAAACAGCCATCCTGGTATGCCATGGCAATGCCGATCCTTTTGTGCCCGCCAAGGAAGCTGACGCATTTAAAAAACAAATGGATTCAATAGGGGCAAACTACACTTTCAAAAGTTATGACAGCGCCAAACATGCCTTTACCAATCCTGATGCTACCATGATGGGCGAGAAATTCAAACTGCCGATCGCCTATAACGCCAAAGCCGATACCGCTTCCTGGAACGATATGAAAATGTTCTTTGGAATGCTGTTCAATAAATAGTTTACCGGCATAACGGCCAACTTTAACGAATGGGAAAGCAATAATCCGTCTTGCTTTCCCATTTATTATTTATCTAAAAGCAGAAAATATGTATCGGGTAGTTGTAATCTTCTGTATGCTGATCCCTGTCGGATTTTGTTATGGACAATTGCCGGCAGACGATGTGCAAACCATGATAAAAGGAAAAAGCTTCACTTTCAGCGCCTCCACCGTGCAGCCAACCGCTGGCAGAACACGTCAACTGACTCCGGGATACACACTTGACATTAAAAACGACAGCCTGATCGCAGACCTCCCTTATTTTGGAAGAGTGTACAATGTTGATTATGGCGCCAGCAGCGGCGGGTATGATTTTGTATCAACGAAGTTTGACTACCGGCAAAGCGCCAATAAAAAAGGAGGATGGACTATCCAACTCAAACTGAAAGATCGCAGTGATCCCAATCAACTGACATTATTTATTTCGGAAACGGGCAATACAACCGTTACGATCATCAGCAACAATCGTCAGCCGATCAGTTACAGTGGTGTACTGGTTAAAAAACAACGACGTTAATCCAACAGTGCCTCATACAGGATTTCCACCGGATGCTTGGCTATCCGTCCGGTTCCATCCTTGATCTGGTGCCGGCAACTGGTACCCGCTGCTGCCAGCAAGGTTTGTGGATCAGCATTCCTTACTGCGGGAAACAACACCAACTCGCCAATTGCCATCGATAAAGAATAATGCTCCTTTTCGTATCCAAAACTACCAGCCATGCCACAACAGCCTGAGGGGATCAGTTCCACTGAATAATTCTGCGGCAGCGATAATAAATCGATGGAAGGCTGCAGGGAAGAAAGTGCTTTTTGCTGACAGTGTCCATGAAGTTTTATTGATCTTTTTTCCCGGGTAAACGATTCGGATGCTATCCGACCCGCTTTTATTTCCCGGGCCAGGAATTCCTCGATCGTAAATACATTCCTGGCAAGTTCCCTGGCCTGCTGAAGCTGCCCGTCCGGAACAAGATCAACATACTCATCCCTGAATGTCAGAATGGCCGAGGGTTCCAACCCCACCAACGGCGCTTTTTCATTGACAAGTGGCGATAGCAAGGAAACATTTCG
>JBGAHR010000016.1:0-79488 GCA_044226045.1 Chitinophagaceae bacterium
GCTGTTCTTTCTGAATCCTTAATTCTGACGAAAACATAGGACTTAAATAACGGTTCTTCTACAATTTTAATTCTGTCGCTCCACTGCCGGCTCACTTTATTCAACGGACAATAGCTTTCGATACCCTTCTCCGTTAGTAAATGATGCACTTTCTTTTCCCAGCGGGGCTTGGAATAAATCGCGTACCACTGTTTTTTCTCCATTTTCATTGGTTGAATAAAGGCATAGCTTCGCCTCCTCAGTTACAAGTATGCTTATAACAGATTGATAAATAAAGCTATGTCCTTCTCTTGCAGTAAAAAGAAAAGGGTATAAGTAAGCCTTTAATTAAAGTACTTCTTATACCCTTCCAATAAGTTTTTTACTTGCAGTGAGTTTGTCCACAGGATGATTGACCTACTTTAAAATGCAATATTTGATTTTACAGTTTAACAGGGGTACGAAAAAATGAAATGAAATCAATTACAACCAATTACAGGCTGCTTTTGAACAAATGCAAATATAGGGGGAAATTTGATGTGAAAAATGTTTTTCTGTGAGTGAGGAGTTTCATTAAAACAGACTAAACCAATAATTTGAATCCAAAAACAGGCTGAAATACTGATTGTCTGATATTGGCAAAAAAAATGGGTTGTTTTTGTATTAACTTGTCGTCTACAACCAACCCGACTTGAACCAAAGATATTACTCGCTCGATGTGTTCCGGGGTGCTACGGTGGCCCTGATGATTTTAGTAAATAATCCTGGAAGCTGGGAACATATTTATGGACCGCTCGAGCATGCCCCCTGGCATGGCTGTACGCCCACCGACCTGGTTTTCCCGTTCTTTCTTTTCGCTGTTGGCAATGCCATGGCTTTTGTGATGCCCCGGCTGGAATCCGCTGGTACTGCTGCCTTTATGCGAAAAGTGTTCACCAGAACCCTGCTGATATTTGCCATCGGCTTATTCCTGAACTGGTGGCCCTTTGTAAAATGGAGTGGTGATCACCTGGTTTTCAAATACTGGGTAGATCCGCAGAATCCCGAATCGGGCATCCGCATCCTGGGTGTTTTGCAGAGAATCGCCCTTTGCTATTTCTTTGCATCCCTCATCGTGTATTTCTTCAAGCTCAGAGGAGCATTCGTCATAGGCGTGATTATTCTACTGTTGTACTGGTTGCTCTGCCTGGTGGGAAACCCGGCAGACCCTTTCAGCCTTGCCGGCTGGTTCGGCACTGATATCGACAAGAAAATTCTAGGCATCCCGCATATGTACAAAGGCGAAGGAGTGGCTTTCGATCCTGAAGGCATCATGAGTACGCTCCCCGCTATCGTGCAGGTATTGTTCGGCTATTTTGTGGGGAACTATATACAGCAAAAAGGCAAAAACCACGAAATGCTCTCCAGCCTGATGGTGGCAGCCTGTGTACTGGTTTTCACAGGATTTATGTGGGACCAGGTATTTCCGATCAATAAGAAGATATGGACCAGCTCGTATGTATTATATACATCAGGCCTGGCCATTTTCACTCTCGGTGTGGTGATTTACCTGGTCGAATTCAAAGAGAAAAAACCATTCTGGGGTCACTTCTTTATAGTATTTGGCAAAAACCCTCTTTTTATATTTTTCCTGAGCGGCTTTCTTCCCCGGCTTTTAGCCTTGCTTCGATGGCCAACGGCCGCCAAACCAGACGGATCAAAAATCTATACCAGCACATTGCCCTGGTTCTATAATCATATCTGCAAACCAATAGGCGACTGGACCAACAACCCCAAAAACGGATCTCTTTTATTTGCGCTGTTCATAGTCACTTTCATGTGGCTGATCGCCTGGTGGATGGACAGGAAGAAATGGTATGTGAGAGTGTGAAGCGAGAGCGGGAGCGGGAGCGGGAGCGGGAGCGAGAGCGAGAGCGGGAGCGGGAGCGAGAGCGAGAGCGGGAGCGGGAGCGAGGATTAGAGTTTAATCAGCGTATTCTGCGTTCTCAGTGATTCGCCTAATTCGTTTAATTCGCGTAATTCACGCAATTCGCATCCCTTCAAAGAATCGTCTTCTTTCTCGACCCGCTTGCCAACAGATCAATACCTCTGAACAGAAGGCAGATAACAATATATAACAGCAGAATAAAGATCAGGGAGAATTTTATCCTGGCCATGTCAGACGTCAGGTGAACGACCCAGCCTGATGCCTGTTGCTTCAGCGTATAAATCATACTGAAATTCTCTACTATATCACAGATACCTGCCACAATTGCCAGAAAGGAAAATATATTACCGGCTTTTCGAAGAATATAATTACCCGATAATCCACCCACGTACCGGCATCCATAAAACAAAGCGCCGGTATATCCGATGATAAAAAGAAAGTCGCCATAGATCCCTTTCAGAAAACGGCCGACGCCTTCTACCCCCCACACACCCATCATGGCATTGGCATTATCAACTGTTTTTGCCACCTCGAAATTGATGATCTCTTTACCGGAAAGATTGTCGGTGATGAATCGCATCAGGAAGTAAGCTACCAGCGTAAGGAGCAGAAAAAACCAGAACCTTTTTTTTACCAGGGGGTCAACGACCGTTTCGCTTTGCATGGTAATGCGTAAATTGGTGACTGACGAATCCTCACTAATTTACGCTTCTTCTGACTAACTATCAAAAAGACTTATGCGGCGTCTCCTTCAATGGCTTTTGAAAAAACCCGTTACCTGGCTGGCACTGAAACTGTCATCTTCTCCCCAAAAAGAGCAGGTGTTTTCTTCGCTGAGCCAATTGCTGGAAGACATTTCTCAACATAAAAGCAAAAGCGGCATCATTGTTCCATTCGAGCTGGAAGAAGCGAAATTCGTCATAGTATCCGATCAGCACAAAGGCGCTCGTGATTTTGCCGATGATTTCCGGCTGGCCGAGTCGAACTACCGGCATTCACTCAACTATTATTACCAGGAGGGCTTCACATTAATCAATGCCGGCGATTGCGAAGAATTATGGGAGAATACACCCCCGCAAGCGATTGAACATAACCGGGGCGTTTTGCTCGAAGAAGCCCGGTTCCTCGATGCCGGCCGTTACTACCGGCTATTCGGCAACCATGATCTGGAATGGAAATACGATTTCCCCCGAAACCTTTTCCTCAAACCAATTTTCGGTGATAAATTAAAAGTATATGAGGGGGTTTTACTGAATACCCGTTTCAATGAGCAGACTTTTTCCATTCTTGTTACCCATGGCCACCAGGGAGATCAAAAAAGTGATGGCAATGCTTTCAGCACCTGGGTGGTTGCAGCCATCTGGACACCCATCCAGCGTTTCCTCGAAATCAGCATCAATACCACGGCAGCAAATTTTGAACTGGCAGACAAACACAATATCATGATGTATGAATGGAGCGCTACCCAAAATAATCTCCTGTTCATATCCGGCCACACCCACAAACCTGTTTTCGCGTCATTGGATCATATTGACCGCCTGAACAAACAGTTGGAAAAAGCCAGACAGGAAAAAGACACCGAACAAATCAGCAACCTTCAACAGGAACTCGAAAGGAGAAAATCCGAATACGCCGGTAAACAATTTCATAAAACAATGGCCAAACCCTCCTATTTCAACAGCGGTTGTTGTTGCTTTTCAGATGGCGACCTTAC
The DNA here is from genome assembly GCA_044226045.1 of Chitinophagaceae bacterium. Taxonomy (GTDB): domain Bacteria; phylum Bacteroidota; class Bacteroidia; order Chitinophagales; family Chitinophagaceae; genus Endoryza. Next base: position 3,621 of record JBGAHR010000016.1, read on the forward strand.
AGCTATTGAAATAGCAGGCGACTCCATCCGCCTGGTAAAATGGCACGAAGAAAAAGGAGAACCCGTTCGCACCGTGCTTGAATACAGTTCGCTGAGCTATGTGTTTGAGCAATTGGGCTAGGAGGTTTCAGGTTTATCGTTTATGGTTTATCGTTTATAGACATTCAGATTAACAATCGGTTAACGATCTTTAAAACGATAAACGTGAAACGAAAAACTAAAAACTATAAACCCCCACATATCCATTTTTTTCTTAATTTTCTGAAGACTAATACCAACAACTCTATGTATCGATTAAGACTGCTGCTTTTGACTTTGGCCTTTATAGGTCTTCATTCCGCTTTTGCTCAAAGAAATCCCGTAAAAGGAAAATTGATTGACTCCAAAGACCGGAAACCGGTTGCCGGCGCCACTGTTCTGGTAAAGGCTACCCGGGCAGGTACTACCACCAACCAGGATGGGGAATTTACCGTTCAGGCTGCTCCGGACGATGTGCTGGAGATCAGCATGATTGGTTATAACACAATGACGGTTGGAGTTAACAGCCGAACGTCTATTACTATTAGCATTGAACGAAGTGGTGGAGAGGAGCTCACCGAAGTGGTGCTGGTAGGTACCAGGAGAAACGGTCGTGTTAAAACCGAAACGCCCGTTCCCGTAGATGTAGTGAACGTGGGAGCGATCACTGCTACTACTTCCCGTACTGATATTACTTCCATTCTGAATTATGCCGCTCCCTCTTTCAACTACAACAAACAAAGTGGAAGTGATGGGGCGGATCATATCGACCTGGCCACTCTGCGTGGATTGGGACCCGATCAGACCCTTGTACTCATCAATGGAAAGCGCCGGCACCAAACCGCATTTGTTGCAGTATTTGGCACAAGAGGAAGAGGAAACAGTGGTACGGATTTAAGCGCGATTCCTATTGGCGCGATCGATCGGGTTGAAATTCTGCGCGACGGCGCTTCTGCACAATATGGATCGGAAGCGATCGCCGGCGTCATCAACCTGGTGCTGAAAAAGAATACCGGAGTATTTTCAGGCAACATCGGGTACAGCACTTACTACGACAAGAAATACAATCCTGCCTCTGAAAAAGATTACCAGCAATACGTTTACCATGGGCCTTTCGATGGCAACGCCTTTAACTTCAACGGCAACTATGGAGTTAAGCTGGGGAACAAAGGCGGCTTCATCAATTTCACCATGAATTTTCTCACCCAAGGAAAAACTTTCCGCCAGGCTCTCGACACCAATGCCAACAGCAAAGATTTCATGTATACCAATATCTATCGCCGGGCACATGGCGATGGTTCGGTTATGAATATTGGTGGTTTCTACAATCTGGAAGCGCCGATTTCCGGCAACACCACATTCTATGCCTTTGGCGGATATAATTACAAAGCCTCCGATGCTTACGCTTTTACCCGTAACTGGTCGGCCAGGCCCGATCGCTTCCCCACCAACCCCGACGGCAGCCTGGTGTATGTTCCGTCTATCATGAAAACCACTGCCGACAATGATACTTTCTTCAATCCTCATATCCAGACCCTGATCCGTGATCTCTCTACTTCGGCAGGCGTGAGAGGCAAAACTTCCGGCGGCATGAACTGGGATTTCAGCAATACCATCGGAAACAACAATTTCCATTTCTACGGCGATAAGACATTCAACGCTTCGAAAGGATTCGCACAAACGCATTTTGATGATGGCGGATTCAGCTTTACCCAGAATACAGTGAATGCGAACTTCAGCCAGGAATTCAACAAAACACTCAACCTTGCCTTTGGCGGAGAATATCGCTATGAACGCTACAAGTTGTTTGCCGGCGAAGAAGGTTCTTACAGAAATTATGATGTTACAGGCGTTAAGGCCAGCGGTTCACAGGGATTCCCCGGTTACCAACCCAATGACGAAGTAAATGCCAATCGTTCTGTGGTGGGCGTTTATGCCGATGCAGAAGTCGATCTATCCAAAGAAATCCTGGTTGATGGAGCCGTTCGTTTCGAAAACTACAGCGACTTCGGTTCAACCTTCAATGCGAAACTCGCCACACGAATCAAACTCGCCGACAACCTGAACTTCCGTGGATCTGTCAGCAGTGGCTTCCGCGCTCCTTCACTTCAGCAAATCAATTTCAGCTCCACTTTCACCACTGTTCAGGGAGGTACTATTTCCGAAGTAAAGATCGCTCCGAATTACAGTCCCATTACAAAAGCCGCCGGCATTCCTTCTCTCAAACAAGAGAAGTCTATCAACTTCAGCCTGGGCTTTGCCTGGAAACCGGTGCCTGAACTCAGCGTGACTTTAGACGGTTATTATGTACGCATCAAAGACCGCGTAGTTCTCAGTGGACAATTCAGCGTAGATGATGCCACACTCGACCCGGCCTTGATCCTTGCCATGCAACAGTTGAAAGTAGGCCTCGCCCAGTTTTTTGCCAATGCCGTTAACACGGCCAACAGAGGAGTTGACCTGGTGATCGACTACAATAAAAAACTCGATGCATCACAGAGTTTCCGCGCGCTTTTCACCGGCAATTTTCAATCAATGAAAATTAAAAAGATAAATGTTCCTACCAAGCTCGATGATACACCTGAGCATCGGGCCAATTTCCTGAGCGATCGGGAACAAAAATTCATTCTTGCTTCCGCTCCGAAAACGAAATTCGCCTTCAACCTGGAATACACCAACAAGGCTGTAACAGTCGGCACCCGTCTTACCTACTTTGGAAAGATCAATATCCTTGGATATGGTGAAGATGGATTGGGCATCAATCCACAAGTACCTTCGGATGCCGACCCTGCTGTATATGTACCCGACAGCTATAATTATGGCGGAAAGCTGGTTACAGATATCTATGCCAGTGTTCGCCTCAATAAAAATCTGCACTTAACGGCAGGCTCCGACAATATTTTCAATGTTCATCCGGACCTCGGTATTAACCCGTTGGCTCGGGGATGGGCATTTAATAACGAAACCGGAGGCCCATGGGATGCTGTCCAGATGGGTGGCAATGGTCGTCGGTTGTTTATCAGACTCGGATTCAATTTCTGATGGTTTAATTGCATTACTGTAAAATATCATCGTTCTCATAAGAGGGGTTGCCTGGCAATCCCTCTTTCTTTTGCTCTTGTTCCGGGTTCTGCCCGGTTAGTCCCTGCTGAAACTGAAAAACATCCACGTCGAACAAATCATCAGACAGCTCATCAAAATCCTCGATGAGGCTGTCGTTTCCCTGCGATTGCTCTCTCTCTTCCAGCAAACTGATGATCTTGTCCTTGTCTCTTAATGCCTGCTGCAGCAAATTGATCTTGTCATTCAATTGCCTTACTGTTTCCTCTTTCGCATATCCATGAAGAGGTTCAGAAAAATAGCTTTGCCCACGTGGAATTTTCAACAACATGTCTTCTTCTCCTGCCAGCAGCCACGTCAGGTTCAGGTCCGAATAGTTCTGATAAATTCTCTCCAGGATATCCGAACCAATGGTTCCTTTCCCTTTTCGTTGTTTACTCAGATAACCATTTGCTACTTTGCAATTTCTCTCGAATGAATAGGCGGTAATTTTCTTGTACTCCAGGTACTTTGTCAACCTGTCAATAATGCGCATACGTAAAAGTTGAAAAATAAATTAATGACTGTTTAACCAAATTCAGAATCTGTTAGCTAACTTGTCCTTCCAAATTTTACGATCAATATTCAAATACTGAGGGAAATTCACCATGGTGTTTTTCTTTCTTTTTACTGTCTTTTTTCTTAATTGGAACCATAGCACACCTACTGACAGTACGACGTTAGCCAACCCATCGTAAAATAGTTCCGCCACTTTTCATGTTAGTAACATGACATTGTTTTTTCATGGCCGTGATCCACCGGTCAGCAGCGAATCATGTACCTATTTTACTCACCACAAAAAAGTTTCCTATGAATGCATTCGAAGGATTGCCCATTGAAGAGTACCTGGAAGCACTGAGGCAGACAGGTAAAAGGAAATATGCATGGAAAATTATCGAAGAGTACTTTGAGTTTTATGGAGCAGATCGTCCTGCTGACATATTGTGGACCATGCTAACCATCGCGATGAAATCTGACGCCGAAGAAATGAACGGTCGTGAAAGGGAAAACATCATCTGTTTTTATGAATACACCCTTTTATTACTGGAAGCCGGTCATCATTTGTGCATCGTTCATCGCCCGCAGAAAAAGTAGTAACTAAAAAGGCTCTTCGAATTATTACCACTGGCAATTTTCGAAGAGCCTCTACTTTTCTACTCGTAGATTACTCACCTGTCATTTCACCTTTTCGCATTTTCCAGGACTTGTGAGGGGCGCCATCCATTTTTACAATCTTCGGGGTAAATACACCGACGATATCCACAAGGTCAGCCTGTTCGTTCATTACCTCATAGATATTCTTATAGGCAAATGGCGCTTCATCCAATCCTCCGCCAATCAGCTTAACACCATGCTTTTTCAATTCTTCCTTCAGCGCGTTTTCTGTAACAGATTGCATGGCTTTTGTCCGGCTCATCACACGCCCTGCTCCATGAGAGGCGGATTGCACAGAAGCCAGGACTCCTCTTCCCTTTACTATAAAACCGGGAGCTGTCATGGATCCCGGAATAATCCCCAACACATCCTTCCCGGCGGGGGTAGCTCCCTTTCTGTGCACAATGGCTTCCTCACCGTTCACCATTTCCTTCCAGGCGAAGTTGTGGTGATTCTCAACCATTCGAATAGGCTCTCTCCCCAATTGTCTCGCAATCTTCTCATGAATGATATGATGACAGGCAGAGGCATATTCTCCGGCCAGGTTCATCAACAACCAGTATTCCTGTCCCTCCTCTTCCTCCAGGGTCAGCCAGGCCAGGTTCGACCATTCACCCGGTAATCGTCTTTTGCTTTTGGCGATGCGGGTATAGTGATTGGCAATATTCGCGCCCAACGCTCTGGAACCGGAGTGCGACAATAATCCAACGTATTTCCCCGGCTCCACACCCAGAACAGTATCTTTTTCGGTGATGTTTATCTGACCGAACTCAACGAAGTGATTACCGGAACCGGAAGAACCCAACTGTTTCCAGGCCCGCCCATGAAGACTCTTCAACAGTGGAATTTCACGGAACAATTCGTTATCCATCACCTCGTGATTCGAAGCGGTCTGGAATTGCGCCCCACTTCCGAATAGTGTCGCCTCATTTATCTCCCGGGTAAAATAAGCTTCCCGTTTGTGTAGTTCATCAGGATTCAAATCGAATATGCTCAAACACATCCGGCATCCGATATCGACTCCCACCCCATATGGAATGACTGCATTTCGGGTGGCGAGAACACCTCCGATGGGCAAACCATACCCTGCGTGCGCATCCGGCATCAGCGCACCGGCTATTGCGATCGGCAGCTTGGCGGCACTATACATCTGGTGCAGGGCAGACTGCTCGATCTGAGCACTTCCATACACCGCGAATGGAATACCTTCCTTGTTCAAACTCACTTCCTGCGCCTGTTCTTCCTCCCGGGGAATAAGCTGGCTGGCAATCAATGCCAGCACAGCATCATTCATATATTCGACCGGAGACGCCAGTACTCTTTTCAAAATATCCATCACATCCTCCTTTGACTCATGTTTATAAAACTTTTGCATCGTATTCATGGCAATGCTGATTACCGGGCCCTCAGGATACCCGATTGCCCGCAGCTCTTTGCCAGTCAATTTTAATTTTGCCATTTTTTACGTTTTCGATGATACAAATAACTGTTTCAATTGATCGGCCATTGATCCATTGTTAGAGATCTGTAAGGTGCTGATCTTGTCTGTTAACTTCTCCACAAACTCCATCTCTTTCAATTTAAAGAGCATGGCGTTATCTTCCATTAACTTCGCAGTGTTCAGCAAACTCCTGGTACTGGCCGTTTCTTCCCGCCTGGTGATACTATTGGCCTGTGCTTTTTTCTCCGCCATCAACACCTGGTTCATGATTGCTTTCATGTCACCGGGGAGTACGATGTCTTTGATACCGGCATCTTTTAATTCCACCCCCAGCTCCAGGGCAGTAGCAGTCATCCATTCGAGAATAATGTTACCCAATCCTTCCTTTCTTTCCAATAATTCATCTAAAGTGAACTTCCCCACCAGGCTTCTCAAGGCCAACTGCCCCGAGGCATAGAGTATTTTTTCATACTCCTTGCTACCCAGTACTGCTTTGACAGGATCTTTTACCTGGAACTGCAGGCTTGCGTTAATCCTCAAAGTGGCTTTGTCCTTAGTCAGCATTTCCTGTCCGCTTATTTCCAATTGCTGATTTCTCATATCCACCCTCGCTATCTGAATACTGATCGGATTTTTCCAGAAATAGTAGCTGCCAGGCTCCAGTAGTTTTGAAAGTTTACCATCTACCAGCAACAGCGCCTTTTCATAAGACTCAACCGTAACCGTTCTGATAAAAGGCTTGAGTGTATCTTTCTCAAACAATACTGGTTCAATCGCCGCTTCGATTTCAATACCGGAGACATTCACTTTGAGAAGTTGATAATCCCTGAAGAATTTCCAGTACGCATATTTGCCGGCAGTATGCACATTGGTCAACTTTCCGTCTGCGAAAACCAGTAACAGCTCGCCTTCTTTCACATCCACGACCTGCAATCTTTGCATGAGTTGTTCATCCTTCAATACCACACTCCAGTCAACCGTTGGCGTAAAGGGGTAGATCAGATCGTAGATGATTACCTCCTTATTAAAAAGCCAGTATGTACCAGCTTCCAGTAACCTGATGTACTTCCCTTTTTCAAAAAGAAGACCGACCTGGTAGGCATTAATTGTATATTTTCTGATAGTCATTGTTTTTAATTTTTTGCTATTTTATTACTAAAAAAGCACAGGAACGCCTGAAGGCCATTCAACTGTTACGGGAAGTCGAAAAGTAGTCGGGAGGCCCGCATCCAGTCCTCTTTAAAAAAAGAAGAATAGAATGGGGTGTCCGAGACCGGTTGTCGACTCGCAGGGTAACAGGGGAACTGTTTCAGCTATGCAAAACCAGCCAAAAGGCTCCCTGTGCTGAATCGTTTTAAAGAAGCGACTCACTTCTTTTGCCGAGTGAAACTTACTCATCCAGAGTCTGAGCCAGGATTCGAACCTGTATATTGTTTGCTCTGCCACTGAGCTACCGGGCTTACCCGGGAAGGATTTGAACCTTCGACCTAACAATCCTTGTAGTGATTCTTTTCCGGATTGGCAGCATACATGCGGTTACTACCGATGCACTACCGCGCCAGAGACACGCCGGTTTACACCTTTCCTTCAAGAAAAACTGCGTTTAGTCTGTTTATCCCTCGAACATTGTCGCTATTCGAAAACCGATGGCTTCGCGCGTTGCTTCTGCACCCGGCAGCTCGTCGGGATGCGTCAGCTCTGCCAGCGTCATGGGTTTAGTGACCCATTGAGAAATACCCAGGTGATCACTTAACCGCTGCGCTTTTTTAACGCTGAGTTTATCAAATTCATACCTCGCGATCAAGCGTCCCTTCCGAAGCAACGCCTGGTCGATGCTTGATAAAGGACTATTGAAAGTGCAGATTAACTGCACATTCAGGCAATCACTTAACAATCCATCGCTCAGGTTCAACAAATTACTCACACTGCTATTTCTATTCACCTTACGATCCATTATGATATTCTCCGCATCCTCGATGATGAGGATCGAATTAGGATTATCGATCAGCAAATCAATGAACTCAGGATTCAGTAAATCACCTGCCACTGTGGGTGATAAGAACAATACTTTCTTATCCAGTTTACCCACCAGGTGGCGGAGATAGGTTGTTTTACCGGTACCCGGCAATCCGTGAAAGAGAATGATTCCTTTGTCGTTCGCTTTCAAAAGCCTTTCCCGAATGAGCTTATCTACTGCTTTGAAATCATCGTTGTAATACAAATCTATATCGAGTTCGGTCGGCATAATCGGAAGCGCTTTAAGATCCAGACCCTCTTTATTCACTGTGATGATGTTGATCTCGTGATCCTGTTCCTTGGCCGGTAATCTGAAAGCCTTAAAATCCTCAATCAATTTTTCGATCCGCTTGGATTCAGTGGTCAGGTAATACAATTCGACAGATTGATCTCCCAGTTCGGCAATCAGTCCATTGTCAAATACCAGGATCTTCACCGTATGTTTTGTCTCCTCCGCTGTCCAGTCATAATAAGTCCGGGTATAGTCAGCTACAATTGTTCCCTGGTTGCCATCCGCCAGATACTTGTGTATTTGATCGCTATCCACCCCACCCATATAATGCATATTGGGCAACGCGCCGAAATGACGCATGAATAGCTGCCGGCAACCGATAAACCGTTCACCGGCCATCACGGTTTCTTCTGGACGCGTATCGTTGAGCATACGCTCATTCAAAATTTTTTTCGTAATTACCCTTTGAAGTCCATACAGGAGTAGCAGCACTGCAAGGGCTAATAATATTTTCATACGTTCATTTTTTACTGTTTCTTATTGTACCAGCCTGTTCGCGCAACTTGTACTGGCGAATGCGAAAGGCTTTGCACGAAAATCAAATCCCATTCCCTGTATGTAACCGATGGCTTCTGCAAAAGCATCATGGCTTTTGAAGGATGGATGCGTGTTGATGTCGGCGTGGATCTCGAATCTGATATTCAGCTCAGTCAACAAAGGCTGCAGGGAAATAGCCACCTCCATACTTCTGTTCACTTCTTCCAGCATTCTTTGTTTAATACTCAACCTCGTCCTCAGTTCCTGTTTACGGGCCAGCACTACCGCACCACTACCCACCCGGAGAAAGACTATTACCGTTGCAAAACGAATAGTTGAACCTTTCACCTGACTGTCTGTACCGATGCAAACGCGAATATTGTCACCGGCTTCCCTGGCTTCAGAAGCCAGGCGAATCAGTTCCTGCCTGATGGATTGTTCTACCCGTCGACCGCTCATTGTTCTCCATGTTCGTTGTGTCATTTCCTTCCTTACGGTATTTAGATTTTTATTCACCGGAGGTCGACAGGCAGAAAAAAACCCGGTCGTTTCCGACCGGGTTCATTATTGGTAAGCCACTGTTACCAATACCGAACATTCGGTCGCCTGAATAGCCTCCTTTTGCTATCATATTTTCTAAATGGTGCATCTTCCAGTTGCTGGATATCGGGCATTATTTCTCCCGGCCATTCGCAACAAATGGTTATCACCTGATTATTTTCATTGTGAATCATGCGTTGATAAGATGCACTGATCTGTTTCATTTCCTATTCAATTAAGCATAAAAAAACCCCGCATTTGCGGGGCTTAGTATATTTCTACTCACGACTTTAGAAATAAACACTACCCCTGACATATCGGCAAAGACCAAACTGGCCCGCAGTATGCTTAGTTTTTATATTTCTTAAATCGCGAATCATAGTTTTCTTTGTTTTTTGCTTTGCAAAGATGTAATTATTTTTTTGCAGTCACCAAATTTTTAGAAATATTTTTTTAAAAATTATTCCGAAGGATCGTTTAACCCTGACAGATGTATTGATTTTGATCCATCAAAATGACGCCAGTAATTTCGAGGTAATTCGCTGATACAAAGTTTCTGAGAAGACCGAATTGTTTCTGCAGGCGAGCTGGTTAATGCCCTGAAAACGGCATCATTGGTATTGTATATTCCGATCACTGCATCCGGTCCAGGCGGGTGCGAAACCAACTTCCAGGAACACTCCGAAAAGCACTGTTGATTGAAGTAGAATCCATACCCGCGAACAGAGTCGGCCAACAGCCATCTTTGATGGGTATATTTATCTTTAAAATGTTTTCGAAGAAGTGGCAGGCAATCGTATTGTGGCTGGATGACCAGGAAATAAAGTTCGTCTCTCGTTACCTGAAATTTTCCAAATGTCTGCCATTGCTTTTTTTCCTGCAATACTTTACGACCCGCCTCTACTACTGCTTTGATATTCGGATGCGCAAAATTATTTTCCACGGTAATCCGGGCCGACAGAACATAACGAATATATCCCAGCAAATGATCTTCCATCCCAGGCAATCCGGATAGAAAAGCATAATAAAAATGCCGAAGTGCTGGGATTGACAATTTCTCTGCCAGCTTTACCCAAACCCGATTGGCCTTTTCTGTATCAGGCGTTATTTTTTTTACCTGCCCGAAAAGACTATAGACTTTTTCTTCCTGCTTCTTAATGCTTGCATCATTGATTTTCTGCTGGTACACTTCAAATACCGTTGTTAAAAATCCTTTCAGGCTTCCATCATACTCAACTATTGTCATACAAAAACTAGTATTTAATTGAGAACGCCCTGGAAGAGCCGATAATGTCTTCCGAGAAGTTACAATGACCGCTTACTCAAAAATTGACCCCTTCAATTTGCACGCTGAAGATATCCCAGTTGTTATCATCATCCGCCTTTTCAAAATTGATCAGCCATTTGCCCTTAAAAGATATTTCTCCGGATTCCCATCGTGCAACAAAGGAATAAGCTCCTCTCACGAATGAGTATTTTTCTTCCACCCTGCATAACACATCTGTTATGCTAAGGTTTTCAATGGATCTATACGAATCTTTGAACAGTTGGATTTTCCTTTTAAAGTCTTCATGCGATAAAGGAAAATGTTCATTTAGCTGTAATTCCTCCTGGCGATATACGCTCATGTCCTCTAAAGGCTTTTCAGAAAGAATTTCCTTCAGGCAATTATCAATCGCGATTTGCTGGTTCTCAAATACAGGGTCGGGATGAAACTCATCGTAAATGAAACCCTGAATCATGGAAGGCATCTTGATATCAATGATCTCCTGCTGCAGGAATTCTTCCAAAATAAACCGATAAAGTTCCCGACCGGAGACATGTGGGCTTAATGCTGTCAGGTCAATTCCGTGCTGATGCAGCAGGGCCCTGATATCTGATAATGCTTGTTCAATTTCAGCATCCTGCAGTTCGGCTGCTGGTTTGAACTGTGTGGGCTTTCCGATTTTGTCGAATATCCGGATCATGGTGGGGTTTTCGACCTGCTTTTCAAAAGCCATCACATATTTTAAAAATTGATTTTCCACCTCTGGTGGCAGCTCGCCTGTTGTTCCATTGATTTGTGCCCCATTCTCGAGCATCAGTTTCATTTTCAAAAAGGCATTCTCTTCTTTCAATTTCTGTTGCTCAATTCCGGATACAGGTTTTCGTTTCATACAATCTCAGTTTGGTGATATTGTATAAAAGTAGATTGGCCGAAAAAGATACCAATGAGGTTTTGACAGGAAAAAGGGTGTGTTTTAACTGGGACGCGAATTATGCGAATTATGCGAATTAGACGAATTAGACGAATCGCTGAGAACGCAGAAGACGCAGAGTTAACTGACATTTCCCGCTAACGCTCACGCTCCCGCTCTCGCTCTCGCTCCCGCTCCCGCTCCCCAACCCCTCACCCCAGCCCTCTCCCAAGGGAGAGGGAGTAATATCATTCACGTTGGTTGGCAGTTTGCGGTTTGCGGTTTCTGTTTCTGTTTCTCTTTCTGTTTCTCTTTCCCTTTCTCTTTCCCTTTCTCTTTCCGCTCTCGCTCCCGCTCCCGCTCTTCCTGATGCGAGTCTTATCCGCCGCAGGCGGAGGACTCGCCGGAGCGAGTTTCATTTTTTCAGGCATGCCGCCACATCCGGCTCCCCCGAGTAACGCCAGGGCTAAAAGGCGTTTAATGTTTAAGGTTTATCGTTTAACGTTGTTCTGTAGTTTCCGTTTCCGTTTCTCTTTCTGTTTCCCTTTCCCTTTCCGTTTCTGTTTCTCTTTCTGTTTCCGTTTCTCCTTCTGCTTCCCTTTCTGTTTCCCTTTCCGTTTCTGTTTCCCTTTCCGTTTCTATTTCCCTTTCCCTTTCTGTTTCTCTTTCTGTTTCCGTTTCTCCTTCTGCTTCCCTTTCTGTTTCTGTTTCCCTTTCTCTTCCCGCTCTCGCTCCCTCTCCCGCTCCTGTATTTCCCCCTCTCCCGCTCTCAAAACAGCGTTCCCTGCTGCCCGGGTCTTCTAAACAGGCTTGTATCCAGGCTCCATTCTTCGGCATTCATGCCATAGAGCTTACCATATTTTTTATATTGTTGCGAAACCATTTCCGCAATGGATCCTTCTCCCCGCATTCTGGCGCCCCATCTGCTGTCGTTTACTTTTCCATCATGACTTTGTTCAATAAGATGCCATACTTTATCGGCCCTGTCGGGAAAATTTTTATAGAGCCAGTCGTGAAACAAGAGCTTGATAGCGCCATTAAGACGGATGAAAGTATAGGCTGTAAAGCTTGCCCCGTTATCGCTTGCCGCTTTCATGATCCTCTGCATTTCATGTTCATTGAGACCCGGGATCATGGGACCCATCATGATTCCCATTCTGACGCCCACTTTACTTAGTTCATTTATCACCCGGAGTTTTTGTTTGGCTGTGGTTGTTCTGGGTTCCATCAGCCGCCGCAAGTCTTCATTGAAAGAAGTGATGGAGACCATTGCCGATACCAGTCTTTTGCCAGCCATTTCCTGTAAAATGTCTTTGTCTCGCAGAATGAAAGCGTTTTTTGTCAGGATGCCGACCGGTTGATTGAATTCATTGCAGACTTCCAGCATTCGGCGGGTGAGTCTGAATTTCTGTTCGGCTGGCTGATAGCAGTCGGTATTGCCGCTGAGCATGATGGGTGTGCAGACCCATTTCGGGTTCATTAAGAATTTCCGAAGCAGCTGGGGTGCGTTTTTTTTGACAATGATCTTCTGTTCGAAATCCAGGCCGGCGCTGTATCCCCAGTATTCATGTACATTCCGGGCATAGCAATAGATACAGCCATGTTCGCATCCCGCATAGGGATTCATGCTATAGGACATGCCCACATCGGGGCTCTCTACTGAGTTAACTATTGATTTCGATTCCTGTTCGAGGTATTGGGTAGGCAGTTCTTTCTCCTCCCAATCATCTATTCCTTCCGCATGTTCTTTGACAACTTCGTCTTTCAGGAATCGATTTTTAGTATTAAACTGTGCACCTCGTCCTTGTTTGTATGGTTTTTCCATGGGAGCGTTTGTTGAAATGAAAAAGTAAAAATTCAAAAGTCAAAATGAGATAGCCTGAAACGATAAACAGTTCTGGAACGCAGAGAGCGCCAAGTACCGCTAAGAGCGCAAAGAGGAAATTCAAAAATCAAAATTCAAAAGTCAAAATGAATAGCCTGAAACGATAAACAGTTCTGGAACGCAGCGTGCGCCAAGTACCGCTAAGGCCGCAAGGAGGAAATTCAAAAATCAAAATTAAAAAGTTAAAATAAATCTATTTCCAATATGCGAAGTGTTTAAAAAATAAAAGGAAATTCAGATTTATTTGAAGATATCGTTTTTTTATTTTTCTTCTTCGCAACCTTCTCAGTACCTAGCGCACTCCGCGTTCCTGAACTGCCACTATCTTTTGGATTCTGCCTTTACCTATTGCATGCCACTTTTGACTTTTGAATTTTTACTTTTTACAGCGCAAACAACTCGCCCTGCCTGGTGGTGACAGGGAGGTTTTGAAACTCAAACCTGGCAGCGACCTGGTATCTTGCTTCACCGGATCTTCTTTTTAATAACAGCATGGAGTCTGCGATAAACCTCGCACTGAAGTTTTTATGGCTATACTCCAGCCAGGCCTTTTCATACTGCCAGGGTTTGAGTTTTCGTCCAACGGTAATATGTGGTTCCATGATAAAATATGGCTTGTTCTCTTCGTCGAGTTTCATCAGTCGCTGGGTATCCTGCCGGAGATTTCTGACAAGTTCCTGAAGAGGAATTTTGGTGGTTACATTTATATAGATCGTATGGGAAGGGAAGCTTCCGAAATCTTTTAATTCAACTTTAAACGGATACTGCCCCATGGCAATAGCACGAACCCGGTTAGTTATTCGTTCTTCCATCATTTCATATTGGGAAAAACTGGCCAGCGCAATATAGGGGCGCATCCATTTGAAGGGGTCTGTTTGAAATTTCTTTGCAAAATCCTCCCTGACCGCGAAGATTCTGTTAGATAATTCGCTGTGTGGGTTGATAACGAGCATATAGTCGTTTACCTGGTAGCCGGGTATTGTAGTAATTAATGGTTTCATAGAAAATATACTTTAGTTGGTTTTTTGAATGATTTCAGGTTGTAAACCGAACACTTCCAGCACCCTGTATTCATCGAAAGGATCTTTTCTTTTCAATAAAACCAGTTCATTAACAGGAAATGATTCGGAGAAGGTTTGGTGAGCGAAGAAATTAACCACCTTTTCATAAGTATCTGATCGCATTCGCCTGGCAATACTTATAAAAGGTCGTAGAAAAAATTCGGAGGCAGGACAGCCATTTGAACGTATAAATTCATCAACGACTTTCAATTCCCTGACCAGTTGATGAAAAGGATTCGGGTCCATCACTCTCAGGTAAACAGTATGTGGTGGTATTCCGCCATAATTATTGAGGGTAACCTGGAATTGGGGTCGTAACCCACAAATTTTCCGCATCCACCGGGAAATAGTCGACTCCATATCCGGCCGGGCAATCAAATTCGCAATCCTGATATAGGAACTATCCTTCGCATCGCGATCGGGTATGGCCAACCCGTTGAAACTACTCCGGGCCTCCTCAATCTTAGAGCTGATTGCGGCCGTGGGCCTTACAACCAATGAATATTCATATAGGTCTTCATCCGTCCAGGTACGCCATTGCCTGGCCGGTGCAGACAAAGCCACCTCCGGGATAAAGCTGCCCGGTAAACCCATCCATTCCATAGCGTTACATTATTTAGCATAAATATACTAAACATTTTAGCAAAAAAGAACAGAATATGCTAACTTTATTTTTCGGAAATAAAACCGCAAAAAACGTTAGAGAACAATTCAAATACTACACTATTAAAATAGCATACTATGGAGGAGGAATTTTATGGAGCGGCCTATAGAGGCAGCAAGAATTTCACCCAGCAGCAGGTGAAAACAGCGAATGCAACAGGGTTTGGAGCAGCGGCAGACGACTACATGGAAAGAGGAATAGACCTGAATGAACAGCTCATCCTCAACAAACCGGCTACCTTCTTCTTTAAAATGAAAGGAGATGCGATGACTGGCGCCGGAATTTTTGCAGAAGATCTGCTGATAGTCGATCGATCTGTAAAACCGGCCAACGGAAAAATTGTTGTTGCAGCGGTAAATGGAGAATTGGTGGTGAGAACATTTCAAAAAACCATCAAAGGAGTGACCCTCTTACCCGAAAACAAACAATTCAAACCTATTGAAATCGGTGAATTCACCAATTATAATACCTGGGGAACGGTAACCTGTGTCATTCATTTGCTGGAGCCGGCTTTGAGGAAGTAAAAATTAAAAAGGCAAAAGTCAAAAGTCAAAAGTCAAAATGCAAAAGTCAAAATTCAAAAGTCAAAATTCAAAAGTCAAAAATTGGGATAGCCGGAAACGATAAACAGTTCTGGAACGCAAAGCAAAGTACCGTTGAGGGCGCTAAGAGAAAAGTCAAAATCAAAATGCAAAAGTCAAAATTCAAAAGTGAAAATTCGTTTTTTTAGAGTCATTGCATTTTACTTCGCGTCCTTAGCGGTACTTCGCGCCCTTTGCGTTCCTCTACGGCACAGAAAACTTAAGACTTTTGCATTTTGACTTTTTACTTTTTACTTTTTACTTTTAAATCTAACACCTCCTCATGATCGCCATCGTCGATTGTAACAACTTCTACTGTTCTTGTGAACGGTTGTTTCTGCCCGCCCTGGCGGAGCGGCCGGTTGTTGTATTGAGTAATAACGACGGCTGTATCATCTCCCGAAGTGATGAAGCCAAGAAACTGGGAGTGGAAATGGCAGGACCCTATTTCCAGGCCAAACCACTGATCGATCGCCATAACATTGCGGTCTTTTCTTCCAACTACAACCTGTACGGCGACCTGAGCTGGCGTGTTATGGAAACACTTCGGATGCTGATGGGTGAAAAAAATGTAGAAGTATACTCTGTTGATGAAGCTTTCATCAACCTGGAAGGATTTACGGAAAAAAAACTGCACGATATTGCCCGCGAAATCAGGGAAACCGTAGAAGAATGGACGGGTATAAAAGTTTCCGTAGGGATCGCTCCCACGAAAGTACTGGCCAAACTGGCTAATCGCATCGCCAAAAAAAATAAAGAACAAACCCGGTGTATCTCTGTCCTGGAAACCGATGATGAAATTATCAGGGCATTGGCCAACACACCGGTTGAAGATATATGGGGTGTGGGAAGACAGTATGCCCGAAAGCTGCAGGAACAATGGGGTATCACACAGGCATTGCAGTTACGCAACCTCTCCGAATCATTTGCCAGCAAATACCTCGGCGGCGTTACCGGTGTCAGGCTGATTAAGGAATTGAAAGGTGAACCGGCAAAGGACCTCGAGGAAGAGTTAGTCTCCAAAAAAATGATTGCCACCACGCGTATGTTCGGTAGCGCAGTAAAAGATATTGAATCGATCAAGGAAGCAGTAGCGACCTATACCTCCCGGGCAGCCGAAAAACTAAGAAGGCAATACAGCGCGGCAAGCGTGGTAAGCGTATTTGTTGTTAAAAAAGAACAGGACTATCAACTCAACTTCAAAAGAGGGGGAACGATTTCCACTCAGACCATCTTGCCCACCGCGACCAGCATTACACAGGAATTGATTAAACCGGCAATGGCCCTGGTAGAAGAACTGTATGAACACGGAGCTGAATATAAAAAAGCGGGGGTGATGTTAAGCGGCATCCGGCCGGATTCATCCATCCAGGGTAACCTGTTTGCTTCGTCCGGGCAAAATGAACATCGCCGTCTCATGGATATGATCGACAATATCAATTTCAGCCAGAGAGATGATATCCTGAAGTTCGCGGCCAGCGGCACCCGCCGCGACTGGAAAATGCGCCAGGAACTGAGAAGTAAAAGATATACGACCCGGTGGAACGAATTGCCGGAAGTCCGTTAGTTGCTATTGAATGTTCTCCAGCTATGCCAGAATTCCTGGTAAGCCGGTAGTTTCTTCAACTGGGCAACTGTATCGATTCCCTGGCCATTAATTCTATATCGGTATTGCTGGTAAATCAAGGTGTCGTTTTTAAGCGTCGGCACACCGGATGCATTGATTCCTTCAAAAGCAAAGAAGCTTTTATTGTCCTGTCCGAGCACGACCATTACGGAAGGATTAAAAGCCGTATCGATGATGATCCGGTTTTTCATCAACTCGTTCCAATCATACGCTTTTTTCTTGCCATGAACGTTCACGCCAATCACCCATGATTTGTCTTTCCAGGAAAGGGTGTCGGTGCCTGTTAACGATTTGCGGCTTTTGCCGCTTTCATAGTTCAAAGTAGTATCGTAGGAATCCATAAATGCCGGATCCGCCTGCATAATGAGTGAGGAAGGATATAGTTCCAGCCATTTGGAAAGTGAGGTTTGTGTGCTGTATAATTCAGGCAGTCGGCTGCCTTTCAATTTCCCGGTGATGGCTTCGCCATTTACCTGTCTCCACCAGCTTCCGGTTGTTTTGTCTTCGAACATGGCATTGAAGTGATCCATTCCAACCAATCTGAATTGCTCCTGTTTGCCATTCACAACGGGTTCGTATACCCTGCCGGTTCTGCATACCGTGCAATAAGTAACGATGACTGGTTTTCCACCTACGCTATCCTGTACCTGGTGATGATAGCCCAGGAAGCGAATGGGATACGCTCTCGCTTCTCCATTCTCCACCACACCTATTACAAGGCGGTTGCTGTCGACTTTGTTCTGATCGGCCTTTACCATATTTACGGAGGAGGGTTGATAGAACATGTGATCTGCTGCCATGACAAAATTGGTCATGTAAATAACGCTACCAACAATGAGTAAAGGAATTACGAGAAGCCATCTGCGCTTCCAGGACGGTTTAAAGAGTCCGGCAATGATCAGCAGGCCAAAAAATATCCGGAAGAACCAACGCCAGCGGTAAAGAAAATACGCGAGGTCGATACTATTCATCTGCTGGCTTCCGGGCATGGGCATGATGAAGTACACGTTGGCGATTTCAAAAAGCAACAAGCCAATCAGTCCTAACCAGAATAATTTTTTCATAACACAATGATAGTTTTGGTAGCCTTATTTATAGAGATCGAAATCAAGGTATCCTTCTTCCGCCCGGCGGGGGGCTCTTTCCCGGTAGAATGACATATCTGAGGGTGACCAGGTGCCGAGACCATCTACATAGCGGTTATACATACAAAAAGCAGCCGCTATCAGAACGGTATCGTGAATTTCCCGGTCTGTTGCACCCAGGTTCCTTGCTCTTTCAATCTGTTCGGGTGTTACTGACTTACCACTTCTTTGCACACTACCGGCGATGCTTAACAGCGCCTTCATTTTTTCCGTCAAAGACGATTGTTCCATATCCTTCTTTACAGTGTCCAGGAAACCGGTGTCACACTGAAGGTAATGTTCGGCCAATGCGCCATGAATGCTTTGACAGAACTGGCAGTTGTTGAGATAAGATACGTATGCACCAATCAATTCTCTTTCGCCCCTGCTGAGCGTATTGTTATCGTCTCGTAACAGCGTTTCGGCCAGTTCATTCAGGTAGCGGGCTGTTTCCGGCCGGAAAGCCATTGGTCCGCGAATACCAGGTAAATCATTTCCGAGGTCAATATGTGCCATCAAACCAAGTTAAAAAAGAAAG
Organism: Chitinophagaceae bacterium; assembly: GCA_044226045.1. GTDB lineage: Bacteria > Bacteroidota > Bacteroidia > Chitinophagales > Chitinophagaceae > Endoryza. The sequence goes on from JBGAHR010000016.1 coordinate 22,316, forward strand.
ACGGCAAATGCCGTCTTTCTTTTTGATAAAATTAATTTTCTGCGAATGGAATCGGCAGAGCAGACCAGATTTTATCGCCGGGCCGATCGATAGGCAAATTGGCCAATCTATCGTAGCGACGCATATCTACCCAGCGATGTCCTTCAAAGAAAAGGGAATACCTTCTTTGATAAAGCATCTCGTCGATCAGGGCAGCTTGTGTAACAGCTCCTCCATAAGGAGTTTGATTATGGGTTACACGCACTTTGGTGAGTGCTACCACAGCATCGGGCAGACTATTCGTTTGAATTTTCGCCTCTGCATAGATCAGGATCAGTTCCTCATTGCGAATGATGGGAATAGGCGCTGTACTGGAAGTGTACACCCACACATCGCGATTGCTGCTCAAGCCACTGGTAGAAGCGGGAGCGGCACGGAGGGTAGCTTTACCAATACGATCGTCGCCAGGAACGATGTCTGTAGCATAGCTGGGGTGAGCCAGGCGAACTTCACCATTCTGGTTTTGCGGGAAGAATGCCGGGTTCAGCTGATCGCCGGAACCGGTAGAGAATACCTGATACACTCCGTTGTTAAAATCACCATTCAGATCAAGGAATGATTCATTCAATGCGGTCAGTGCAGCAGCCCACTGCTTGCGGTAAACCGCTACACGGGCAGCCAGCGCACGGTTGAATTTCAACAATCCGGCAGCATCATCAAAACCATCGAAGCCGGAAGTCAGTGCAAAGGAAATAGCAGAGCCGGTAAGATCCGTTTTGCCTTCATCAAGCAAAGCGGCAATGGCTGTCAGGGCATCATCATAGTTAAGGAAGGGCCCCAGGTTATTCTGATCAGCCACATCCACCCTGATACCATTATTATAGGTCAGGTTAAGATTGAGCAGCAACTCATAAGCTTTGAGTGTTTTGCCAAAACCGGTATAGCCTTTCTTTTCTTCGGGTGAAATCTTGCTGGAATTGGTAGCCGCCTCGATCAGTACGTTGGCATTTTTTACCGCGCGATAGCGGGAAGCCCAGGGGTTGGTGATATAGAACCCTGAATTGTCGAGCGGTGACGTGCCCATCAGTTCGGTTACAAAACGGGGATCAGCGCCGGAGAAACGATACATTTCTCTTCCCAGCACTCCCACTACATCGAGATACGTGCCTTCGTTATTACGCATACCCGACAGGGTTCCGATTACCAATCCATTGAGCTGGTCTTTGGAAGCATTCTTCAGGTAATCTTCGATAGTTGGGTTGTTCAGGTTGCCGTATTCTTTCTTACAGGAAGTAATCGTAACGGCCGCCAGCAACAACAGAGCGATATTATAATTAAATAGTCTTTTCATTGTTCTGTGATTTTCATTTTAGAAATCGATGGTTATGTGGAAGGTGGCGCGTTTGGATGCCGGGAAGGGATCCACGTCTACACCTGTTGAAAATCCTGTACCGAAGTTGGATACTTCCGGATCATAACCAGTATACTTGGTAATGGTAAAGAAGTTGTTGAGAGAAACTCCGGTGCGGATACCGCGAACAATTTTGCCGGGTATTTTATTGAAGGTGTAGTAAACACCGATTTCACGGAATCGGATGTATCCGGCGTTCTCTACAAAGCCAGTAGCACTTCCACCAAGGAAGTTTCCGATTCTCTGGGGACCATCAGGCACTCCGTTACCATCTTTGTCTGCATCATAGTCAGCGCTGGTGCTGCCAAAATCATTCAGCAACGTAGTCAGGTTGATATTATCTCCTTTATACTTCCAATGAACCAGGAAACGGAAAGTGAGTTTGTTGAAAAGTGTCACTTCGTTGAATGTGTTCATCTGGAAACGCGGTTCCTGGTCGCCCAGCACCACGATACCGGTTTTGTTAGGAGCGTCTGTACCTACGATCTGTGTTGCAGACTTGCCTTCTTCGATCTGGAAGGTACCAAGACTTGTACCGAATGATCCTAAACGAACAGAAGGAATGCTCAGCCTGGTTACTTTAGAACGGTTCATCCAGAAGTTAACAGAGCTGGTCCATTTCACATTTTTAGTTGAAACAGGTGTAGCATTAACCCCAATCTCTATACCTCTGTTGCGAAGGTCACCGGCGTTCACGAATTTGGTAGAGAACCCAGAAGACGGAGGCACTGTTGCCAGCATCAGGAAGTCGTAGATCTTTTTATTGTAGAAAGTGATCTCGAAATTGAGTCGGCTGTTGAAAGTACTCAGATCGATACCGGCTTCCAACTCTGTTTGTCTTTCCGGTTTGATGTTTGGATCACCACCCTGAATCGCTACGATAGAACCCTGAAGACCGCCGGTATTAGAAGGCACCAGCGTAGTGAACTTACTTCCGAAAGCAGGGAAGTTGGCAGACTGCCCGTAAGCAGCACGAACTTTCACGTTATCGAACACTTTATCGTTGATCCAGTTCAACTTGGTCAGGTTGATAGAAGCTCCACCTTTGGGATATGCGTAATATCTTTTCACATCTCCGTTATTGGTAGAACGGTCAAAACGAATACCTGCATTCAGGTTGATCGCATCATTGATGCTCACCTCTTCCTGAACATAAATACCATCGTTCTGGAATTTGTTCCTGAACTGTTGAGCAGTCAGCGCACCACCCTGGTCAACATTTGATTGACCGGATGCTACCTGGGTAGCTACAGTAAGCAGGTTGTTGAAATCACCTTTTTCCTGGGTTAAACCGGCAGAAGTAGTGAATCCGAGGTTATCGTTGGGGTTGAAATTATTTACCAGAGACAAAATATAGTTTGTATTCAGGCTCTTGGTAAAACCCTGTATGGAAGTACCCTTGTTTACAGCCTGGAACTGTAGTTCGCGAGGGAAAAGAGCTGTGGTAACAAGATTGTAAAAATCAACGCCGCCTCTTCCTACCAGTCGGGTAGTAGAACGATTGCCTTTCTGCAGAGTGGCTTCCAGGTTGAAGCCGGTGGCAAAACGGTTTACAGACTCATTATTCCGCATGAGCGCAATCGTCTGCAATACGTTTGATGCAGCGAAGGGGTTTGACGGATAGTTTCCAAACTGGTCGGGATGCAGTTCGATAAAGTTAGGTGTGGATGACAGCGAAATGCTATAGGTTACACCATTGTTATCGTTACCGGTCAATCCACGATCAGCGGATGAATTTACATAGTTGGTGCTGATACCGATCTTGATGTTCTCGTTGATGCGGTGATCGATATTCAGACGAAGACTGCTGTTACGATATCCTGTATTCTTTACGATACCTTCTTCATCCTTCTGGGCTGCGGAGAAGTAAAAATTGGTTTTGTCTCCACCACCGGTCAGGCTCAGTACACTGTTGCGGGTAAATCCGGTATTGCCATACACTTCTTTTTCGTAGTCGTATAACTTTCCGGCAGACTGTGCATCGAGAAACTGTTGCTTGAGAGCTGCGCTTCTCACAGGGTCACTGCTCAGGGATGCTGCTGTTTCGGGAGTAAACTGACGAACACCGAGCAACTTTCTCACTTTCACGAAACCGAGGTCTTGTGAAAAACTTACGCGTGTAGGTCCTTGTTTACCTCTTTTGGTGGTGATGATGATTACACCGGCAGCAGCTCTGGATCCGTATACCGCAGCGGCAGAAGCGCCTTTCAGGATTTCAATATTCTCAATATCCTCTGCACGTAAATCAGCAATACGGCTACTGGGGTTATCCTGGTTAGAGGCATTACCACCGGCAGCGGCGCCTGTAACGGCGTTCAAACCACCGGATGTTGCTGAGTTATCCATGAATACCCCATCAACCACATACAAAGGTTGCGTGTTACCAAAGACAGATGTAACACCACGCAGTTTCACAGACAAACCGCCACCTGGTGCGCCACTGTTGGCATTGATGTAGGCGCCGGGAATTTTTCCGTTCAGCGCGGCATCAAAGGTTTGGGCCGGTGCGGTTCCGCTCAGTTGTTTGCTGGAAATGGTGGCTACAGCATTGGAAAGGTTTCTTCTCTTAACCGAAGTTGCCAGACCCGTTACCACCACTTCATCGAGGCGGGCGATATCCTCCTGCATTTTTATCTGCAGGTCGCCGCTGTTATTGTCGACTTTGATGTTTTGTGTTTTGTAACCGGTAGAACTGATAACCAGTGTGGCATTCGCCGGCACTGATAACTGGAATTTGCCTTCGGCATCGGTTGTAGTACCCCGATTGGTTTGTTTGATGGTGATACTTACACCGGGCAATCCGCCGCCGTTGGCATCCGTCACTCTTCCGGACACCATCCTCTCCTGGGCTTGCAATGAAACGGGCAACAGGAACAGACAAATCAGTCCTGCCATCCAAAGCATGAATCTTCTCATTGAAATTGATTTTTGTTTTAGAAATGATTATAGCACTAGTCCTCTGATAGGGTCAAATTAAAACAGTCGGTTGTTACAGGGAGACTGCCCTGGGCTGGCTGGCAGAATAGATATGAGAACCATATCCTTTCTCCGCCACCTGCCTGGCACGCAACGGATATGATGACATATCCGTTGGCGTAATGGTAGCGAGGCCATCTACATATCGGTTAAATAAGCAGAAAGCCGCAGCAATTAAAACGGTATCATGTATGTCGAGGTCTGTGGCTCCTTGCTGGCGAGCCGCTTCAATATCTTCCGGCAAAACAGCTTTTCCACTTTGCTGTACTTTGCCCGCGATCTGAAGCAGTGATTTTAATTTATCTGAAATAGGAGCATTTGAATAATCCTTCCTGACCTGATCAATAAGGTCCCGATTGTTGCCTGCATAAATGCAGGCAATCTCGCCATGCGAGTGATGGCAGTAAAAACAATCATTCAGGTACGATACGTAAGTAGCAATCAATTCTCGTTCAAGCATAGTCAATCCTTCATCGGTTCTTAATAGGACTTCCGCCAAAGCACTCAATGGTTCGGCAGTTTCGGGCCTGTAAGCCATGGCTCCCCGTATGCCCGGGAGCGTGTTCCCAAAGTCAATATGTGGCATAACAATCGTTTTAAGGCAGATCAGGATGGGAAATGATAACCGGATACCATCCTCTTTCCCATTGCTTCATATGTCACAGGATTGTCAGGAGTATAACTGGCCAATCCATCAACATACCGGTTAAACATACTGAAAGTCGCTGCGATCAGTACAGTATCATGAATCTCGCGATCACTGGCACCTTGTTCTCTTGCACGTTGTATGTCATCCGGTTGAACGGATTTTCCAGATACCTGTACTTTCCCGGCGATATTCAATAAAGCTTTCAGTTTTGGACTAATATCTGCCTGCTCAACATCATCCAAGACAGCATCAACCGTATAATGTGCTGCACCGTACAAACATCTTGCTGCTGCGGCATGACTGTTTCTGCAAAACAGACAGTTGTTGCGATTGGACACATGGGCGGCCAATAGCTCCCGTTCGGCCTGCGAAAGCGGCGATTCATCCCTCAAAAGCACCTGTGCGAGCTCATATAAATATTTTCCGGTTTCTGGTCTGTATAAAACAAGACTTCGAATTCCGGGAATACTATCGTCGATATCAATATGTGCCATTATTCATCAAAACTTTAAATATTGCGGCCTGATCAGGATTTTTCCAGAATAATTTCTCCGTCAGTTTCTGCCGTTAATGGTTTTGGCCTGGCGTACAGGGTGAACACCAGTCCTATTACAAATACAAATGAAAAAACAAACAATGCATGTGCATAGCCTCCGAGGAAGTTGACCATCACTCCTACAAATAATACGGCTACGCCTGTAAGAATCCGTCCGGTATTAAAACAAAAACCAGTGGCCATTCCTCTTACCGAAACCGGAAAAAGATCCGGAATGAATACCGACAGTACACCCTGACTCGCGCCGAAAAATAAAGCCATTACCGCAATTTCAGCATAGATCAGGGAATTGAATGTTGCATTGGTCTTGAAAAGAACGATTGACAGGATGGAACAAACGAGAAAGCAAAACAACAGGGATCGCCTGATTCCGATTCCGTTTACCAGCCAGCCCGAGGCAAATCCCCCTAACAAACCTCCCATTCCGAGCATCATCATACTGAGTCCCCGTTCTTTTTGTCCATCTCCCTCTGTTATCAGGGTTTGAATCCATGTGGGAAGCCAGAGAAAAATGGCCCACAACCCGATGAGCATGGAACCAAAAATGACGGAGCCGATAAAAAGATTGATGGAGTGAGAGGTCTGGAACAATTCCCTGGTCCGGTCTTTTCGCCCTGTCACTTCTGTCCGATTACTTTTCCATTGCGCAGACTCCGACAAAAAGCCCATAGCCAGCAAAGATAGTAATAACGGGGCCAGGCCCACGTAAAATGCCTGTCGCCAGGAAGCAACAAAATAATCGATTACCCCCGCAGAAAAAATACCTACCGGTATGGCGATGGAAAGTATACCCACAAAAATAGCCCTTGATTTCTTTGGCCATTCTTCCATCATCAGCGTGGTGGTGTTCACCAGTATTCCTCCGAGGCCGAAACCACTGAAGAACCGGCAGATCACCACCAGCCACCAGTTCGGCATCCATCCGGTTAAAGAAGTAAAAATACCAAGAGACAGGAAAGAGACAATAACGGCTGTCTTTCTTCCATATCGATCGCTGATCCAGCCGCAAATAAATCCGCCTGCCGCAGATCCGAAAATAAACACGCTGTTTATGTATGCGCTGATGGTATTCAATGCTTCCTCGGTCTGATTTCCCAACAGGTCTTTTACCGCCACCGGCAGGTAAACCGACATTAGTGTGGAAATCGTACCGGCGAAAACGGTGCCCAAAAAACAAATGGCAAACAACCATCCAAGCCGAACAGTGCTTCGTTGAAGATCAGTGTTCATTGTACCTGGTTTTTGAGATGATCATACCCTCGTTGCAAGCGGTTGTACCCATGGTCTTTCAAACGCTTTCCCAGGTTATTATAAAACTCAGGGTTATCCGGAGTTGCGGTTGCCAGTCCATCCACGTATCGGTTGTAGAGGCAGAAGAGCGCCGCAATCAGGACCGTATCATGAATTTCCAGGTCAGTAGCGCCGGCTTCACGAGCAGCTTTGACAGATTCTTCTGTAACCGCCTTTCCACTTTGCCGGACCTGGTCGGCTATTACGAGTAACTTTTTCATCTTTTCGGAAACTGGAGCAGATGACAGGTCGGTAATCATGCAGCTTACTGTTTCGGATTCACCCAATAATACATTGGCTGCGGCTGTATGAGCCTGTGTGCAAAACCGACATCCATTACCCGATGAAACGATTGTAGCAATCAGCTCCCGTTCGGCTTCGGTTAGCGTAGATTCGCCTCTCAGTAAAACCTGTGTAAGCGCACGGATAGGTGCGGCACTGTCCTGGCGGTACTCCAATAAACCGGTAATCCCCGGCAGATGGGTTTCTAAAGGAATGTAGGGCATGCAGTTATTTTTTTGGTTGGTAGCAATTATTTATTTCAGGCAAACATCCGTCAAAATTTAAAACTAACGGTCGCGCTCATGTTTCTTCCGTCGGATGGCCAGATGCCGGGTCCGGGATAAAACATGGGGCGTTTGGTGAAATATTGTTTATTAAACAGGTTGCTGATATTAGCTTTCAAAGAAACCTGCTGGTTGATACGAACAGATCCGCTTAGGTCTACCAGCGAATAGGAAGGCACTTTCCCTACAGCTGATGTGGCCGGCGGGTTTACCGTGTTGAGTGCATCCGCATAGGTTTCAGCTGTAAAACTCCAAAGTACGGATAAAGCCATTCTGTTTACCCGAAGACTGGCCCCATTCCGGGTAGTAAAGTCGGGAGCGCTTTCCACTTTGTTGCCTTTTATATTAATGTTGTTGTTTCCTGATTTAACAACGGCATCGAGGTAACGCGCATGCGCAATGGAAGTGGAGGTGAATACACCCAGGATAATCTTGTTATGAAGTAACCAGTTTGCTTCAACATACATCTCCACGCCCTTGCTCAATGAGTTGCCGATATTGGTTCTGTAAGAATAATAGTCTCCATTATTGTCTGTCTCTGCCAGCGTTCCAAAACGGTTGTTGATTCTAAGCAGATAGCCGGTAACATCCCAGCGCAGGAATTTCCATTTTCCCCGAAATCCCAGTTCTGCGTTAAAACCGTCGGCATCTTTAATAGCCGGATCAACCTTTTCCAGGGTGGAAGAAGGAATCAGGTCTTTAAAGAGCATGGGATGATAGGCCTGTGACCAGCCTCCATACAATTGGTATTCGCCGATTTTATAAAGAAACCCGGCACCAAACAAAGGGAAATGATGGCCAATGCTAACGGGTATTTTATCAGACGGGTAATAATTAATAGTACCGCTCATGCGGGTTTCTCCGGACTCTATCCGCACACCTCCGGTTAGAGTAAGATTTCGTAAAACCTGCCAGCTGTTTTCAGCATAGGCAGCCCAGTTGGTTGTTTTCAGGTGCACATCTCTTCCCCATCCCGGTTGCACAAGTGTTAAATCAAAATCTGTTCCTGTAGTGCCTTTCCCCAATTGCGTACGATGAAGGTCGTTATTCATGTATTGTACACCCGCCACAACATAATGAAACCGGTTCAACAGCCGGTATTGCTGCAATACCTTCACCTCCGAAGTATAACTGTTAAAGGCATCAATATCTACCTGGCGGTTATTATATTGAAGGGTGAGTGGATTAATGGTATCCGGAATGTTGGTGGGCTTATCATACATTACGCTGTTTCTTTTTCCAATCACCGCCGAGCTGGTCAATTCAATTCGGGTGTTGGGCGTGGCTTTCCAGGTAGCCTGTATGGAGGGAACATTGATATCGGGATTGAAATAGTTCCTTGACCGGGTTGATTGGCGGGGATTCGCTCTGAATTGCGCGTCTGTCAGCGGGCCTGCCATTTGATAAAGATATTCGGAGCGTGCCCATTCTGCCCGCACAGAAAATCTCGCGGAAAAGTCGTACTGAAGAATAATGTCGTGGGAAGAGGAGCTGGTATGTTCATTATCCCGGTATCCGTCTCTGGATTTCTTGTTGTAATAAGCGTAATAGGTAAATCGGTTAACTTTCCCTCCAATGGCATTATAGGAACTCAGTAAATGAAAAGACCCGACAGAATTGATGCTTTCGAAGCTGAACGGCCGGGTTGTATCTCCTTTTTTGGTTACATAGTTAAGGACGCCTCCGAATTGTGCCCCATATTGCAATGATCCGGTTCCCCGAATCAATTCTATTCTCTCAATACTTTCCAAAGGCATACTGTAATGACTGGCCGGATATCCATACATATCTGAATTGGTCAGCATACCATCCTTACGAATATTGAATTCCCATCCGCGATGCGGATCAAGACCTCTTGTTGCGATATTGATCTGGTTACCGGCGCCGTCCATATCATAAATAAAAACACCCGGTACTTTGGCAAACAACTGCCTTCCCGTTTTCTCCGGCAATACCGCGGTGGACAGTTGCATATCGATCACTTCAGATTTCTTTCCTCCTACAATAAAGGCTCCATGCACTGCTGGTAAGGGTTGAATGCTGAGTTGCCTGTAAAACGAAGTAATACTGACACTGTCGAGTGTTTTCACCTTAACAGTATCTGTCTGACTCCGACTAATCAGACAAGCTACCATCGATACCAACAAAATGCCTACCCTTTTTTTCATCGTCGGCTTTTTATGCTTTGTATTTCCAATCAACACGGGTCGTTATATGTCCACTATTCTCAAAAAACTATTCATTTTAAATTCGTCAAACCGTCCCGGCCGGGAACGGCCAGGACTGTAGTCTGATCGAATAACCATATATAACCCTCAAAATTTTTATATAGAGGCAATATCAATTGCCCGTTTATTTAGTTACCGGCACCGTCTGCCTGTCCTTTGGACACGGCATATGAACCAACATTTTTACCCACCACCAATCCTACTTCACAATCTGACCTGTAATGGATACCGCCATACATCCTGGACAGAGAGGCTTCTGCTGCCATGGCTTCGTAATCTGCCTTCTTCTCCGGAACGATATAGGAAAGAACAGTGGCGGCTGCTCCGCTGAAGGTAGAGTGACCGGATATATATGCCGGGAAGTTGGGTATACCCGTCAGTGTTTTGATTTTGTCATTCAACTGAGTGGGCCTCGGATTGAAATAATAAAACTTGGTATCCCAGCATACAATGGCTGCATCCATCAGCGCCATGTTCAACAAGGCGAGGTTACGGGCCCATCTTACTTCGCTGTATCTTTTATTGATAAAGTCTGCTGCTGCGATCGAATTCCAGTGACCCGGAGGCGTGGATGTTCCAACACCATCTGCCCAGAAATGAACGATGGCGATGTTCTCGCGTTTGGGATTTTTAATGAACTGATAAATTTCTTCGGTCTCCTTCTTCATCTGATCGCTGGTAACAGCAGGAGGTGGACCCGGTCTCAAAGAGATAGCAGTTAATGAATCAAACAGGAATGCTTTTACTTTTCCGAATAACGGAAGCATGGGCGGACGTTTGGGTGTCTCCAGGCTGTACCAGGGTGTTTCCCCGCGAGCGATACAGTCTGTTTCCAGTTTGGTCCAGCCGGCCTGGTTACCTGCAGCGGCTCCGGCGCGGTCACCTCTTGCTCTCGTTACATATTTTTGAGCGACGGCTCTTCCGAGGGCTTCTCCTGCTTCGATATCGCTGCGAACATTTGCACCGGCAATGAGCCTGGCCTTTTTGTGTTCTTCCGCTTTTAGCTGGATAAAATCCTGGTCACCGGGGAATAACAGCTTTAACAATTCAACGGCAGCACCGGCTACCACGGCATCTTCAGACGGATAAGAAGGAAGATCTGATTTAGGAATAAGCGCGTTGATAGTTTGATCTACATTATAAGGTGCGGCGCGGTTGTATTGTTTCTTATAATAGAAAGCCGCCACCAGCGCATCATACTGCGCGGCTGCCACATAGGCATAAGCTCTTGCCGCATATGGTGGGTTCGCGAACGGGAACTGCGGATAAGCCAGCGGGTTATTCGCATTCGGGAAAGGATAGGTGCCATCCGGGTTTTGATAAGGCGGCAGATTATGTTTGGATACCAGTTCGCGCATGATTTCATTCCAGCGCAACACAGCGCCGGCGCTCCAGTATTTCACTATTCTTTTTTCTTCAGCGCTGATATTCTGCTGCCATGTTTTGATTTCATTCAACTGGGCAATGTAATCAGGAGTGGTAGTAGCCGCCGGTGCCGCTACCGTAAACTCGGTAGCTGATGACAACAAAACCGGTTTCCAGCTTCCGGCGTCGATATCGGTTTTCTCCGGAGCCAATGGTGCGATACTATCCGTAGCGCCCTCAATGGATTTTGAACAGGCTACATAAATCAGCGCTGTTACGAGCAAAAGGGAGGAGATGTATATTAGTTTTTTCATGACTATTTGTTTTGTACCGGTGAGGAAGGGTTTTGTTTCTTCTTGAAGTAAAAGGCGTAGAATGCGCCCACGGAGATCGCCTGGGCCTGTCCCATATTACGACCACTTACCGTATAGTTGTAAGAGCCGAGAACAGACAGGTTAACCAGGGTTGGAATGGTGTATTTGAATCCGGCCCCGATCATGGTAGCGTTCATTTTATTACTCGGGAAAGGCATATTGTTGCGTGTAATATCGAACCCACCCAGCGTAGTAAAATTGGTAACCATCGCTTCACCGATCAGGTATTTACCTCTATATCCCACTCTCAACTGGTAAGTTGCAGCATTCGGCATCTTTACTTCATTGGTAAGATGGAACTCTGTATCATAGTAGGCATCCCTGTCCAGTTTAATGTTGCTTCTCCTGATATAAGCAGCCGAACCGGTAGCGAATATTTTTTTAAACTGGTAATCGATCAGTCCGCGAATGCTGAGGTTGGTTGATCCCAGTCCAATGGAAAGCGGCTGGAGATCGGTAACATAATTGGTAAGCGGAGTGGAAAATCCGCCAACTGCGAACAGTCCAAGTTTGCTTTTGCCAAACTGGACTTTTACGGCACGGTATTTTACCAGCAGGGAAAGGTCCTGCACGCCTTTCAATCCGTGCAGCGTGCCGGCACTGGCCTTGGTAAACATATAAGGGGCGCCGATCATTACATTGAGGTTGTTGGTAATGCCATAGTTGGCCATGTACATCACCGACTGGGTGGTAACAGTACCCAGGTTTTCATTGTTTCTTTTCAGGGTTCCTTCCCAGTAGTGATCCCAGGAAGAATGCGTATAAACAAATCCGTTACAGAACTGGTATTTGTTCATCATAATACCGTCCTGGTCGGTTTGTGAAAATGCCGCAGCGGCAGTGATGCTGCAAAGCGTTAGCGTCAGAAATTTCTTAAGCGTTAGCCTGGTCATTGGTTGATATTAAGTGTGGGTGATTGATGTTAGTAGGAATAGGCATATTAATGAAAGCGATAACTGAAACCCAGGCTCACAGAATAATCCGCAAAGGCGGCATCTCCCTGAACCTTACTGGAGCCGGTTGACCGTAGTTTATCCGAATAACTTTGTGTTCGATTGCGTTCCAATGCAATTGGGACAGCCGCAAATACTACAAGATTCTTAAAACTATAGCTGGCGCCGGGTTCTACAGACAAAACATAACCCGGTCTTCTGAATCCTTTACTGCCGCCGATCAGGTCTTCCGAAGGAATACACTCCATTCTAACACCGGCTGATGCGGAAAACCGGTTATTAAGATAATTGAAGCCACCCCTGATCATATACTGATCAGGAATACTCATCGTATTGGTAAAATATTTTACCGCTGTAGCGTTGGGCGCCGAACCCCTGCCTGTTGACACGCCGTTCTGTTCGGCCGGGTTTGACAGGTAATAAAAGTTCCCATACACCCCGAATTGATGCGTGAAGTTGTAGTAAGCATTGATCTCGGCACTGAAACCGGTACCACCATCACCCAATTGAATGGACTGATCCACGGGTCCCAGCGTATAAGTTGAGTCATTCTTCCAGAAATAATCCTCCACGCGATAGTTACCCGTTGGCAGCTTAATGCCAAGTGCCAGTTGAATGTTGCCTTTAGCATGCTTTACCGGATCGAACAGCCAATATCCGGCAGAGAGACGAATATCACCTACCCCAAAAGCATGTGTTGTCCGGCGTGCATTTGGGTTCTTGCTGGTATTCCCATAATGCTCGTACTTGGAAGACCGTGCATTGGCCAGCACCGGCACATCCAATGAAACAGAAAACCGGTTGCTGAAGTGACGTACCAATGTCAGGTTCAGTGCATGCTGCCAGTTACGGACGTCCGTGCCCGAGTCAACCCTTTCTTTCTGCTCTTCTGTACCAACGAAATGCTTATATGATTTGAAAAATCGATAAGAAGTGTTGAGTTGCCAACTTTTAGGCTGGTCTTTTGTCGCATCCTGCCTGGTACATACAGCTCCAGTGCTGCGAATGGCCACACAGCCCTGAGATTGGGCTACCTTTCCTGAAACTGCCAGGATCAGGGTAAATACAATTAGTTTTTTCATTTGCTGATTTTAAGAGTTAGTTTGGTTGTTGTTATTATTTTTTTCAAATGGATACGCTGCAAGACAATCTCTCCTACTTTCCTTCCCTCTGTCGCACCATTGGCATTGTCGAAACGGTAATGAATCCCTCCATACAATCTCGACATGGCTGCTTCCGCTGCTGCTCCCCTGAATGATTTTATTTCGCGGGCCGGAATGCCAAACTCCACCAGGGATGTATCGGTGAACGACAACTGGTCACCAAAGTGAGCAGTCATGATTTCGGCTACAGAAGCGCTAACGGTAGCATGTCCGCTGGTATAGGAAGGGAACGGGGGTGTTTGAATATAAGGTCTCCAGTCGGGGTTCAGCATTTTGTTGATCACCGTTTCAGGGCGTACGTAATTACTTCTGTACTTCTCATCCCAGCAGCTGATAAAAGCATCGTACATGGCAATGGAAGTTTGCGTATAAGCGGCTACGGTAGCACTGAAAGAGGCATTGGCTTTATGGGCGGCAATACCGACGATATTCATCCAGTGACCGCCAGGAGAAAATTTCTTGGTAACCAGGCTGACGTGGCCGACTACGTTCACGCGGAACGGGTTGTCATCCCAGAAATCCGCAATGGCTTTTTGTTCGGTTGTCAGGCTGTCACCAGTATGCATTACTTCCAGCAATGCTTTCATGTATTCGCTATTCTTGTTTTTGGTATCGAACAGCGGTGGTCGTACGGGTTTGCATTCGGAAGCGGAGTCCAGTACCAGGGTGCGCATCTCCATCCAGTGTGGCTCCACTGCCGGGGTGTAAGAAGGTGGCGTAGGTACCCAACGGCCTGGTGTATCCACCACGGTGAACCGGGAAGCGGAACGAAGTTGCTTGTAGTTATCACCGGCAGACCAGGCCATGATAGCTGATACAATGGTATCCGAAAACGCAACGGTATTCTTTTTAATTTCCTCGGGCATGCCTGCCGAATCTGCACTTTTCAACAAATCGTCATAATATTCCATCATGCTTCCTTCCGGGAAAGTGACAGCGTTGCCCACTTTGGTAAAAGCCAGCAAGGCAGCCAGGTTAAAATCAATATTGCCGGAAGCAGGCTTGGGCATAACCGGCATATGACGGATTTGTCCGGACAAGGAGCGATAGCTACTGTCTCCAGCCACTATACATTCATATGCCGCGATATTCGCATACGCATAGTTACGCGCCGCTACCATCGGCGGAAAACTGTTCTGCAATACCACTTCATTCAGCTTTTTTACTGTTTTGTTGTACAGAAATGGATCGCCGGTAAATTTTTTGTAATCGCCTGCATGTTTACAGGACACCAATGCTAAGGCAAATGCCAGGGCTACCAGAATAGCTCTCATCAACTTGTTATTTTGAGTACATCAGGTCAACATTTTCCGGTAAGAAAATGCGACAGTGTGGGTTAGAAAATACAAATGAGCGGGAAATCAGGCCTGATCGGGAGGTTGTTCAGGCGAAACGGCAAACTTGGAAGAAACAAATACGGGTTCAGTGGAACCAAAACCGGCATTCAGATCGCTGAGTTGATCGATTGTCCAGTTGTTATTTTCCTGCTGATACTCAGAGAACAGACCTTTAAAAGCAAATGCCTGTCCATGATCAGCTTTCTTGCCGTTATTATTTTGCTGAAGATCGTTTACGAGTTTGAAGAAATTATCGCGGGCGGACTGCACCATCTGCTTTTCTGTATTGGGAAGACAGAGCAGCACCAGCTCATCCTTTTCCACTTTACGCTTTACATAATTATAATGAACCCCTTCAATTTCAATTTCCCCACTGTACGTTTCCCAATCGGACCAGTCGTTGTGATAAGGAAGATGGATGGGAACGCGTAACTCCATCAGCTGTGATTCGTCGTAGTCATTGTTTTCCACGCGGGCTTCCATTCTTTCATCGGAACGATTCAATAAATAAGCTGAAACGATACGGTAGCCGTACCAGTTGAATAAAAGTAGCGCGAGGAGCAATATGGCAACTAGTTTCTTCAAAGCAGTTTGAGATGACACAAAATAAGACAAATCATTTAATGAAAAAATTTGCGATTTGAAATTCGAAAGCGGTGATTTATTTTTTTACGGCACCTCGACTATTCAATACAGCTCAACCTTTTGAAGATCAGTAATTTCAAAACGTAAATCCTGGAAACAATTAATATTGTTTCGAATCGCTTTTTTAATTCGATGTCACCTTGAAAGTCTTCCGTTCGGGCCCCACTCCGGTTATGGTAAGACTTTTCCATTGCTTCGGCAGGGCAGATTTAACCTGCACAATACCCTTTGGCGTGATGTCTATTCCGCCAAATCCCATAATGACGCTCTGAATGATACCGCCTGCACCTGTTGAAAAATAGGGATTCGTTCCACCTTTGGTTTCTGCGATTACCCGGAAGGGTGGGTTAAGATTGGGAAGATAGGCTTCCTTGAACCAGTGAAACGCCTTTTCACCGTCTCCGAGCCGGGCATATAACGTGGTAAAAACAGCCTGTGTCATAGCAGGAGTGCCTTCATTGGGTACCCTGGTTTCATAATATTCCAGGTCCCTTCGAATCGCTTTCGGATCGGTAATTTCTTTGAGAGGGTAAGACAGGAGATTTACATCCGCCTGTTTGATCCCTTCACCGTTGTAACTGGCATGTTCACGCGTAACACCATCGGGCATCCTGAGGATGGGAATATTGGCTGCCACTTTTGTCCAGTCGGGATCGGCAGTCAGTCCCAGCAGGCGCGCGGCTTCTGTGGCATACGTAAGATTGGCCCTGGCAGCGGCATTGGTGAAAGCGTTATTGTCAACATTCTCCGCCCACTCATCGGCCGCCACTACATTTTTAATATCGTATTTACCCGGTCCGTTCCTTTCTACCCGGCTGGCCCAGAAATCGGCTGTGGCGGAAAGTATCGGCCATCCTTTTTCTCTTAGCCAGGTCAGGTCCTGTGTTACACAATAATAATTCCAGGCGGCGATCGCCACACAGGCAGTGATATGATGTTCAAATGGTCCGCTCAGTGCCCAGACCGGTGTTTCTTCAACGCCTGTTCCGGCACTTTCCCAGGGGAACATGGCTCCTTTAAATCCTTTGCTGAAAGCATTGCGGCGAGCCGCTTCAAGCCGTTGAAACCTGTACTCCACCATGCTTTTTCCCAATTCAGGATGCAGGACCAGAACAGCGGGATACATCCAAAGCTCAGTATCCCAGAAAACATGCCCGTTGTATCCCAGTCCGCTTAACCCCATGGGAGAAGGCGACAGTGCCGTTCCTTCCCGGGTAAATGAATACAAATGATACAGCATGCTATGTACATCCTGTTGTGATTGGGGATCGCCTTCAATCTGGATATCGCTTTTCCATAATTCTTCCCATTGCTGGCGGTGAAATTTCAACAAACGTTCCCTTCCTTCCAATTTGGCATAGATAGTGAGTCGTTCCGCTTCGTTCAACGGATCATCGTGATGCGCCGAAGTGATCGACGACCCGGCAACAGAAAAGGTGTAGGTCTCCCCGGCCTTTATCTTTCTTGAAAATTTCATGAGATGCATATTATTGTCCCACATCTCGTGAATCACGCGAGGTTCCGAACCATGTGCTTCAGAAAACAGAAATGTATTGGAAGCACACATCAGCAGTTTACCCGTCGGGCTTTTGGCCTGTGAGGTCAACAGGCTGATCACCACATGCGGCCGGTCAATTTCATTGTAAAAGTTTTGTACTTCTTTTAGCGCGTCCGGCGCTTCCATCACGCTGGCCGCACCGATGGTAATATCTCTACCGGCTTTTATGGTAACGTCCATCAATACCGTATAGGGAAGCTGGCGAAGGGAATAATAAGTATAGGAAACCTCTGCCTTATCACCATATTTGAAACTGGTAGTGAAGGAAGCCTCTTTCATATTCAGTTCCTGTTTCATACCCGTAACCGCATTGGCATCCATGCTTCGTCCGTCAATATCCATTCGCATATTGAGCAGGTTGAAGCTCCTGAGAAAATTGCTGACCCTGCCACGGCCATACAGGTCGTAAGCACCTGCCAGCACCACATCTTTTACCTTAAATGGCTCCGGTGCGCTCACGATTCCTATCATGCCATTGGCCACGGTAATACCATAGTAATTCCGGGCATCATATTGCTGAGCGGTTATTTTCCAGGGATCCTGAGCCGACACGGCCAAACCCACGGAAACGAGCAGAAGAAGGAGAAGAACTCTTTTATTCATATGGCAGCTTTTGGAATGCGTTTACTATAATCCGGCTACTGGCTTGTATCAACTGTTTATTCAAAAGCACCTGGTACTTTACATTTCTAACAGTTAATTTTGCCGGTACGATACACAAATTACTAATCATACTGTGAATCATGAAACACTCCCTTCTCCTGGCTGTAATTTTAATTGGGCTACAAACTGGTTACACGCAGGAAACAACACCCGTTTCAGTAAAAGAACTGCCTGTACTTTTTCAACAAACCGCGGCAGAATACCGCGCCCTCTGCTACCAGGCTTTTAATATAGCCCGGCTGCGAATCGACCAACTGTCCAGGAGAACGTTGAGAAAAAACAGACTCGCCATCGTGACGGATCTCGATGAAACCATACTGGATAACAGTTATAGTGAAGCGCAACTCATCAGGGAAGGGAAAGAGTATAGCCCGGCCGCCTGGAAAAACTGGACTGATAAATCTTCTGCCACCGCCGTACCGGGTGCCGTTGAATTCCTGAAAGCCGCCAAAGCAAAGGGAATTTCAATATTCTATATCAGTAATCGCGATACCACAGAAATCCAAAGTACGCTCTTGAATCTGCAAAAGCTGGGGCTTCCCGATGCGGATACCGCTCATATGCTTTTCCTGGAAAATACCTCCTCAAAAGAATCCCGAAGATTGAAAGTGGCTTCACAATTCAGGATCATCATGCTCCTCGGCGACAATCTGAATGACTTTACTGCTGCTTTCGAAAAAAAATCCATTGCCGTCCGTTTTGAAGAAACTGATCTGGCCAGGGAAGAATGGGGTAACCGATTTATTGTTCTGCCTAATTCCACCTATGGAGAATGGGAAAACGCCATATACGATTACCAGAGAGGCCTCAGCCCGGCACAAAAAACGGCGAAGAGAAGAGAGAAGATGAAGGTAAGTAGTGAGTAGGTTTTGCGGTTGGCAGTTTGCGGTTGGCGGTTTGCGGTTTGCAGTTTGCGGTTGGCGGTTTGCGGTTTGCAGTTTGCGGTTTGCGGTTTCAATTCTTCTTTACGCTCTCGCTTTTGACTTTTGATTTTTGACTTTTGATTTTTGAATTTTGACTTTCCCTTTGCGCCCTTCGCGGTTCTTCGCGTGCTTTGCGTTCCAGAACTTTTCGCGTTTAATGTTTATCGTTTCACGATGGTTTGCGGTTTGCAGTTTGCGGTTTGCGGTTTCAATTCTTCTTTACGCTCTCGCTTTTGACTTTTGACTTTTGACTTTCGAATCCCTCAATTATTCAACTTAATGAACCCTCCATCAATCGGGTAATCGCAACCGGTGATAAAGGAGGCTTCGTTGCTGCAAAGGTATAAGGCCAGGAAGGCAATCTCATCCGGGATCGCCATTCGTCCGATGGGTTGAGTTTTTGACAGCTTTTCAAACATTTCCTGTTCCTTTCCCGGATAATTCTTCGCCAGAAATCCATCTACAAAAGGAGTATGAACCCGACCGGGCGAAATACTATTGCTCCGGATATTGTATTTGATATAGTCTTTAGCAACCGACATACTCATGGCCGCGATGGCCCCCTTGGTGGTGGAATACGCAAATCGATCCGGTATACCAACACTGGCCACTACAGAGGCCATATTTACGATAGATCCCCCTTTTTCTTTCATGAAGGGCAGCACTTCATGCAGACAATTATATGCACCCTTAACATTGATCCGCATGAGCCGGTCGAAATCTTCTTCCGGTGTGTTTTCCGCGTTTCCAATATGTGCAACACCGGCATTATTGACCAGGATATCAATTTGAGAATGGGAAGAGATAATGGTTGCCACCACCTTTTTGACTTCGGCCTGCAAGGAAATATCGCATTGCAGGAAGAATGCTTTTCCTCCCTCCTTCGCGATCTCTTCTTTAGTTGCCTGTCCTGCTTTATCATCCAGGTCGATGATGTACACATTTGCGCCCTGCCGGGCAAACAATTTACTGATAGATCTTCCGATTCCGCTTCCTCCTCCGGTGATCACTGCTGTTTTATTGTCTAACTTGAACATGGTCTTGTGAACTGCTTTTTCCAGAATAAAAACTGTCTCGTATCAGGTAAGGCTCCTGTCGAGATGCGTATACCCTCCATCTACGTAAACGATCTGACCTGTGGTGTGTGAGGACTTATCACTGGCCAGGAAAACGACGGTGTTAGCGATTTCTTCCGAAGTGGTGAATCGTTGTTCGAAGGGAATATTCCGGATGATGCTCGCCAGCCTTTCTTTCGGATTCGGAAGACTGTTGATCCAGTCTTCATATAATGGTGTCCATACTTCCGCCGGTATTACGGCATTTACGCGAATTGAATAGGGCAATAATTCCGCCGCCCATTCTCGGGTGAGTGCATTCACACCGCCTTTAGCTGCTGCATAAGCAGAGGTATGTCCCTGTCCGGTTACTGCCACTTTCGAACCGATATTGATAATAATTCCTTTGGTCTTCTTTAGATGAGGCAGGGCGTAATGCGCCAGAGTGTAATAGTGCAACAGGTTGCGCTCGATGGATTCCATGAACTGTTTAGGCGTTCCATTCTCCAGATCGATGCTGTCGTTCACCCCGGCGTTGTTGATCAATCCATCCAGGCGGCCATATTTATCGATCGTAAAATCAACCAGCTCTTTACAGGCCTCTACATTTGCCAGCTCGATGGTCTGATCGCTGGCCCTTCCTTTCAATCGAACAATCTCGTCCACCATCCGCTGGTTATCGATTTTGTCTCTTCCGGCTATCATTACAATAGCACCTTCCATGGCCAGTGTTTTGCTGATAGCGGCTCCAATCCCTTTTGCACCGCCGGTGACAATGAAAACTTTGTTAGTCAGGTTAAGATCCATGGGAGTAATTTGTTAGTCAATATTATAAAAGTACGCCGCATTTTGTCCAAATACTTTTTCTCTGTCCTCCACTTTGTAGTTTTCCATATACTTTTCAAGGAGGCTCTTCCATTGTACATACATACCGCTTAGAAGCATCACCGGCCAATCGCTGCCAAATACCAGTCGGTCGGTACCAAACTCTTTAAACACCACGTCAAGGTAAGGATAAAAATCAGCCGTAGTCCATTCGTTCCAGTATGCCTCGGTAAAAAGACCTGAAAGTTTACAATAGATATTAGGATGAGCAGCCAGGTCGTGTATTCCTTTAGCCCAGTCATCGATCGATTTGTTTTTGATTCCTGGTTTACCACAATGATCCAGGATCAGTTTTTGATCGGGCAGCCGGTCGGCAAAAGCCACGGCATCTTTGATCTGGTGGCGATAGATCAGTATATCGTAGGTATAATCAAATTCCTGTAATGAGGCGACTCCGTTAATGAACGCGTCTTTCAACAGGAAGCCTGCCGGTTCCGATTGTGCCACATGACGCCAGCCTTTGATCACCGGAAACTGTTTAAAGTATTCCAGTTGAGCGGAGAGGTTGTCGGCCTGTAAATCGACCCATCCTACTACTCCTTTTATGATATGATGCGTTTTGGAAAGTTCTACCAGGAACCGGGTTTCCACTTCACTTTGATCTGCCTGCACCGCAATGACGCCATCAATCTCATTTCTTTTCAGCGTTAAAGAGAGGTGTTCGGGAAGATAATCCTCTTTCAATAGTTTCATGTCGTCGGTAATCCAGGTGTCGCGTTTTTTGTTGTACTGCCAGAAATGAACGTGCGAATCAATTTTTCCGTTAAACATATTCAACTGTTTTAACTGGTTAATAATAGTAACCGTCATGCAGAAATAACGCCAAAGGAAAAATCAGGCAACTTCAAATATCTTATCCATCACCACCCATTTTTCACCCGGCTTCGCCCAGGGAAGTGATTGTTGAAAAGTCCACATCAATTCTTCCCAGGCCTGCACTTTCGAATTGGAAGCATCCATGGCCGCCTTCCGGCTGAAGCTGAAATCATCACTGGTTTCAATGATCATAAACAGCCGGTTTCCCGTTCGATAGATCTGCATGTTTTCGATTCCGGAGTCTTTGATGCTTTTGATGATTTCCGGCCACACTTTGGTATGATATTTCTCATATTCGGCAATCAATGCCGGATCATCAACCAGGTCAAGAGCAAGACAATGGCGCTTCATTTGGCAAGTTTTGTTATTGTAGAGAGTGTATCCGTTAACCGACGGTTAAACAGGAATTCATTTGGATTACCTATGATAAAATTTGAGAATGTCTATACGAATGCTCTTGCTGTTTGCCGGCTGCTTCCCAAACCATCAATACCCAGTTCCACCACATCTCCCGGTTTAAGGTAAACCGGTTCAGGCTTCTGCCCCAGTCCCACTCCGGCAGGTGTGCCTGTGCTGATGATGTCTCCGGGCAACAGTGTCATAAACTGGCTTACATACGATACCAGGAACGGAACTTTAAAAACCAGGTTCTTTGTATTTCCATCCTGCATCATTTTTCCGTTTACCGTCAACCACAGCCGCAATTGATTTACGTCGCTGATCTCCTCTTTGGTTGCCAGGAAAGGTCCCAGGGGCGCGAAGCTGTCGCAACTCTTTCCCTTCACCCACTGTCCGCTTCTTTCCAGTTGAAATTCTCTTTCACTGTAATCATTGTGCAAACAATAACCTGCCACATACTCCATAGCCTCCTTTTCGTCCACATAGCTTGCCTTCTTGCCAATGACTACAGCCAGCTCAACTTCCCAATCCGTTTTACGGGAGTGACGGGGAATTACCAGGTCGTCGTTCGGACCGCAGATCGCAGTGGTTGCTTTGAAGAATACCACCGGCTCAGCCGGCAATTGCATATTACTTTCGGAAGCGTGATCAGAGTAATTCAATCCGATGCAAATAATCTTCGAAGGCTTTTTTACCGGCGCTCCCAATCGTGTGCCCTTGGGTACCTGCGGACAGGCAGATTGATGTTGTTTCAACCAGTCCGCCAGTCTGTCGAGACCATTGCCGGCAAAAAAATCCTCTGTATAATCTTCCCCGAAAGCGGATACATCCAGCCATTCGCCAGAAGCCGTTTCTATGCCCGGCTTCTCCAGGGAGTCCATTCCAAACCTGATCAGTTTCATGTGCAGTTAATTAGGAGACTAAGCTAAGCAATTTGAGATCGATTGAGTTAATCAACCGATTGTTCAAATTTATTGATTTGTGATTTGACGTGAAAATGAAGACAATTTATTCTTTCCCCCTGTTTAAAAACCCTGTAAAAAAGCGAAAGTGACCCGTTAAAAAATAACAAACTCTGTAACCTTTGTACTTGAAAAAAAGCCGGGCCTCGGTTTTTAATGGTTCCGGTTTCAAAGTGTTTGAATTTACCAGGCAATAATCAAAAAAATTCAGGTCTTTCCTTTTATATAATTTTATGAATTCGAGTGTTCACGCTGCAATTAGAAAATTGCTTAGAGAGAAATTGCTGAGTATTGAAGAAAAGACAGGGGCAGATGTGATCTCATATACAGGCCCAATTCTTGATGGCAATGAAGGCGATATACTTAATATTATTGAGGATCTGACAAATGATAAAAAAAGAAGGAAAGATAAATTAGTAATAATTCTTACTACTACTGGAGGCAGTGCTTTTGCTGTAGAGCGATATGTAAATATCATTAGGAGTCATTACAAAATTGTGGACTTTATTATACCAGATTATGCATATAGTGCGGGTACAATTTTTTGCATGAGCGGAGATAACATAATAATGGATTACTCATCTGTATTGGGTCCGATTGATCCACAAGTACAAAACAAGCAAGGCAAATGGGTTGCCGCCTTAGGATATTTAGACAAAGTAAATGAGGCTATTGAAAAGTCAAAGGCAGGAACCCTTTCTCAGGCAGAATTTCTTATGATTAGAGACTTGGATCTGGCAGAATTAAGAAGTTATGAACAGGCAAAAGAATTGACTATTGAATTGTTGAAAAATTGGCTGGTTAAATATAAATTCAAAAACTGGGAAATACATAATACCAACCCGGTTTTAAGGGGAAAGCCTGTTACGATCCATGAAAAAGAACAAAGAGCAGCTGACATTGCCAATCAACTAAATAATAACAGCACCTGGAAATCTCATGGAAGACCAATAAACATACAAACACTGGGTAATATGGGATTAAAAATTGAAGATCTTGCAACTTATCATAACGTTCGAACTACAGTACGAGACTATTATAAATTGCTCTCAGACTATGTCATCACCAACAACTTTACTATTTTTGTTCAAACAAGAAACCTTACCTGAAAATGGAATCATCTTCTGAAAATATTAACACCCGATTGAATGCAATCCTGTTGGTTGAAAAGGCCAAATATGATAATTGTGACAGCATTGTAAAGGCAGATCAACTTTATAAAATGCTACTTGAGTCCGGTCTAATCGAAAAAAAAGGCTATAATCTTAGAGGCATAGAGGATGTTCACTTATTCCGACCCTCTATTAATAGGTGAATAGGTATTTGCAACGGAAGAACCGATGCACGCAACAGACTATAACAGATAGGCATTGCTGAGTACCTGATGGAAATTATGTGTGACTTTCAGGTGTTTGGCCTATACATGAATCAATGTGAACCTTTTTTGCTATCCTCAACAAATCAGGATTAGCCAAAAAAACACGATTTAGCTAATCCCTATTTTACCATTAAACATATTAGAAAACGCGCAATTCAACTTAGTTTTGAAGGCCGCGGATTTGAGCTAAACTCAACTAATTCCAATACACTACACCCGAATCCTTATGGCATTGCGTTGTTTTGTTCGGTCAATACGACATTAATTCGCACTATTCCTAACTCACAAATTCACTAACGGGCATTAGTTTTTTCGATTACCTTTGCGGGGTTCAGAAACAAACAAGCTCATGAGTTATAAACCCGTTCACAAAGTAAGAATTGTGACGGCGGCCAGCCTGTTCGACGGTCACGACGCCGCTATCAATATTATGCGCCGAATTATGCAAAGCCAGGGCGCGGAAATTATACATCTCG
Organism: Chitinophagaceae bacterium; assembly: GCA_044226045.1. Taxonomy (GTDB): domain Bacteria; phylum Bacteroidota; class Bacteroidia; order Chitinophagales; family Chitinophagaceae; genus Endoryza. The sequence continues at coordinate 46,923 of JBGAHR010000016.1, forward strand.
GACACAATCGCTCGGTAGCAGAAATTGTAGAATGTGCCATTGAAGAAGATGCACAGGGCATCGCTGTGACAAGTTACCAGGGTGGACATGTGGAATTTTTCAAATACATGAAAGACCTGCTGGAAGAAAATGGCTGCGGCCATATCAAAATATTCGGCGGTGGGGGCGGTACCATACTGCCCGATGAAATTGCGGAACTGCACCAATATGGTATCACCCGGATCTACTCACCCGACGATGGTCGTCAGATGGGCCTGGAAGGGATGATCGAAGATGTCATCCGCCAATGTGATTTTTCAGTCAATGGCAACGGCGTCTATTCCAAAAAAATGACACTGGGCGAAACAAAAGATGTCCGCAAAATTGCACGGCTGATCAGCAATGCAGAAAACGGCCAGGCCACCGAAACAATCGGCAAACCTGCTCAAAAAATACCGGTACTGGGAATTACAGGCACCGGCGGAGCAGGCAAAAGCAGTGTAACCGATGAAATAGTCAGACGTTACCTCACAGGTTTCCCCGATAAAACAATCGCTGTCATCAGCGTGGACCCTTCCAAGAAAAAAACGGGAGGGGCATTATTGGGCGACCGGATTCGAATGAATTCGATTCATCATCCCCGCGCCTACATGCGTAGCCTGGCTACCCGCGAAAGCGATAAGGCCCTGAGCGAACATGTACAGGAAGCAATAGATATTTGTAGAAATGAAGGGTATGATTTTATCATTCTCGAAAGCGCCGGCGTGGGCCAGTCCGATGCAAGCATACTCGACTATTGCGATGTGAGTCTCTATGTAATGACTCCGGAATATGGAGCGGCTTCCCAGCTGGAAAAAATCAACATGCTCGACTATGCGGATGTAATCGCCATCAACAAGTTCGACAAAGCAGGTGCCCTCGATGCACTGAGCGATGTAAAAAAACAATACAAACGCAACCACAAACTGTTTTCAGCTAAAGACGATGAGCTTCCGGTAATCGGAACCATCGCCTCCCAGTTCAATGACGCCGGCATCAATGAACTATTTGAAAAAATCATTACTGCCGTCGAAAAAAAGACTTCGATAAAATTCGGAACGATCGAACACCAGGTACATAAAGACACTGTTAGTAAATCGCTGATCATTCCACCCGCCCGGGTTCGTTACCTGAGCGAAATCGCCGATACGATCAGGAATTATAACAATGAAGTAAAAGAACAATCGGACCTGGCTAGCAAAGCCTACCAGTTACAGGGTTCCCTGCAACTGTTGAAAGAAAATAAAGCTGCCGGCAATGAACAAATCATCCGGCAACTGGAAAACCTGCTGAACAGTTATTTGGAAAAACTAAATCCTGTTTCCCGTAAACTCATCCAGAACTGGCCGGAAAAACAAAAAGCCTACCAGGCGGACTACTACGAATATGCCGTGAGAGATAAAACCATTCGTCAGCCCATGTTCAGCATGAGCCTGAGTGGAACCCGGATACCAAAAGTGATCCTGCCAAAGTATAAAGACTGGGGAGATCTGCTTACCTGGCAGGCACAGGAAAACGTCCCTGGCCATTTTCCTTTTACAGCAGGTGTTTTTCCCTTGAAAAGAGAAGGAGAAGATCCAACCCGTATGTTCGCGGGCGAAGGCGGACCGGAACGGACCAACCGAAGATTTCACTATGTAAGCCTGGATCAACCGGCAAAACGTTTGTCAACCGCCTTCGATTCGGTGACCTTATATGGAGAAGATCCGGCGCACAGACCCGACATCTATGGAAAAGTGGGCAATAGTGGCGTAAGCGTAGCCACCGTGGATGACGCCAAAAAACTATACAGCGGTTTCGACCTTTGCGATCCGAAAACATCGGTTAGCATGACCATTAACGGCCCCGCTCCCATCCTGCTGGCCTTTTTCATGAATGCGGCAATTGATCAGCAGATCGAAAAACACATACTGCAACAACAAGGTGAAAAAACAGTAGAAGAGGCATTTGCCCGTAAATTCAAAACGGGTGATCGACCTGTATACAATAACACCTCCTCTCCAGGTCAGCTCCCGGATGGCAATAACGGACTCGGCCTGCGATTGCTGGGCATGAGCGGAGATGAAATAGTATCGCCGGAAGTCTATGCACAACTCCGCCAATATGCACTCTCACAAGTGAGAGGAACAGTACAGGCAGATATTCTCAAGGAAGATCAGGCACAAAACACCTGCATTTTCTCTACGGAGTTTGCGTTGAAACTGATGGGAGATGTGCAGGAATATTTTATCCGGAACAATGTGAGAAATTTCTATTCCGTATCCATCAGCGGTTATCATATTGCCGAAGCCGGTGCCAATCCTATTTCACAACTGGCCTTTACCCTGGCCAATGGCTTCACTTATGTTGAATACTATCTAAGCCGCGGAATGAATATCGACGATTTCGCTCCCAACCTGAGCTTTTTCTTCAGCAATGGAATGGATCCTGAATACAGCGTAATTGGTCGCGTAGCCCGTCGTATATGGTCGAAGGCTATGAAGCATAAGTACAAAGCCAACAAGCGTAGCCAGATGCTGAAATATCATATTCAAACCTCCGGTCGCAGCCTTCATGCGCAGGAGATCGACTTCAATGATATCCGGACAACGCTCCAGGCATTGTATGCCATTTACGATAATTGCAATTCCCTTCACACCAACGCCTACGACGAAGCGATCACTACGCCAACAGAAGAAAGTGTTCGCCGGGCAATGGCTATACAGTTAATCATCAACCGTGAACTGGGTACCGCCAAAAACGAAAACCCCAACCAGGGATCTTTCCTGATCGAAGAACTGACCGACCTGGTGGAAGAGGCGGTGATGAATGAATTCAACAGGATCACCGAACGGGGCGGCGTACTCGGGGCAATGGAAAGAATGTATCAACGAAACAAGATACAGGAGGAGAGCCTGCATTACGAACACCTCAAACATACCGGCGAATTACCTATTGTAGGGGTTAATACATTCCTCAACAAAAAAGGTAGTCCTACCGTGATTCCCGGAGAAGTGATCAGAAGTACAACCGAAGAAAAAGAACAACAGATCAGCAATCTGAAAGCATTTCACCATCGGAACGCGGATAGAGCTGCCCAGGCGCTGAAAAAATTGCAGCAGGTGGCCGTCAGCAATGGTAACATCTTCGAAGAACTCATGGAAACAGTTAAATACTGTTCACTGGGGCAGATCACGCATGCGCTATATGAAGTGGGCGGCCAGTACAGGAGAAATATGTAATCCAGGTTTGATCGGATCAACCAGAATCCGGGTTCGCTGGCAGCCAATCATCAACTAACACTCATTAGGGTATGATGTGTTAATTTTACATGAAGTGAAGCGGTTCGCCGCTGAATGATTGCCGGCCAATTATTGAACCAAACTTATTGAATGACGGCTGAACACCAACGACTGGCAGTAAATGCGTTAAAAACCGTTCCATTAGTACAGTGGGGACCTTACCTGAGCGAACGCCAATGGGGGACTGTAAGGGAAGACTATAGCCCTTATGGTGACGCATGGCACTATTTCCCTTTCGATCATGCTCATTGTCGCACCTATAAATGGGGGGAAGATGGCATTGCGGGCCTGTCGGATTATCTGCAGAACCTGTGTTTTTCCGTGGCAGTCTGGAATGGCAAAGACCGCATCCTGAAAGAGCGCCTGTTTGGCGTGGGCAATTCGGAAGGCAACCACGGGGAGGATGTAAAAGAGCTTTACTACTATCTCGATAATATTCCCACTCACTATTATATGGAATACCTGTACAAGTATCCGCAACAGGAATTTCCATATGACAAGCTAAGACAGGAGAACAGAAGCAGGGGCAGACTGGAACCCGAATATGAAATACTGGACACCGGGATATTTGACAAGAACGAATATTTCGATGTAATGGTAACCTATGCGAAGCAGAATGATGATGACATCTTTATTCGCATCGAGATCACCAATCGTTTTGATCAGCCCGCAGAATTACACGTTTTACCGACCTTATGGTTCTACAACCGATGGTCCAATAAACAAATGAAGACAAAGCCTTCGATCGACTGGCTGAGCAAAACACATGTAAAAGCCACGCACGAGAGCCTTGGCACTTATTACTTCTATTTCCAGCAACCGACCGATGCCTGGTTTACGGATAACGAAACCAATATGGAGATCGTGGCGGGCATGCCCAACGAAAGCATCTTCACCAAGGACGCTTTTCACCAGGCCCTCATTGACAAAAAACACGTCGATCAGCTTCGCAAACGCAAAACCGGCACCAAGTTCTCACCCGTTTACAAGATGAAACTGGCAGGAGGAGAAAAAAAGACCTTGTATTGCCGATTGAGCAGCCAGTTAATGGACAATGCCTTTGTAAGAGGATTCCAGGAAATCTTTCAGACCCGCAAACAGGAAGCCAACGATTATTATGCGGCCATACTGCCCAGAGGTATGAATGAAGATATGGCCCTGATTCAGCGACAGGCGCTGGCGGGCCTGCTATGGAGCAAACAATACTATCATTTCGATGTGGAGCGCTGGCTCAGTACCAGCGACGGGATTACCCCTGTGAGCAATACCAAGATGACCGGCCGTAACAACGACTGGAAACACCTGAAAAACCAGGACATCATTTCCATGCCCGACAAATGGGAATACCCCTGGTATGCGGCCTGGGACCTTGCTTTTCAATGTATTTCCATGGCAGTAGCGGATCCCACCTTTGCGAAACACCAACTGCTGCTGATCATGCGCGAATGGTACATGAAACCCGATGGTCAGCTGCCTGCTTACGAATGGAACTTTGGAGACGTCAACCCGCCCGTTCACGCCTGGGCGGCGCTCCAGGTATACTATATAGAGAAGAAAAATACCGGCAAAGGCGATATTGTCTTCCTGAAAAAAGTTTTTCAAAAACTGCTGATCAATTTCACCTGGTGGATCAACCGAAAAGACGTGAAGGGCGACAGCATTTTTGAAGGAGGATTTCTGGGGCTGGATAATATTGGGGTATTCAACCGCAGCTTTCACTATAAAGGCGAGATGCAGTTGGAACAGGCCGATGGAACCAGCTGGATGGGTACCTATGCCCTGGACATGATGGATATGGCCATTGAGATCGCCATGCAGGACAGCTCCTTTGAAGATACGGCCACAAAATTTTTTGAACACTTTGTGCTGATCGCGGAAGCCCTGAACGAACATCACCTCTGGAACGTGGAAGACAAATTCTTTTACGACGTGCTGTGTGTGACCGGCGCCGATCCTGTACCGCTAAGAATTCAATCCATCGTAGGCCTGACGCCGCTGTTCGCCGTGTCTACCATCGATAAAAAAGTATTGGACCGACTGGATGATTTCAAGAAAAGGATCACCTGGTTCGAAAACTACCGGAAGCGTAATAATAAATTCTGGCCCAACGAAGAGAAAAGCACGGGAGAACAGATTCTGATGTCATTGGTGCGCAAAGACAGGTTGGAATATCTGTTGGATAAAATTCTTGATGAAGACGGGTTCCTGTCTCCCGGCGGCATCAGGGCCCTTTCGAAATACCACGAAACACATCCTTATTCAGTTACGGTAGACGGGCTGAATTACACGATCCGGTACGATCCGGGTGATTCCACTTCGGATATGTTTGGGGGTAATAGCAACTGGCGCGGTCCTGTCTGGATGCCCATTAATTTTCTGATCATTCAATCGATCCGTAAATATGGAGAGTTCTATCGCGACAGCCTGTTGGTAGAATATCCCAAAGGCTCAGGCAACAAGATCGATCTCACCCAGGTAGCCGACGAATTAACCAGGAGAGTCATCAGCCTGTTTGAAAAAGATGCGGAGGGAAAGAGAAAGTGTTATGGCGAATACAATCGGTTCTACCAGCAACCCGGCAACGAAAACCTGGTATTGTTTTATGAATACTTCCACGGTGACAGCGGCAGGGGGCTGGGCGCCAGTCACCAAACCGGCTGGACTGCCCTGGTGGCTGAACTGATCAGTGAATATGGAAGAAACAGAAACCCGGACACCGGCAAGGAAACAGGCAGAGATGAAGCAACCCGTCAAAAATTACCGGTGGAAGAAGAATGATTTCTTCACGACATATTCTTCAGGAAAGGCAGGCCAGTTCAGCCTGCCCGCAAATCGGTAACCAATAATTGCCCCTGCCTTCCTATCTTTACAAACTACCATGCGTTTCAACGAATTTGACTTCCATCCCGCCCTTCTTGAAGGAATAGAGGCTTCCGGTTACGAGAATGCTACTCCGGTTCAGGAACAGGTTATCCCTCCCATTTTGGCAGGGAAAGACGTAATCGCTTCCGCACAAACCGGAACCGGTAAAACGGCCGCGTTTTTATTGCCCATGATCGACCGAATCCTCGAAGATCATGTGGACGGACAGGTGGCCGCACTGGTGATTGTTCCGACAAGAGAACTGGCCATACAGATTTCACAACACCTCGAAGGCCTTTCCTACTTTACCAATCTCAGCTCCATTGCCATCTACGGTGGCAACGATGGACAGAATTTTGTAAATGAGAAGAAAGCCCTGCAAATGGGTGCCGACATCATCATTTGCACACCGGGCAGAATGATCGCTCATATCAATATGGGCTATGTTGATATGAAACACCTGCGTTTCCTGGTGCTTGATGAAGCCGATCGAATGCTGGATATGGGCTTTATGGACGATATCAATCGAATTATTCAGCAACTGCCCGCTAAAAAACAAACCCTGCTTTTTTCGGCAACCATGCCCGAAAAGATCAGAACACTGGCCAGGAGAATTCTTCATCAACCGGTGGAAATCAATATCGCGATCTCCAAACCCCCGGAGAAGATTGTACAGAAAGCGTTCGTGGTATACGAACCGCAAAAACTGCCGCTGCTGAAGATGATTCTAAAAAACACGCCTTTTAAAAGCGCGTTGATCTTCTGCAGTCGTAAACACAATGTCAAACAACTGGCGAGAACGCTTCAGCAGTCGGGCTTTAAGGTTTCTGAAATGCACAGCGACCTGGAACAGGCCGTGAGGGAAGATGTGATCAATGGTTTCACCAGCGGCCGGGTACCAATACTGGTTGCGACCGATATTCTCAGCCGCGGAATCGATATCGACACGATAGACCTGGTGATCAATTTTGATGTGCCGCATGACGGCGAAGACTATGTTCACCGAATCGGCAGAACGGCACGTGCCGAAGCGGATGGCATGGCCTACACCTTTGTATCGGAACCGGAACAATCGAAATTCGCGATGATTGAAAAACTCATTGGCAAAACGGTTGACAAGGCAGAAATCCCGGCCTCCCTGGGACCTGCACCCGCCTATCAACCCCGATTCCGTTCCAAAAGACCGGCTGCGGGAAATAGAAGACACTTTTCCAATCGCCGGAATAACAACAACAATAAAAAGTAGCTTTACTTCCTTATTTATTGCTATGCGCAGACTACCAATCAGTTTTCTTGCCCTGTTCTTCCTGTTCATGCTGGCCTGCTCCCGTAATCCTTACAAGGCTACCAATAAAGTTTATCGTCAGCAGGCACGGGAATACGCAAAGCTGTTACGTCAGTATCCAATGAATGACTCCGTTTCCAACTCGCCCTGGTTTGTAGGAACCACCAATTTCTCCATACGCAAACCCAATTTTGTTGTTATTCACCATACTGCACAGGATTCCTGTGCGCAAACACTCAAAACCTTTACCCTTCCCCGTACACAGGTAAGTTCCCATTATGTGGTTTGCCGGGAAGGGGTGGTCTTTCACATGCTCAACGATTACTTCCGGGCGCATCATGCCGGTGTGAGCAGATGGGGAAACAATACCGACCTCAACAGCAGCAGTATCGGAATTGAAGTGGATAACAATGGCTTCGAACCTTTCTCCGATCAGCAGATCAATTCACTGCTCGATTTACTCGGCCGGCTCAAAAGGGCTTACAACATACCACAGGCCAACTTCATGGGACACGCAGATATAGCACCCGGCCGGAAAGTAGACCCCAGCAGGTTATTTCCCTGGAAAAAACTGGCGGAGAACGGTTACGGGTATTGGTACGACACTACCAACATCAATGTCCCTGCAGATTTCAACCCTATTCAGGCCCTGCGCATTATAGGCTATAACATAAAGGATACCGGCATTGCCATCCAGTCGTATAAAATTCATTTCGTACCCCAGGACAGCACCCGCCTGATCACAGAAGCAGATCGCAAGATCCTGTTCGACCTCAGCCGTAAATACCAGTAAGGCGCCTTTCGGATGGCCCTGGATTTAGCTTATATTTGGAAACAACTTCAGCTATGCATCACAGGGTAATCAGTATATTTTCTGCCTTAATCATTTCAACCTGTCTGTTCGCACAAACCAAAATATATACACCCGACCAGGTGTATGGCCAATTGTTTCATGACGTGCAAATGGCCCGGATATTTCCCGATGGCAAAACCTTTGTTGATTGCATCCCACGCCGCAATCCGAAAGACATTCTCTACGATTATGGATTAATGAAAGGACCCAGGCTGGACCTGAGAAAATTTGTGGAAGACAATTTCGAACTGCCCAAAATTCCACAACTGAACTATATCCAGCAGGAGAAAGATGTACTGGTGCACATCCGGAATTTATGGGGAGTACTGAAACGCGAGCCGGATAAAGCCGTAGAAGGATCTTCCTTATTACCCTTACCCTATCCATACATCGTTCCGGGCGGGCGCTTTCGGGAAGTTTATTACTGGGATTCTTATTTCACCATGCAGGGGCTCAAAGAAAGCGGTGAAACAGCCATGATTGAAAACATGGTCCGCAACTTTGCATTCCTGATAGATACCTATGGCCATATTCCGAATGGAAACCGTTCTTACTACCTGAGTCGTTCACAGCCCCCCTTCTTTGCGTTAATGGTAGAATTGCTGGCCGAAATAAAGGGTGACTCCATCTACCAGTCCTTTCTTCCCCAACTCGTCAAAGAACATGAGTTCTGGATGAAAGGAGCCGACAAATTAAAAATCGGGCAGGCCAATGGCCGGGTAGTGAAACTGAAAGACGGAACTATCTTAAACAGGTACTGGGATGATAATACAGTACCAAGACAGGAAAGCTACCGGGAAGACCTGGAAACAGCAGAGAAATCGGGCCGCAACAAGGTAGAAATGTATAAACACCTGCGGGCCGGTGCGGAAAGCGGAATTGATTTCAGCAGCAGATGGTTCAAGGATGGGAAAAATATTACCAGTATTCAAACCACTGATTATATACCGGTCGATCTGAACTGCCTGCTCTATAAACTCGAGCAGGTAATTGTAAAGGGACAACTGATCAGCAAGAACGATTCTGCCGCCAGCCAGTTCAGGAAGATGGCAGACAACCGCCGGAAGGCCATTGATAAATACTGCTGGAACAAAACGCTGAAATATTATGTAGACTATCAATTCAAAACAGGGAAGCAGTCTTCATTGGTCACTGCCGCGGGACTCTACCCTTTTTGTGTATTCCAGGGAAAGCCCGATTACCTGAGCTTACTCGCCAGGCAGGCAGCAGAACAAGTAAAATCAAAATTATTACAGCCCGGAGGGATTACCACTACCATGAATACCACCGGTCAGCAATGGGACGCTCCGAATGGCTGGGCGCCTTTGCAATGGATGGCGATCTGGGGTCTGGATCGTTGTGGCCAACGTGAACTGGCCCGCGAAATCGCTCAACGCTGGATCAAATTAAATGTAGAGGTGTATGCGAGAACCGGCAAACTCATGGAAAAATACAATGTGGTAGACACTCACCTCGAAGCCGGCGGAGGAGAATACCCCGGCCAGGACGGATTCGGCTGGACCAATGGCGTCTTACTCGCACTGGTAAAAAGATATGGATTGCCGAAAGAGTGATTGGTGGTTGGCGGTTTCCGCCAAGTCAAAATTCAAAAGTAAAAAGTCAAAACTGAGCCCTGTGTGGTTGGATTTTGAATTTTTAATTTTGACTTTTGAATTTTCTCAACCGCAAACCGCCAACCGCCAACCGCCAACCGCCAACCATCCTCAAACATCAACCCTATATTATCGTGAAACAAGCAAAAAGATCATTTATTATTTCCTGGCTTCTCCTGGCGGGAGTTGTTCATTTTTCCATCGCGCAATCCGGCCCACAGTCATTTCCAACCGACTTTAAAGGTCATTGGAAAGGCACTCTTCAATGGACAAAGGCAGGCGCTTCGCAGCCTCAATCTGTTCCTATGGAATTGATCATTCAGCCTTCAAAAGATTCTGCCGGCCAGTTTACCTGGCAATTGATATATGGATCCAACAAAGCAGACAACCGGCCCTATCTGCTAAAACCCGTCGATACCGCGAAAGGACATTGGCTGATTGATGAACGAAATGGAATTGCCCTGGATCAGTATTGGATAGCCGGCCGTTTTAGTGGCGCGTTCAGGGTGCAGAATGCAACTATTGTCAATACTTATTACCTGGAAAACGGACAGCTACACGTTGAATTTCTGACTCTCGATTCGCAACCGACCCGAATTTCGGGAGAAGGCACCCGCGAAAGCCCCAAAGTAGACAGCTACGAAATCAAATCCAGACAGATTGCGATCCTTTCGAAAGAAAAAGAATAGGGATTTGTTGATAGTTTGGTGGCTTTCCGCTAAGTCAAAATTCAAAAGTAAAGTCAAAAGTGAACGCTGGCTGCTCAGTTTTGAATTTTACTTTTGACTTTGATTTTCTTCTTCGCGCCCTCCGCGTCCCCTACGGCCTCAGCATTGCATGAATCTTGAAATTCTCTCTTGACCTTTGATTTTTGATTTTTGACTTTTGATTTTTGACTTTTGATTTTTGACTTTTTGACTTTTGACTTTTGAATTTTGAATTTTGACTTTTGAATTTTGACTTTTGAATTTTCAACTTCTTCTTTGCGCCCCTTAGCGGTTCTTCGCGCCTCCGCGTTCCCCTACGGCCTCAGCATTGCATGAATCTTGAAATTTCTCTCTTAACCTTTGATTTTGATTTTTGACTTTTGACTTTTTGAATTTTGACTTTTGAATTTACTTCCCGCAGCCATAAACCCGTTCGCTCCATATCTTTGCAAATTTATTTATCATTTGTTCGACTTTGAATTCTGACCTTGACTTTTGACTTTTGACTTTGTTGTTAAACCCGTTCTCTCCATATCTTTGCAAAAATATTTATCATGCGTTTTCTGACTCTGGCGTTGTTGAGCTTCGTAACCTGGTCATCCTGTACTCCTGATAATGTTACAGACGATAGCAGCCTGAAGAAATACTTTGAGGAAAATAAGGTAACGGGGTGTTTCGGGTTATACAATAACGCGCAAAGCCAGTTTACGATATACAACCTGAAAAGGTTTAGTGATAGCGCCTACCTGCCTGCTTCCACCTTTAAAATTGTCAATTCCCTGATTGGATTGGAATCCGGTGTAGTAAAGGATGACAGCACCATCATTAAATGGGATAGTATTGTTCGCGGCCGGAGCGAGTGTGAAAAAGACCTGACGATGGCAAAGGCTTTCGAACTATCCTGTGTACCCTGGTATCGGGAGCTGGCCCGCCGCATCGGCCAACCAACCATGCAACATTACCTCGACACACTTCAATATGCTGCCAAATTCGGCCGGTTTGTGATCAACAACGACCTGGACAGTTTCTGGCTAAACAACCATGCACTGGTTACCGCAGATCAGAACCTGGGATTGGTGAAAAAACTCTATTTCGACAAGCTTCCCTTCCAGAAAAGAACACAACAGATCGTTCGCCGCATGATGATCCGCGAAAGTAACGCCAATTATACACTTGCTTATAAAACCGGATGGGGCACTACTCCGCAGGGTACCCAGTTAGGCTGGATCATCGGCTGGATCGAAGAAAACAAACACCCTTATTTCTTCAGCCTGCAGGTCGAAAGCACGGATGCAAACATCAATATGCCTGCAGTACGAATGAATATCCTCAAAGGCATCCTGAAACAATACGATTTCTTTGAAGGCCGGAAATAAGGTCGTTTTAAGCAAACTTTAGTTGGATTGGTGCGATTATTGAAGAACGAATTCAATAATTTGCCGATCAATTGAATTTCAGTTTTGAACATATCGAATACCTGCCGGGCCTTGCGGTCATTCCGTTGTTGATCGTACTCTTTGTATTTGCCTGGCAACGCAAGAAATACATTGCCAAAAAAATCGGTGAATCCAGGCTGGTCAACGCTTTGACCAGCAATTATTCTTCCGGCAATTACCTTGTAAAATTTATTTTCATCCTGGTCGCTTTGTCGGCTATCGTTGTAGCCGCAATGAACCTGCAAAAGCCGGGACAAATCGCGAATGTAAAACGATCCGGCATTGATGTGGTGATCGCATTGGACGTCAGCAAGAGCATGCTGGCAACTGATATCAAACCCAGCCGCCTCGAGAGAGCCCGGCAGCTGGTTTACAAACTTCTTGATGAATTAAAAGATGACCGGATCGGGTTGGTGTTTTTCGCCGGCCGTGCCTACCTGCAAATGCCGCTGACTACCGATCACAGCGCGGCCCGTATTTATGTGCAAAATGCCTCTCCCGATATTGTGCCCACACAGGGTACCATCTTCAGCGAAGCCCTGCGAATGAGCAACGCCGCCTTCAATAGCAAGGAACGCAAATTCAAATCCATTATCCTGATCAGTGACGGGGAAGATCATGACGCGGAAGCAGAAGGGCTGGCAACATCAATGGCGCAGAACGGCATCATGATCAATACAGTTGGAATCGGTTCCGCGGAAGGCTCCAACATAATCGACCCCGCCACGGGGAATCTGAAAACCGACCTGAATGGTCAGCCGGTTATTTCCAAATTGAATGAATCACTTCTTCAACAGCTTTCGGCCACCACCAAAGGAGTGTATGTCCGACTGGATGATGTGAATGAAGCCGTACGAAAAATAAAAGCCCAGGTAGATACCATCGAAAAATCGCCGGTCAACGATCCGGCTTTCAGAGATTATATCAGCTACTATTACTGGTTCATTGCGCTGGCACTGTTACTGATTGTACTTGAATTTGTTTGGCCTGAAAGAAAATGGAAAACCGCATGAAGTTCTTCCTGACGATATTTATCCTGGCGGCCCTGCTGAACCCGGCCCTTTCTCAAAAGGAAAACCCGGACATTGCCAATGGCAACAAATCGTACAGGCAAAAACAATATGATAAAGCCATAGAATCCTATAAAAAGGCTTTGCAACTCAATCCCGACAACGACATAGCCCGTTACAACCTCGCTGCGGCACAGTTCAGATCCGGCAAATTTGAAGAAGCCCAAAAAGAATACGAATTGGCGTCAAAAGACAACACGAATTCGAGCCTGACCCAGAAAGCAACCTACAACGAAGGCGTTTCCTTAACGAAACAAAAGAAACTTAAAGAGAGTATTGAGGCGTACAAACAGGCGCTGCGGATGAATCCAACAGATGAAGACACCCGTTTCAATCTTCAAAAGGCGCTGGAAGAACTCCGCAAACAAAACAAGTCCAAAGAGCCTCAGCCAAAAGATCAGAAAAAGAACAAAGACAAAAAGCAGGAGCAAAAACAACCACCCCCACCTGCCAATAAAAAGCAGATTGAACAATGGCTGCAGTCATTACGCCAGAAAGAACAGGAAGTACAGCAAAAAGTGCAGCAACAGAAGAAAAGAACCACTTCTCAGCCTGAAAAGGATTGGTAAAATCAGCCGGAATCTTCTATGGTTTTTAATAATATGTAAATCAATTAATTAAGTTTTTTTCCTTACTTCCCCTTGGCAACTCTCCCCTGCCAAATCAGGATTTTGAGTTATAAATAACCATTTTATACCTCAAAAAAAGCTATTTTGTGAGTCATAAAACTCATTTTTTTAACTCATGAAATGGAATTGGCAACAGTCAGACTGGCCTCATTTCACTTGGAATGCCGATGCATTAGAAGAATTGGAACGACAATATTTGCTTAAAGCGGGCATTTTGATGGGATCGCTCAGGCATTTCAACAAAGAGGAGAAAAATCTGTTTACAGTAGAACTGATGACCGGGGAAGCTGTAAAAACTTCGGAAATTGAAGGTGAATACCTGAACCGCGACAGCGTACAATCATCCATACTTCGCAATTTGGGAATGGATACTGACAACCGGCGCTCGAAACCCCAGGAAAGGGGGATCGCAGACATGATGACTGATCTGTTCGTACATGCCGAAAAACCATTGTTGCATACAACTCTTTTTAATTGGCATAAAATGATTACCAACGGAAGGTTGGACTTAAAAGATGTTGGACGTTACAGAACTCACCAAGATCCGATGCAGGTGGTCTCTGGTCGATTGGATAAGCCCCATGTACATTTCGAGGCGCCACCGTCAGATAAAATAGATAAAGAAATGGAAGCATTCCTGCAATGGTGGAAAAATTCGTCGCCTGATGGCGCCTCTCCCCTGCCCCCGTTGACAAGATCAGGGATTGCTCATTTATATTTTGTATGTATCCATCCCTTTGAGGATGGAAACGGCAGAATGGGTCGCGCGCTGGCCGAAAAATCGCTGGCAGAAAACCTGGGACAACCTACGCTCATTGCGCTTTCACAATTGATTGAGCGAAATCGGAAAGATTACTATGATGCGCTGGAGAAGAATAACAAATCACTGGAAATTACAGACTGGCTGGTGTATTTTGCGCAAACCGTTCTGAAAGGCCAGGATTATTCAATCAAACTGGTTTCTTTCCTGATTGAAAAAACCAAACTGTATGATCGCTTACGTGGTAAATTGAATTCCCGGCAAGAGAAGGTGCTGGCCAGAATATTCCGGGAAGGTATAGAGGGTTTCAAGGGTGGTCTTAGTGCCGAGAACTATATAAGCATTACCGGAACTTCAAGGGCAACAGCTACCCGTGATTTGCAGGAACTGGTGGAATGTAAAGCTTTGACAAAAACAGGAGTACTAAAAAGTACTCGTTACCATTTGAATATAAATCAGCTGGCAAAAGGAGACTAGTCCATAAATTAATGAGACATGGCCTATAGCCAACGGTTCGCCAATCCCTTCTTACATTTGTGAGATCATCCATGTAATCCTGTTCAAACCAATTGGGTTATCGTGCGGTTAAAAACGGTTTAAAATATGCAGTTATACGCAGCCTCTCTTTTTCAATATAAAAGACTTCAGACTTCAGAAGTGAATATCGGCGGTTTGCTCCTGGGCAACAACCACCCGATCCGTGTACAAACTATGACCACTACCGATACCATGGATACGCTGGCAACGGTTGAACAATCCATTCGTTGCATCGAAGCGGGCGCGGAACTGGTTCGGATTACAGCTCCCAGCAAAAAAGAAGCGGAAAATCTGCAGAACATCAAAAATGAATTGCGCAAAAGAGGGTACACAACACCCCTGGTAGCTGATATTCATTTTACACCCAACGCGGCTGAAATTGCCGCCCGCATCGTTGAAAAAGTCAGAGTGAACCCTGGCAACTATGTAGACAAAAAGAAATTTGAACTGATTGAATATACCGATGCCGACTATGCGGAAGAGATCGATCGCATCCGGGAACGGTTCACCCCACTGGTAAAGATTTGCAAAGAGTACGGAACCGCCATGCGAATCGGAACCAACCACGGTTCCCTCAGCGACCGGATCATGAGTCGTTATGGCGACACCCCCATGGGAATGGTGGAAAGCGCTATGGAATTTCTGCGTATTGCACGGGGCGAAAGCTACCATAACATCGTGCTGAGCATGAAAAGCAGCAACCCGCAGGTGATGGTACAGGCTTATCGGCTGCTGATAAAAACCATGCAGGATGAATTCGGTCAGATCTATCCGTTACACCTTGGAGTTACGGAAGCCGGCGATGGAGAAGATGGAAGAATCAAATCTGCCATCGGCATCGGCACCCTCCTGGAAGATGGAATCGGAGATACCATCCGTGTTTCATTAACGGAAGATCCTGAGTTTGAAATACCGGTTTGCCGCGACCTGGTAAAAAGATACAGTCACATCGATAAAAGCCAGGATGGTTTGGTGCCTCCTTCGGTAAACGGACTGGCCAAAGCATTTCATCCATTCGAATATAAAAGGAGAAAAAGTATTTCAGTGGGTAATATCGGCGGCCAGCAGGTTCCGGTAGTAGTGGCCGACCTGTCTAAAATAGAAAAAATCAGTCCTTCCCATTTGCAAAGCATCGGTTATACTTATGAAGAAGCGACGGACAAATGGACCATCAGCGATGCGGCAGCGGATTATGTATATACGGGCAGCCAGTTACTGACATTTGCACTGCCAGGTACTTTGAAAGTTATCGTTGATCCCGACACCTGGAAGAAAACCAACGACCGCCAGACCTATTTCCCGATTTTCAATACGAATAGTTTTGAAACCGCGGATCAAAAGAGTGATTCGCTCAATTTTGTCATGGCCGATTGCTACCATAAAAATTCTTCGGAAAGCTTTGAAGGCAATTGGGTGAATGACGAATCGGTAGTTCTTTGCCTGAGCAGCACCAACAGCAACGCCATGCAATCGGTAAGAAGGGCCTTTATGGAACTATCGGAAAAGAACATTAACAATCCGGTTATTCTCATCACCGATAGTCCCTGGCAAACCCCGGATGAACACCTGATCCATTTCGCTACCGAAACCGGCGCCCTGCTGCTCGATGGCTTTGGCGATGGTATATGCCTTGGTTATACTTCACAGGCAACGATCAGCTCGGTGAAAACCACCGGCCGGACTTACCTCGACGTAAAAGACAGTTACCAGTTTACCAACAATACCGCCTTTTCCATTTTACAGGCCACGCGCACACGTATTTCGAAAACAGAATACATCAGTTGCCCCAGTTGCGGACGCACACTATTTGACCTGCAGGAAACAACCGCCCGCATCCGGGCAGTCACCCATCACCTCAAAGGCGTAAAGATTGCGATTATGGGTTGTATCGTAAACGGTCCCGGTGAAATGGCAGATGCAGATTTCGGATATGTGGGAAGCGGCCCCGGCAAGATCACGCTATACAAAGGAAAAGAGGTCATCAAAAGAAACGTCGACAGCCAGATTGCCGTGGAAGAACTGATCAATCTTTTAAAAGAACATGGCGCCTGGGTAAACCATCCAGCTTCAGTATCTTAATCCATTATCATGAACCGGATCGATCGATTACATGCTATTCTTACTCATTTGCAAAGTAAGAAACGGGTTACTGCCCAGGAGATCGCCGATCGGTTCAATATCAGCCTGCGAACTGTTTACAGGGATGTAAAAGCCCTGG
The DNA here is from genome assembly GCA_044226045.1 of Chitinophagaceae bacterium. Taxonomy (GTDB): domain Bacteria; phylum Bacteroidota; class Bacteroidia; order Chitinophagales; family Chitinophagaceae; genus Endoryza. Next base: position 64,192 of record JBGAHR010000016.1, read on the forward strand.
ATGAAAGTGGCGTACCGGTCATTGGAGAGGCGGGTTCGGGCTATTCCATCATGGAAGGATATCGGTTACCCCCGGTTATGTTTACCCAGGAAGAAGCAGTGGCGCTTACATTGGGTTCCAAACTGGCGGCACAATTCACCGACAAATCAGTACAGAAACAATTTGAATCGGCCTTATTCAAAATAAAAGCTGTTCTGAGAAATACAGACAAAGAGCACGTCGATTCATTGAATGAACACGTAGCCATTTTCACGCCCCGCACAGATAAACCCATGGAAGGAGATCAGCAATACATGGCTGTTCTCCAAAAGGCGATTGTCGACAGAAAAGTGGTGAAGATTCGTTATCAATCCAACTATAGCGAGGACGTCACCGAACGTTTGCTCGAGCCGATTGGTCTTTGTTATTATGGCTCAGCCTGGCATCTTTTTGCCTGGTGCGGGTTAAGAAAAGATTACCGCGATTTCAGGGTTAACCGCATGAAAACCCTGCACCTGACAGAAAGCACCTTCAATCCTGCCAACCATCCCTCGCTGCAGCAATACCTCGATAAGATGGTATCTGATCACAAAACCGGCTTAAAAGAGGTAACAATCCTGTTCCACAAAACTGTTGTTCGATTTATTGGCGAACAGCGCTACTATCATGGATTTGTCTCCGAAGAAAAAGAGGGAGATTATTACCGTATGAAATTCCTGACGGCTTATTTCGAAGGAATGGCCCGCTGGCTGCTGATGTTCACCAAGGATGTAAAAATCGAATCCCCCGCGGAAATGAAAACAGCCATGAAGAAACTGGTAGAAGAACTGGGGAAAGAATACCTCTAGCGTTTATTGTTGCACAATAGTTTGCGGTTGTCGGTTTGCGGTTTACACGTTTCGCGTTTTACGTTTCATGTTTCACGGTTCATTTTGCGCAGGCTACTCCCAAACCTCAAACAGCATTTAATTTTGAATTTGCCACATCCGTCATTCGTCATACGTCATTGCATTGGCTAATTGTATTGCATCCCATTGGCTCATTGACCAATTGACCAATTGGCAAATTGACAAATAGCATCCCATCCGTCATCCGTAATCCGTCATCCGTCATCCCATTGGCTCATTGACCAATTGACCAATTGGCAAATTGACAAATAGCATCCCATCCGTAATCCGTCATCCGTCATCCCATTGGCTCATTGACCAATTGACCAATTGACAAATTGCTTCCCATCCGTCATCCGTCATCCCATTGGCTCATTGACCAATTGACCAATTGACAAATTGTTTTCCCTCCTGCTGACATAGGGTTGTCACTCGCCTCTTTTTCCTTTGTGTAAATCTTCATACAATGGAAATAAAAACTCATCCTGCCATGCGGGTGCTTTACAGTACACACCAGACTACACTTTCTCAATTGGGCCAGCTCGCCGGAGTGGTTGTCAAAGAACTATATGCCGAAGCCGTTAGAAACCAGGTACTGGTCAGCGGCCCCTGCTACTGGCTTTACAAAGGCATGGACGGCCATCCCGAGACCGTCTTCACACTGGACATTGCCTTACCCATCCAGGGCAATATAGCCGACTCCAGATTTGCCACGAAGGACCTCCCGGCCTTCAAGGCGGCAACGCATGTGCATGAATCAAGATGGGAAAACCTTAGCGGAACCTATGCCCAATTATTTCAATACATCGCGCTGAATCATCACCAGATTACCGGTGAATTCAGAGAAGTTTACTTAAATATTGATATGGAAAACCCGGAAAACAATCTAACAGAAGTACAGGTAGGTATTGTCATCAGCGGACTTCAAAAAACGCCGGATTACAGATCGAAACAAACCTCTCTTATCGATTCTCAGGCAGGTTGATACACTGTTTTGGTGCCATCTTCCATTTGCATTACGTAAACATGAGGGTCTGCCTGGAAGCGATCCAGGTAGGCTCTCTTGATTTCCTTGCTGAATTCATCTACCGAATCGGCCCGCACTATATTGATGGTGCAACCACCAAATCCGCCACCCATCATCCTGGCACCAATCACGCCTTCGGTTTTTTTAGCAAATTCCACCAGGAAATCAAGCTCCTTGCAACTGACTTCGTATCGTTTACTCAAACCCTTATGCGAAGCGAACATCATTTCGCCCAGTCCGGACAAATCTCCCCGCCGTAACGCATCACAGGCGGCGAGCAATCGTTGATTTTCATTCACCACATAGGTACAGCGATCATATACCGTGGTGTTAAATTCTTTCCAGTGCTGAACCAGCAGTTCGTACGTCACATCTCGCAGGGATTCTATATCCGGGTCGTATTTTTTCAGCAATGCCACTCCTTCTTCACATTGTTGTCTCCTCAGATTGTATTCGGTACCGGCCAGCGAATGGCTCACCATGGTATTAACCAACACGATCCGGTAATCGGGAAAATCAAAAGGAACATATTCATATTCCATGCTCCGGCAATCGAGCTTGATGGCATATCCTTTCTTTCCATGCAGGCTCGCAAACTGATCCATAATACCACATTTCACCCCGGCAAACTCATGCTCTGTTCTCTGCCCGACGAGTGCCAGTTCCATCCGGCTGAAATCGAGACCAAACATTTCATTCAAGGCAAATCCATACGCCGAACAAAGAGCGGCGGATGAACTCATGCCGGCCCCAACAGGCACATCACCATCAATGATAACGTCTATGCCTTCTACGTAGCCGCCGGTTTGCTGGAGAAAATAAGTAACTCCTATCAGGTAATTGATCCATCCTTCTCTTTTCTGGTGGTCACGGACGGAAAATGTTGCGTGTGCATTCAGCTGGCGGGCAAAAACGTTCACACTGCCCGTTCCATTTTTAGCAATTGCTGCATATATTCGTTTATCGATGGCAGCCGGTAAAACAAAACCTTTATTGTAGTCGGTATGTTCCCCAATCAGGTTTATTCGGCCGGGCGATGCGACTATGAATGGTTCACGGCCATAGCGACGGGTAAACTCCTGTTGCAATTGTTCGATCATCGCACAAATTAATTGAAATAGTCCTTAAAATTGCCAGGGCAACAACATGAATTTCTCGATCAGAAGAATCAACGAAAACGGGCTTTCACTGATAAGGCTTACCGATCATCAGCAAAATACTTTTGCCGATATTTTACCGTCCTATGGAGCCCTGCTGCACGCATTTTCCGTAACCGCACACAACAAACCACTCAATATCATCGACGGCTATCCCGACCTGGCCTCAGTTGAAAAACAACTGGCCACCTCCTACAAAAGTTCAAAACTGTCGCCATTCGTCTGCCGCATTCCGGACGGAAAATGGGAATGGCAGGGAGAACAACTTGAGTTTGCCAATAAATTCATGGATGGTTCGGCCATTCATGGACTGTTGTATAACAAACCCTTTCGTGTGGTGGATGAATTCGTGGACGATCACCAGGCCTCTCTACGGCTGAAATACCACTATAAAAAAGAAGATCCGGGCTATCCATTCGAATATACCTGCGAAGTCGTGTACAGCCTTCACCCCAAAAACGTACTGCAGGTTGAAACAAAGATCTACAATGCAGATGATGTTCTCTTGCCGGTTGCCGATGGATGGCATCCTTACTTTACACTAGGGGCACCCGTCAACGATTGCGAACTGATGATCGCCTCTGATTCCATGCTGGAGTTCAATGAAAAACTCATTCCAACGGGTAAAATCATCTATGACCCAAGTCTGAGAAATGGCGGACTGCTGGGTTCCCGGTTCCTCGACAACTGTTTTCAGTTGGAACAGACCGAAGGGGAGCCGGTTTGCATTTTTAGCAACCCGGCTAATGGCGTACAGCTTCAATTCTTTGCCAGCCGTAACTATCCCTTCCTTCAAATCTATACGCCCGATCACCGGCAGAGCATCGCCATCGAAAACCTCAGCGGTGCGCCCGATTGCTTCAACAATGGAATCGGCGTGGTTGTTTTAAACCCCAGACAAACCGAAACATTTACCCTTTGGTATAAAGTGGAGGTGGACTAAATCAGCTATCTTGCCACCCATAGCGAGGACTTCTCGTCTTCCTTTTACACCGTTCAAAAAAAGACAATTACATGAAAAAGTTGAAATGGATTACTCTGGCCCTGACCTGCTTCCTGGTGCTGGGATGTTATGAAGTGAATGAAGAAATCGTGATCTCCGAATCAGGGGCCGGCACCTATTCCAGCCGCATGGATATGGGCCCCCTGCTGGAAATGATGAAAGGACTTGGAGAAGATGAACTGGCCAAGGAAGGACTGGACAAAGTAATCGATACGGTTATCAATATGAAATCGATCACCGACTCTGCAAAAGACCTGAGCCCGGAACAAAAAGCCTTATTCAGCAACGGAAAAATGCGCTTCCAGATGAATTTCAAGGAAAGCATTTTCAAGATCGATACCGACATTAAATACACCTCACTCGATCAGTTGCAGACCCTGCTCTCAGGAGGCGGTGGTCTTTCTTCCATCGGTGATGCTATGAAAAATGTATTTGGCAAAAGTGACGGTAAAAACACCCAGGACCAGCCGGATGCACCCAAAGACCCGGGCATGGGCCAGGTTGGAAATGTATATGATGTGGTAATCAAAAACGGCTCCATCACAAAAAAGCTCAACAAAGAAAAATACAACAAGATGATGGAAAACCCGGAGTTTGAGAATATGAAACAGGTGGGAAGTTCGGGAATGGAAGTACTCTATACAACCGTTATCAAATTACCCCGGCCGGCAACGAGTACAAGCAGCGATGCAATCAAACTGTCTGATGACAAAAAAACAGTGACTATCAAATACAATTTTCTCGACATCTTCGAAAAGCCCGAGAAACTGGAATTCGCCATTAACTACTAAGAAATACCAGCAGCAACATGAGAAAGAAATTCCTTTACTACCTGTTTCCTTTCCTGTTGCTGCTGGAACTTTATTTCATTTACAACGGCCAAACCGAAGCAAGATATGTAACCAAACCAGCCCTGATGCTGGTTTTACTCATGCTGACACTTGCCCAACCTGTTCAATACCCTGCACTGAAAAACTTACTGGCAGGCGCTGTTTTCCTCTCGCTGGCAGGTGATATTGCGCTGATGTTTGACAGCCGCGGTGAATTGTATTTCATCACGGGACTGATCTGCTTTCTCCTGGCACATCTGTCCTATATTCTACTGTTTCAGAAAATAAGATTAGCCCTGGGGCGGCCCATTACAAACCGCGCCTGGGTTTATTATGCGTTTGCCATCACCGCCTGGGTGGTTGTGTCGTGGCTCTATCGCGAAAAACTGGATAAAATGACGGTGCCTGTAATTGTTTACGGGGCAACACTGGTTACCATGGTCTGGATGATCCCACGGGCATTCGGGCTTGCCACTGTTATTGGAAGAGTCGCCTTGCTGGGCGGTTTACTCTTTATTTTCTCCGACGGAACCCTGGCTTATAACAAGTTCATTGATCCCTTGCCATCAGCAGGTGTGATCGTTATGCTCACCTATGGCCTGGCTCAATGGCTGATAGTCGGTAGCGCTATCCGGTGCTGCCTTTCCATCAAGAAGCGTTAATTTTGGGTATTGATTATCAACTATGCAAAAAACCGATTTCCTGGTGATTGGCTCCGGCATCGCGGGCCTGACCTTCGCACTAAAAGCTGCCAAAAAATTTCCTCAGAAAAAAGTGCTTGTGGTTACCAAAACACAGGCCGATGAAACCAATACCAAATACGCCCAGGGAGGGATCGCAGGCGTATGGGATGCCGAGAACGACAGTTTCGACAAACATATCGAAGACACTTTGATCGCGGGCGATGGCCTGTGCAATCGGGAAGTAGTGGAAATTGTGGTAAAAGAAGGAGTGGACCGAATCAGGGAAATAATTGAATGGGGCGCCCGATTCGACAAAGAAGCAGATGGTGATTACAAACTCGGTAAAGAAGGCGGACACAGCGAATACCGCATCCTTCATCATAAAGATGTTACCGGCAAGGAAATGGAAAGAGCTTTGCTGGAAGAGGTGGACAGATATCCCAATATCGAAATCATCAAGCATTGTTTTGTGGTAGATCTAATTACGCAACACCACCTGGGTTACCTGGTTACCAAATCAACCCCGGATATCGAATGTCTCGGTGTTTACGTACTAAATCGCGAAACCAACCAGATTGAAAAGATATTGTCCGAAGTGACCCTGCTGGCAAGTGGCGGCAATGGGCAGGTATATCGTTCAACAACCAATCCGCATATTGCAACCGGTGATGGGGTGGCCATGGTTTATCGCGCCAAGGGCCGGATCGAAAACATGGAATTCATTCAATTTCATCCAACGGCTCTTTATGAACCCGGTGTTCGCGGACAATCATTCCTCATCACCGAAGCAGTAAGAGGGGATGGCGGTATTTTGCGGAACAAAAACGGAGAGGCTTTCATGAGTCGCTACGATGCACGTAAAGACCTCGCCCCACGTGATATTGTAGCAAGAGCCATAGACAGCGAAATGAAGATCACCGGTACAGAACATGTGTTCCTCGATTGCCGTCATATGGATCAGCAAAAATTCCTGGAACACTTCCCGAATATTCACGAAAAATGCCGCTCCATGGGTATCGATGTGGCCAAACACATGATCCCGGTTGCACCAGCGGCCCATTACAGCTGCGGTGGCATCAAAACGGATGAATGGGGACAAACATCCATCAATAACCTGTTCGCTGCCGGCGAATGTGCCTGCACAGGTTTACACGGTGCAAACCGGCTGGCCAGCAATTCTCTGCTCGAAGCGATGGTATTCGCCCACCGGAGCTTTCTGAAGGCATCCGAAAAAATGGAGCTGGATAAAAAATCCGGCAAACAATGGGGAGAAGTGCCAGACTGGAATGCCTCCGGCACTACCGATCCGAAAGAAATGATCCTGATTACGCAAAGCCTGAAGGAAGTACAACAGATCATGAGCGATTACGTGGGCATTGTTCGTACCAATGTACGTTTGCAACGGGCGAGTAAAAGAATCGATCTACTTTGGGAAGAAACAGAAGCTCTCTATGAAACCACTACCCTTTCCCCTCAACTGTGCGAACTCAGAAATATGATCACCGTCAGTTACCTGATCATTAAATGCGCCATGTTCAGGAAAGAAAGCAGGGGCCTTCACTTCAATACCGACTACCCGGGAAAAAGTCCGCTGGTTCAAAATATTGTACTTTGATTTCTCAATCATCTCAAAAAAAACAAACTCTTACATGCAAGCAATGATCTTTGCCGCCGGACTGGGTACACGATTCAAACCCTGGACGGATCATCATCCGAAAGCCCTGGCAATGGTCAATGGAAAGTCATTGCTGCAAAGAAATATCGAGTACCTGCGGAAATACGGCATTGATGAAGTAGTTGTAAACGTTCACCACTTTGCCGAACAGTTGATCAATACCATCCGGGAAAATAAGGGCTGGGGCAGTAAAATACTTATCAGTGAGGAAAGGGAAGCTGTTCTGGAAACGGGCGGTGGTCTGAAAAAAGCAACAGCGTTGCTACACAGCGATCCAATTGTGATCATGAACGCAGACATCCTTACCGATCTGGATCTTGCCGGAATGATTTCCTTTCATCAACAGCATCGGCCATTGGCAACCCTGGCCACCCGTAAAAGAAAAACGTCCCGGTACTTTCTGTTTAATGAAGACCAGGTTCTTTGTGGTTGGCGCAACACTAAAACAGGAGAAGAGATTATCAGCAGACCCGGATTTCAACATCTTGATGAGCGGGGTTTCAGCGGCATTCATGTAGTCAGTCATCAATTACTGAATCTGCTACACCAGGAAGGCAAATTCGGCATAGTGGATGTTTACCTGGAACTTTCTAAAAGCCACACCATCCTTTCATACGATCATAGTTCCAGCCGCTTCGTTGATGTGGGCAAGCCTGAATCGGTGGCCGAGGCAGAAGAACTATTCCCCTAAGACCCGGTAATTCATCATCAGGAATCTGATCATTCACAATTAGACTACATTAATTTTTTGATACCAGCCTATGCATAAATGATCAAATCATACCTTTAGTAAAATTCGTTGCATGAAAAAGCATATCTGCCTGCTGATCCTGCTGATTCCTGCCTTATCCTTCTCCCAGGTTTACGAAACACTTAAATCAAAACAGGTTGGCCTTCCCAATGGATGGAAGCTGAGTCCCGCCGGACGGGCGCTGCCACTGGGAGACCTGCCGTTGAACCTGGTTCTCTCCCCTCGTAAAAAATACCTGGCGGTCACCAATAACGGACAAAGCGTTCAGTCCATACAACTGGTGGATGCCAAATCAGAAAAGTTACTTCATAGCGTGGTAATCCCGAAAAGCTGGTTTGGCTTGGCCTTCAGCCCGGATGAAAAATTTCTGTATGCATCCGGCGGTAATGACAACTGGATCCTTCAATATGCCATTCAAAACAACCAGCTGATACTAACCGACAGCATCCTGCTCGATAAAAAATGGCCCCGCAAGGTTTGCCCTGCCGGCATATCCATAGATCGCGCAGGCAAACGAATGTATATCGTTACCCGGGAAAACAATTCATTGTATGTCGTGAATCTCGCTGATAAAAAAATCATTCAGCGTCTTCCATTGGGTCATGAACTGTTTACCTGTCTGCTCTCTCCCGACAACCACGAACTTTATATTTCCAGCTGGGGCGGAGACCAGGTATTGGTTTACAACACCAGTCAGATGAAGCTGGTCGATTCTGTTCGGGTTGGTGATAATCCCAATGATCTTTGTATTACTCAAAAAGGACAATATCTTTTTGTGGCCAATGCGAACGACAACTCTGTATCGGTAATAGATATTCGCAAAAGGAAGGTCCTGGAAGTACTCAACGCTGCCCTTTATCCCAATGCACCCAGCGGGTCCACCAGCAACGGCCTTGCCTTAAGCCCCGACGAAAAAACACTTTACATTGCCAATGCAGACAACAACTGCCTGGCTGTTTTTGATGTCAGCAGAAAAGGGTTTAGCCAGTCAAAAGGTTTTATCCCGGTTGGATGGTACCCCACCAGTGTAAAAGCCCTCGATAAAAGAATATTTGTTGCCAATGGAAAAGGATTCAGTTCGATGGCCAACCCCTGGGGGCCCAACCCGGCTTCGCGCAAAGAAGATGTAGCCTATCAACACGGGGACTCGAGCCGCCCCATGGAAGTTCAATACATTGCCGGGCTTTTCAAAGGAACGATGAGCATTATTCCGGTCCCTTCTGAAAGAGATCTTGCAGATTACTCAAGACTCGTGTATGAAAATTCACCCTACAACAAGGAAAAGGAACTGATGAGCCAGGGTGAAACGGGCAATCCGGTTCCGATGAAAGTGGGCGACCCCTCTCCCATCAAATACGTATTTTATGTAATCAAGGAAAACCGGACTTATGACCAGGTGCTGGGAGATGTAAAGGAAGGTAATGGCGATACCTCTCTCTGTCTCTTTGGTGAAAAATACACTCCTAATCAACATAAACTGGCCCGCGAATTTGTGTTGCTGGATAACTTTTATGTAGATGGAGAAGTGAGTGCCGATGGTCATAACTGGAGTATGGGTGCGTACGCTACCGACTACCTCGAAAAAACATGGCCCACCAGCTACGGCGGAAGAGGAGGTACTTATGCAGCGGAAGGCAACAGAGCCATTGCGAATAACAAAGCCGGTTTCTTCTGGGACCTCTGCAAAAGACACAAAGTGAGTTACCGGACATACGGCGAATTTGCAGATGATTACAAACCGAATATCCCGGTACTGAAAGGTCATTACTGCACCTACTATACCGGTTGGGATGAATCGGTGCGGGACACCACCCGCTTCTACCAATGGAAACGGGATTTCGATTCGCTGCTGGCGATTAACCAGGTGCCCCGATTCAATACGGTCCGCTTCATCAACGATCATACAGAAGGATTGCGTTTGGGAAGACCAACTCCTTTTGCGCATGTGGCAGACAACGACTGGGCAGTGGGAATGTTTGTGGAATACCTGAGCAAAAGTCCGATATGGAAAGAAACGGCCATTTTCATAGTGGAAGACGATGCACAGAACGGCCCCGATCATGTCGATGCCCATCGAACCACAGCCTATGTTGCGGGTGGATTCGTGAAAAGAAATTTTGTGGATCACACGATGTATTCAACCACTTCCATGCTCCGGACTATGGAACTGATCCTGGGATTACCCCCCATGACACAATATGATGCCGCAGCAACACCGATGTGGAGATGTTTTACAAATGAAGCCAACCTGCAGCCTTTTCATTCGATACCAGCCCGGAGCAATATCAACGAAACCAATCAGGCAAGAAGCGAATGGCAGCGTCGTTCTGAAAATTTCAATCTTACAAAAGAAGATGCAGTACCCGATCTCGAATTCAATATCGTACTATGGCATGGGATAAAAGGAGACCATATACCCTTTCCCGGTCCCCGACGCGCAGCATTTGTGAAAGTAAAGGAAGAAGAATGAGTAATTGGTCAATTAGCCAATCACTGTTGTCCGGGGAAATCGCTGAGTGCTCAATTTGTCAATTAGCCAATGGGCCAATTTGCCAATGAACAGCAAACCCCTAATTATAAACAGCAAACTGAATTTCAACAATAGCCGGGCTTTATTCCATCGCTGTTCACCACCGAAGAACTAATTGAATTGGTAAATGGATCAAATTCAAATTCTCCTGATCCGCTCCCGCTCTCACTCCCGCTCCCCTAAAGTAACCGGGCTGTATATCGGCCTTGGGCGCCTTTTTTTGTGGGACTTTTTTTGGCGAAACAAAAAAAGTCCCGTCAGAGACTCGCTGGAATAAAATCTCCCTCAAATTACGTCCGCTCTCGATCTCGCTCCCGCTCACCGAGAGGGGGCTCATTTCTCAAAAAGTGGCAAAAAGATGATTATTTCAGCTTAACTGGATGGACTTCGACACTTTCCCCGGACAACAGTGATTGACCAATTGGCAAATTGCATTCCATCCGTCATTCGTCATCCGCCATCCGTAATCCGTTATCGCATTGGCTCATTGACCAATTACTCAACCACCTTCCCATATTTTTCCTGGTATTCATGTTTCCACCGGCGGTGGCTCCACAGGTAATTATCCGGATGCTCACGGAGACATTTCTCCATGAAGCGAACATATTGACGTGTTATTTCTTTTTCGGGATAAGCGCGGACATCGTCCGTTATAAATTTGGTAACGACCTTATAGTATCCTCTTTTCACCCGGTGAAAATCCACAAATACCACCGCTGAGTCATTCGCTCTTGCTCCTTTTTCGGGACCCGATACAAACGGGGTAGGCTTCCCAAAAAAAGTAAACCACCAGGCTGTATCAACATTGCCCGGACTTTGATCGGCCACGGAGGCCATCATATGAGGCTTACGCGCATATTCAACATATTGACGCCTGAAATTGGTGGCTGGAATCATAACAGATCCAAAACGGCTACGCATATTTTTGATAATCCTGTCCATGTGTTTGCTGGATAAGGGCATATACAATACCAGGAATGGATAACGGGCTATCAGAGCCATCCCCCAATTGGCAAATTCCCAACTGAAATTATGCATCACAAAAAGCTGAACACTTTTTCCGCTGGGATAACAGGGCTCAATACCAGATGCATCAAAATCCATTCTCTTTTCAAATCCTTTCTTACTCAATGAAAGAAACTTGAGTGTTTCAATGAAATTGTCAACAAAATTGTGATAGAACTGCTTCGCAATTTTCTTCCTCTCTTCCTCGGTCTTCTCCGGAAAAGCGATAGCCAGGTTTTTCATTACCACCTCACGCCTGTACTTCATGATATAATACAATAAACCATAGATCAGGTCACCCAGAAAATACAATACCGGGAAAGGCAAAAGAGAAAGCAGGTATAAAGGAATATAAATAAGATAGTACATATAATTCTCCCGGTTATTTTGAGCCTGGCGGCTCGTTAATCCAGTTTTTCTCATCCTGAATCAGGTGCTTCAGCTCAATCCTGACCTGATATTTATTTCTAAGGTGCCGGGCAAGCGCATCGGCAGCATACACACTGCGGTGTTGACCACCTGTGCATCCGAAATTTACAACCAGTCTTTCAAATCCTCTCCTGATAAAATCCTCCACGGTAATATCAACAATATCAAATACACTGTTTAAAAATTCAGGCATTCGCGTTTGTTGTTCCAGGAAATCCTTCACCGATTTATCTCTTCCGGTCTGCCATTTGTACTGTTCAATTCTTCCCGGGTTAAGAATTCCCCGACAATCGAACACATACCCTCCATTGTTTTCGCTGTCATCCGCCGGAATACCCCTGCGATAGCTGAAACTGCTGATATGTACCACCAGCGGAGTTTGCTCTGTTGCACGCAAGGGTGTAAACCTTTCAATGATCTCGTCGCTGATGCAGGTCTTGAGGACTTTTCTGAACTCGGGTACAGCAATGCCAATACTCTGGTCTTCAACAAACCCCTTGAGGTTATTTAAAGCCTGCGGAATACTGGTCAGGAACTGCGCTTTTCTTTCAAAAAGCCCCCTGAAACCATAAGCGCCCAATACCTGCAATAACCTGATCAGCACATACCCGTTATACTGACTTTTAAAGATGGTCCGATCCAGTGAATGCCCGATCAATCCCTCGAAGCTGTTCATGTAATCGTCCAGGAGTGTTTCTTTCCAATCTTCCGGCAAATTGGCCCTTGCCTGCCAGAGCATACTGGCTACATCATATTGAGGGGCGCCTTTCATACCACCCTGGTAGTCTATAAAGGCAACCGATTCATCTTCGCGAACCATGATGTTCCTGCTTTGGAAATCACGGAACATAAAATACTTGTACTCGGTATGAGTTAGATAAGTACTCAACGCTTCAAAATCATCTATCAGCTTTTGCTTGTCGTATGGCTTTCGCAGCGCATCAAGGAAATAATACTTGAAATACAACAGATCGGCAAGAATGGCCTGTTTGCCGAATTCCTGGTTGGTCAAACACCTTGTATAGTCTAATTGATCGTGACCCTTCACCTGCAGCCTGGCCAGTTCCTCGAGACTGAAGCGGAACAGCCCATACATATGTTGTGAAAACCCTTCCTTTTCCAGGTGGCTCAGCAATGACTGGTCGCCCAGGTCTTCCTGCAAATAGATGGTATGATCTTCACTAACGGCATAAATCTCGGGTACAGGAAGATTCCGTTCCCTGAAATGACCGGAGAAATAAAGAAAGGTTTCATTTTCCTGGATATTCTCACCATGGGTGGCTATCACGGGCTTTGCACCGGTATGAATGCGAAAATACCTTCTGTCGGAACCGGCCTGGGGCAACAGTTCTATCCGCTGGGGCGACTGCCCGCTCCAGTTGATATATAAAGATTCGATCGCCTTGATCACTGATTGCATAGGATCAGTATGAGTTGGCGGCGAAATTAACACAAGTTGGTTAAATGGCAGGACCGGGCTCAGAAGACCCTCATTGCCGATGCCTTTTCCTGGTTAATTGGAGGTAATCGAGGAAATAGATCACCTTAATAGAAATATTGTTATTCTGGTCGGTATCGATGGTTTTATAGAAATTCCTGAAATAACCTTTCTCAATCTGCGACAGGGATATGGCCGCGGCATCTTTCCAAACCACGTTCAGGAAACTCCCCGGAGCAAATTGCCAGGTATAGACCATGTCGATATTGAAAAAATTCACATTGCGGTCGGCATTTCCGGTATAGCTGTTGCCTTCCACCACCCTGCCCGTTTGCTGATCAAGCGAAAGATATTCGTGATTCCTCACAGTGCTCATATAATGCCGGGCGCGGAAAGTAAGCCCCATCATATTTGTAAAACTGTATTTGAGGCTCAAAATATTCTCAACAGTATTGATTCTCCTCTTTGCAAATACAATCTGGTCGTTCCCGTCAAAAGTAGCAAAACCGATTCCATCAAAAGTGGGCATCAGGTTGATTCGGTGACTAATGGCGAACCGTTGGTTGAATCGATAATTCTGACCCAGCGTAAAATCAATGGTCAGCTGATCGTAGTCCTTGTAAAACTGCCGGGCGGTGGCATCAAAGAAAAAGGAATATTTCTTGGCTGCATTGCTCTCGAACCAGGTAGAAACACTCACACTCTCCGCTCTTCTGAAAAAATACCCTTCCCGTCTCGGCTCATAGAAATCATTCTGGTAGGGCATGTATGTTACAGACATGCCAATAAAGGAAAGGGATTTCAATTGAGCATTGGCATTCACGTTCAGGTTAGACCGTTGGTATTTGGTCGAAATCTGGCCTATTTGATCGTGCAGGCGACTCAGGTAAGCATTGAAATTGATGCCAATCCTGTTATACCAGCCTTTTGGCTCAGTCCAGCGATATCCAAGCCACAATCCGTTATCGAAATAGTTGTTGTTAGTGAAATACCCCAGATCATTATGCGAATACTTGGTGTCGCTCATCTCCTGGTACACATTGAAATTGAATCTTCCACTCGATTTTCCAAAGCCCACCCGGTAATTTACACCGTTCCTGTTCCGACCATCCCCTGTGTAATTGAATAACTGGCTTACCGCTATTTTCCCATTCAGGTTCCAGGTGTTGGTTTTGTCATACAGATCGAATAAACCCGCAGTTACGTTGGCATCATAATCCGACCCGCTCCTCATAACATTGGTATTTACGAGTGTCACACTGGAGTTATGTTTAAAGGTCTGGTCAAGAACCAGAATATTATAGTTGGTCAGTGGATCGGTCATTACTTTATGCTGTTCCTTGCTGTCCATGTTTTCAATTGTGGCGTATTGCGGTTTGGTGATGGCATTCAAAATACCAATACCCAAACCACTCTGGGTTCTTCCAGACACCTTCGAGGCATTGATCAGCTTCGACTCTGTAGGATTCTTGATTACGGTATGAGTGGAGTCCAGTCCTCCATACACATCATATAAATGAAGCGGGGTGCCGCCGATTCTGCGGGAATAAAACAGGTTTCCTTTGCTAAACAACTCGGTGCCTTCAGTGAAGAAACTCCTGTTCTCATTGAATCGAACCTCAAATGGACTCAGGTTAAGCACCTGGTTATCGCTTTGTACCTGGCCAAAATCAGGGATGAGTGTTGCATCCAGTGTAAAAGCCTGATTGATTCCGTATTTGACATCCATTCCGCCATTTACCTGCTGCGTCCAGTCTTTCTGGCCTGGAACCTGTGAAGAAAAGTGGTTGGTGTATACCGAAAAATAGGGTGAGAACTGCAGGCGGATGGGTGGCTTGATATCACTGATCCCTTTCCAGACACCTTCCTGCGTCAAAAAACCGTTCACATTCGGATTGATGGG
>JBGAHR010000104.1:0-8532 GCA_044226045.1 Chitinophagaceae bacterium
TTCCAGCGAGTCTCTGACGGGACTTTTTTTGTTTCGCCAAAAAAAGTCCCACAAAAAAAGGCGCCGGTAACCGATATACAGCCCGGTTACCGTGGCCTATCGCCCAGCTTCAGTTCTTCGGTGGTGAACAGCGGTAGAATAAAGCCCGGCTATTGTTGAAATTCAGTTTGTTGTTTATAGTTAGGGGTTTGCTGTTCATTGGCAAATTGGCCCATTGGCTCATTGACCAATTTTGCGCTCTGAGATTTCCCCGGACAACAGTGATTGACCAATTGACGAATTGGCAAATTGCAATCCATTCGTCATCCGTAATCCGTAATCCGTCATTGCATTGGCTCATTGAACAATTGACGAATTGGCAAATTGCATTTCATGCCCGGCCGGATGCTGACATGAATTCTTTCAGTTCGTGATTGAATTCTTTTTCTTTCAGCAAATCTTCCAGGGTGATATGCATTCTGTAGCGCCAGTAATGACGCGGGTTGGCGGGCACATTGATTCTTTCATCATGAGGATTTTCTCTTCGAATCCCTTCGTGCATACCCAATATATCCTGCAACTGGAAAATGCTCCACATGGCAGGTGAATAAAGATGTTGAAGAATGATAGCCCGGCTGATCCAGGGTTCACAATGCAGCGGCGCTTCTCCCCATTGTCCCAGTTCCTGGTTAAAGAAACGCTGCGTCTTCTCCCGGTCTTCTTCCCACCATCCTCTAACTGTGCTCATATCATGAGTGGAGGGGGTGACAACCGATAAATAAGGTGCTTCCGCCGGATGGAAAAACTCTTTGCCAAGCGACTTGGGCATACGTTGTATTTCCAGGCTGAGGATGCCGAGTTGTTTCATTACATCGGGCACACAGGCCGGTACCATGCCCAGGTCTTCTCCGCAGATCAGCATGTTGGTGGCATGCTTCAGAGCCGGTAATTTTCTCATGGCTTCCTTGCGCCAGAATTCATCCTGTCGTCTGAAAAAGTAATCGACGTATAGTTCTTTCAGCAGGTGTTGCGTGTTGGCATCCAGGTTACGGAACGAAGAGGTTTGTTCCATATTGAAACGGAAATGAAACTGCTCTCCATTAGACCCTGGTTCTTCAAACAGAATAACATTGGCCAGCAGATCAAACAATCCCTGGCAAATACGGCTGTTCTCTTCTGTCTGTTCGAGTGAAGCAAAATGCGCATTCACTTTTTCCTGGGTCGAAAACTCCCCGATGATCTCGTAGTAGCCGTTTCCAATTTCTTTCAGGTATGGTTTGAACTTGTGATTGTTCGGGCCAAAGTATTCCCAAAGAACCTGATCATTGATAAATGGCGCACAATACCGGTAATGATCAAAGTAAATTCCTCGTTCTCCAAACTCGTTGCGATGTACCGGCAATGCTGGGACAAACCTGCCCATGATTCCCTCGATCGAATAAGTTGGGATGCTCCAGATGCGGAAAAATCCAAGTATATGATCGATTCGGAATGCATCGAAATAATTGCCCATTTGAACAAAGCGACGATGCCACCATTCGAAACCATCCTTCGACATTTGTTCCCAGTTATAGGTCGGGAAGCCCCAGTTCTGACCGTGAATGGCGAAATCATCAGGTGGAGCGCCGGCCTGCATTTCCATATGGTACAGAGATGGCTCCATCCAGGCATCGCAACCATATCGGTAAATTCCAATCGGAATATCGCCCTTTAGAATGATTCCATTCTCATGCGCATAATCTGCCGCCGCCTTTAGTTGCAGGTGCAGGTGATATTGCAGAAAATAGGTGAACGCAATCTCATCGTAGTGTTTAGCCTTTGGCGAAACGTATTTGTCGATCGAGAGGCGATTATAACTTCCATAGACTTTCCACTGGCTGAAGTCGGAAGTGCCGTTCCGGTCTCTTAAATAGCAAAATGCCGCATAAGGAACCAGCCAGTAGCGATTTTTGTCGAAGAACTCCTGGTAATCGGCATCCTGGAGAAACTCTTCTTTCATCAATATAAAGAGCTCGCGCAGGGCCGCTATCTTGAATTTCATCACTTCTTCGTAATCCACTTCCGGCAATTCGTTCAACTGCTTTTGTTTTTTCCGAAGAGGTTTGATCAGTTCTGCATACTTCTTACCGGCAACGGATTCGAGATTGATAAACAGGGGGTGCAAGGCAAATGCGGAAATAGCCGCATACGGATAGGAATCTACCCAGGTTCCGGTGGCTGTGGTGTCGTTCACCGGCAGGATCTGGATCAGTTTCATCTGGGTTTTCCTGGCCCAGTCGACCAGCAGGTGCAGGTCGTTGAATTCGCCGGTTCCGAACGAATGCTTGCTGCGAAGGCTAAAAACAGGAATGGCTATCCCCGCCCCTTTCCAGGTATTGTTGGGAACATGCAAGAAGCCATCATGCAGTAAACAGAGGTTGGCATGTGTTCCGAACAGAACCCTGTTATCGCCTTCTTCGTATTTTACAAATATTTTATTCTTAGTGTTGTATATGCCGTACTTGTAACTTAATGGAAAGTTGTCCGACGACAAATTAACCCGGGTCGACCACCAGCCATTTTCTCTCTGGAGTAAAACTGGTTCCTCGGTATTCCAATTGCCCAGGCTGGAACCAGTTCCCAATAGACAAACAACTTCATTTTTCAACAGCAAAGGTGCTTTTACCTTGAAAATATGGGTAAAAGTCTTGGGAGCTTTTATCTTGGGGCGTGTTTCGTTCTGTTTCAGGAGTACTTCCTGGAAAGGATCAGTATAAAAGGCATTCTCATATTCTCCGGCATGATTCCAGGTGTCGACCACCTGCATTTCTTCCACGCCGGTTTTGCCTAGGTCGATGTATCGGTCATCGCCCCATTCTTCCACCAGGAAGCCGTCTTCATTACGTAAAATATATTTGTAATTAAGCTTTGCAACTTCTTTGGCATCAATTTGAAAGATGCCTTCCCAGTAATCGCTGTTAAGATAATTCAGTGCTACTTGCGCCCCGGGCTGCCCCTTTCCCAGTTCGGCAGCATTGCCGAGGATCCAAAGTGTTTGTCCGGGTTTTGTATGAAAGCGCAGATAAAAGTGAATCTTCATCGTCAGAGTTTTGGCTGCCGGCATGAAGATATAGAAAGTGTATTAAATACACAAAGTTCAGTAACGTCAAGCCGGTCGCCTTGATGGGTTATATTATGGTTTGGCAAAGATTGTTTTATAAATAATAAACACAAAATTCTGTTATTAATATTTGTGTTCTTGCCTTATTTTTGCCGCAAATATTTTAACCCATGGAGAATACGAAAAAATACACAGGCGTTTGGTGGCTGGTTTTTCTGGCGTCTACCGCTTTGCTTGGCTATGCCATTGCTGATCATTGGTCTTATCTTACTTTGATTATGCCATTTGTTTGTACTTCTTTCGTAAAAGCTATGGATATTATCTAAGACTCAAACTAACTGCTTATACCAAATAAAAAGCCCCGCTTATGGCGGGGTTTTTTATTGAAATATCTGGATATTAAGGCTTTGCTCTTTCGATATACAGGGACTGTTTCAATCGAACAGCCACATTTCTTTCCGTTCTGATGGCTGGTTTCCAGGTAGGCATTTTGTCAAATCGATCCGCCAGTTGATCATTCAATTCTTCGTTTCCACCTTTTATTACTTTGGCATTGATCGGGTTGCCGTCTTTATCGATGATGAATTCCACCATAACATAGGTCTTGGGCTGGTCTTCGTTCAGAAAATTGACCATTTCCCTGGAAAGTTGATCAAGAAATGCCTGGAATTTCTCATTTCCGCCGGGGAATTCGGGTAGCTTGTCGACCACTTTGGCGATCTCCTCCTCATTGATATGCTTTACGGGTCTGGGGTCCTTTTTCCTGACTACTTTTTCTTCTTTTGGAGGATCGGGTGGCAGGTTGGCTTCGATTACATATCCCCCTTTCCGATTTACCATCACTACGGGGAGTTCACGGGTTTTGTCGAAATAATCGTAGGCCCTTTTCAACTCCGTATTCAGGCTGGTGTACTCTGGAAAATCCTTCAGGAACTTGTTGAGATAATCAACACTCTTGGGATTTTTGAAATGAATCGGAAAGATATGTACCGGGATAAAATCCTGACCGGCATTCTTTGCATATGTTGCCAGAATGTATAATTCTTCAATCTGGGTATTGGTAACGGGAATACAACCGGTCGTTACACAGGAGCCATGAATATAAATATCACCTCCCGGCTGCAGTGAGTCTGCCAGCAATTTATCGGAAGCATTCGGGTAGTTCAGTCCGAGTGAGAGATAATAGGCACTGCGGGGATTGAATTCATTGATATAATAGAATCCTTCCGGTACCTGGTAGTCTCCCTGCATTCTTTTAGGGCCCAGGCTTCCGGACAATGCACATACTTTATAGGTCTTGAAAAGTTTGAATTTCTCACTGGCTTCATTTTTCACCCATACTTCCAACTGGCTGTCGAATTTAAAAGAGCGCAGATAAATATACCTGGCCGGCCACTGCAGGTTCTTTTCCTGGAATTGTTTGATCAGGGTATCTTCCTTTCGGTTAAGGACATCTGAAATCCTGGGAAAAGTTTTTTGGTAATCAACGAAAGTGACAGAGGAGCTGGACTGAAGGGATGTTTGCCCGGATCCGCTCAACAGACTGGAAACCAGTATCAGGGTGAGAACGCAATATTTCATAGTCGATACCACCTGTATAAAACGATAAGATGAAATGCTTATTTTGTCCCGGAAGGCTGCAAAGCGTTAAATTACTGTAAGCTGTCCTTCAGAGCCATTGAGCGTTAAAATTAAAGCAAAGGAGTAATCAAAAATCAGACCCTGTTGTTAACAATGTGGAAAAGCCCCCGGAAATTTCCGAAGGCTTTTTTCGATGGGATTTTCTCATTTTATAAGTTTCCGCGTTTTCCCTGCTCAAGCTCAATGGCTTCGAAAAGGGCCTTGAAATTTCCCTTTCCGAAACTGCGGGCTCCTTTACGCTGAATAATTTCAAAAAATAAGGTGGGCCGGTCTTCTACCGGTTTAGTGAAAATTTGCAGGAGGTAACCTTCTTCATCTCGATCCACGAGAATGCCCAATTCCCGCAGCGGGCTGATGTCCTCATCTATCTTGCCCACCCTTGCCAGCAGGTCGTCGTAATAGCTGCCGGGAATGGTAAGAAATTCAACCCCGCGATCGCGGAGAGCGGTCACGGTTTTGACAATATCATGAGTAGCCAGTGCCACGTGCTGACATCCCTCACCATTATAATAATCGAGGTATTCTTCTACCTGGCTTTTCTTTTTTCCTTCTGCGGGTTCATTGATCGGAAATTTCACATAGCCATTCCCATTGCTCATTACCTTACTCATCAGGGCCGAATATTCGGTGGAAATATCTTTATCATCAAAGGAGAGAATATTTCGGAAGCCCATCACCTCTTCATAGAATTTAACCCAGGGGTTCATCTGGTTCCATCCCACATTACCCACGCAATGGTCTACATACAGCAAGCCTGTTTCGGTAGGGTTATAATGAGGTTTCCAGGGCTGGTACCCGGGCATGAATGCGCCCTGATAGTTTTTCCTTTCAACAAAAAGGTGAATGGTGTCGCCATAAGTATGGATGCCGCTGGTGACCACAGTTCCGAATTCATCTTTGTGAACAACGGGTTCCTGGAAAGATTTTGCGCCCCTGCGGGTTGTTTCTTCCCAGGCTTTTGTGGCGTCCTCTACCCAAAGCGCCAGGGTACGCACGCCATCGCCATGTTTATAAATATGATCTGCGATGGGATTTTCACTTCTGAGCGGAGTTGTAAAAACGAAAGTGAGCTTGTTTTGCCTGACGACATAGCTGGCGCGGTCTCGAACGCCCGTTTCAGGTCCGGCATACGCGAGGCTTTGAAAGCCGAAGGCGGTTTTATAATAATGTGCAGCCTGTTTGGCGTTGCCAACATAAAATTCAACATGGTCGGTACCCAAGAGGGGCAGGAAATCTGTTTCAGTGGAAGCAACCGTTTTTTGAGTGATGGTAGACATGCAAAAGAATTTGTACAATGAAAAAATACAGGATCATCGGGTTGAGAACAGGAAAGTGCGCTGGTTTTACAGCGGGAAAAGAAAGGATCAGGCATGATCCATAGCAAGCGTTTCCATGAGCAGGCTGAAACTGGCTCGTTTATCGGAAAAAATCTTATGCGGGTGGTCTGGTCGCATCAGACAAAAATAGAAATTTATTCATAATCCAAACCGGTATCGGGCAGATTGTTGAAATGCCTTCTCCCCTATCTTTGCGCCATGAAAAAAATCGGGATTCTGGGTGGTGGTCAACTGGGAAGAATGCTGCTGCAGGCAGCAGCCAATTACCCGGTAGAAACTTATGTGATGGAGAATGATCCCGACTGTCCGGCCGCACATCTATGCCATCATTTTACCAGGGGAGATATCCGCCGGTTTGAAGATGTGTATGCATTTGGAAAGAAACTGGATGGATTGACGATTGAAATTGAATCCGTCAACATCGAAGCCCTGGAAAAACTGGAAGCCGAAGGAGTTCGCATTTTCCCTAAACCTTCCGCGCTCCGGATTATCAAAAATAAAATTCTTCAAAAACAATTTTACCGCGAGCATTCTATTCCTACTTCGGACTTCCTGGTTACACAAAGCCTGCAGGAACTGCTCCAGCACCATGCCTATTTGCCGGCTGTGCACAAGATCGGTGAAGGAGGATATGATGGCCGGGGAGTACAGGTTATCAAAACCCGCGAAGATTTATCAAAAGGCTTCGACGCGCCCGGTGTACTGGAGAAGATGGTGGAGATCGATAAGGAAATCGCGCAGATTGTTGCCATTAACGCCAAAGGAGAAACAGTACTGTATCCGCCGGTTGATATGGTCTTCGATCCTTCCCTGAACCTGCTGCAATACCAGATCAGCCCCGCACAGTTACCGGAACAGGTGCTCTGGAAAATTGAAGCCATTGCTATTTCACTGGTGAGGGCGTTGAACAGTCCGGGCTTATTTGCGGTAGAACTTTTTGTGAACAAATTGGGCGACGTATTTGTAAATGAAACTGCCCCCCGGGTTCACAACAGTGGACATCATACAATAGAAGGAAATTTCAGTTCCCAGTTCGATATGCTCTGGAGAATTATGCTTGATTACCCCCTCGGAAATCCCGATGCTATTATGCCTGCGGCTATCGTAAACCTTCTGGGTGCCGATGGTTACCAGGGCAGCGCTCATTACCAGGGTTTGGAAGAAGTGCTGCAAATGGATAACGTATTCGTCCATATCTATGGAAAAAAACAAACCAAGCCTGGAAGAAAAATGGGGCATGTCACTATTTTAAGCCAGGAGAAGCAAGAATTGATTCACAAAGCACGTCATATAGGCCAGGTTTTGAAAGTAGTATCCCTGTGATCTGTTTTGATAACCGCTTATACTGTTTATGAATCACTTATCGGGTTATAACCAGTACATTTATACCGTTTAAAATTGCATATGACGAAACTCTGTTCTAAAGCAGGCATGGGTCTGCTGGTAGTATTTTCTTTTGTAGTTTTTTCTTGTAAAGAGGATAAAAAGACGGACGTTCCCGCAGGAGGCGGCGCCCGTAATGCAGGTCCACTCGGTGTGGAAGTGATCGTTGTAAAACCTTCCTCCCTGGCATCAGCCATTGAAGTTCCCGGCAGCCTGCTGCCATTTGAATCCACAGACATCCGTTCAGAAATTTCCGGCAGAGTGGTTTCTCTGAATTTACAGGAAGGGATGAATGTCTCCAAAGGCACCTTGCTGGTGAAATTGTTTGATGGCGACCTGCAGGCACAGTTAAGCAAGTTGCAGGTTCAATTGCAGATTGCAGAAAAAACAGTGGAAAGGCAGAAGCAATTGCTGACCATTGGCGGTATCAGCCAGCAGGAATATGACCTGAGCGAACTTCAGATCAATAACCTCAAAGCAGATATTGAACTGGTAAAAGTAAACATCAGCAAAACAGAGATCCGCGCTCCGTTCTCCGGACGCCTGGGTCTGAAGAATATCAGTATGGGTGCCTATATCTCCCCCAGCACCCTGATCAGTTCTATCAGTGAAGTGGACAAACTGAAGCTCCAGTTCACGGTTCCGGAAAAATATGGTTCGCTGGTTCAGCGAGGACAGGATGTAAAATTTGAACTGGATGGATCGGATAAAAATTACAAAGCTTCGGTAATGGCCACAGAAACCACCATTGAAGAAAATACCAGGAGCCTTGCGGTAAGAGCAGTGGTGGGCGTAACAGACAATCGCCTGGTGCCCGGCGCCTTTGCGAAAGTGCAGATGATCCTGGGTAAACAAAATGATGCCCTGTTGATTCCTACCGAATGTATCATTCCTTCCGGACGAAATAAGCAGGTGGTAGTGTATAAAGACGGTCAGGCTGTTTTTAATAACGTAACAACCGGCGTAAGAGATTCGGCCAACATACAGATATTATCAGGTCTCAATGCCAACGATACGGTCGTTACAACGGGTTTGCTGTTCGTGAAACCCGGCTCCAGTCTGAAGATCACGAAGCTTAAATAAATTCAGGTC
>JBGAHR010000017.1:0-78024 GCA_044226045.1 Chitinophagaceae bacterium
CCAACCAACGTGAAACGATAAACGCTAAACCATAAACGATATAATGCGGTCTGAGATTTATTGCCCTTCCAGCCGACTCACTTCTTCGCTGCTCAATCTCAACAAAACAGCGATATTTTCCTTTCGGGGAGTGAACAGGAAGATAGCCACCATATGCGCACATCCCAATGCGAAGAACGCATAATTACCGGTAAGCAGAAAGCAAACGAAGGCAAAGAGGCCCGGGCCCTCGAGCATTGCCCACCAAACCAGGCAAGCCTTTCGGTAGTCTGTCACTTTTTCCTCTGCGGTGCCGGAAGAATCTCTGGCGGCAAAGATTTTTTTCTTGAAGAGGTTAAAGCCCGCTACCACCATTCCCACAGATAAGAGGACAGCGACCACCTGCATCATGCGATCGTTAGCGGCATCCAAAACTGCCGGAAATGAATTTGTTGCCACCAGCACCAGGCTCAGGGTGCCAAATAAAGAAAGTCCCATCAGCAGAACCCGATGTATCATTTTCAGCGCGGTAAAATACCCGGTGGGCTTCATGCAAACTTGTTTAGGTGTAATAAGGGCTGATCAGCCAGTAAACGATCGGACCGGTTAGCGCCACATAAAACCAGATAGGCCAGGTGATCTTACCAAGCTTTTTGTGGCCGGGCCATTCGGCAATCAAACCTCTGTAGGCTGTAAAAAGAATGAAAGGAAGTATGATGGCCGCCAGGAAAACGTGTGTGATCAGGACGATGTAGTATATATACTTCAATGCCCCCTCGCCTCCAAACCTGGTCTGAGCGGCAAAAAGATGATGACAGATATAAGAAACCAGGAATAGTATCGACAGGACCATGGCTGATATCATCATTCTCTTATGAAACCGGTATTGTCCCTTTTTTACCGCTACCAGCGCAATCACCAATAAAACGGCTACAATGGAATTAAGAACCGCATTCACCGTAGCGAATATATGCGGATCAAATCCCAGGCGGACATCCAGCTTAATTCTGTCGAGCGAAACCACTACGGCGAAAACCACGAATGAAAAAACTCCTATCAGCCAGCGAGCCTGCCGGTCGTTTTTTTTCATAACAGCGTTCAACATATCAGACTTTTATTTTTTTTCGCTTCCCTAATACAAGCACCGAAAAAACGACAATGGCCGCGATCACTGCCAGGTAAATGGGCCAGATCCCTTTCAGCTGTTCGAAAACGACAGAAGGTTTCCTGCGATCCTTTTCGAGCGACAGGTAAACAATATCCTGCGACAGTTTCAGCACCTGATTGCTGTCAAGACCATTGTAATATCCTCTGACCACTCTGTCTTTATCCAACAACACAAACCTGGGTGAGTGATCGAACAGGGTATCATTACCGTTGCCATCGATGATTCCGAGTTTCATTTCATGAATTCCGAAATCATATATCTTCTGCTTATCGCCGGTAAGCATCCACCACCGGTTATGATCCACACCGTATTTGTCTGCATATTTCTTCAGCACTTCCGGAGAATCTCTTTCGGGATCGATGCTGATGGAAATCAAATGGGCGATGGCCGTGTCGACAATTTTTTTCGGATCTTTTGACGACATCATATCCTGCAAACGCCGCATACTCTTCGTCATACCCGGGCAAATACTTGGGCAACGGGTAAAGAAAAAATCTACGACGAGGACTTTATCATGGATGTCACTTAGTGATACTTTTTCTCCGAGCTGGTTGGTAAGGGTAATATCGGCTACCTGGTGCCAGATGGTATCGGTTATTCTTTTGCCATCAACAATTTTATCGATGGTTGAATCAGCATAGTAGCGGCGGGGCATCGAAACCGCATCATCACTGTATCCTTTCACCAGCAGGTAACTGATCACCGGCAATAAAACCACCAGTCCCAATGCCAGAATTGCTTTCTTATTCAAGCGTCAAAATTTGGCCACAAAGGTACACACGCGCCGTCTCAAACGGCCGGTTTTTTTTGATAGCGGGGTGGTTTGGTTGGGATTATTTAACAAAAAATCCCGCCGGAGCGGGATTGAATATTTAACCTGATAAGTTTACGCTATTAATGGACTGCTCCCGGCTTCTCGCCATGCTCTTCTCCATGCCCACCGTGTTCATCGGCCGGCTTCTGGTTAGTGGGCTTTACCGTTGTTTGCTCTTTGTGGTGACGATCGTAGTCATTGCGGAGGTTCTTATAAGAATGACCATCCCACAGGAAAGCTGTAATAAACCAGATAAAAAGCAACAGCGGAACGATAATCGTCATGATCATGTTACGGAGCTCATCGCCCAGGTGCATGAAAATGGAAACGATATAAAACGCTTTCGCCAGGGAAAGGATAACAATAACTCCTTTCATGAACATGATCAGTCCCGGACTGCCTTCGTGACCCTGTGCGTTGTGGATCTTGTAGATCGTAAAACCGAGTGCCAGTTCTATAATAGTGATCACACTCAGGATCAGTGTTGTTTTCAGGATCTTCCGTACGGTTGCTTTCGAGTCGCTATGATCCGCGGTGAAAGTGATTTCAGGTGAAATAGGTTGATGAGACATATAATTCTGAATAAGATGGTTTTCAATAAAGGTTTACAACAGGTAAAAGCAAAGGAATACGAATACCCATACCAGGTCTACGAAGTGCCAGTACAAACCTGCTTTCTCGATCATCAGGTAATGACCCTTGCGATCGAAAACACCCTGAAGCGTCATGATCAGCATGATGATATTGATCACCACTCCCGAGAATACGTGGAAACCATGGAAGCCGGTAATGGTGAAGAAGAAGTTCGAGAAGTTGGTAGAGGGTACAGAGCCATCTGCGTTGAGGAAATGACTGCCGGCATATACCGGAATCTTACCCCACCAGGCACCTGCATGATAAAGGTGCGTCCACTCCCATGCCTGGCAACCCAGGAAAGCCAGGCCGCCGATGATAGTCCACAATAACCATTTCACCACACCTTTGCGGTTCATGTTATGTCCCTCGTGAACGGCGAGTACCATGGTTACCGAGCTTACGATCAGGATGAAGGTCATCAAGCTCACGAATACCAGTGGCGCTCCTTCGGGAATGAAGGGGGCAGACTGGAATACATGGTTGGGGTCGGGCCATCCGTTGCTACTCATTCTCACGGTTCCGTAAGCGATCAGGAAGGCTCCGAAAGTGAAGGCATCACTCATAAGGAAATACCACATCATCAGTTTTCCATACTCCACATTGAAAGGGCTTTTCCCTCCATTCCACCATTTGGTATTTACCGGTACAGCTGCTTGTGACATGTTGTTATTTTAACGGTTCTGATTTAAATATGTCGTTCTCAAATCTTGATCAAAAAGAATATAAACAGGTAAACCCATAACAGGTCTACAAAATGCCAGTACGTGCTGGCCACTTCAATGGGTACGGAGTTGTAACTCCTTGTACGCGTGCTGAAGGCTTTCAAAAACATCACCAGAAGGGCAATCACACCACCCAGTACGTGCAGCACGTGCAGGCCGAAAATGATATACAGAAACTGACCCGGGCCCGAACCTTCCATCTTTATTCCGGATTGGAAAAGCTGGGAAAAAGCCAGGATCTGCAAAATAATAAAGGCCAGTCCAAGAGCGGCTGTTACAGTGATCAGTGTGCGGTACTGTTTCATGTTCCGTTCGCGAAAAGCTTTCACGGACATCTGTACACTCAAACTGCTGATCAGCATAACCGCTGTTGATACGTAAAAGAGCTTCGGTAAAGTAATCTCCTGCCATCCAGGTAAACTACTCTTTACGATGTAGGCGCTGGTTAATCCGGCAAACATCATAATAATACTCGCAATGGCTACCCAAAGGGTAAACTTGTGCGGATGTATTTTTTTTCTTTGTGTACTCACGGTATCGGTCATCACTTTATTAAAGTTTTTTCTTTACCAGTTTTTGTCTGCCAACAGTGCCAGCAGCACAATCGGCAGGTAGAAATAGCTGCTGAACATCACTCTTCGCGCCGCTTTCTTCTCCATTTCCCGGAACAACCGAACGCACTGCCAAACCATGAAGAGGTTTGCGACCAGCACGATCCAGAAGCTGACCTGTCCGCTCATTCCCACCAGGTAGGGTAATACCCCCACCGGAATCAAAATCAGTGAATAGATCACCGATTGACTGGCTGAGTACTTGGTTGGTCCCTGCACAGATGGCAGCAGTTTGAATCCTGCTTTGGAATAGTCTCCATGAGCCACCCAGGCAATTGCCCAGAAATGCGGAAACTGCCAGAAAAACTGGATGGCGAACAAAACCCAACCTCCCAATCCCAGGTCATCATTTCCGGCTGCCCATCCAATTAAGCAAGGCAAGGCTCCCGGTACACCGCCCAACAGTACTGAAATCGAACTCACTTTTTTCAGGGGCGTATACATGTAAGCGTAAATGAACCAGCTTACCAATGACAACACGGCCGACAGTTGATTGAAGTAATGCCACATGATCAGCAATCCGGCGGCCAGCATCACAATTGCTGCAGTCCATGCCTCCTGTACGCTCATTCTACCCGAAGGTAATGGGCGACTGGCGGTTCTCCCCATCAGCGCATCTGTATCTTTCTCTGCAATTTCATTCACCGCATTGGCACTTCCGGTAATCAGGTAGCCTCCTGCAAACAGCAGGATGATCATGCTCCAGTTATATTCTACAATCTTTGGCGCCAACAGGTAACTGATAACGGCTGAAAATGCCACCATGAAGCTCAGGCTGAATTTTGTCAACAACCTGTAATCTTTCAGTTTTCCTGTTATTGTAAAAGAACTTCTTTGCTTCACGGTTTCCTTACTCATTATCTTTTGCTTTTAGCTCTTGTTCCCACCCTTGCGGTGAAAAGCCAAAAGCTGGTTGATCCATTAGTGACTGGATTCATTAGGACCAATCGGTTCAGTCTGGGGGATGAATTCCCTTCCATCTTTACCGTAGTCGTATGCCCAGCGATGAACTTCCGGAATTTCTCCGGGCCAGTTACCGTGACCAGGACGAATGGGGGTAGTCCATTCGAGGGTATTGGCACCCCATGGGTTCTGGCTCAGTACTTTTCTTCCTTTCCAGATGCTGTAGAAGAAATTGAACACAAACAGGATCTGAACAGCGAACACGATCATTGCCACAGTAGAGATGAACCTGTTGAGTTCGGCGAACTGCTTGAATGATTCCCAGCTTGTGTAATCGAAGTAACGACGAGGCATACCCGCCAATCCTTCGTAGTGCATCGGCCAGAAGATCAGGTAAGCGCCTACCAGCGTAACCCAGAAATGGATATACGCGAGGGTATTGTTCATATATCGTCCGTACATCTTCGGATACCAGTGGTAAATACCGGCGAACATGCCGAAGAAGGCGCTCACACCCATTACGATGTGGAAGTGCGCGATTACGAAATAAGTGTCATGAAGGTGCAGGTCGAGCGTGGAGTTACCCAGCCAGATACCTGTTAAACCACCGGAGATGAACAGGCTCACGAAACCAAGAGCGAACATCATGCCCGGCGTAAACCGGATATTGGCGCGCCAGATGGTGGTCAGCCAGTTGAATACTTTGATGGCGGATGGTACCGCAATCAGCAGGGTGAGCAGTACGAATACGGAACCAAGGAATGGGTTCAAGCCGGTAACGAACATGTGGTGAGCCCAAACGAGGAAGGCCAGGATGGTGATGGCAAACAAAGAAGCCACCATGGCCATATATCCGAAAATCGGCTTGCGGGAGTTTACAGACAAGATCTCTGAAGCCATACCCATGGCAGGCAACAAGATGATGTATACTTCGGGGTGACCGAGGAACCAGAACAGGTGCTGGAACAGGATGGCATTACCACCTTCGTTCGGAAGTGCCTGGCCGGCTACATAAATATCAGACAGGTAGAAGCTGGTTCCTGCATGGCGATCGAATAACAGCAGGATGAAACCAGACAGCAGTACCGGGAAGGAAAGTACGCCGAGAACAGCTGTGAAGAACAGCGCCCAGATCGTCAGCGGCAGGCGTGTCATGCTCATGCCCTTGGTACGCAGGTTCAGTACAGTTGAAATATAGTTCAAACCACCCAGCAGTGAAGACACCACAAACAGTGCCATTGCCGTGATCCAGAGATCCATCCCCACTTTGGAGCCTGGTGAAGCTTCACCCAGGGCGCTCAATGGAGGGTAGGCAGTCCAGCCACCACTGAAAGGTCCGGTTTGTACGAAGAGAGAAGAAAGCATCACGATACTGGCGATGAAGAAGAACCAGTATGAAAGCATGTTCAGGAACGGAGAGGCCATGTCGCGGGCGCCAATCTGAAGAGGGATCAGGAAGTTGGCAAAGGTACCGCTTAAGCCACCGGTCAATACGAAGAACACCAGTACGGTTCCGTGCATGGTAACCAGTGCGTAGTAATTCTCTGCAGAAATACGACCTCCTTTAGCCCAACGGCCGAGGATGTCTTCCAGCCAGGGAAAGGATTGATCGGGATAACCCAGTTGCAAACGGAAAAGCACCGACATCAGGCCACCGATCAGGGCCCAGGCCATACCTGAAATCAGGAACTGCTTGGCGATCGTTTTGTGATCCTGGCTGAAAACGTATTTGGTAATAAACGTTTCTTTATGATGATGCACATGGTGCTCATCATGGTGCACTTCATGAGTGGTAGCTACCTCTGGATGACCGTGCAATGCTGCTTCGTTGCTCATGATACTACTATTTTTTTATGTCGGGATATGCTCCCTAATTAATATAACCTTATTACGATTTGGTAGACGGCATGGCTGTGGCCACTGCTGTTTTCTTGGCTGAAGTGCTGTCCGCCGCTGGTTTTACAGCCGGTTGCTCAGCTTCAGGGAATACACTGGAATACGCCGATTTCTGTGACGCTTTCCAGATGATGTAATCTTCCTTGGACACCACTTTGATGATCCCTTTCATGGAATAGTGGCTGTTACCGCACATCTGGTCGCAGGATATTTCGTAATCGTAATCCGGGTTATTCCTCATTTTCTTCATCTCATCAGTTGTGTATTTCGGTGTAAACCACATGGTAGTTGGTGTACCCGGAACAGCATCCATCTTCAAACGGAAGGCAGACAGACCCACATCATGGATCACATCTCTCGATCCAATGATCAGTTTTACAGGTTGTCCTACCGGAATGACCATGGTTTGCTGTACAACAATATCATCTTTGGCAGCAGGATCGTCCCACAGCAATCCCAGGGGATTGTTGTTCTCGTCGCTGATATTTTTGAAATATTTTTTACCAAACGTGTTGTCCTTTCCTTTATAACGAAAAATCCAGCCAAACTGTTTTCCGGTTACTTCCACTTCCAGTGAATCTTTGGGCGCTTCGCCGGTGATCTGGAACCAGTAGTACAAACCGAAGCCCACCAGGATACATAATGTAACAGCCGGTACGGTTGTCCAGAGTACTTCGAGTTTGTTGTTATGCGGATAGTAGAAAGCTTTTTTACCTTCCTTATACTGGTATTTATAAGCAAATACAAACAACAGGATCTGTGTGATAAAGAACACGATTCCTGTAATAGCGAGCGTGATCCACAACATGATGTCGATCTTCTCTCCATGCTCGGAAGCGGAAGGTACGGGGAGCAGTGTTTTGTGATAGAGGAGCTTGTTGCACCACCACACTCCCACGAGTCCCAACACGAGGAAAACGACCATCAGGAATGCATTCACACGGTTGCTTTGCTCAAACGCTTTTTTCTCGCCTTTCAGCACCGATACATATTCGCTGGCTTTGGCAATCTGGAAGGTTATGAGAAACCCGAGAGCCAGGATCGCGACCAGAAAAATTGCAGATGTTGCCATGTTTATTTCAATATTTTATTGAGCCAATATCAGGTTATGTTGTCTTCTGTTCCTATTGCACCATTAAGTGTGGTGAATCAGACTTTCCTTGATGAAAGGGTGATTCTTTGAAATCATCGGATACTTCGCCAGGGCATTTCCCACGCTGTACATGATGAGTCCTACAAAGCCGGCAGCTACGCCGAAGTCGAGCCAACCGAGTTCCACATGTTCTTTCAGCACGCTGGCGAAGATCATCTGATAGAAATCGAGCCAGTGACCGAATATGATAACAATCGCCATGATGGTGATGGTTGTGTAATTTCTTTTAGAACCTCTTTTCATCAGGATCAGCAGCGGCGCCAGGAAGTTAATGATGAACATGAACCAGTACAGACCGCTGTAAGGACCGGTATAAATGCTGTTGGCCACCCTTGACTTGAAGTATACTGTTTCTTCAGAGATGTTGGCATACCAGATCAGCATGTACTGGGAGAACCAGAGATAAGTCCAGAACACGGAAAACGCGAACATGAACTTACCGATATCATGCAGGTGTTCTTCATTGGTGAACTCGAGGTATCCTTTGTTTTTAAGATATACTACAAAGAGCGCGATGAGGGAGATGGCCGATACCCAGCTGCTGGCAAAAGTGTACCAGCTGTACATGGTGCTGTACCAGTGTGCATCGATGCTCATCAGCCACAACCAGGGAACTACAGACATTACAGTCAAAGCGAACCAAACGATAAACAGCGCAGCCCAAACCGTATTCTTCCAGATGTATTTGCGGGAAGCTTCCTGATCGGCCGGCGGGTTGTTGTCGATCTCGCGGGAGAGCTGGCGCATCTTTCTTCCCAGCACGATCCATAAACCGATCGCGAGGGTAGTCCAGATGGCAAAGAATTTCACATTCAGGAATCCGCTCTTTCCGCTCAGGATTTTGTCTTTCGCTACGGCAGCGGTATCTGTCCAATGATAAATATGCGTCATTTCAGGTCCGCCGAAAACAATCGCGAGCAGTACAACCAGTGCGATAACGCCCAGCGGAATAACCGCTACGGAGATCGCTTCCGGCACACGGCGGAAACTCATTTGCCAGCCGCCCCAGGCCAGCGTGGTAGCACAGATGAAGAACATGCTGCCATTGGCAATGAGCAGGAAGAAAATGCTATTATGGAGCAGGGAAGCCCAGAACCTTGTTTTGTGATGAATGATCTCTTCTGCTGTGCCATGACCACCGGTGCCATACACGAAAAAGCCCAACAGAATGGCGAGTACACCAACACCCATCAGGGCGAGTGACCAGGTCTTGTAGCGTTTTGGTACTTCAAAAAATTCTTTAATAGCCATTATCTTCAGTTTAATAAGATTCGTCAATTATTTTTTCGCGGTTGAATCAGCTGCGGGTGCTGTTGTGGCGGCAGCGGGTTTAGCCTGTTTGCTACGGATATAGTGAATGATCTCCCAGCGTTGTGTGGTACTCAATTGTGAAGCATAGCTTCCCATCTGTCCTTTTCCGTAGGTAATAGAATAAAACATCTGGCCATCGGGCATGTTCAGTGTAACCAGGTTTTTGGGCGCTGCTGCGAACGGACCATTACCATCGTTGTACAGCGGACCATTACCATCGAGTTTGGTGCCATGGCAGATACCACAATTCACCAGGTATAATCTTTCTGCTTCCTTCAATTGCGGAGCATCCAGTGCCGGCAGCGGATTGGCCACTGCGCGGGAAGCGAAATAGTTGGCGGTATCTCCTTCCTTGTCTTTTTCAATCTGGAAAGGAATCAGTTCTCCTCTCTTGATAGTACCGGCAACAGGAGTAGCGTTGTAAAAAATGTCCTGCGCTTTGAAAGTGTCGAGCGGAGAATAGGTTTCCACCGCGCGGCTGTAGGCCATATCCGGCATGTACACATGGCCGGTGCCATTCTTTCCACGGCCACAACTCAGAACGAACATGACCAACGCTGCTAATGATATGATGGATGCTTTTTTCATAAAAAGACTTGATTCTATTATCAATGATTTTCCTTCCTTACTGAACCTTCAAATGGTTTTTTATCCTTATCGTATGTTCCCAGCCACCAGCCGGTTTCAGCGATTTGTGTATTCACTTCAGAAGCGCCGGCATTGTTCAGAAAACCGGAAACCTCCGATTCATTTGTTTTGGCCGTGCACTCGATGGCCATCACAAATTTGTCGTCTGTTGCTCTCAGGTGGAAATGGTGCTTTTTTACAAAAGGAGCCAGCTGGCAGAGATAACAGAAAGTAAGTACCATACCTACGCAGGCGCATAATACGGTAAACTCGAACATGATCGGAATGAATGCCGGTAAGGAGAAATGCGGTTTACCACCAATGTTCAAAGGCCAGTCTTTGGTGAACACCCAGCTCATGAAGCTGAGGGCCGTAGTGGTTCCGAAGATCGCATAGATAAAACCGGCTGTGTGGATGCTGGTGTCGCGCAATCCCATGGCTTTATCAAGACCATGGATCGGAAATGGGGTATACACGTCATGCAGCTTGTACCCTGCCTTACGCACTTTCTTTACTGCGTCGAACAGTACCGCTTCTTCCGAAAAACATCCTACTACAAATTTTTTTTCTGCCATATAGCGTGATTCAGTAGTTTCTCAAATTTGATTAATGGTGGTGGCTCACTTCTTCATAAAACTCCTCGGTGGCCTTCTCTTCAATCTGTTCCATTTTTGGCTTGTATGCTTCGCCTGATTTCTTCAGGATATGCTTGATTTCCGCCACAGCGATAACCGGGAAGAATTTCGAGAACAGGAAGTAACAGGTGAAGAACAAACCGAAGGTTCCCATATAAAATCCGACCTCATAAATAGTCGGAGCATAATAGGTACTCCAGGAGCTCGGAAGATAATCGCGGTAAACCGATGTAACGATGATTACGAAACGCTCGAACCACATACCGATGTTCACCAGGATACTCATGAAGAAAGTAACGAAGAGGTTTCTTCTCATTTTACGGAACCAGAAGATCTGGGGCGACAATACGTTACAACCCATCATCAGGTAATAGCTCCATCCATAGGGGCTCAATGGGTCGAGACGGTTGTGCATGAATGCCCAGCTTTCGTAACGGTTCTGACCATACCAGGCAATGAACAACTCTGTGAGATAGGCAATACCCACAATGGAGCCCGTCAACACAATTACCTTGTTCATTACATCAATATGTTCCAGTGTGATGTATTCTTCCAGCTTCAGCACTTTCCGGGTTACTACCAGCAGCGTTTGCACCATCGCAAATCCGGAGAAGATCGCACCCGCAACGAAATAGGGCGGGAAGATGGTGGTGTGCCAGCCGGGAACGACGGAGGTGGCGAAGTCAAAGGATACCACGGTGTGTACAGACAATACCAGTGGTGTACTCAAACCGGCCAGTACCAGTGAAAGGCTCTCATGTCTCTGCCAGTGCTTGGTGCTACCAGTCCAGCCGAAAGACAGGATACCATACATATATTTTCTCCATTTCACTTTAGCGCGGTCACGAACGGTTGCCAGGTCGGGAATCAGACCGGAATACCAGAACAGCAGTGAAACGGTGAAGTAAGTAGAGATCGCAAATACGTCCCAAAGAAGGGGTGAGTTAAAGTTTACCCAGAGCGGGCCTCTTGTATTGGGGTAAGGAAGTACGAAGAACGCCATCCACACACGGCCCATGTGCCAGATCGGGAACTGTCCCGCACACATTACCGCGAAGATCGTCATCGCTTCCGCCGCACGGTTTACACCGGTTCTCCAGCCCTGGCGGAAAAGCAACAGGATCGCAGAGATCAGGGTACCCGCGTGACCGATACCGACCCACCACACGAAGTTGGTGATATCCCAACCCCATCCAATCGTTTTGTTCAGGTTCCACTGTCCTACCCCGTAAGTAACCTCGCGGTAAACAGAGTAAACCCCAAACAGAAGCAATGCCACTGAGATCAGGAAACCAATCCACCAAAGGCGGGAAGGGGGCCCTTCAATGGGGCGAACAATATCTTCCGTCACCTGGTGATAATCTTTCTGGCCTTCTACCAGTGGATCCCTTACTTGCGATTCGTACTTGAATGATGCCATGTTATAAGCTTTTGCTTTTAGTTACCGGCCGTTGCCGGCTACTGTTGGCTTTTTAAAGTTATATCTGTTCATTCCGTATGCCGCTGCATACAGATTTTCTCAATTAGTGTTTCTCTGCCGGTGCTGCTTCCGTAGCGCCTGCTTTCTCTTCATGACCCTCATGCTCTCCTCCTTCGTGTGCAGCCAGTACGCTGGTGTTTCTAACCTTGGTGAGGTAAGTAACATTCGGCAATACGTGGATCTGTTCGAGAGAATAGAATGAGCGAAGGGCGTTGTTCTTTCTTACCTGGCTGATGGCGCTTTCGGGGTTGTTGGCATTTCCGAAAACAATCGCATCTGTAGGACAAGCCTGCTGGCAGGCAGTCTTCACGTCGCTGTCTGTCAGCGGACGATTTTCTTTCTTGGCCTTCAGCTTTCCTTCCTGTGTACGCTGGATACAGAAAGAACATTTTTCAATCACACCGCGGCTGCGAACGGTAACGTCGGGGTTCAGCACCATGCGGGTGAGTGAATCGTTCATCTGGAATACTGCATCATTCAGCGCGCCCACTCCTTCCTTCAGCTGGTTGTTCGGGAAGCTGTCGGCTCCGGTATAATCCAGCCAGTTGAAACGGCGAACTTTGAAAGGACAGTTGTTGGCGCAATATCTTGTACCGATACAACGGTTATAGGTCATCTGGTTGATACCTTCAGAACTGTGGTTCGTAGCGGCCACCGGACATACGTTTTCGCAAGGTGCATTATCGCAATGCTGACAAAGCATCGGTTGGAAAATAGTCTGGATGCTGTCGGAATCGTGCGGATTACCGCTGAAGTAACGGTCAATACGCATCCAGTGCATTTCGTGGTAACGAATTACTTCGTTCTTACCAACTACCGGAACGTTGTTCTCTGCTGTACAGGCTACTGAGCAGGCTCCGCAACCAATACAACTGTTCAGGTCAATGCTCATGCCCCAGCGGATGCCCGGACGATCATAGTCCGGATAGAGCGTACCATTCTTGCGGTAACCCTCTACGCCGCCATAAGCAGCCAGTTCTTCATTTCTTTCCTCGTATATAACCTTGGGATTCTTCTTGAAGTCTTCCAGCAACACTTCCTTGATCACTTCATGACGACCCTCGTAGCTGCTGTGTGTTTGGGTTTGACCAACTTTATATTCTACTTTGGTCTTTTCTGCTTTTGCTTCAGCTAAATTCCAGTCTACGGTGGTGCCGTTGTAAGCGAGCAGCGCGTAAGCGTTCTTACCCACTTTATTTCCCGCCATACCGGCTTTCTCTCTTCCGTAACCAACTGCGATCGCAACGGTATTTTCCTGTACACCCGGAACGATGATCACCGGCAGTTCGAGTTCTTTTTTGCCAATCGTGAATTTCATCACGGGCTTGGTCATGTGAACTTCGTACTCATCGGATTGATGTGCATCGGCGATATCGATATTCAGGTTCTTCTTCGCGAATTGAGGAGAAACGATCGCGTAGTTGTCCCAGGTAGCCTTGGTGATCGGATCCGGCAACTCCTGTAACCAGGGGTTATTGGCGTGTTTACCATCACCGATTGAAATTTTCTGGTAGATGACAACTTCGAGTTCGGTATTTTTCTTCAGTCCGGCTACTGCGGAAACTGCAGCAGCTACAGCCGCTCCGTTGAAAGCAGCGCCGGCGGCGGTTACAGTAGTGTTCTCTACCACGCCATCCTGCAATGCTTTGTTATAAGCTTCTGCACTGCCGAGTTTGCTCACCCAGGCAGCTTTGAAATAATCGTGGTACGTGCTGGGGTTGGAAGCCCATTTCAGGAGAGATTCCTGGAACTGGCGGGTATGGAACAATGGGTTGATGGTTGGCTGCATCATGCTGAAATAGCCAGCCTTGGGTTCCGCGTCTCCCCAGCTTTCGAGGAAGTGGTGAGAAGGAACTACATATTTGCAGAGATCAGAAGTTTCATCAAGACGATCATTCAATGAAACCGACAGTTTCACTTTGCTGAGCGCTTTTCCGAAACGTTCTCCATTATAATATTCGTAAACAGGGTTTACTCCGTACAGCACCAGGCTGCCCACGCTTCCCGATTCCATTTCACCGAGCAGTGTTTCCATCTCGCTGTCTACACCCTGGTACATCTGGTTAGGGGTAGCCCAGTTGATGGTGGTACCGTTGGCGCCGATCGCTTCGTTGATGGCGTTAACGATGATCTGTATCTGGGGATGGTTGCTTCCGCATACAACCAGCGCTTTGCCTTTATTGGCCAGCAGGGAATCGGCAGCCGCTTTGATGCCTTTTGCCAGGTTTCCGCTCACGCCACTTACAGCTTGTCCCTGCACGGCAGACAACAATGCAGCTGCTACCAGGCCGGTTTCGGAAGGACGATGAGTATAACGTTCATCGGAGTTGGCGCCCGTCATGCTGAGCGAGCTTTCAAACTGGTAGTGTTTGCTGAGGTCGGGGTTCTTTTCGTCGAATTTGCGACCTGCGGCGTATTGTTTTGCGAACTCGATCGGTGACAGCCAGGTTCCGAGGAAGTCGGCGCCCAGGCTCACAATCACTTTCGCATTATCGAAATGGTAAGATGGAATGGCTTTTTTACCGTAAGTGGCTTCATTGGCCAGCAGCATTCCGCTATAGGAGATAGCGTCGAACTGAACGTGCTTGCTTCCGGGATATTTCGCCAGGAAATCGGCAATGATTGCTTTGGTGGTGGGAGAAGTGATGGTGCTGGTCAGCAGAACCACTTTACCGTTGGCAGAGAGGGCCGGCAGGATATCCTTATCGGCTACTTCAATGCTGATCGCTGTTTTCTTGTCGCCGCTCGACATCATTGCATTGCGGAGGCGGCCTGTGTCATAGAGATCCAGTACGGAAGCCTGTACGCGGGCGGAGGTAGCGCCTTTGTACATATTGGAAAGGCTGTTTCCTTCAATTTTGATCGGGCGTCCGTCGCGTACTTTCGCCACAACAGCCACCGATTCACCGCCGTTCACATAGGTAGTGGCGTAATAGTCGGCCACACCCGGAACCATATCAGCGGGTTTATTCAAATAGGGAATCGCTTTTCTTACTGGAGTTTCACAGCTGGCAGCAGCCATCGCTGCAGCAGTGCTGAAACCAAGATATTTTAAAAAGTCACGGCGGGAAGCAGGGGCTTCTGTGAACTTCTTACCGTTATCCGGGGCTTCAAAAGGCAGCATTTCCTGGAATTCATCTTGCGCCTGTTTCTGATGCGCTTCGGTATCATTCCGCTCCGTGAAACTTTGCCAGTATTTTTTCTTACCCATTTATATCGATTTGAAATTAAAAACTTGTGATCTAAATACATTCAGGCAATCGCACAGGCCTGGTTGACAGGACAAGGTTCTAAGAAATTAATAGTGACATTTCTGACACTCGAGTCCACCAATATCATTAACAGTGATGCTGTCTCTTTTCTTCTCTTTGATTTCCTGGTGGTATTTCTCGTAGAGACTATAGAATTTATTTCCGTCGCCTTTGTCGTAATTGAAATCAACCTTGCTTTCGCGGTGGCAGTTTACGCACCAGCCCATGCTGAGTTCTGCGAACTGGTAAACCTCACCCATTTTCGGGATCTCTCCGTGACAGGTCTGGCACTGAACCTTACCTGCGCGGGTGTGCTGGGCATGGCTGAAGAATACGTGGTCGGGCAGACTGTGAATTTTAATCCATTCGATGGGCTTGCCAGGGTTGGTATATTTTTTCTGGGCAGGATCCCATCCGGCAGCCGCGTACAGTTTTTTGATTTCTTCTGTACCGTTTACTTCGGTTCCGTCTTTACGAACCAGCTTATCAGTTCCCTTGTACTCGTTGATGGTCATGTGACAGTTCATACAAACATTCACTGAAGGAATATTGGCATGTTTGCCTTCGAAAGCACCACCGTGGCAGTATAAGCAGTTAATCTGGTTGGTACCTGCGTGTACCTGGTGAGAATAGTAAATAGGTTGTTCCGGCTGATAGTCTTTCATGCGACCCATTCCCACTCCCCATTTTACGAGGAAGAATCCGGCCACTACAAAAAGCAACAGGGTAACCAGTGTGATATAAGTTTTATTGCGATAGAAGGGAACCGGTTCGTAAGAAGGTACGCCTTCTTTGTCATCGGCCAGTTTACGGAGGTTGGAATTCACCTGGAGGAGGATCAGGGCTACTACCGCGAGGATCAGCGTAAGGATACCGTAGAGCAGAGCACTGTCGGAACTTTCTTCTTGTCCACCTGGGTCTCCGGAAACAGGAGGCTGCGTTTTAACCTGTGCAACAGGCGCTTTTTCGATATAGTCGATGACTGCGTCAATGTCTTTGTCGCTCAGGGAGCCTTCAAACACGTTCATCGCTACCGGACTCCAGTTCTGAATTTTTACCGCATATGCATCACCGGTTTTTACCGCTTTACCCCAGTTCTTGATCCAGAGGTGTAACAACTCACGGCTGGGCCATCTCTCAGAAACCCCTCTTAATGCAGGACCAGTGAGGTCTTTATCCAGCGCATGGCAGGAAGCACAGTTGGCTTTGAATAAGGCTTGTCCGTCCTGGCTGAAAGCAATAGTGGGGAGTGATAAAAGCGATAAAAACAGAGTGGTAAGAATCAGATTTCGTGCATTGGATCGATGGTCGCTCATACCAGTTGAATATGATGAAATTATGTGGAAAAATTTCCTTAATCGGCTGCAAAAATAAGATAGGATTTTAACAAATACTCAACGTGTTTAAAATTTTTTTAAGCCAGTCTGGGCGCGGGTTTCAGCTTAATTTTCAATAATTTTTGGATGATTTGAATACCCGTTGTCATGTTTTTGTCAGTACGTGGATAACCATTTCCTCTTAGCCATTTTTCAGTGGGTTAAATAAATAATTTACTCCACTTTTGCGACCATGTTTGACCGCCTCAAAGAAAAATGGCACGTAAATGGTTGGCAGCTGCTGCTGATCCTTTGCACTTTCGCCCTCGGCGGAAGTTGCTGCGGCTATCTTGGCAGACTGATTTTATCGACGCTTGACATAGAAGAAGCTGCTATACGTATTCCATTGTATATTATATTGGTTACGCTACTTTGGCCGATCTGCGTGATCATCATCAGTATCCCTTTCGGGCAGTTTCCTTTTTTCAGAAAATATCTTCAAAAGATCTTCCGGAGGATGTCGGGCAGAAGCAATTCGGTACCAAAAAAATCGGAACCCAACCCATGACCCATCTCGCCATATTTGCCTCCGGAGCCGGCAGCAATGCCCGGAAAATCATCGAATATTTCGACGGTCATCCACAGATCAGGGTATCCCTGGTGGTCTGTAACAAGCCCGGTGCGGGCGTGTTGAAAATTGCCGAAGAAGCCGGCATTCCGACGCTCCTGATCGAAAAAGAGCCATTCTTCAGAGGTGACGGGTACCTGCCGGTGCTGCAATCCCGCCAGATCGGCTTTGTCGTATTGGCCGGTTTTCTATGGAAAGTCCCGGAAACCCTGATTCAAGCCTATCCCCGCCGGATCGTGAATATACACCCCGCCCTGTTGCCGAAATATGGTGGCAAAGGAATGTATGGCGGATTCGTTCATTCAGCGGTATTGCAAAACCGGGAAACCGAAACAGGCATCACTATCCATTTTGTAGATGAACACTACGATAATGGGGACATTATTTTCCAGGCTACCTGTAAGGTTGATGCCGATGATACGGCGGAGTCGGTTGCACAAAAAGTACATCAACTGGAGCATCGATATTTCCCTGAAGTGATCGAAAAAACGGTATTGGAATCAATGGCGCAGGCCGGAATTTAAATTGACAATTTGCCGTTAAATAGGCTCACAAAGTATACAGTATCATGAATCTGTTGTAATATCACGGCATAAATTCTACTATTGAGACAGCTCTACCTGTTCATATCATTGCTGCTATTGAGCACAGCTGTCCATTCACAGATCCGGATCAAAGGAAGGGTATACGACATTACCCAAAAGCAAACCCTGGAAGCAGTGAGTGTGATGTCGACTTCCGGCGGAGGAACCATCACCGACCGGAACGGTCAGTACAGCATCCTCGTGGGCGAAAAAGATTCGATCTGGTTTTCCTACCTCGGAAAAGAAACCCCCAAAGTACCGGTCTCCTCTATTCAAAATACACAGAACTTCGAAACTGCCCTGCATGTAAATATCGAAGACTTGAAGAAAGTTTATGTAATGCCGCGTGATTATAAGAGAGATTCGATTCAAAACAGGGAAGACTATGCCAAGGCATTTAATTTTCGCAAGCCGAACCTGGAAAGTCTGACATCCGTTGGACCCAACGGCGGGGTCGGACTCGACATCAACGAATTCATTCGCATGTTTCAGTTCAGGCGTAATCGCCGAATGCTGAACTTCCAGGAGCGCCTGTTAAAAGAAGAAACAGAGAAGTACATCGACCATCGCTTCAGCCGACCCCTGATCGTAAAAATAACCGGCTTAAGAGGGGCGGAGTTAGACACCTTTATTAAATGGTACAGACCACAAGTGGAATTCGTCGAAACAGCCACCGACTACGAACTTCAATCTTACATAAAAAGATGTTATCTGAGTTTTCAACGCTACCAAAGACTGAGAGGACCGGTGATGAAAAAACCAGATGAAGAGTGAAATTAGTCAATGAGCCAATGGTGATGAAGGATTACGGATTTCGGATGACGGATGACGAATGCAATTGGTCAATTAGTCAATGAGTCAATTGGCCAATAAAAAACGATAAACGTGAAACGGTCAACAGTCCAAACCGCAAACCGCGACAACGCTAAACGTGAAACCATAATCCTTCCTATATTACAGTTCCAAACCAAACTCCTTTTTATGAGATTTGTCATTCTCATCTTGCTTCTATTCGTTAATGCGCTGGTCAGTTTTGGACAGAATCCCGGTTTAACAGAAGTCCCTCCTGCCTCTGTAAATGTTTCCGCGGAGCGCCTCACCCGATTAGATAAATTCATTCAACAGTATATCGACGACAAAAAATTCAATGGGCTTACGGCGGTAGTGGTAAAAGACGGCAAGATCATCTACAATAAAGCATTTGGCTATTTCAACATCGCCCAAAACATTCCCATGCGGAAAGACCACATCTTCCGCATTGCCTCCATGACCAAGCCGATTGTGAGCACCGCCGTTATGATGTTGTATGAAGAAGGGAAGTTTTCGCTCGATCAGCCCGTATCTGATTTTATCCCGGAGTTCAAAAATCCGGTAGTACTTGACAAATACAACGCATCCGATACAACTTATACCACCGTACCCGCGCACCGGGAGATCACCATTCGTGATTTGCTTTCTCAAAGTTCCGGTATCGGATATGCGCAAATCGGTTCCGATCAGGCCAACGCCATTTATTACAAGAACGGGATCAACGGAGGCATTGGCACACCTTATCATACCTTAAAGGAAATGATTCCGAAACTGGCCAAACTCCCCTTATTTAATCATCCGGGAGAAGCTTACCTGTACGGATTGAATACCGATGTACTCGGCTATTTTGTGGAAGTGGTAAGCGGTATGCCATTGGATCAGTTCCTCAAAAAAAGACTCTTTGATCCTTTGGGCATGAAAGACACTTATTTCTTTCTACCCAAAGAAAAACAGAACCGGCTTGTTCCGTTATACAAAATGGAAAACGACCGGCTCGGCATACAGGATTCCCTCATATCCCTGAACGGAACTTTCTGGCGCGATTTCCCCAAAGTAAACGGCACCTATTTTTCAGGAGGCGCCGGGCTGGCTTCTACCGCATACGACTACGCGCTGTTTTGTACCATGATGATGAATGGCGGAGAGTTGAATGGAACAAGAATACTGGCGCCCTCAACAGTTCGGATGATGGCTTCCAACC
The DNA here is from genome assembly GCA_044226045.1 of Chitinophagaceae bacterium. GTDB lineage: Bacteria > Bacteroidota > Bacteroidia > Chitinophagales > Chitinophagaceae > Endoryza. The sequence continues at coordinate 19,726 of JBGAHR010000017.1, forward strand.
AGATTGGCAAGTTACCCATGTGGGGTGGCTCCGAAGGACCCAATCGTTTCGGTTTGGGGTTTGGCGTGTACACCAAGGCCAGCGAGGCCATTTATCCTGTGCAGGAAGGCACTTTTGATTGGGGAGGGATGTTTTCTTCTCACTTCTGGATCGACCCAAAATCGAAAGTGGTGGCCGTATTCATGAGAAATATATGGCCCTCGTCTACCTGGGATTTTGGAGACAGAATTAAACCGGTCGTTTACCAGGCAATCATTAAATAACCATCTCTTCACCACACAATACATTCGGTATGCACAATCTTACTTCATTACGTAAAGGGATCTTCATTTTACTCGTCCTTTTATGTGGTCTTACTTCATTTGCCCAGAACGATACCAGTTTACCGGCCTTCGTACGCGACAGCCTGGATATTTATGTCAACCGGGCGCTTACCGAATGGAAAATACCTGGTGTGAGTGTGGCCATTGTGAAGAATAACAAAGTGGTGCTCGTAAAAGGATATGGCGTAAAGGAACTGGGCGGTATGGATAAAGTGGACGGCAACACCCTTTTCATGATTGGCTCCAATACCAAAGCCTTTACAGCGACAGCTCTCGTGATGTTGCAGGCAGAAAAGAAATTATCGCTGGATGATAAAGTACAGAAATGGCTACCGGGTTTTAAACTTTGGGATCCCTGGGTAGCGAAGGAAACCATGATCCGGGATCTGCTTTGTCATCGGTTGGGATTTGAGACCTTCCAGGGTGATTTCATGTATTTCGATTCTGATCTGAGTCATGAAGAAGTGGTAGAAAAGTTTTCCAAGGTAAAACCACTATATGGATTTCGCACCCGCTGGGGTTACACCAATGCCGCGTTCGGTGTTGCAGGGGATGTGGTAAAAGCAGCGAGCGGATTATCTTGGGGAGACTATATCCACGACAAAATATTTGTTCCCCTCGGCATGAACGACTCGAGGGCGTTGTCCATAGACATTGAAAAACCGGGAAATAAAGCCTCGGCGCATACGGTGCAGCATGGCGAACTGAAAAAGATTCCGTATGGACATATCGATAATATTGCCGCTGCAGGCAGCATTGCCTCGTCCGCCAACGATATGACGCGTTGGGTAATGGCACAATTAAATAATGGAAAGGTAGATGGTAACCAGGTTTTACCAGCCGGCATTCAACAACAGACCTGGCTGCCTCATTCGATTCTCGGAAATGGTGGCACACTGTATAACAAGGGGCATTTTGCCTTGTATGGCTTGGGTTGGTTTTTGGAAGAATACAGCGGAAGAAAAATAGTATCACATACGGGCGGAGTCAATGGTTTTGTTACGAGTGTAACACTTATCCCGGAAGAAAAACTGGGTATTATTGTATTGACCAATACAGATGCCAACAATTTTTATGAAGCCTTGAAATGGGAGATTATGGATGCGTATCTCGGCAATGTCTACCGTAATTACAGCAAGGCTTATCTCGGTTTCCACCTTGCGCAGCAGAAACGAGAAGAAGAGTGGTGGAAAAAAGAACGTGATACCGTAGCCATGAAAAAGCCAGCCAGCCTGCCACTGTCTGCTTTTGCCGGTGAATATCGTCATGAAGTATATGGCAAGATGACCATCAAACAGGATGGCGACAAGATGATAGCCACTTTTGAGCATCATAAAGGCCGCTACGGAACACTGGAAGCCCTGGGTGGAGATCGCTTTCTCTGTACCTACAATGATCCTTTGTATGGGATCAAGATCTGGCCATTCGTCATTGAAAACGGAAAAGTAAAATCAGTAACCGTCACCGTGGCCGACTTTGTTGAATTTACTCCTTATGAGTTTGTAAAGGTGAAGTAATCCTGGTTAACCGGGGAAAACGCTGAGGGTGCAATTAGTCAATTAGTCAATGAGCCAATTAAGCACTCAGCGTTTTCCCCGGACAACACTGATTGTATATTACTAACGAAATGCTATTTACAATCCATTTTTATGGAAGGATAGTACATGTCTTCTCCATACACTGCTTCATACAAGTCATGCGGAATAACATCCAGTATCAGATGCATGAGATTAGCTTCGGGGAGTTGGGTATTTCCGTTGTACAACCAGTATGCGATATCAAAGCTTCCCTGGTTCTCGCCAGTAGTGATCAATTCATCGAAATCAAACACGCACTGGCATCCTTTATTGTCTCCCGAACCCCTGAATGAGTCATTAATACCATGATAATACCAGGACTTCACTCCTTCTTTGACCCAGCTTTTTCCGTTGCAGTCACGCCCTGATTCATTGGGTTCTTTGGAAGTGCAAAGGTTAAAGAGATTCCTGTTTTTATGCTCCCTGAATTTCATCGTGAAGATCACAATTTTAAGATCCCCTCTGTTGTCGCTGGTTTTCGTGTCATTGAGGTCGAGCATTAATTCACCATCTTCCGGAGATAGAAAATAGGTACCCGGGATATAGTTAATGGAAAAGAAAGGCTTTTGAACCGAGCTTCCGTAGTCGGGTGTAACACCCGCGACATTATATTTCATGCCTACATCACTGAATATCCTTTGACAGGGTAATATGTTATCGCCCACCAGCGCCACCAGGCTTGCGTGCCGGTAGCCACCGTACTTGTTGTACATATTTCCCACAATGCTGGAAGACAGCAGGCCGGCGCCATTGGCATTTCCTACCCACTCACCCGCCACGTATTCGCCCTGTACCAGGATAAACACATATTCATTCTGCTCCAGTTTGATGTTTGTTTCATAGGGACCCTGGCCACTTGTTCTCAGGGTAAATTCATAACGCTTAAACAGGTCTTTGGGTGATTGATACAGATCCGCCATTAATTCAGAACCGAAATCATAGTAGTCGCTGTGCTGCAGCAGGGGTTGCTGCGGGAGGGGTACATTAAAAAATCCTTTGAAGGAATTTTGCGTAAAAGCCTGGTGCCAGGCATTTCTGCGTAAAGTGATCACATCATCGGCGGTAAATATGGGTTTCAGATTAAAGTACTCTTTCATTCGTGGGTTGTCCTCGTAAAATGTATTGTTGAGATCAACAATAGAAAAAGGATTGGAAGCGAGACGCGACAAGATAGCTGCCGGGCAGGCCCTGACAGAAGCAACATCAGCAAGCGTAGCATTCATGGATCGGTTAAAGACCTGGTCAGTGGCCAGGAAGTCTTTGATCAATATGCTTCCCTGTGTAATTCGCTTATCGTAACGGTTGTTAAAGGCATAGTTGATTGCCCTGGGCAAATCATATTTTACATGAGCTACAATGGCCGATCCCAGTACATAGGCAACTCTTGTGCAAAACAGGTTTGACTGTGCATCGTCCGATTCAGCGTAACGGAAATGCTCCTGCCAATGAGGCTCTACCTGGTCGGTTAATCCATTATCCCAGTTGACCCGGTTCACCCGATAGGCATCAAAGAATGCCATCATCTGTTTTAGTTTCTCAATAGGATAGGCAAAAGAGCCTGCCGCTATTGCTTTCATCTCGATGATAGTAGTGTGATAGTAGGCTGTAGGAAAAAGATTGATCATATCCCCTTTCTCCAGGAATTTTTGCCGGTAATTATGAAGTTCCCAGACCATGGCCACCATGGTATAATAATGTTTCTTTAACTCGGCCTTTTCAGCAGGGCTCACGGCCTTTGCCAGCAACCGATCTATTTTTTTCAATGGCATGAGATCGGCATATTCCGGATCTACACCAATCTGCGCATACAGACCAGGTGTTAAGAGGCAAAGGAGCAAACAGCAGTGAATTCCCTTTTTCATACACGTTGGGTTTTCAGGTTTGTATTATCACACAGGAAATATTGTCTCTTCCTCCTTTTTGTTTGGCGAGATCAACGAGGTAGGCAGGTGTTGGATTGATGGTTAGCGCTTCTTCCAGCTCATCTTCAGAAAGCTCTCCACTCAGCCCGTCGGAACAGATCATCAATAGATCGCCAGGCTCGATCCGGGAAGTCAGGTTTTCAAAATCAAAGAAAATATCGTTTGCACCGCCGCCAAAACAATTCACCAGTTTGTTTGCATCACTTCCGGACCAATTCAGCAGTTTACCAACCGTATGATCCCTGGTGATCTGGTGAATATATTTTCCTCGCAAAGAGTACAAACGGCTGTCTCCGGCATGAACAAGGTATATCCGTTCACCCGCAACAAGAAGTCCTGTGAAAGTGCAACCCATCCCGGCCATCTCGGGATTGCTTTCCCCGAGTTTATTCAGATCGGCATGAATGTTTTTGATTTGTTTATCCAAACCGGCTTCCAGTTTATCGTCCGATTCAAACTCAAGAGAGCCGAGTTCATTCTTTATCCTTCGCAGTACAAATTCGCTGGCTATTTCTCCCGCATTATGTCCGCCCATTCCGTCAGACACGGCAATCAGTCTTGCCATTTCACCATCCGGGTTCGTCATTTCGAAGGATCCGTCCCGTATAAACGAGTCATCAACCAGGATCATGTCTTCGTTATTTTTACGAATCATGCCGATATCACACAGAGCCTGGATGGATCTGATCATATTCGTTGAGTTGAATTACCCGATAATGATTCCACTCTGATGGCAAATTCCACGTTGGCCACCAGCAAAAAAGATTTATCAGCGAGCACCATTTCTGTATGGGGATTGACGGCCGGAACAGTAGACCATGCATTGTTGAGCGAATGATATTTGGTTTTGTTTGTAGAGCCAAGGTCTTTGAAAGTCCAGCCCTTCCAGGGGTCGTACAGGAATTGAATATGTTTACCGGATATCGCGGACAGATGACCGATTCGGTTCGCATAAGGTCCGGTGTTTCTGCCGAGAATGCTGTCGTTTTCAATTTCAAGGCGAAGGCCCAAAGAATCGTTCACCAGTGTTAATTTGGGTACCACCGGTGTTACAGCAGGTGTCGCGGGTGTGTTAACGACAGGCGGCTGCTCATTCGTAAGGGATCTGGCCGCCAGTAGTTTTCCGCCGTCTTCTTCACACCACTGTCCCTGTCCCGGTTGCTTGCAGGTTTCACACAAAAAAATCTCCTTTCCGCATTGATCGCAGTAAAAGGAGTCGTCCTCAATTCCCGATTTGCAATAGGCGCATGAAATCATGGCTGTTCTGATTATTAGTCGATAATATCCTCCCTGGTTAAAGTATTGATTCCTTCTTCGATATTCCGTCCTGACTGTTTCCATTCCTGTAACCGGCTGGCCTGCTTCTGCAGGCTTTTTTCAAAAATATTTCTCACGGTTCTTCCGTTGGCAAACTGGCTATCCCTGTTCTGATAGATCTCTTCAAAATAGGATCGGATGGCGGAACGATCATCGGTCGGAATTACCAGTTTTTTCTTCTGAACCATTCCTTCGAATATAGACATCAGTTCTTCCGGCTGATAATCCTCAAAGAAGATCTCTTTGGTGAAACGGGATGCGAGTCCTTCGTTGGCTGACACAAATCTTTCCATGGCATCGGTGTAGCCGGCTGCGATCACCATGAATTTTCCTTTGTCGTCTTCCATTCGCTTCAGGAGCGTGTCAATGGCTTCCTTTCCGAAATCATTGCCTGTAGTTCCTTCAGGCATCAGCGTATAGGCCTCATCTACAAAAAGAATTCCCCCCAGCGCCGAATCAACCACCTCTGAAGTCTGCTTGGCAGTATGTCCAACGTATTGTCCAACCAGGTTTTTTCGATCCACTTCTACCAGTTGTCCTTTTGAAAGAAGTCCCATTTGCCTGAACAGGTTTGCAAGAATTCTTGCTACTGTCGTTTTGCCGGTACCCGGACGGCCCTTGAATAAAAAATGCAGGTTGATGGCTGTTTTATTGCCGCCCGCAGACGACCTCATCTTTTCTATTTCTATAAAATCGATCAGCGAACGGACTTCCTGTTTTACCCTTCCGAGGCCTGTAAGCTGGTTGAGCTCGGCCAGAATTTCTTCGGTGCTTAATACCGGACCCTCGTCACGACCCGGCAGGTCATCCGATACGATAAGGGAGGGATCAACTGTTTCACCCTTTCGTTTGGCAGCCACCAGGCGCTTTGACTGCCTTTGCAATATTTCCTCAAACTCATTTCTGACGGTTCGGGCATTGGCAAAGCGATTGTCCTTTTGCTGATAGATAGTTTCGAGATGCCGGTATAATTTATTTTCAGCCGCAGGATCGAGTCTTAATCTGTCGGATTGAATCATGCTCTTCATGATCTCCATCAATTCGGCCGGTTGATAATCTTCGAAGACTATTTTTTGAGTGAAGCGGGAATCCAGGCCCGGGTTACTATCCAGGAATTGTTCCATTGGTCCTGTATAACCGGCGGCAATAACGATAAACTTACCGCGGTCATCTTCCATTCTTTTTAAAAGAGTATCTATCGCCTCCTGGCCAGATCCGTTGGCTTTGTTTGATAAGGTGTAAGCCTCATCAATAAACAGCACGCCGCCAATCGCCGAATCAATTACCTTGTTGGTCAATGGAGCGGTCTGGCCCACATAGGAAGAAACCAGGTCCTTGTCGGTTACCTCTATCAGTTGCCCTGTACTAAGCAATCCCAGCTGCTGAAATATGCTTCCCAGCATGCGGGCCACGGTTGTTTTGCCTGTGCCGGGGCTCCCTTTAAATACAAAATGAAGATTGAGCGATTTTGATTTGGCGCCACCGGCTGTTCTCATTTGCTCTGCTTCGAGGAAGTCCACCAGCCCTAAAATTTTTTCTTTAACCGCATGCAGGCCCGTGAGTGCGTTCAGGTTTTTCATCAGTTCTTCCACACTGAGGTTGTTGGCCGATTCGCCTCTCACCATAATATCTTCGGGAAGGATCAGCACAGGATCGGCCGTATTTCCTTTTCGTTTCTGCTCTACTATTCTCTTGGATTGCTGCTGAACAATTTTTTCAAATTCATTGCGAACAGTTCGTGCGTTGGCAAAACGCTTGTCCCGCGTACGGTGGATTCGATCAATATGTTTGATGATTCTTTCTTCGGCATCCTTTGTTACAGACAGGCCCGCGCGGGCAAACATCGACATCATAATCGTATGCAGTTCTTCCACTCCATAATCCGCAAAGTTTATCTTTCGGGTGAACCTTGAATCTAATCCGGGATTGGCGTCCAGGAAATCCTGCATCAGGTCTGTATAGCCTGCGGCGATGACAATAAATTTTCCCCGGTCGTCTTCCATTCTTTTGAGGAGGGTATCAACTGCTTCACTGCTGAAGCTGTTGTTGCCCGATCCCCCGGTTTTGGCCAGTGTGTACGCTTCATCGATGAACAGAACCCCTCCCATCGCGCTGTCGATGATCTTATTGGTTTGAGGGCCTGTCTGTCCAACAAAGCCTGCAACCAGGTCTTTATCGGTTACTTCAATTACGTCATCCTTGGGTAAAATCCCGAGGCCTTTAAATATGCGGGCCATCATTTTGGCAACGGTTGTTTTACCCGTACCAGGGCTGCCGAGAAAAACACAATGGAGATTGACATCATTCTTTTTACCTCCGGCCTCGGCCCTCATCCGCTCGGCTTCCAGGAAATCAACCAGGTCGTAAATTTCTTTCTTCACTTCCTGCAGACCTGTTAATGCATTTAATTCTTCCAGCAGTTTATGGATGCCTTCGGCGCTGAGGTCGGCACTTTCCCCGGGAACGTCCTGCGCAATGAATTGAAAGGAGTAGTCCTGATCGGGTGCAGCCGCCAGTCTTTCAGCTCTGGCCAACTTCATACTCTCATACACGTTTCTGACATCCCGGCCATTTCCAAAATCCTTTCCTCTTTTTTTATAGCGGTCGGTGAACAGATCGAGCAATCTTTTTTCGGCATCAGCATGCAGGGTAAATCCACCCTTTTTAACAAACAGCTTCATGATAGCCAGCAGCTGATCAGGTGTATAATCCGGTAAGTTGAAAAAATTATCTTTTACTCTCGACTTCATACCTGGGTTGGCGTTGATGAAGTTCATCATTTCCTTCGGGTAGCCGGCGGCGATCACAACAAATTTGCCCCGATCGTCTTCCATTCGTTTTAATAAAGTGTCGATAGCTTCCTGGCCGTATTTATCGTTCTCGTCCTGCTTAAGCGTATAAGCCTCATCTATCAGCAATACACCGCCCTGAGCCTCGTCTATTGCCTGCTGCACCAGCAGGGGCGTTTCTCCAATATATTTTCCAACCAGTTTGCTCCGGTCGGTATCTACAACATGTCCGGTTGTCAGAATGCCTGCAGAAGCGAATACTTCTCCCAGTTTTCTCGCGAGAGTGGTTTTACCTGTTCCGGGATTTCCGGTAAGGACGAGGTGAGTGCCCATCACTTCTTCTTTGCCGGTCGTTTGGGCATCTTTTTGCTGAATCTGTACCAATTCCACCATTCTCTTCAGAAAAGATTTCACTCCATCCATTCCAATAAAATCATCCAGTTCTGCCAGCACCTCCTGGGTAGATTTAACTTCAAACAATTCGCCTGTGATATCTTCTTCCACGATGGTGGTTGGGTTTTGCGAAAACTGCGATCCGGTAAAATGGTTACTGAAAATGCGGTTCATCTCTTTGTTGACGAGAAAACCATTCTTGCCCAATTTCATCAGCTGTTCCGGGTCCTGCTGGTTTCTATAAAGAAATAACATTCGCTTCCTCAATTTTTTCAGCGCTTCCGGTTGAATGGTGAATTTCTTCTCTGCGATAAACCAGTTTGCCAGCTCTATCATCTGATCTACGTTCATGTCTGGCAGATATAGCTTCAATGAAAACCGGTTGTTGACGTCCTGGTTGGCGTTGAGGTAATCACGGAATCCTTCCGGCCGGGCAGCCATTACTACAATGGGATCACCGTCTCGCTTTTCGAGTTCTGCATACAGCTTGTCAATGGGAATGGTCTGGCCGGGTTCATATCCCGAAGGAACCAGTTGATGCGCATTATCAATAAACAATATTCCACCTTTCGCACTGTCGAGGTTGGCCGTGAGGTTCTTCACAAAATCAGCAAAGCCCACCGCAGAAACGGTGTATGGTGTTGGCTTGCTGATGATGCCATTCATGAAAAATACTTTTGCAAGGGTGTCAGCCATTTTGGATTTACCACTGCCGCTGTTGCCAATCAGTACTGTTGAAAGATTCTTGAGATCGTAGGTAACACCTGCACTCTTCATGTTCTTGAAAGCCGTTATTTCCCGCTGCAGTATTTTCTTGATCTCATCGAAACCTGCGATGGTTGAAAATCCCGGATCCGTTTCCGGTGCCTGTGAACGAACAGAACCAACGGATTTGATCTCGGTTCCGCACTTCTTGCAATACCTTGCTATAGGTCTGTTAACCGATTTACAGGATACACATTGCATAGATCCTAGTTTTTCGAAAGTTCAGCCCGGAGCAATGAATCGTCCATCAGCATCACTTTTACCGTTTCCTCAAAATGTTCATTGCTTTTCTGCCCCTCTGTTTTATAAGAAACTTTGTCGAGTTCAGACTTGCGGGACTGCTGTGTTTGTAAATGAAGCGAACTGTTCGGGTCGTTCCTGATTATTGAATAGATGGGCCTGTACACCAGTCGGCCCACCATCCGGTGAATAGGATCCATGATGGTTCCCAGTCCACGGTCTGGTGAACGGCGCCATACGGCTTTGATCATCCAGCGAAAGAACAACACCAGAATAATTCCTATAAACAGGTTAAAAAAACTGAATGAGGGTGCACGGAAAACGGATTCGAGATATATAAAGCAAATGATTGAACTTACAAGTATCATGAACGTTACATAGAATGATTTTCCCTTCCGCAGGAAATCAATCTGTGAGTCGATGGAGTTCTTCAGGTATTTATCGAACTTGTCATTCACCTGGTTCAATTCTTTTGACTTCTGCTTTTCCAATCTTGAATCAATATCAGCGAAGCGCCGTTGAATCAGTTTCTGCTCGTTCTGCCAGTGCTGATAGCTGGCGCTTTCAGAGGAAACAGTTTTTACCTGTCCTTCAAAAAATGACTGCAGCCGATCCATGTATTCATTGAAGCTGTCGGAATTGGATTGCAGGTTCTTGAGATCGGTATGAATTCCTTCGCTGACTGAATCATCCACTGAGTTCAATAACTTTTTTGCCAGTTCGGGATACACGGCCTGTATTGATTTCAGATGACCGGCTGTTTCTTCGAGGAGCTCAATGGCATATACGTGATAGGGCAACTCCTCTTTGTAATAACTTTTGAAATAACGACCCGTCAGGTCTGCCAGTTGCTGTGTTTCCTGGTCAACACTGATGGCAGCCTTTATGGCGTTGGAAACAGCTCTCGTTGTGTCCAACGGGTTCTTTCCGCGTTGCATCGATAACAGATATTCGTACAAAGGCTGCAACAGCTGAAACGCCGGCTGCTGGCTGTTGATATATTGATGGCATACAGCCGGTAAAGATGATTGCTGGTAGTGCATCAGCCAGTAATTGGCGGCATCCCGATGGCTGGCAGCATCGGGGTGAGTGGTGAAAAAATTGATCTCTTTCGCAAATACCTGTTGAAATTCCCGGGCATCCATCACTTCCTTTCCATTAACCGGCAGTCCGCCTGTATTCAAAGCATAGCGGAGTGTTTGCAGAGAGTAGTCTTTCAGTTTTCGCCATATCTCCAGTTGTGCGCTGTGAGCGGGGCTGTTTACACTCAACCATACCGAGACTTTAGAATTCTCATCCGCGATGGCTTTTAATAAATCGCTTTCAATGGTTGCAGGCGGATTTGACAGTTGGCTGATATTGTCGAGTGGATAGCCGTTAAAGATCAGTTTGTTCTCCTGCATATCCAGTGTCACTAACCGAAAAGCTTTAATCGCCGGCATCTGTTTAAAGTACTTTCGATAGGTATCTGCCCTGTCTTGTAAGCCTCTCGCCTCCAGGAAAAGGTAAACACTCGCCGATGGATTTTTTAGATCATTGACAAAATGATCTTCCTGTTTTTCCAGGTGCGCGCCGAGGTCGGCCGCGCTGTAGAAAGTTTCCCCAAAGGATTTAAACGGCCGGTCCTTGTCGAGCAGGTAGATGGTTTTGGTGATACCTGCTTTCACGTTATCCGGATTGCCTTGTTTATACGAGTTATTAACGATATCATGAATCTCGCTGTACAGATCTTCTGATCCGGACTTGATCCAGTTCAGGATGGCGCCCGAATAGAGCTGTCTTTCTGCTTTCACCGGATTCTTCTCCATAAAGAATGCGAGCTCTTTGGTATCATTGGCTACCTGTCCCTGCATCGCATCAAATTCGTATGGTTCAAATTGCACCTCCTTACGCTGATAATAGTTTTTAACAGGTTCCCCTTTCAGCCATTTCTCCACTTCATCATATCCCCATCGTTTGGGTGGTTCGGTAGTGAGCAATCCTTTGATTAAGTCTTCCACTTCGTTGAAGATATCTGCCGGTATGGGCACCTGTCCTTCTGTTTTCATCCGCATCATTTTAAACTGCGCGATGTCTTTAAATGGATCTTCGCCTTTCCACAGTTCCAGCAGCGTGATACCTAACGCATAGAAATCAACTTTATAATCAAGTGTTGTCTGGTTATTGATATTGGTAAATAATTCCGGAGCCGCGTAGGTCGTTGTTCTTGCAACGGTTGTTACCCGGTAATCGGAACCATCTGCAACAGCCGAAGCAATTCCAAAATCGCCCAATACAAAATCCGTGCGGGCTGCATCGCGGAAAAAGATATTGACAGGTTTGATATCCCGATGGATGATATTATTTTGATGACACGCTTTCAATGCCTGAGTAACTTTCTGTACGATCTCGCGGATCCTTTTAATATCTCTTACCGGCATTTCATCAGCCAGGGTGCCACCAGCCAGGTATTCATTGAGTTCCCAGAACCGATCCTGGAAGTATCCCTGGTCGATAGGGAAGATAATATCAGAACGTTTCAACTTCTGAAGCTTCTGTACCACTTCATCTTTGGGTTTGAAATTGGAGAAATACCATTTCATGACCAGTTTTCTGTTGCCTTGTTCCACCAGGAAAACTTCTGCTTCTCCGGAACTGGCGATCAGGGAGGTCACCAGGTAATCCTGTTGATTCAGCTGTATGTTTTTTCCCGTGAGAGAGCTGCTGCCCGATGTGCCGGAACCAATTACACCAGCAGTTACTCTTTGAGTGGCATTGGTATCCAGTCGCTCTGTTGCGCCGCCTGATACCTGGCTGCTGATGATGGAATCTGTGCTAAAACGTTCTGTACTCATTTTAACTTGGTTAAGGTTTGAAGCTGGATTGTATAAACTCTATAATTCAACACTGACTACATAATGATCCTGTTCGTAAATCCAATGACCGCCCTGGGAAGGATCTGAACAGGCGCTTGGACCCTCCGGATGTACCACGCTGGCATAGTTGCATTTCCATCCGATCGGCTTTTTTGTTTTCACAACTTGCGGAACTAAAATTTTGATACTGGTATAAAACAGCCTTGCCGTCTGGTTATCTGTAAAAACTTTTGATTGCATTTCTTCCACTTTCTTCAGCAGTTCGGCAGGGTCTACGGCTGGCGTCGGATCTATGGAAGCTTCCTTCTTCTTTTCCTCACTCGCCTTCATTTCTTCTTCGTAATCTTTTGCTGATACCGGGCCTGAAAAGGTGCTCACATATTTCCTGTACACCGGCTGAGGTTGCGATTGATCGTTTTTATTTGACAGGCTTTGCTGTGCAATGGCTTCTGCCATTTTTTTCAACTCCTGCATTTCCGGCGATTGTTGCAGTTCGGCAATGAAGCCTGCTGATCGTTTCGAAAGCGGTTTGTCACAGGTGGGGCAACAGTCAAACTGCGATACGGTATTACAGGTTGAACAGAGTATGCCTGAGGGAGAATTGCCACAGGAGGAACAAAACTTCTGTCCGTATCGGACCGGTGCGTAACAAAAGCAGCATTGGCCCTCCATTAACCATTTCCCGCAGCTTTCACATAAATCAGCCGTTGCCGAGACTGCAGAACCACAAGATGGACAGGAATGTCCGTCCTGCGCTTCGGACTGGCTGGCGGCTTTACGATCTGTTTGCTGCTGGTATTGTTGCCCTCCGTTAGCTTGTTGTTGATCCATCTTGCCTATTTCAATCTTTCAAGAATTTCGGTTTGTGAGCTCCCGGTTCCCTGTGAGGGAATCAGCTTAAGATTGTCGCCTTCCATCACAATTTTATACACCGCTCTTCCATACTTGTAATTCGGTGTGTTATTCTTGGCCCTCTTGTTCCTGGAATTGGCGGCATTCTGCTTTGAATTATCCACCATGTAATAATTCCAGTCCAATACAGGATCAGGCTCCGCATTGGTATTAAAATGATTGATCAGCTTGATGAGGATAGGTTCCTGGGTAAAACCAAATGCGGCTGCGCTCATGTTGGGTGATAATAAAGTCTGCGGGCGGTAGATATTATAACTTCCCGAAACAACCGGTTTACCATCTTGCGCTCCATGCAATATCGAGAGCATGTTGTTCTTCAATTCGAAGGTGTCGCCGGTTCTCCGATTCACGAAAAGGCCCGCTTCCTTACCGTTGGGCAGTGGCACAGAAGCCGGTTTAAAAAAGCTGGGAAGGATATAATAAGCAAAACTGATCAGCAGAAAAATGCCGAAGGAAACCGCTGCCCGTATATAAACAGAACTATAATGTAATTTTCGATTTTCCCGTATCAGAAAAATAGCATGGGCCAAAAAAAGAAAGGGCAGTGAAATGGCTATCCACAGGATAACAATACCCAGGAAGGTATCCATAGTAGTTAGTTTAATGGTTAAAGTATAGAGGCCGGAATAGAAAAATTCTTCTGAGGAATGGACTGCAAAAAAAGAAGGGATAGTTAAGATAAAGGAAATTTGAACAAATCCGCAGAAACGGGAAGGTTATTTTATTCAATACCAATCTCTATCATCGCAAATGGCATTAAATTGTTATACGATTCTTTAACTTGTATTCTATTGAAAATCCACTTTTTAATAATCCGATCGCCTCAATATCTTTGCTACCATTAAAACCGGTTTGATATGGATCAATTGACCCTGGGTATTGGTACCCGATTACAGCATAACCAGTTAGGACCTGGTGTTATCGTAGGACTGCGTTATGCGAGCTATCTTATATCATTTATCCATCATGGGGTAAAGGAAATTGATAAAAACGATCCGCAACTGGACGAAATCATCCCGGAAAATGTAACTGAGGAAATCGAAACTCACAGTGAGGTAGAAAAATCTTTATTGAAAATTCTTCGGCTCTGGGGCGGGTTGTCAGAAAAAGTTCCGTTGGGTGATCGCTGGATAGGCGGAACCATGGTGCTACAGCCCTCTGACAAATCACTCAAGCCCAAAGAAATTCCAGTGGAAGATTTTTTTCACAAGATTGTGATGTTGCGCGATCGTCTACGCGTACTCGAACAAAACATTAACAGCAATAAAAAACTGAGCGACGAAGACAAAGTCAACATGCAACAGTATATAACCCGTTGCTATGGCTCTCTAACCACTTTCAATGTGCTTTTTAAAAACAAAGAACAGTGGTTTGTGGGAGAGAAAGGAAGCAAGGAAGAATGAAGCAATTTGTCAATTGGCCAATTGTTCAATGAGCCAATGGTAATTTCGGATGAATTTGGGAGCGGGAGCGAGAGTGGGAGCGGGAGTGAGAGCGGGAGTGAGAGCGGGAGCGGAAAGGGAAAGAAAAAGGGAAACAGAAACTGCAAACCAACGTGAAACGATAAACGTGAAACGATAAACATACCATACCCGCAACAACTCATAAATTTAAAATAAAACCCAAACCCGGCTAGCGGTGACTCAATCGACTCATCTATACTTAAATAATCGGATGGATCCTACAACATTATTATTCAAGTAATGAATTTCAGAGACCAACCCATCGCGATTGTACCTATATTCCGTTTGAAGTAATGTTTTTCCCGTCCTTTCTGAAGATGACAGTATCTTTCCTGTTTTACTATCGTATATTGTTTTGATAGTTGGATTTTCAGATTCCCCATCAAACCGCTGGTATTTTGTAAGGACATTTCCGTTGTATTCAAATTGCTGAATAGAAGAAATCTGGTGATCTTCTCCTGACCCGATGATCCTGACAAGTTGCTTTCTATCGTTGTAGAAGAGAAATTCATTGTAATAATTAATGGTTGAGTCACTCTTCGTCATGGATTGGCTGGTTATTCTTAGCAGTTCACCTGCCTCGTTAAACTCTTTTGTCTCGGTGAAGGTTGATACACGCCAGTCGTAAAAAACAGTTGCTTCCTTGTGATGATTTTTGTTGATCACTGTATCAAAAGAGACGTTTAACGGTGCAGTCTTACCAAGAGGATACCAAATCTCAACTAGACTATCCTGGCTGTTATACCGATCAATTTTACGTATTACTTCACCGGGAACACCATAGTAAACGGACCTGACCAGGATTACGCCCTTTGAATCAGGCTCAAAACGTGCCGATTTACTAATCTTAGGTTCAAGTGTGCTTTCTTTTTTAAAGTAGCTTCCAAAGATTGACGGCTTGTAAATTCTTGAAACGGATTGAACCATGGAATCTTCCATCACAGTGTAGTCCGATTCCACATCAATCATCCCACGCTTGATATCCTGGCCTGATACAATACTCAAGGTTCTTCCTTCTTTATCCAGCCTGGTCACTTTTGTTAATCTGTAATTACCTCGCTTGTCTTGTCCTTGGTTAGAGCTATACTCCTCAATGGTAGAAAACCCTTTTTTTGAAACATTCTTGTCGATTACATAGTCGTGATCAAGCAGGATTAAAGTTGAGTTTTCAACGATTTCCTGACCGATTGACAAGTAATGATTCAACAATATCATCAATATCAACAGTAACAACTTCTTTAAGTATTTCCTTCGAACCACCATAACTGAGTAATTTTTTAAATCCGCTGGCACGGTTACGGTCACTACGATAAACCTGAAACGTGAAACGATAAACGCCCCAGCATACGTATTTATACCTACTTC
Organism: Chitinophagaceae bacterium; assembly: GCA_044226045.1. GTDB lineage: Bacteria > Bacteroidota > Bacteroidia > Chitinophagales > Chitinophagaceae > Endoryza. The sequence goes on from JBGAHR010000017.1 coordinate 35,647, forward strand.
GCTCCCTGGCGGGTACCGTACAAATACGCAAGTTGTCAATTTTATACTACGATAGCGTGAATATGTAGAATTTATTGCGCAAATTGCCGTTGAAAACCTTACAGCCATACATAATCGAATTTAGTTGATTTAAATCAAATCAGCCAAATCAGATGGTTAAATAAGATTGAATAGTATTTGTTAAAATTAAAGCTGTGGGGCTGGTAAGGGAATTCACCCTGAGAAAGCATTATCTAAGACTATGAAAAAGGCAACCTGGTTTATCTTTTTAGTCTGCGGTATCCTGGCCGGAAGCTTCATCCTGCTTGGGCGATACATCGGCATCGAATACATCAAAGTATTCCTCATATTTATTGCCTACCTGGTTTCGGGGTTGATTATCCGAAGTTATTCGGTGCTTCATCATCGTGCTGTTCTTCTTTTCCTTTCACCCGCCTTTGCTGCTATTGCCTGGGGATTGATCAATCAATCCATCGCCGTCAGCTCTTCCCTGGTCGAATCAATCGTGTTGATCCTCGGCCTCAACACAGGTTACTATACCCGCAGCCTGCCCGGAGCCCGAAAAATGTATCCGGTCATTTTTGCCACACTGTTCGTTCTGGTTTTCGCCTCCTTTATCAATCCAAGAATTATTGCGGCTACCCGATTCGGCGCCTTACGTCACCAGATCAAAGCTCAAAAAGGACAAGTCATCCAATTCGAATTAGAAGGCCTCCACGGAGAAAAAATTAATTCGGAGAGCCTGCGGGGTAAAACGATTTTGCTGGATTGCTGGTTTGTAAACTGCGACCCCTGCTACGACAAACTGAATTATCTTCTGACACTGCAGGACTACTACCGGAAAAGACAGGATGTGATCATCATTGCGGTAGCATCAGACAAAAACGCCGATTTCACAGCATTCCGTAAAGCAGTCAGGGACCTGCCCGCTGATATTTTGTATGCATTCGACCCGGGCGGTCAGCTCTCCAGCCAATTGAATATAACGGGTTATCCAACGGAACTCTTAATCGATTCAGCGGGGAAATTGCAAGACCATTTCATCGGATTCAATGAAGACATCGCCCTGATCTATGTACCAACGACAATCAAGAAAATAGATCGGTTAGCGGCTAAGAAATAATTGACGGACCCTTTTTCAAATGCCCAGACAGTAGTTATAAGCCTGCCCGGAGTCAGGCTGCCATTCTCCATAAACTCTCTATCTTGCAACAAACTACCGAACCACCATGTACCGCAGGCTCTCCTTTTGTATTACCCTGACCTGTGTAAGCTTGTCTATAGTTGCGCAGGACACCATTCAGCAAATCACCCCGGGACGCGTAAACACAAAACAATCTGAGTCGAAACCTTATCTGATCCTGATCTCTGCAGATGGGTTCAGGTATGATTATGCCGATAAATACGATGCTGTCAACCTGAAACAACTGCGGGCATCCGGTGTTCAGGCCGTCAGTATGAAGCCTTCCTACCCTTCCGTTACTTTTCCGAATCATTATACAGTAGCTACAGGCCTTTACCCTTCCCATCATGGCCTGGTCTATAACCAGTTTTATGACCGCAACCGGAAACAGAGCTACAATATGGCCGACAGAAAGGCGGTGGAAGACGGAACCTGGTATGGCGGCGTTCCACTCTGGGTTCTGGCAGAGAAACAAGGCATGATCACCGCTTCCTATCATTTCGTAGGAACAGAAGCTCCGATTAAAAATACCTTACCGACCTACTGGTATCGCTTCAGCAACAACACCGGCATTGATTTCCGCATCCAAAAATTAGTAGAGTGGCTGGAACTGCCAGCCGATAAAAGACCTCATCTGATCACTTTTTACTTCAGTGAAGTGGATCATGCCGGACATATCTACGGACCAGAGGCAAAAGAAACAAGAGACGCGGTGCTGTATGTAGACTCTTCCATCGGAAAAATGGTACAAAGAGTTAAAGAAACCGGTCTGCCTGTCAATTTCATTTTCCTGGCAGATCACGGAATGGCCCCGGTAGATACCACCTCCCGCATCAACATCGGCACGATGATCGACACCTCCCGCTTCTATATGCGTGGTGGCGGAACCAGCCTGCACCTGTATGCCAAAAACAAAAAAGACATCATGCCCACTTACCTGGCATTGAAAAAACAGGCCAAAGATTTCAGGGTATTCCTGAGAGGACAAACACCTGCCCATTGGCACTACAGCATCAAAGATGATTACTTCAATCGCATCGGAGATATCTTCATCGTTCCCGTTTATCCAAAAATACTGACGAGGGCTCACCATCAACACCTTTGAAAACATCAACGTCTACCCAATGGTCTGCAAACTCCTGGGACTTACCTATACCCACAAGATTGATGGGAAACTGGAAGTACTGAAAGGAATACTAAAGTAATTGGCCAATTAGTCAATTAGTGAATTTGCCAATGATGGATTACTAATGACGGATTACGGATTACGGATGACGAATTACGGATGACGAATTAAATTGGCCAATGAAAGCGGAGCGAGAGCGAGAGCGGGAGCGGGAGCGAGAGCGGGAGCGAGAGTGAGAGCGGGAGCGAGAGCGGGAGCGGGAGCGAGAGCGGGAGCGAAAACTTATTCAGCGGCTTAAGTGTTCGCATAATTCGTGTAATTCGCGTAATTCGTGTAATTCGCATAATTCGTGTTATTCGTGTTATTCACGTAATTTGTATCATAAACTCACTCCATCACATGAGAACGCTGCTGCTATTAGCTCTTCTTTTTTCCTTTTCATTGGGCCAGTCACAATCAACCGGGCAAAAAATTCACGATAAAGCCATCGTGATCGACACACACAACGATTTCCCGACAACGGCTATCGAAAAAAATTTGTCCCTCGATCAGTCCCTGAAAGGGAAAACACATTCCGATCTGCAACGACTCAAAGAAGGCGGTGTGGATATCCAGATCTTTTCTATCTGGTGTGATGGAAACAAACAACAGCCTTATGCTTTCGCCAACCAGGAAATCGATTCGGTCTACGCCTGGGCAAGCCGCAATCCCGATAAAATGATGATCGTTTACAACAGTCGCGACCTGGCCAAAGCTGTCAAACAAAAAAAACTGGGCGCAATGATGGGTGTAGAAGGCGGCCATATGATCGAAGACGACCTCTCCAAACTGGATGCACTCTATAAAAGAGGCGTTCGCTATATGACGCTCACCTGGAATAACTCCACTTCCTGGGCAAGCTCGGCCATGGATGAATCCACCAAAAAAGACCTGGCTCAAAAAGGCCTGAATGACATGGGTAAACAAATCGTACGAAGGATGAATGACCTGGGAATGCTGGTGGACCTGTCTCACGTAGGCGAACAAACGTTCTGGGATGCAATCAATACCTCCCGTAAACCCATACTCGTTTCACACAGCTGCTCCTATACACTGTGCCCGATATTCAGAAACCTGAAAGACGAACAGATCAAAGCAGTTGGAAAGAACGGAGGTGTTATTCACCTGAATTTCTTTTCCGGATTCGTCGATAGCAATTTCATGAAACGCAACAGTGAGTTTACCCTGCGTCATAAAGCAGAAAGAGATTCCCTGCTGAAGACAGTCAGCGATCCCTACTTTGCAGATACCTACCTCTTCGATAAATACAAAGAGGAAGTCGCTTCCCTTCGTCCGCCGTTAAGTCTGCTGATCGATCACCTTGATTATATTGTCAAACTGATCGGGACGGATCATGTTGGATTGGGCTCAGACTTTGATGGCATCAATTCGTCTCCAAGAGAACTCGATGATGTCACCAATTTCCCGCTCATCACCGAGGAACTGTTGAAAAGAGGTTATAGTAAAAAAGATATCACCAAGATACTGGGTGGTAATTTCATTCGATTGCTCAAAGCAAACGAAAAACCCTAGCAAATAGCTGCAACAAGTATACATGGCTGCCAAAACGCCCAAAGAGGATCGTTCAACCATAGAACTCAAAAGAGTGTTGGGACTACCCACGGCGATCCTGCTGGTAGCCGGTATTATGATTGGCTCCGGTGCATTCAAAAAGATTGCTCCGATGGCTCAATCTCTCCCCAGTGAACCCTGGATACTGGTGGCCTGGGTGATCGGTGGCATTATAACCCTGATGGGTGCCTTTACTTATGCAGGGCTGGCGAGCCTCACTACCGTTTCAGGTGGCGTGTACGAATATCTGCGGCTCTGCTATGGAAAACCCGTTGCCTTTCTTTTTGGCTGGATGATGTTTACTATTGGCGGCAGTGGCGCTATCGCGGCACTGGCTTTTGTTTTTGCACAATCCGTCAATACCCTTCTGCCCTTTCCCAATCCGCTGGACAACTGGAAGGATTATTCCATCGCTGATACCATATATCCGTTTGCCAGTTCGGGCATTAAACTTTTTGCGATTGCGGTAATGGCTGTTCTCACCTGGATAAACTACAGAGGAGTGAAGAACGGCGGAGTGTTGAATAATATCGTAACCGCTGCGAAGATACTGGGCATTCTATTCCTGATTGTATTGGGTTTTTTTGGCGCTTCGCATGGACCAACAGTAATCACGGAAACACCTGCTGCAGACTTGTCGGGCTTATCGCTGTTCAGCGCTTTGTTTGGCGCCCTGTTAAGTGTTCTATGGGCTTATGACGGATGGGCAAATATTACTTATATCACCGGTGAGATCAGGAATCCTCAAAAGAATGTACCACTGGCCATCACCGGTGGCGTGCTGATCGCCATGACCCTTTATATTTTACTGAATCAATCCTACATGCGGGTGCTGTCGATCGGGGAACTGGCAGGTATAAACGAAAACGAAGTAGCGGCCGCGGAAGTAGCCAAACAATTGCTCGGGCAAACCGGTGAACTGATCATTTCCATCCTGATCATGATCTGTACTTTCGGGGCCGTGAATGCCTGCATCATGGTATATCCCCGATTGTATTACCGCATGGCGCAGGAAGGATCTTTTTTCCGCAACGCAGGCTTTGTTCATCCGGTTTATCGTACGCCTTATGTATCGATCATTTACTCTTTTGTATGGAGCAGCATCCTCGTCATGTCAGGAACTTTTGATCTGCTCACCAACCTGGTGATCTTTACAGGGTTCCTGTTTTTTGGCGCTATTGCCCTGGGTGTTGTGAAAATGAAACGCAAGGGCGTGATTACTACCAAAGTGATCGGGTATCCGTGGATACCCGTATTGATTGCCCTGTTTTCGCTTGTCCTTGTGGTTAATACAGCCTGGGTTCAACCGGTCCAGTCTTTGATCGGCCTTTTACTGGTTGCCAGTGGTGTTCCTTTCTATTTCTATTTTAAAAGACGATATAAATAGGCTGCGCTTTCATTTTTCATTATTAAAATGAGGTGGGTCGAGACATTCTCCTGCCGCCCTATTCAACAGCAAATAGTGTCAGTCCAATTTTACGGATGTTGGAATCCAGTTGGTGATAAACGTTTAGGGGTATACAGAACGAATTCGGCTCTGTACGAATGGTGATAGAAGTAGCATTTATCCAAAAAAAGGGGCTGTCCCGATTAATGGAAACAGCCCCTATATGCGTATATAAACCCCCTGGAAAAACGCTTAGACCTGTGCTTTCTTTTTTGTTTTGAAGAAATCACCGATGCCGCCGAAATTATCGCTCAGCAAATCTTTTCCTTTCTTCATCATCTTTCTCTTTTGCTCCGGTGTCATTTTGGAGTAACGGTAGTAGCCATATGCGGCAGCAGCTGCCAGCAGGAGGCCAATTGCTTTTTTCGCCATAACATTGAATTTTATTGTTATTGTATTAAGAGCTTTATCTGTCATTTATTATTACAATATCGTGCCGGAATGGTTTTAGACTGGAAAATGTGATTTGTAGAAGACTGGCGACCAAATTTGAGCAGTTTTTTCCTCAGATTATTGACATCCTGCAGCTGAGAAGGTTTCCATTAACAAATCATTCAACGTATAAACCTTTATTGGCTGGCTATTTCAATTCGTGAATTAAGTAACTTGTACGGTAAATTCTTGCTGCACGACCAAAACTATTGCTCATGAAAAGAGTCTTTCTCTTCCTCCTCCTGCCCTTGCATCTGTTTGCCCAAAAATTCAACGCCACTGAAATAGCCCGCTGGAAAGCACAGGCTAAAAAAGTTACCATCATTCGCGATAACTGGGGCATTGCCCATGTGTACGGTAAAACCGATGCCGATGCAGTATTTGGCCTGCTATACGCCCAATGCGAAGACGATTTCAGCCGGGTTGAATTGAATTACCTGGAAAAACTGGGAAGGCTTTCCGAGGTAAACGGCGAAAAGGATTTATATGATGACCTACTGAACAGGATCGTACTCGATTCGGCAGAGGCTATGGCCGATTATGCCAAAACGCCTGCCTGGTTAAAAAAGCTGCTGCAATCCTATGCGGATGGAATCAATTACTATTTATATACACATCCCGAGGTAAAACCAGCCATCTTAACCCGGTTCCAACCCTGGTTTCCCTTGCTATGGACCGATGGAAGTATCGGTGCCATCAATACCGGCGGTGCGACAGTGGCCGACCTAAGAAAATTCTATAGCAGTGATCGCCGCGATCCGGTTGCCCATGCGGGTTCGTTAAAACCAATAACGGGAATAAAAACATTTGATGAAAACAATCCGGATGCGCTTCCCTCGGGATCCAACGGATTTGCCTTCTCCGGAAAAATCACCGCGTCGGGTAACTCCATACTGTATATTAATCCGCACGTAACTTTTTATTTCCGTCCGGAGATTCAAATGCAGAGCGAGGAAGGCCTGAATGTGTATGGCGCCGTAACCTGGGGTCAGTTTTTTATTTACCAGGGCTTTAATGAATACTGTGGATGGATGCACACATCCAGTGCGGTGGATGTGGCCGACCTCTACGCGGAAACTATTGTACATAAAAACAATAAAACCTATTATCAATACGAAGGACAATTAAAACCGGTCAGCCGGAAGACATTCACCCTTCGCTATTTGAAAAATGGAGTGATGGAAACAAAGTCCATTCAGGTTTTATATACGCATCACGGGCCGATCATGGGAGAAAAAGACGGCAAATGGCTGGCGGTAAAAGCCGTCAACCGATCATTAAACGGGTTGATCCAATCCTGGACCAGGACCAAATCAAAAGGGCTGGCGGACTTTAAAAAAACCATGGGACTGCTTTCCAATACTTCCAACAATACCGTATTTGCGGATAACAAGGGGAACATCGCTTACTGGCACGGCAATTTCATACCCATCAGGGATCCTCAGTTCAATTGGGAGAAACCGGTAGATGGCTCTGTCAAGGCAACAGAGTGGAAAGGATTTCATACAGTGGATCAGTCGGTACATGTGTACAATCCTGCTAATGGCTGGATCCAGAACTGCAATTCAACACCCTTTACAGTATCTGGAAACAATAGTCCGAAAAAATCAGACTACCCAACCTATATGGCTCCCGATGGAGAGAACTTCCGAGGCATTAATGCCGTGAGGGTGCTGGAAAAGGGACAGCAATACACGATCGATAAAGTGATAGAAGCGGGATATGATAAATATCTTTCTGCGTTTGCCATTCTGGTTCCGTCATTGGTGAAGGCTTATGAAAACAACGCGAATGATTCGTCCTACGCTTCGCTAAAGGAACCCATTGCCCTGCTGAAACAATGGGATTTCTATTCTGCTGAAAATTCTGTTGCCACCACGTTAGCCATCGAATGGGGTCAAAAAATACTGGGTGTAATGATGCGGTCAGAAGAAGACTACGAAGACCTTGATCAGGTTGAAAGAACACAGAGATTTGCTCAGAAGGCGACTGCGGCTCAATTGCTCCCGTCATTGCAGGCAACCATCAAAGACCTTACTTCGAAATTCGGTACCTGGAAAGTGGAATGGGGTTCCATCAATCGCTATCAGCGACTGTCCGGAAAAGTGAATGAAACCTTTGATGATAAACAGCCAAGTCTGCCGGTGGCCATGGCCGCTTCTACCTGGGGAACGCTTCCCTCTTTTGTAAGCCGTTATATGCCTGGCACCAAAAAGAGATATGGCTTCAATGGAAACAGTTTTATCTGCGCAGTTGAATTTGGAAAGAAACTGAAAGCAAAATCTTTGCTTACCGGCGGTGTGAATGGAAATCCGCAATCACCGCATTTCAGTGATCAGGCGGAGATGTACACCAAAGGCATTTTCAAGGAAGTATTGTTTTATAAGGAAGAGGTGAAGAAGAATGCAGAAAAAACCTATCATCCGGGAGATAAATAATCATTTGTTATAACTATGAATCGTCGTCATTTTTTAAGAAACAGTTCATTGGCTGGCGTGTCGCTGGCTTCCCTCAGTTTCGCCGCCTGCGAGCAAACCGAAGAGAAAACAACTCCAAACGCTTCGCCGGAAGCAAACAACGCTGATGATTTTATTTTGAATGAAGTCACTATCGATGAGCTTCAGCAGAAAATGAAATCGGGCGAGTTGAGTGCTGAAAAGATCACCCAGTTGTACCTGGATCGGATTGCCGCCATCGATAAAAGCGGGCCGAAAATCAACGCGGTGATTGAACTCAATCCCGATGCCCTGGCGATCGCGAAGCAAATGGACGCAGAAAGAAAGTCGGGGAAAGTCCGGGGCGCCCTGCACGGCATTCCTGTGCTGATAAAAGATAACATCGATACCGCCGACAAGATGCAAACCACTGCTGGTGCACTCGCAATGGCTGGCAATATGGCAAAGCAGGATGCCTTCATTGTAAAAAAACTCCGGGAAGCAGGTGCGGTATTGTTGGGTAAAACCAATTTGAGTGAGTGGGCTAATTTCCGCTCCACCAATTCCTGTTCGGGCTGGAGCAGCCGGGGTGGTCAGACCAAATGTCCTTATATCATTGATCGCAATCCCTGTGGGTCCAGTTCAGGATCCGGTGCGGCGATCGCGGCTAATCTTGCCACCATCGCCATTGGAACAGAAACCGACGGCTCCATCACCTGTCCATCATCCATCAATGCGCTGGCAGGTATAAAACCCACCGTTGGCTTGTGGAGCCGTTCCGGCATTATTCCAATCTCTTCCACGCAGGATACTGCCGGACCCATGGCCAGAACTGTTCGGGATGCGGCTATTTTGTTAGGTGCACTAACGGGCGAAGACACTGACGATGCAGCCACCGCCAACAGTAAAGGAAAAGCCGAGTCGGATTATACCCAATACCTGAAAGCAGACGGCCTGCAAGGAAAAGTTATCGGGGTAGATGTTAAAAAGAAAAGTACGAATCAATATATGAACCGGCTATTGGAGGAATCGCTCGAAGCACTTCGGAAAGCCGGCGCGAGGGTAGTGGAGATTGACTATGTGGAAGAAATAAACAAACTCGGTCGTTTTGAACTGAGCATTCTTCAATATGAATTCAAAGACGGCGTCAATAAATACCTGGCAAAAGCGCAACATCCCTCGATAAAAACACTCGCTGATGTCATTGCTTTCAATAAAAAGAATGAAGACAAAGCGATGCCTTATTTCAAACAGGAACAACTGGAGAACTGCGATAAGAAAGGAGGGCTCGAAACGGAAGAGTATAAAACCGCTTTGAGCAAAGGCAGGGATGCCTCCCGCAAAATCATCGACGAAGTGATGAGCAAAAACAAGCTTGATGCCATCGTTGGACTTACCATGGGACCGGCCTGTGCCATCGATGTAGTATATGGCGACCGCTGGGGAGACGATTTTCTTACGCAACCGGCAGCGATGGCAGGTTATCCGCACATCACGGTACCGGCCGGTTATATTTATGACTTACCGGTAGGTTTGTCTTTCTTTGGTACTGCCTATACGGAGGGTCCCCTGATCAGCCTGGCTTATTCTTTTGAGCAACTTACCAAAAAAAGAAAGAAACCCGGGTTCAAAAGATCTTTCCTCGATTAAATCTTGTCGACATGAGACATCTGCTTTTTGTCTGCCTGCTTTGCGGCATCGTTCTCTCCGGCTATACGCAGGACTTTGACCTGATCATTCGCAACGGCCGAATCATTGATGGTACCGGCAACAGTTGGTACCGGTCCGACATCGGCATCCGCAATGGCCAGATCATCCGAATCGGAAAGCTGCAGCAGGCAAAGGGCAGTCGCGAAATAGATGCCAAAGGAATGATTGTAGCGCCTGGATTTATAGATGTACATGCCCATATTGAATCCGGTATTTTCGCCCGCCCCACGGCCGACAACTATCTGTTTGATGGCGTGACGACGGTCGTTACCGGCAACTGTGGCGGATCAGAATCGGATATCCCTTTATTTTTTCACCGCATCGACAGTGCCGGCTCGTCTATTAATGTAGCCACCCTGATTGGACATAATACTGTTCGGTCGGCCGTGATGGGTCGCGACAACCGGCAACCTACCGCAGAAGAACAGTCGAAAATGGAGTTGATGGTGGAAAAAGCCATGCAGGAAGGAGCCGTGGGGCTTTCCACCGGACTGATATATGTGCCCGGCACCTATGCCAAAACAGAAGAGGTGATTGGCCTGGCCAAAGCCGCCGCTAAATACAACGGGGTGTATGCTTCGCATATCCGGAATGAAGAAAGCCAGGTTATACAGGCAATTGAGGAAGCCATCAATGTTGGCAGAATGGCGAACATACCCGTGCAGATATCCCATTTTAAAGTGGGTGGCAAAGCCAATTGGGGAAGATCGACACAAACAATCGCGATGATTGAAGATGCGAGAAAGCAGGGATGGGATGTAACCATTGATCAATATCCCTATACCGCCAGCAGTACGAACCTCGGAGTCAGGTTACCCTCATGGGCCATTGCCGGCACCAACGATTCGATCAGGGCAAGGATCAACAACCCCGTGATGAGAAAGCAGATCATTGAAGAGATGTTGTCGGAAATCAGGAGATATAATTTTAAGAACTACAGCTTTGCGGTGGTGGCTAACTATAGTGCCGATACCACTTATAATGGAAAAAATATCTCCGAGATCAACCGGCTGATGGGCCGGAAACCAAAAGTCAAAGAAGAAGCGGAAACCATTCTGGATATGATGGATAAAGGGGGCGCACAAATGATCTATCATACGATGAATGAAAAAGATGTTCAATACATCATGAAGTATCCATTCAATATGAGTGGCGCGGATGCCGGTGTGCCGATTCCCGGCAAGAGTGTTCCTCATCCGAGAGCGTATGGCACCAATGCCAGGGTATTGGGCAAATATGTAAGAGAGGAAAAAATCATCACACTTGAAGAGGCCATCCGCCGCATGACATCACTTGCTGCTCAAAAATTTCATCTGAAAGACCGGGGTTTATTAAAGGAAGGAATGGCGGCCGATATTGTCATATTTGATGAGAATGAAGTGAGGGACCGGGCTACTTTCGAAAACCCCCATCAATATTCAACTGGTTTTCAATTTGTTATTGTAAACGGACAGGTGGAAATCGACCTCGGGCGCCATACCGGTCTTAAAAATGGCCGTTGCTTATATGGGCCCGGAAGAAGCCTTTAAGTGATTTCGCCGGACAACCGTTCTTTATTCCGCCACTCATCCCTCCGCGAAAACCGATAATCAGCCATAAACACTATTGCTCCCTAAAACAGGGAGTTTTTTTTTATGCAGATGTAACCTGGAAGACCTTTCTGCGTCCTATATGTGTGCACGATGATAAAAGAGAAAAAAGAAATTAAAACACTCATCAACATAAAATAATTAGTCATGAAAGGCAAGTACATCACCACTCAGATCCGCATCGTTACCAGTGGTACACGCAGTAAGAATTAAGGACTTCTCGGAAGTTAAAATTCAAAAGTAAAAAGTCAAAAGTAGAAAGCCGTAAAATGGCTTGGTACTTTTGACTTTTTTATTTTTTATTTCTACTATCAAGAGCACTCGTAGCGCCTGTTGATCTTCTTTATACGTTAATAGAATGGAGCGATGCATTCAGTGCAAGAAAACAGAAATTTTTTTATCAAATAGTGTAACCCGGAAACCCTTTGCACGTCCTATATAGGTGCGCGATGATGATGAAGACAAAGCAGAAACGAAATCATTAATCTATATAAAAATATTTTAGTCATGAAAGGCAAGTACATCACCACTCAGATCCGCATCGTTATCAGTGGTACACGCAGTAAGAATTAAGAACACTGAAAGTTAGTTCTTCTACCAGGCAACCCCGTAAGGTTGCTTTTTTGTTTAGTCGGGGTTGACGGCTAAAATTCAAAAATCAAAATTGAATCAAAGTTAAACGTCAAACATCCGTGAGTAATGGCTGGCTCCCGGGCGAGTCCTCCGCCTGCGGCGGATAAGACTCGCCTGAGGAGTTTAATGTAGGTAACGTGAAACCTTAAACGATAAACGCGAAACGAAAAGAGTTCCGGAACGCAAAGGCCGCCGAGTACCGCGAAGGGAATCTAAAATTTAGAGATCTAACATATCATCGCTCCCTCTCCCGCGCCCGATCCCATAAGAGCCCTCCGCCTGCGGCGGATAAGACTCGCCTGAGGAGTTTAATGTAGGCAACGTGAAACCTTAAACGATAAACGCGAAACGAAAAGAGTTCCGGAACGCAAAGGCCGCCGAGTACCGCGAAGGACGCAGAGGGAATTCAAAGGTTAATATCTCATACATCATAGCTCCCGTGCCTGCATAACAGCGTGGCTTTGCCTGTAACCTATTCAACCGGTGTGGAACAGAAAGTGAAGCACTGAAATCTGAGAGATTTTTGAATTTTTACTTTTGACTTGGCGTCCTTTGCGGTACTCGGCGTTCTTGGCGTTCCTCAGCCGCGGAGAGCTATAAGGTGCTATATGCCTGAGTAAATTCGTCTCGCTGCGGCGATTTTATCCGCCGAAGGCAATCGGATAAGACTCGCCTGAGGAGGAAAATACAACCGCAAACAGTAAACCGCAAACCGATAAACCATTTTATTTCCTTATCCCCCGCAAATAGGCCAAACTCTGTGGCACCTGTTCCATGGAACGGGAGGATTCATCTTCAATGAAGAAATGTCTGACGCCATATTTTTTAGCCACCTTCATAATATCCGCAATGCCTACATCACCTGTTCCCAGCACAACATTGCTTTCCACATCGGCCTGCCCGAGTTGATTGCCGGGTGTGCCGGGTTTTCGATCTTTCAGGTGCATCAGCAGGAAGCGGCCGGGATATTTCTTAAGCAATTCTACCGGTTCCTGGCCGGGATGTTTAATCCAGAACACATCCATTTCAAAATTGACGTACCGCGGATCGAGTTGTTTGGCAAGATGATCAAACAGGGTTCCGTCTTCGTAAGGCCTGAATTCATAACCATGCGGATGATAACATAAAGAAAGCCCATTTTCTTTGAGGATCTTCCCGGCGGTATTGAAAACTTCGATCGCCTTATTGGTGTTCTCCAGTGTAAATTCGGCGCCATTGTGAGGAATCCAGAAACAAACCACGTATTTTGCTCCAAAGGCCTTTGCCTCATCGATGACTGAAGGCAGGTCTTTCTGCAGCTTGTCAAAATCTGCTCCAATACTGATCATTTTGAATTTGTTCTGCCTCAGTATTTTCAAAAACTCTTCACGAGGCAACCCGTAGGTACCTCCTCCTTCCAGTTCACGGATACCCATCTGCCGGATTTTTGCCATGGTACCGGGAATGTCTTTCGGTATTTGCGCACGAAAACTATACAATTGAGCCCCGATTTCCTGGCTATTAGATGCAAGCCAGCCAAACAGCAACAGAAAAAAAATAATGCGTTTCATTGCCTGATTTTTGATGAGTCAACGATAATGGACGGTCATTTAAAGATACAAAATCAATTTGCCGGTCAGTGTGCTTTTATTATCTTCCCTTACTCAATCAAAACAATATGTTTATAAGAAAATGGACCCTGCCGGTCTGCATCGCCTGGCTGTCGCTCTCCTGTCACCAAAATACCAGGACTGTTACTTCTTCTGAACAACTCTTCGACTCCTCTTATAAAAAAGCGGTTTTCACAGACCCCGATCGGCTGAAAAAGATTGAAGCCCTGTTTCCGATAGTAGATAGTCTTTACAAAGCAGCGGCGGAGTCAAACCATTTTCCAGGTATTGTATATGGATTGATGGTAGATGGCAAGATGGTGCATACAGGGGGCTACGGCTATACTGATATCGACAAAAAGATTTCCGTAAGCAATTCCTCCCTGTTTCGTATTGCATCCATGAGCAAGAGTTTTACCGCCATGGCTATATTGAAGTTGCGGGATGCGGGCAAGCTGCAACTCGATGATCCTGCCTCGAAATATATTCCCTCCATGAAAAAACTGAAGTACCTCACCTCCGACGCGCCGGAGATTACGATCAGGCATTTATTAACACATGGCGCCGGATTTCCGGAAGACAATCCCTGGGGCGATCGACAGTTAGCGGATTCGGACAAAGAACTGATTGAACTGATCGAGAAACAGGTTTCATTCAGCACCACTCCCAATACCACTTACGAGTACAGTAATCTTGGTTTCGCATTACTTGGAAAAATTGTGACCGAAGTTTCCGGCATGCCCTATCAGCAATACATCCGTGAAAACATCTGGAAGCCGCTTGGTATGAACAGCAGCGAATGGGAATACGGAAATGTTCCGGCAGATAAACTGGCCCACGGATATCGTTGGCTGAATGAAAAATGGAATGAAGAGGCGTTATTGCACGACAAAGCAGATGGTTCCTGGGGAGCTATGGGCGGAATGATCACATCCATTGATGATTTTGGAAAATATATGGCCCTTCATTTATCCGCCTGGCCCGCTTCGAACGATGCGGATAACGGACCTGTAAAGAGGAGCTCTGTGAGGGAAATGCACTATCCCTGGCGGATCAATGGATTTAATGCCAATTATAAATATCCGAGTGGCAGAGCCTGTGCCATCACCTCTGCCTATTGCTACGGACTGGGCTGGTTGCAGGATTGCGAAGGTCGGGTTTACATTGCCCACAGTGGTGGCTTGCCGGGTTTCGGCAGCCAGTGGCGGATCATGCCCGATTACGGAATTGGCATCGTCGCTTTTGCCAATAGAACCTATGCAGGCTTGGGATTCGTAAATATGCAGATACTGGATACCATTATCCGGGCTGCCGGACTACAGCCGAGGTCATTACCACCTTCCTCTATTCTCGAAAAAAGAAAAGAGGAACTGGTCAAATTATTGCCAGATTGGAATAATGCAGACAAGAGCGGCATTTTCGCGGAGAACTTTTTCCCCGATTATCCGATCGATACGCTCAAGAAATACGCCCGTGACCTGTACACCAAGGCCGGCAGAATCATTTCTGTTCAACCGGTAAAACCCGACAATCAGTTAAGAGGTTCATTCCTGATAGAAGGAGAGAAAACCAATATCCAGATCTATTTCACACTCTCTCCTGAAAATCCCGCCTTGATCCAGGAGTATCATATTAATGAAGTGGCGAAGAAACAGGAGTGAGGTCGTTTTGCGGTTGGCGGTTTGCGGTTTGCAGTTTGCGGTTGTAGTTTCTGTTTCCGATTCTCTTTCCGTTTCCGCTCCCGCTCCCGCTCTCACTCCCGCTCCGTTCTTCCTCAGGCGAGTCTTATCTGCCGCAGGCGGAGCACTCGCCGGTTTATCGTTTCAGGTTTATCGTTTCACGTTACTTAAATTTTAGATTCCCTCTGCGTCCTCTGCGGTACTTGGCGACCTTTGCGTTCCAGAACTCTTATCGTTTCACGTTTATCGTTTATAGTTTTACGTTACCTAATTTTCCTCACGCGAGTCTTATCCGCAGCAGGCGGAGGACTCTCATGGGAGCGGGAGCGGGCGCGAGCGCGGTGATGTATGAGATATTAACCTTTGAATTCCCTCTGCGTCCTCTGCGGTACTCGGCGACCTTTGCGTTCCGGAACTCTTATCGTTTCGCGTTGCTTCAATTTTGACTTTTGACTTTTGACTTTTCACTCTCATCTCACCTCCACCGTTTTCATTCCTTCTCTTCCAAAGAATACCGGGTAATACATCATTTCCGCTTTGGCAGGATTGAGGATGTATTTGCCGGTAAATCGAGGCATCAGATCTACGGAGAAAGTATATCTCCCCGGTGTCAATTTGCTGCAGAAAAGGCTGACTTTATTTCGGAAATACTCCCGATGCACTTCATTGTTTTTCCATGATTGTTCTTTATTCAGGTACGAGCAAGCCGCCGGAACAGGGATCTCAATCATTACGTAATCAGCATCCGCCTTCACTACCACTTCCACACTCAAAGTCACTTTTTCACCTGCTTTTAGCCACCCGTTTGCCTGTTTGCCTGCCAAACTGCTGTGCACGATAAAATTTCCTTCCACCGGAGCTGGTCGCGGATTCCAGGATTCCTGGAAGGCCGTAAAATAAACCGGCCCGCCACCCGACTTACTAAGCTGTAGCGCTTCACCCGGCTTTACAGTAGCTTGGTATGGAAAACTGGTAATCGTTGTGCCATCATTCCATTGGAGACGCGCGGGCTGTTCGCTATGTACTGTAAGAATATCAGGCAAGATGGTTTCGAGGATTAAACTGGATTCATACGTGTTCTCCCAGGAACCGGAACGCCGTTGTTCAAGGAAATAGTATCGAATTTTTTTCAAATCAGTTTCGTGTGAGCCCGCCAGTTTATAAATCTGGTACACCAGCAAGGTTTGCCTGGTAATACTGTAATAAGGTAAATAGGTTTTCTCGCCCCAATATGAATTTCCGAATACCGTGTTTTGTTGTTTTACCCTGATAAAATCCAGATTAGGCGTTCTTCCCAATTGAAAATTAAGCAGCACATTCTCCAAACTATCGGTAAAACCGGCTAGCCGATGAGCATTGACCGTATCAAGGTATTGGTCGAAATTGACTTTAGCACCCAGCCTGTACAACAAGCGGATCCAATTAATATGATCCTGGCCGAAAGGCCGGCCGAGTTCTGCCACTCCCTGGTCGATGATCAACTGCTTTTTGAGCATTACCTGATAACCCATTTCCTGGGCCATCAGCAGCGCTTCACAGACATGCATAGAAATCCAGTAAACACTTCCCGAGTTACCCCACCATCCGTACAATCCTTGCTGATTGCTGTTTCGGTTCAGGGAGTTGATCAGGAAAAGAATGTTTTTCTCTTCCTCAAATTTTCTTTTTTGCCGGGCGAAGATCTTCTTCTTCAACAACAACGCTTTCAGCTTTGATGCCATCTGTTCATTACACAGGTATTCATAATCTCTGATATGTTCTATTTCATTTTCCAGAACAGGCAACAAACTGTTCTCCGCATAGATCTTCACTTCCCCAAGTGATTGATCGGTGGTGAACCGAATAACAGTATCCCTGTCGAGCATGGCAAAAAAACCTTTTGTTTCTTTCACTCCCTGGCGAATCACCGGAATGGAGCGACGTTCTCCATCATAATAACCATCTCCCTTTTGTATTTCATATTGCACTTCTAGTGAATCTCTTTCCGAGATGATTGTTGCCACGGTGTCAATCAGGGTCTTGCCAACTGATGCTGTTTCCTGCATTCTCACTAAACCGTTCACGCTAAATGTTCGGCGGAGAATGATGCTATCGGCGTTATAGTTAAAAGTTTTGCCCAGCAGGTTAATACTGTCTCCAACGGTCACGAACAGAGGCAGTGGCACATTGGCGCTTATGGTCTTGAACGACTTCACCGATTTCTGAGCCATTCCGGAGTATCTTCCCTTGATAGCAATGAAATAGTTCTGCCAGTTGGTGATATCATCCGGGTAGTTGATCGTAAACTTCACCTTGCCATCCTCATCAGTTCTGAGTCGGGGCTGCCAGAAAGCGTAATCCCGGAAATGGGAACGAAGGCTTTGGGATGCACTCATCATTTCATCATTCTCCCCTGCTGGCACCGTATTCAACTGAAATTCTGTGCTAATTAAAATCACTCCTCCGGCAGGATTGCCGTACAGGGCCAGCGATTTTGGATCCTTTAATACAACAATGCTGCTGATTTTGGTAGTATCCAGTGTGCTGAGGTCACCCGAAAATGGAACACCGTTTAAGAGGATCAAAGGCTGAGCTTCCTTTTTCAGCGTTGAAATACCTCTGACGGAGATAGACAGACCGGCCACTTTTCCACTCAATTCATTGGAAGAGATCATGGCAATAGAAGCGGTCATTTCCTTTTTGCGAACAACTCCATAACCAGTCACCACCACTTCGTTAAGTGAATTGCTCGATAAGAGCAACTTAATATCAAGTTGGTATGTTTCTTCGGTAAATCGTCTTTCTTCCATTTCATATCCAACACTGGTAACCTGTAGCGTACCCCTGGGTGGGCAATATAAAGAGAAGTACCCGTTCATATCTGTAGTTGTTCCCTGCCTGGTTCCCTTAACTAAAACAGTGGCGGATACGACCGGGACTTCTGTATTCTTTTGAGTTACCCGGCCGGTGATCAGGTGTGAAAACAGGCTGGCATCTACGTAGCTGTTATTGAAGTTGGATTTGATCTGATCACTTCCCTGCCGGTCTATATAAGTTTGGCCGCTGAAACGATTAATAATATTATTGATCTGCTGACTGACGCTATCGCCGGATTTCCAATTGTCGACCGTAAATCTGTAGCAGTTCACTCCATCTATCCGAACCCGGATAGAATTGAATAAAACATACCGGCCTTTTGTTCCTAAAACCAGTATTCTGTATACTCCTTCGTTCAAATACCCAAGATCGCGGGCCAGTCCGGCATATACCCTTAAAAAATCAGGGTCGTCCTCCCTGAACAAAAAGATATTCTTTACGTAAGTATCCCGAACCTTTGAAGAAAAAGGCAGCTCGAATACCAGCTTTCCATTCCCCTTGCTATTGAGGCTGGAAACAGTGAGAGCATTACTGATCGCCGGGTGATGGTCGAGAAACTCGTTCCACAGACTGTCAACCTGTTTCTCCGTCAATACAAAATCACCGAAATCCGCCTCTTCTTCGGCAGCCGTCAGTTTCTTCCGAAATGGCACGCTTCCCGGTTGCCATTGCCTTTGTTTGATAAGCCCCTGTCTGATAGTGAAAAGGTACCCACCTTCAGGTTCAAAATCCTGTGTGAATACATCTTTTACTACCAGTTTTGCACCATATCTGGTAAATGGACCCAACAAGGCAACCTGACCGCCTGTTTCATCATTCAATACCTGCAAATCATTCGCACCTTTTAAATAGGTTATTCGATTACGGTAGTTGTTATCAAGCAGAATCATGTATCGAGACCAAAGCATTTTTTCATAGTTCGTAAGTGTATCGGGCATTTTAACGACTTTGATCCTTTTATTCGTCAATGTATCTGCATTGATGGCAATAAATGTCTTTTGCCCCTTCTGAACAAACACGCTATCGAGTGTAATAAGCAAACTGTCTGTCCTCAGTTTCAATGCATGCCTACCCGACATTACGGAAAAACTATACCTCTTCAGATTGCTGGATTGATTGAAATAAACCGGTGTTTCGTCGATATAGAGTTGAATCAACGGCAGAATATCGCCATTCCTTATTACAAATGGCGCCAGTTGCGTAAGGCTATCGGGCGATGGCTCGACTTGTGTTTTGACAGATTCTGTATGCGTGAACCGATAATACTCAATACTGTCAAGTCCCATTTCCTTACTCCATCTTGCCCAGTTAAGACGACTTTCCTGAACGGGTAATATCGAATTGCTGATCCTGGCCAAAGCCGGCAAAAATTTTCTCTTCAACCCGGGATAGTTTTTGCCGAGATAGGGTACAAATGGTGCCTGGCTTTCAAAGCGGGCGGTAACCCCATAAGCGGTAACATCTGCGTCAGCCACCGGCTTACCATTGAGTTTCGACACAGATAACTCAACAGGCACCTCCTGGCCCGGGTATATATAATCAGGATGTGAAACGGCCAGGTCCAGCATCTTGTCGCGATTTCCTATATAAAAGTCCTTTGAAAGCAGGCTGCCTCCCGACAGGTACTGCATTCTGAAAAAATAATGCTGGCGAGTAACCAGTCGCTGGTTATAACTGAATTGATTCGCATATCCTCGCTCTATTACTTTTTTACCAGCAAATAGCGTATACCAGAAAAAATAACCCGCGGGATTGATGACCTGGACTTTTATTGAATCCAGATCGCGATAGGTTACACAACTTATCCCACTTTCCTCGCCGAAAAAATATTCCTCCTCGCAATCGGCTGTTCTTACAACCATTTTCTTTACCAACGGGTTTACCGGTAACCGTGACGGCAACTGAATGGAAGATTGCATTAATATGTTTCCCGTATTTCCTTCCTGTATCACGGTGGCAGGTACACTCATTTCTTTTGTTCCAATATTCGCGGTGATCAGCACAGAGTCCTGTTGTTGAATGAAGCTGATTGAATAAAGAGACCGGCTGTATTCCTGGAAGAGGTTTACGCTTTCGAATCGATTGTCGCTGGTGGTTAAGTTGTTTTCTATTGTGTAGGAAAATGTCGCATTCGGGAAAATACTATCTGGCAGGAGCAATTGGTATTCTCCACTCTGATCCAGGGTAAATTCATGCTTCCATAAAATATCGGGTATAAAAACCGACTCGCCATCAAACGAAGCGCGCTGACCTTGATTGGTTTTAATTTGAACCGAAACTTTACCATCCAGGATGGGCAATTGGTTCTCATCGACTGCTTTGTAAGAAATTTTCAGCGGGTTCCCTTTGTTATGAGCAGGTTTATCAGCAGTAGCGGTGAATTTTATCAACGATAGCTCATACTCTTCATATTCAAACTTTCCTCTCATTAAAACTTTCCTTTTCGCCGTGATTTCTTCATCATCGAGGTCATCGGAGTAAGTATCTACATCATACTTCTTACTCTCCGGTTCTTCCAGTGTAATCAGGTATTCTTCATCCAAATCCAGATCAAGGCTGTCTTCATTCAACACAAAATCAAAAGTAAATCCGCCCGGAGCATATGGTTTTACAAAGCCAAGGATGCTATCAACTGAATACCCTCTCGACACCAGTCTCACGATCAATGGCCGATTGACGGGCTTTGCTTTCGCGGTTTGAATAAAAGCCTTCAGATGAACGGTATCGCCTGGTTTGAATTTGGGTTGATTAAATACCATAAACCCTCGGTAATTCCTTTCATACCGGGTGGGTCCATCATAAAAATCATAGTAGTGATTGCGTTTCTGAAGAAACCAGCGTTCTATCGGGAGAATTACATGTTTTAAGGGGCTGGCATATTTCAGGCGTTGCCAGAAATTACGATAATTCCTCCTTGTGGATATTTCCGGGCGATTTAATTCCTGGTATATGCCGTTATGCTCTACCGATAATTTAATTTTTCTTTTTGAAGAGCGCCACCTGAACAATTGATAACGGTCATCAAACCGAAGCGATCTTCCATTGGCCCTGACTTTTACATCCTTAACCGGTTCGCCATTCTCATTGAAGAAGAGCAGGCCCATCCAGTTGTTGTCGTTGAATACCCGGTAGTATAAACTATCGATCGATTTAAGTTCGGCCCTCAGCCTGTTTTTATTCGCATACACTACCAGGTAGTTGCCATTCTGAATTGTTTTCGGAAATGGGGTATTTGTCTTGAAAGAATCGACCAGTGTGTGGAGATAAGAATCAGGCAACTTCATAAGCCCCTTTGCATATAGCTCCCTGGCCTCCTTTGCATTGACCCTGTATATATAAGTATATTCGCTTCCCTGGCGGCTACGAGAGAGTGCGTGTTGACCAATACCGGTGAGAGTTAACAATAAAGCCAAAAAGGCCAGCAGAATCCGCTTCATGCAGTCAGTTTAGCAATGGATGCGGCTTGCCGGCGATTTACACAAACAAAGTCAGCGATCAGTAATTCAAGAGTTTCTGCACGGAATCATGCAGGCGTGATTTTGCCATAAAGTTTTTCTCGAGGTCTATATTGAACGGAACCGGAGTATCGAGTGAGGCACATCGCATGATTGGAGCATCCAACCATTGAAAGCAATGTTCGGCTATCCAGGCTGCAATTTCTCCGGCAATACCACCAGTCAGTGTGTCTTCATGCAAGACCAATACTTTACCGGTTCGGCGAACTGCCGCTTCAATGGCTTCGTAATCCAAGGGCAACAAGGTGCGGAGATCGGTAATATCGATTGAAATGTCCGGGTGAGTAAGCGCATATTCGGTTGCCCAGTGCACTCCGGCGCCATAGGTTATGATAGAGATATCCTCTCCCTTTCTAACGGTTCTGGCCTTCCCGATTTCAACTTCATAATAATGTGCAGGAACGGGACCGCTTACACTTCTGTAAAGAGCCTTATGTTCAAAATACAATACCGGGTTGGGATCGTTGATGGCGGCGATGAGCAACCCTTTCGCGTCAAATGGCGTGGATGGATATACAACTTTCAATCCCGGAGTGTGTACAAACCAGGCTTCATTGCTCTGACTGTGAAAAGGGCCCGCGCCCACTCCACCGCCGGTCGGCATTCGGATGACCACATCGGCATGCTGCCCCCAGCGATAATGAATCTTTGCAAGGTTATTGACGATCTGGTTGAATCCCACCGTTACAAAATCAGCGAACTGCATTTCCATCATCGACTTGTACCCCTCGAGGCTCATACCCAGCGTGGCGCCGACGATCGCACTTTCACAAAGCGGTGTATTGCGCACTCTGTCCTTCCCGAATTCCTCTACAAAACCTTCCGTTATTTTAAAGGCGCCACCATACTCTGCAATATCCTGTCCCATCAATACGAGATTGGAATGTTCCGTCATGGATTGCTTCAATCCTTCACTGATGGCATCTATGAATCTTTTTTCCGGCGCGCCCTGTACACGGATATCATCTTCTTCCATGGCCTGGAATGAATGAGGAACATCTGCATAAACATCGCCTGTTTCTTCCCTGGTATCGGGCACCATCACACTGGTAGAAAATCCGATAGCGAGTTCAGATTCTATTTTTTCCTTGAAACCATTTCTGATTTCTTCGATAGCGGAAGTGGTTAAAATATTTTCTGAAAGAAGATATTCTTCATATTTCTTAACCGGGTCTTTCTGTTCCCAGATATCAAAAAGGTGTTTCGGCACATATTTGGTACCACTCGCTTCTTCATGACCCCGCATGCGGAAGGTCATACATTCTATGAGGTAAGGTTTCTGGAACTCGATACAATAATCTCTTACGCCGCGAATCGTATCGTAAACAGTCAGGATATTATTTCCATCGATCTTTACTCCATCCATTCCGTATCCCCTGGCTCTTTCCACCAGGCTGTCGCACCGGTATTGTTCATTAACAGGCGTGCTTAAGCCGTATCCATTGTTTTCGATGATAAAAATCACCGGCAGGTCCCACACAGCGGCTGTATTGAGAGCTTCATGAAAATCGCCTTCGCTGGTGCCGCCATCGCCGGTAAAAGCTATTGATGCCTTCTTTTCATTTTTCAGTTTGTAAGCCAGCGCCACCCCGTCGGCAATCGCCAACTGTGGACCGAGGTGAGAGATCATTCCGCAAATATGATGTTCGCGGGAGCCGAAATGAAAACTTCTTTCCCGCCCTTTGCTATATCCTTCTTTTGCTCCCTGCCATTGCATGAACAGTTTATGCAGGGGCATCTTTCTTGAAGTAAACACCCCCAGGTTCCGGTGAAGCGGCATTACCCATTCATCGGGACGCATAGCCAGCGTGGCGCCAACGGCAATAGCTTCCTGGCCAATACCACTAAACCATTTGCTGATCCTGCCCTGCCGCAGTAAAACAAGCATCTTCTCTTCAATCATTCGCGGCCACAGTATCTCCTGGTAAAACTCGACAAGCTGTTCGTTGGTCAGATCTTTTCGATTGAATTGCATAGGTCAAAGGTAGAAAAAACAACACGGAGAATTCCTTACCGGTCCGACTTGTTGTCCTCGGGTTCTTTATATAATATGGAAGTAACAATAGACAGCAGCAGGCTGAATAACAAGGCCCACCAGAACCCGTTTACTTCAAAGCCCGGAATAAAATAGTCTGCCAGCAGAATAATAGCGGCATTGATGACAAAAAGAAACAATCCGAGTGTAAAAATGGTAATGGGAAGGGTTAGAATGATCAATACCGGCTTCAGCAGCGCATTCAAAACCGCCAGCACAACCGCCAGCAGGATAGCTGTCCAGAAGGAGTCGATCTTGATTCCCTTTAAAATATAAGAAAGTCCGAAAGCCACAATAGAAGTGACAACTATCCGCATGATGAATTTCATAAAAGCAGATTTAGAGTTATGAACTTACTCAAAATGTAAGGGAAGGACAAAAAAGACCCGGGTATTCACTATTGTTTCACTATACGACTGTCAGCTCATAGAATGCTTCCGGTACCAGGTATTTATTCGCCAGGTCCTGCAATTCGGGAGCGGTTACCGTACGGATCACTTCAATACTCTTATAGAAATAATCCTGGTCGAGGTCATTCAAAATTAGGTTTTTCCAACGGGCAATTACCTGGAATGGACCGTCGAGATCGCCCAGGATGGATCCGGCCATAAAGTTGCGAACCATTTGCAGTTCTTCCTCATCAATCTCTTCTTCCCTGATCCGCTTCATTTCATTATACACTTCGTTAATCGTAGCTTCTGCCACTTCCCTGCCGGCTTCCGTGCTGATCATCCAGCCGCTTTCCCGGATCATGTTCATCAGGTAACTGTAAATACCATAGGTATAGCCCTTGTCTTCGCGGATATTAGCCGAAAGTCGGGAACCGAAAAAGCCACCAAACACATTATTCAGCACCATCACCTTCGGAAAATCGGGATGGTGTCTGTTGGGGAAAGGTCTTGCAATACGGATAGCGGCCTGCACACCATCGGGATCGTTGGTAACAAAATATTTCTTCTGTTGAGCCGGCTGCAACGGGTGCGTGATCAGTGTATTTTTTTGACGATGGGACCGCAATGGCAGATGACCAAAAGCTGTTTCAAGCTGATGGACCAGTCCCGCAGGAATATTACCAGCGACAAAAATCAGGCATTGACCGTTTCTGTAATATTGTTCATAGAATTTGACGAGGTCTTCCCGATTCAGGGCGCTGTAATCTTCCAGGTTGTTGAAACGCCCATAAGGATGATTCTCGCCAAACAGATAAGCATCAATTAACCGGCCTGCCACAAAATCACTTTTCTTCAATCCAACTGCCAGGCGTTGGCGGGAGTTCTGAATAAAAATATCGAGTTCTTCCTGGGGAAACACACTGTCGCTCACCATTTCTGCTACTACCGGAATCAATTCCTGCACATGTTTATTGAGGCAATGCAGGGTTATTTCAGCCGTTTCACTGAAACAGGACCGCTGCAGATAAGATCCATAAAATTCAAAATGCTCGTTCAGTTGGAAAGCGTTGCGGGTGCCGGTTCCGTTTTTCAACATGAAATTGGTAGCAGCCGCCACCGCTTTTTTGTTTTCAAACCAGCTGCCTGCATTGAATACCCAATTCACCATCAGGGTGTCTTCGGTTCCCATATTCAGCAGATACACTTCTATTCCGTTGCTCAACACCGCTTTTTCACAAACCGGAAGCTGAAGGGAAAACTCCACCGGTTCTTTGATCGCTGGTTCTATTGTTCTATCTAACATGTTTAATGGCTGTCTTTTGAATTCACCACTTTCCGTCGTGGTGGATGGTTGTTACTTAGTTTTTCGCTTTGTAATAAAGCGTGTTCGAATTGTTTTGATCAAAAATCTGCCGGCAGTATTGCAGGATATCTTCAGCGGAAATGGCAAAATACTTCTCGCGGTCGCTGTGAAACAGGTGCGCGTCACCAAGTAATTCGTAAAAAGCGATACTGTTGGCCCTGGCCATTACACTCATATCTTCGAATGCGATGGCCGATTCTGTTTTATTCTTGATCTTGGTCAGTTCTTTTTCGGAGATCAGTTCATTTTTCACTTTTTCCAGCTCTTCTTCCACGGCGCGATCCGCATCTTCGATCTTTACTCCTTTCACCAGTTTGCCTTCGATGGCCAGCAGTCCGGCGTCGATGGTGCCAAAATGATAGCATTCGATGTTGCTGAACAGCTTTTTTTCTTTTACGAGAGATTGAAACAGCCGACTGGAACCGCCTCCGCCCAATACTTCGGTAATGAGGTCGGCCACATAGTAACCCTTGCTCATCCGGTCGTCCATATGCCAGCACTTGTACAGCGCATCCAGGGGTACATCCGCCACCACTTCCTTTTTGTTGGCTTTTGCTTGTGCCGGTTCCCGGGGGATATTCCTGATATATTTTTCACCCGAGGGTATATCGCCAAACCATTTTTCGGCGAGCTTTTTTACTTCTTCCGTCTTCACTTTCCCTGCCACTACCAGGATGGCGTTTACCGGTCTGTAATGTTTAAAGAAGAAAGCTTTTACATCTTCGAGGGTGGCATTCTCCACATGAGACAATTCCTTCCCGATGGTCATCCATTGATACGGATGTTTTTGATAGGCCATTTGACGAAGATGAAACCAGGCATCGCCGTATGGCTTATTGATATAGTGTTCCTTGAATTCCTCGCAAACCACTTTTCGTTGTACATCGAGGCTTTTTTCGCTGAACGCAAGAGAAAGCATGCGATCACTTTCGAGCCAGAAGGCGGTTTCGATATTTTCTGCCGGCAACTGTATATAATAGTTAGTCAGGTCGTTGCTGGTGTAGGCATTGTTTTCACCACCGGCCATCTGGAGGGGTGTTTCAAAGTCGGGTATGTTTACCGAACCACCAAACATGAGGTGTTCGAACAGATGAGCAAAGCCTGTCTTGTCGGGATTTTCATCTTTCGCACCGGCATCGTATAGCACGTTCACAACAGCCATGGGGGTAGAAGGATCTTCATGCACCACTACCCGCAGTCCGTTACTTAAAGTAAATCTTTCTAAATGGATCATGGTAATTTTTCAGAACCGCAAAGTTAGGCAGTAAAACTGGTTTATCTGCTGCCGGTATACCGGGAGGGCACATATTAACGCTTTGTCTAAAGGATGCTTTTCACTTTGAGTGTCAGGAGGGTAGGACCGTCTTCGCGAAGGACAAGTACTTTGAGTTTACCCCCGGGCGTTTGCAAGAGGGTTTTATAGGCCTGGATATTGCCGGTAAAGTTGTTTTCGATGGCGATCACCGCATCTCCGGGTTTAAATCCGGCTATCTCTGCAGGAGATCCCGGCATAACGTCGATGATCCGTATTTCTCCATCGATCACGTACATCCCTAATCCCGTATAAGAATAATCGAAAGGCTCGCGAAGATGTGAGTTCGGTATCATGTAGATGTCTCTTCTATCGTAATTGATGATAAGATTGAAACGGCGAAGCAGGTCGTTGCCCACGAGTCCGCCCAAATAGGGATAGGAGGTAACATTGAACTCATCTTCGAAAATATAGGTGGGCACATTTTTGAATCGGTAAGGTCCGAGTTTTACCTGCTTCACCACACCCTGTTTCATCGGCGCTTTACCACCCAACCCCTCGGCCTGGGTCGGATACCATTTGCGCTTGCTGCTGATGAAATTGCTGTCTTTCACAAAATCACTGGATAACAACAGGCACATACCGGCGCCGGTATCGAAATAATACCGGTTGATGATTTCCTTTTCATCCTTCACTGCCGTGCTCATGACCGGAATATTGATCAACAGAGGCTTAAGAAGAAAACCTCCGCGGGGATACTTGAAAGTTCCCTTGCTGTACACATATATTTTAGCACTGTCGTAATCTACTTTTACAATATACCTCGACAGAAATGCAAAGCCCATGATCCCGTCAATCTTTTCTCCATAGGAACTTGTCAGTACATCGTAGTCATTGATGTGAAAGTTCAGGCTGTCGACCGTCAGGTTCGGCAGCTTCAACTGCATATTATATATAAAGCTTACCTGTTTAATGCCCGCAATGCCCCTGATGGTTCTGTCGCTGAGGGTGGGTTTCAGGTTCAGGCGTTCAGCTGTCAGTGAATCGATGGAGATGCCGCCACTACCCGTATCGAGGATGAAGTTGAGGGTGTCGGGGAAGTTTCCGATTTTGGCCTTCAATGTAATAATCCCGCCTGTCAGCAATCTGAAGGGAAAGCTGGTAATGAACCTGGAAGGCGGGGGAACAAATTCTTCCTGCGATTTCAGCAACTGGCCGAATAACAGGAGGAAAATGATCAAACAGGGTATCTTTTTCATAGCAAGCAACTTAGCGTCCGAGACTATGACAACCCGGTCAGATTGTCTGCTGCTCTTTTCTTTTAGTAAGTTAGTTTATTATCGTGTGATAATATTTATCTCAAGATTCAACCCGGCAGCTGTCATCCACAATTCCTTATTACTTTTGTGGTTCAATTGTACTCATGAATCTCAACGATCTTTACGATAAGGCCTTAAAATTATCATTCTTATCCATAGAAGAAGGAATATTCCTCTATCAGCAGGCTCCTTTGGCCGAACTCATGTTTGTTGCGGATGAACTGCGCCGCCAGCAGGTACCACATGGAAAAGTGACCTGGCAGATCGATAGAAATGTCAACACGACCAATGTTTGTATTGCCAATTGCAAGTTTTGTAACTTCTATAGGATACCCGGTCATGCGGAGGCCTATATAACAGACATCCCTACCTATCAAAAAAAGATCGAGGAAACTTTCCGCTGGGGCGGCGATCAGTTACTCTTGCAGGGTGGTCATCATCCCGAGCTCGGACTGAAATTCTATACCGATCTGTTCCGTCAACTGAAGGAATTATATCCCACGCTCAAGCTTCATACACTCGGGCCCCCCGAGGTTGCGCATATCACCAAACTGGAAAAATCTACCCACCGCGAGGTTTTGCAGGCGCTTAAGGAAGCCGGTATGGACAGCCTCCCCGGGGCAGGTGCGGAGATACTGGTTGACCGTGTCAGAAGATTGATATCCAAGGGGAAATGTGGCGCCCAGGAATGGCTCGACATCATGCATGAGGCGCATAAACTGCGTATTACCACTTCGGCAACTATGATGTTCGGACATGTGGAAACCATCCAGGAACGATTTGAACACCTGGTGAAGATCAGGGAGGTTCAAAGCCGGAAACCCGAGGATGCAAAAGGCTTCCTGGCTTTCATCCCCTGGACCTTCCAGGATGCAGATACCCTGCTGGCCAGGATCAGGGGCGTTCATAACCTGACTACACCCGAAGAATACATCCGCATGATTGCCATCAGTCGAATCATGCTCCCTAATATCAAAAACATACAGGCCTCCTGGCTTACCGTGGGTAAGCAAACCGCCCAGATGGCCCTTCATGCCGGCGCGAACGATTTCGGAAGCATTATGCTGGAAGAGAACGTGGTTAGTGCAGCAGGCGCTCCCCATCGCTTCACCTATAAAAGTATACAGGAAGCGATCCGCGAAGCCGGTTTCGAACCCCAGCTCCGGAACCAGCAGTATGAATGGAGAACCATGCCTGAAATGATCGAAGAACAGGTCATCGATTATTAACCCAATCATGTCCTAAATCACAAGTTATCAGCCTGTTTGGTTGATATAAGTCAATTCATTTGACCAAAATGCCGGGTTTTCTAAAAAAAAATCCTCCTCATCCAATAGAACAGCCTGTTTTGCAGTTATTTACTCGGCAAAATATCCTTTCGAAAAACCATGATCACTCCATTCCGCAAGATCTTCCGTATCGCCATCTTCCTGGTGGCCGGGCTACTACTGTTCAATTCGGTGGGATATTACCTGCTCAACAAGAACTCCATTGAGAACAACGAGATCATTTCCCTGTCTGAAACCGCTGCCCGACAGAAGATGCTTTGCCAGGTACTCACCCGCGATGCATTCCTGCTGGTCGACTCAAGGCTGCCAGACCAGGAAGCCGGACTCTTCAAGGATGAGTTGCGCAGGGACCTGGAAGAGTTTATTCAAAATAACGAGAAGCTTCAAACGAAAACGGGTTTTACCAGCGCTCCGCTGAGTAGTCGCCGGCTCGAAATCAATCGCCTTTTTGCCAATTCGAAAACTTATTACAAGTCGATCATTGCCGTTTCACAGGAGATCCTGCAGGGAGATCCGGAGTTATATCAATTTAACGGGGCATTATATAAAAGAGAATTACTCGCCAATGAGAGAAAGTTCAGCCCCGTAATGGCTTCTATCGAACAGAACCTGGTGGAAATGGCCAAACAACAGAACGACGAAGCCATTGCCCTCAATACCAGCAAGCTCATTTCACTGATCATTGCACTGATATGTTTAGTAATACTTGTGATTGAACCGCTCTTCAGAAGCGGCAAAAAAAATTATGAAGCTCTGCAGAAAGCGCAGAATGACCTGTTGATGGAAAAACAGAAACTGGCTTCCATTCTACACACCCAGACCAATTACCTGGTAAGAATAGACCGGCAGGGTAATTTTACCTATGCCAATACCGAGTTCCTGAGAACCTTTCATTACGAAGGCAGCCATTTGCTGCAAACACCTTTTTATGCTACCATTCTGCCAAAGGATATCAGCCGATGCCAGGAGGTAGCAGAGGAATGCTGGAGAAATCCGGGAAAGGTCTTCAGATTACTGATCAAAAAGCCCATCCATCAAACCAATCAGTTTCTCTGGACAGAATGGGAATTCCTGGCCATCGAGAATGAGAATGGCGATAAAGAAATCCAGGCAATTGGTATCAACGTCACCGACAGGGTGATTGCCGAAGAAGCCAAAGAAGAAGCCATGCGTACCTCTTCTCTGGCCATGCATTTTGCCAGGATGGGCAGCTGGAAACTGGATCTTCAAACAAAAGAAACCGAGCTGAGTAAAGAATTCATGGCATTGCTCGAAATTGATCAACCTGAGCTGACACGCATGCCATTAGCAGACTACATTGAAAAATACATCGTACCCGAAGACCGTGAAAAAGTATTCCGCCACCTGAACAGTACCATCGGAGCAAACGCAAATACCGAAGAGGAAACATCCATCACTTTCCGAAATGTAACGCACAAAGGGAATATTCGCTATTTCTCTCTAAAGGGAAAAAAGATGGATGACACTTCCCGCTTTGGTGTGGCAAGAGATGTTACAGCAGAAAAGGAGGCCGAAGAAGCACTCCAACACAATGAACAGAAATTCCGTTTGCTGGCCGAAAACTCAGAAGATATCATTACGGTGAATACCGTGGATGGGTTTCTTCAATACGTATCGCCGTCGGTTAAGCGGGTGCTGGGTTATTCACCGCAGGAAGTGGAAGGCAGAAGTATTTACAATTTTGTACATCCTGACGACCTGTATAAATTTTCGCCACGCGAGGAAGGCGTTCCCATTGATGAAGCCTCTTATATCACGATACGCTATCGCATGCGTCGCAAGAACGGAGAATACCTTTGGCTGGAAACGATCATCAAGCCGGTAAAAGAAGAAAACCAGGTAATGCGATTGATCTGCACCAGCCGAAACATCACGGAAAGAAAAAATGCGGAGGAAGAGAAAGAGCAATTACTGTCGGAAGCGCGCCAATCGGAGGAGCTGCTCAGAACGGTGATCAACTCCACTCCCGACTGGATATTTATCAAAGACCTGAATCACCGGTACCTGCTGGTTAACCAGTCGTTCGCCAGTTCCATGGGCAAGTCGCCCGATTTCTTTGTGGGCAAGAACGATATTGAAGCCGGTTTCCCGGAAGAACTTGTCAAGGGAAATCATCAAAAAGGATTCAAGGGATTCTGGGATGATGACCTCGAAGTCATTCGCCTGGGCCGTTCGACCTTTACCGAAAACGAACCCAATATTGTAAACGGACGCCTGCAGTATTTCAGCACGGTAAAAGTTCCCTTGCGCAACAGTGACGGATATATCTGGGGTGTATTAGGGTTTGCGCATAACAATACCGATCGAAAACTGGTAGAAGAGCGCCTGCAAAGAAAAGACCTGTTATTGCAGGCTGTTACCGAAGCCACTCACCAATTGATCAGTAACAACAACCTGGAGGATGCGATGGGTGAAGCGATCCAGCTGCTTGGCATCAAGATGCAGGTGGATATTGTGAATATTTATAAGAACGAACCCTTCAGTCCGCACCAGGGTGTCACCAATGAAATACTCCGGTGGGAAGCAAAGAGCGGGCAAATTACCTATAACAACCCGGAAAGACAGAACCTGCCGATCGATACCCGCAGCCAGCTCTTCAAGACATTGCAAAAAGACGATACCTACTTCAACCTGGTGAGGGATATGGAAGAAGGACATATCAAGTCCTCTTTACAGGCGCAGGGTGTTAAGTCGATTGCGGTGATCCCCATCTTCAGTCTGCATCATTTCTGGGGATTTGTGGAGTTCAGCGACTGCAGCCTTGAACGCGAATGGAGTCTGACCGAATTCTCCATTCTGCAGTCCTTCTCCAGTACCATAGCAGCAGCTATCGAAAGGGTACAGATGGAGCAGGAGATCATGAAATCGAAGGAAATGGCTGAAAAAGCCAGCCGCGCAAAGAGTGAATTCATGGCCAATATGAGCCATGAATTACGTACACCCATGAACGGTATCATCGGGTTTACAGACCTGGTGCTGACGACAGAGCTCCAGCATTCGCAGCGTCAATACCTCGATAATGTGAAAAAATCGGCCCTGAACCTGCTGAGCATCATCAACGATATTCTCGACCTCTCAAAAATTGAGGCCGGAAAGCTGGTCATCGATACCACCGATTGCCGGTTGGATGAAATTGTAGAAGACACAGTTGACCTGCTAACGGTAAAAGCCTATGAAAAGAAACTGCAACTGATCTGTAAAATTGATCCAACCCTGCCCTCGGTATTCAATATCGATTCGGTCAGGGTCCGTCAGATCCTGGTAAACCTGCTTGGCAATGCCATCAAGTTTACTTCCGAAGGAGAGATTATTGTATCAGTGAAGAAGAAGGGAGATTTTACCGAGATCAGAGGAAAGCAGTATTGTGAAGTGGAGATAGCGGTCAGTGATACGGGTATCGGCATAACCAGAGAAAAGCAAAAGAAAATATTTGAAAGCTTCACGCAGGCCGATTCATCCACCACCCGCAAATATGGCGGAACCGGTCTTGGCCTCACGATCTCGAAAACACTGGCTGAAATGATGGGAGGCACCCTCACTGTAACCAGCGAAATCGGACAGGGCAGCGTTTTCACATTGAACCTGCAAATGGCCGTTGTGAATGCAGAACCGCAACTGAAGCAGGACAGCAGTATCCGCATTCAGCGTGTGCTGATCGTTGATTCCAATGCGAGCAATCGTCAGTGGATAAAAGAGATACTCGATCATTTCCATATTCAGTCTGAACTGGCCGGCAGCGCCAAAGAAGCGAAAATGATGCTGGAAAAATCTACGGTCGCGGGTGAATTACCCGGACTGGTTATTTGCGATCAGCATTTGCCCGACCAGGATGGAATCGGTTTTGCGCGAGAGCTGGCCCAGCAAAAAAACTGGCAGTCGATCCCGGTCAGCCTGATGCTCACTTCCATTGAGAAAAACCTGTACCAGAATGAAGCGGAAAAGCTGGCCATCATTCACTTGTTGACAAAGCCCGTTAAGTTATACGAAGTGTACAGTATGCTTTGTTCTTTATCGACCAATACCTTGTCTTTGCAGTCTCGTGAAATTACACAGGCGACTTACGAAAAGACAAACGAGGCAGCCACCATCATGGTCGTGGAAGATGATGCCATCAATATGATGCTTATAACAGAGGTTTTGAAAAAGATGGGATTCGATATTATCAAAGCCTCCAATGGAAAGCAGGCTTTGGAAATCCTGCCTAAACATGACCCCGTACTGATATTCATGGATGTTAACATGCCGGAAATGGATGGTTTCACCACCACCCGGCATATCCGTCAGATGCCCGATCCACATGGCAGCCTGCCGATCATTGCCCTCACCGCTGATGCGATGTCGGGAGACCGCGAAAAATGTATAGAAGCGGGCATGAACGACTACGTCACCAAACCCTTCAGAATTGAAGAAATTGAAGCCGTGCTGAAAACGAGAATGCTGATTGTGTAGTGAGAGCGGAAAAGGGAGCGGGAGCGGGAGCGGGAGCGAGAGCGGGAGCGGGAGCGAGAGCGGGAGCGGGAGCGAGAGCGGGAGCGAGAGCGAGAGCGGAAAGGGAAACGGAAAGGGAAACGGAAAGGGAAAGAGAAAGGGAAACGGAAACGGAAATAGAAAGGGAAAGAGAGCCGGCGGTAGCGGGAGCGAGAGCGAGAGCGATAATTAATTCAGCGTCTTCAGCGTTCGCATAATTCGTGTAATTCGCATAATTCGCGTAATTCGAATAATTCGAATCACAAAACAAACCTATACCCTATCCCCTTAATCGTAATAATCTCCAGGTTTTCGTCGTCTTTCAGGTAGCCTCTTAGCTTGGTAATATATACATCGAGATTGCGGGAATTGAAAAAGGAGTCATTACCCCATAATAAATTGAGGATATCTTTCCTGTCAATTATTTTGTCGCGGTTTTCATAAAGCAGTTTCAGCAATTCGGCTTCCCGGTATGACAGCTTTTTCTCTTCGTTACCGTAGCTCAATAACTGCCGGTTCTGATGAAAAACATACTTTCCAATTCTCACTTCATCGGAAGCACCTGAAGAACTATATCCTTTTTGTTGTTGCCGCAGGGCATTTTCAATTCTTACAATCAGCTCTTCCATGCTGAAAGGCTTCTTGATATAATCATTTCCACCAGACGAAAAGCCTTTTACCAGGTCGGTTGTCTGGGTTTTTGCCGTGAGGAATATGATCGGCACCTGCGGGTTGAGCTGACGGATCTCTTCGGCAAGCGTAAATCCGTCTTTATTGGGCAACATAACATCCAGCACACAAATTGTAGGTTGAATTCGCCTGAACACTTCCATTACCTTCTCTCCATCCGACTCCATGGTTACGTCATACCCACGACTCTCCAGGCTCTCCTTTACGATCTTTCCCAGGAACTGCTCATCTTCTACGTAGAGTATTTTAACCTTGCTCATGTTTTTTAGAATTTCTTGCGAATACGTCGATGTTCATCAAAATGGACAACATCGGCTTCTTTATAGGGAAGATGTACTGTAAATGTACTGCCTTTCCCTAATTCGCTTTTGACTTCCACGAATCCCATATGTTTATGTACAATGTGGTTGACATAGCTAAGTCCAAGGCCATACCCCTTGATATTGTGACGATCGCCGCCGGGAATCCGGAAGAATTTTTCGAATATTTTACCCTTGTATTCTTTGGGGATGCCCACTCCTTTATCGGTGACCGAGAGCGAAACATGTTCCTTGTGCGAAGTCAGCATTACATCTATTTCGGGTTTCCCTTTGCTGTATTTGAGCGCGTTGTCGAGCAAATTGTAAATAACGCTGGTGATATGCAGTTTATCCGCTTCGAGCACGAAGTTGCTTCCTTCCGTTTCAAGGGTAACAGCAGCCTGTTGTTTTTCGAACTGCAGTTTCATGGAAGCCATCACTTCCTGTGTCAGCTCCAGCAAGTCGATATTTTCTCTTTGCAGGGCAATCTCCCTGTTCTCGAACATGGATAATTTAAGCACTTTGTCTACCAGTAAGCCCAGGCGATGTACTTCGGCTGCTGATATATCGAGGTATTCTTTTGTCTTTTGCGGGTCGTTGAGCGCATTAAAGTTTTTCAATGCCTCAATCGCCACACCCACCGTGGCAATCGGTGTTTTCAGTTCATGGGTAATGTTGCTGACAAATTCATTCTTGACTTCTGCCAGTCTTCGCTGATGCATCAGGTTGCGCAACATGATGATAAAGGAGACGATCGTTAACCCAACCAATAACACCGATACCATGATGGGGATCGACATTCTTTTCAACAGATAAGCTCCCTGGTTCTTTATCGTCATCGTAAAGGTGGCGGGGTGCGCAAAACCAACCGTTACTTTGTTATCCGACTCGAAATCGATGGGCAGTGCTCTGTCAAAAGAGGCTACGGCCTCACGATGAATCTGGTAATTAACGCGGATATGCTGTTTTTCCAGCGACTGGCTGAATTTGTTACTGACCTCCTTCACCGTCACAGAGTCCTGCAATGAATCTACACCCCGCAGGATCTGAATCAAAGCCTGACCGTTGCCCTCTCTTTTATAAAAATGAATCGTTTTTTGAACGGAGTCTCCCGAAGGGAAATCAGCGCCTTCTGCCAGGCCCGATTTTGTTGATTCGGACAGGGAAATGACCATTGCCGAAGACTTTCTATTGCCATCTTCAACCCGAAGGCTATCCTTTCTTCTCCTGAGTACATCTGCCAGGTTAACTGCATTAATCGGCTGATTGGTGACCCTCATTTCGGAATTACTGTCGAGTTTGAATTTTTCAGCCTGTGATTGAAAAACAGCTTCGCGGAAAAGTGCGTTTGTTCTGATGCGAAGCACCCGTTTCTCCTCATTGTAGCTTTTATAAAGCCAGTAGAGTTGAAACCCCAGCACGGCCACGATGGCCAGTGTCATGAGGGTTACCGAAGTATGTAGCTTTTGCCTTTTCACGAATACAAATGTAAAAGAATGCTTTTGGGCGAATGTAGCCCGTTAACCTTAATTAACATTAAATCAAGTTGCATTAACCGCCTGCCCTGCCTGGCCATTTTACTTTTGGTGAAAATTGAAACTTATGATGAAGATCATTGCCATGAGCGTCCTTTGTATGCTGGTAGTCATCCCCATGATGGCGCAGCAAAACGCAGGTAAAATTGTATACAATCGTACCGTGCAGGTACGCATCCAGGTGTTCGGAAACAATGAAGGCATGGAGAACATGCTGCCCAAAACTCGAACTGATAAATTTGAACTTACATTCGCCAATAATCAATCTCTCTGGAAGCAGGCAGAACAGGAAGATGATGGCGATATGACCTTTAATAATAACGGCAGCACCATGATGGTGAGGACCATTGGAGCGGGTTCGGAAGATATCATGTATACCAATCTCGAACAGGCAAAAAGAGTCGAACTGAGAGAGCTGGCAACGAAGAAGTACATCGTGGAAGACAGTGTGAGAAGAATGGATTGGAAGCTGAGCGACGAAACCAAAACCATCCTCGGTCATCTTTGCCGCAAGGCCACTTCGCAAAGAATCGGCACCCGCACCATGATGACCATGGAGAACGGGCAAATGGACAAAAAGACGATTACAGACACTTCCAATATCGTTGCCTGGTTTACTTCTGATATTCCGGTAAGCATCGGACCCGGTGAATACCAGGGTCAGTTGCCTGGCGCCATCCTGGAAGTGGATATTAATAATGGCAGAACCCTGTTTACCGCCCAGGAAATAACAGATAAGGTAAATGTGGCTGCCATCAAGGAGCCCAAAGGCAATAAGAAACTGACACCGGCCGAGTTTACCAAAGAGCGCGACAAGATGCTGGAAGAAATGAGCCGCAATAATGCAGGGCCCGGCCGGACGTTCAGAGTAAACTAAAAAATCATCGACCGGTTCAACTAGTCAAATACTGGAATCAAGTAAACGATACCAACAGTATCTA
Organism: Chitinophagaceae bacterium; assembly: GCA_044226045.1. GTDB lineage: Bacteria > Bacteroidota > Bacteroidia > Chitinophagales > Chitinophagaceae > Endoryza. Next base: position 73,055 of record JBGAHR010000017.1, read on the forward strand.
TTAAGGTAAATCCACTGAAAATGGCCTTCAATGGCTAATTTCAGTGGATTTTTTTCTACATTTTTTTCGTCCTTAACTGTTTGGTTTGCAGTAAAAATACCGTCAACATCGTAAATCTACGTAGCCAATAATCGACGAAATGCTTGCATTCATCGAAAATGCGATATACGTTTGTCTTATCAATCCGTAAAGGATTACCCCCATCCAATCTCCCTTGTAAAAATCGAGCATCTTATCCTGGAAAACCATTCGTAACTCGATTGATTACCCTTTAGAAAACTGGTTTATGAAAACGAATGGTACCCTTTTGATCTCTAAAAAGAGCATTATCGCCTTCGCTCTGTTTTTCATCACTTTTGTTGCCACTGCGCAACCCGACTATCAATTTTCTTCCCCCTCTTTGGAAAGCGGTACAGCCCTCACCGTAGGAGCAGTATATCGTTTCCCTAAAGTGAAAGCCAATGTAGACGCTCTGGTAAGCGTTGACGCCATTACCGGCGGCCTGACCCTTACCGATATCGACCGTACGGCAGATGGCTTCCTGGAAGCGTTCCAACCTCAGTATACGATTCCGGGTTCAACCAGTGGTTACATTGATTTCACCATCACCTTTGTAACAACCAACACCAACACAGCCCTGAACCAAACCCAGGTGGATGCCACCGGTCTGGATATCGACGGCCAAACCAACAAAAGCGGTCAGAAATTGTACGAGTTCAACCGCATTGATATGGGTGGTGGTCTGGTTGATTTTGACATGAGTGGTGGTCAGATCACGGTTGCCAATACCGGTACCGCCTATACGGCGACCAATATCACAGGTGTACTTTACGGTGCTTCTGTTGATACCAATGCCATCGCGGTAATGTTCACGGTAATGAGAGGCAACATCAACTCTTTCAAATATCGCATCGGCGCTCAAAACCTGGGCACTTCCAGCACCCGCTATGCGAGTCTTTATTTCAAAAGATTCTTCTATAACAACTCTTTCCTGTCTGTTCCTGTTCTGAAAGAATTTAAAGCAGTAAGCAAGTCTTCTTCTGTAGAACTGAACTGGAACCTGATTGCCGACCACGGTGTAAATACCGTTGTGGTAGAAAAAGGATTAAGCAATACAAGCTTCCAGGCCATTGGCCAGGTAGATATGAGCAAATCTGTTTCAACACAGGCTCGTTTCACAGATAACAACTTCAGCAATACCAGCTATTACAGATTGAAGATGGTGCTGAGCAATGGAAACATTCTCTATAGCAATGTACTGGTGGTTCGTGGTAAAAATGCCGACGAGAACAGTTTTAAGGTGTTCCCTTCAGTGATCAGCAATACGGCTACTGTTTCAGTAAACGCCGGTAAAAAGCAGCAGGCTGCTTTGCAGATCGTTGACCTGAACGGTCGCGTGGTAAGCAGCCAGCATGTAACCCTGCAGGAAGGTAATAACAACCTTTCTTTCAACAAGCCAACGAATGTAACATCAGGGATGTATGTAGCTGTGATCAAAGTAGACGAGGCCCTGCAAACACAGAAAATAATGATGCGTTAATCGCATCTGAACACTCAGGTATCAATCAAGTTTTCATAGTTACCATTATCAGTTTTCATTGGATTACAGAAACCCTAACAACGACCGCAGCTCTCGCTGCGGTTTTTTTTATTCCCTTTTATAGCCGGAATAAAAAATGATCCGCGCAGGCGGATCATTCATTCAATGAATGCCAAAATATTTTTAGCGCGAAATGATCCGCACATTGCCACCGGCACCGGCCTGACCTGCACCGTTTCTGTTCAGGCTGTAAGTGAAACTTAACAGGAAGAATCTGCGCAGATTCATTCTCCGGAGATCTTCGATGTAATTGCTATTGGCATTGCGGCTGATTCCCAGATTCTGATTCAGTATATCATATGCCTTCAGCTTCAGTTCGCCACGGTTGAAACGAAGGAATTGCTTGCTGATACTGGCATTCCAGAACGGCACTTTGGCATTGAAACCGCTGTTCAGCTGGCTGTTTATTGTATAAGTGAAATTGGTGTTGAAAAAGAAATTGGCAGGCAATTGCCAGTCGAAATCGGCATTGTAGTGATGAGACAGGTATTCTACATCCCTGGCTGAGGGAAGCGAATAGTTGGCTTTATTATAATCAAACCCGGCCCCTGCCGAGAGGTTGATCTTCTGTCCCAGGGTCATGTCCACTCTGATGTCGGGCCCTGCCGAGTAGTTGTTGATTGTATTCTCCGTTCCATTCACAAACTGCTTGTTTCTGAAATAACCGCTGCCCGCACTGATGTTAACATTTCCATGAATGGCCCGGATGGGGAAACCAAAACTGATATCGCTGTTTACATTGTAAATACCATTTACGTTAACAGGCTTCGTTGTTCTGACACCGGTTGACGAATTGATGCGATCGTCATTTACAATCCGGTTGTCGGTCTTTACCAGGTTCAGGAAGAAGAAGAAATTGCGGTTCTTGAATGGATTAAGACTGGTAAACTGCCATCTCAACATATGGTTAAACTCCTGCTTCAAATCGGGATTACCTTCCCGGATATTCAAGGGATCGGAAATATCCCGCACCGGTTGCAACTGGGAGGCAGTTGGCTGATTGGTATTTGTCTGGTAATTCAGTACCAGGTTGCGATAGCGGGTGAAATTATACTGGAATCTTGCATTCGGTAAAATGTTATAAAAAGTCTGCCTGATAACAGAATCCTTTAAACCAGACCTGATCTTTCCTTCCAGGCTGGCCTGCTGCCAGCTGGCACCCACTGAATAGTTGAATTTCTTGGTTTGGGTTCTGAAACGAACGCCTCCCAGTATATAGCCGTAGATATTCTCAAAATCGTTTGTGAGTAAAGGGTTGAGCTGATCAAACTTCCCGTTGCTCTTGTTATAATCATAGGTCGTTTTTCCAGATACGCTCCGGGTACGGCTTCCGCTGGCGCTTAACTCAATCAACGATCTTTTAAATACAGGTTCGGTGTATACTATCCGTGAGGTATATCCATTCAACTCGCCATTGGTATTGTACACCTGGTTGATGGAATCCCGGCGGTTCAACACGCCGGTGGCTGGGTTGTAAAAGCTGTTGACCGATTCCTGGTTGCCATCCAGATCGGATTTGTTATAGCTGTTCTGCAAGCTGATGGAGAAGGTTCTTCCCTTCCGGCGAAACTTCTTCCTGAAGAGGATGTCATTGCGGAAATTCATTCCATATCCTTCAGAGCGATTCCGGCTGAAACCTTCCACACTTCGCTGGCCCAGTTCCGACAGGTATTCATAGTCGGAATTGGAGTTATTCTGCAGTTGCTGATATCCGAAAGACGGGCTGATTTTGATAGAATGAAAACTGTCCAGGATGATGTCTGCATTCAGGTTGAGGCGATGTGTGCTGGTGATATTATTGGAATAGGAATTCTGGTTGGAATAATAGGTTGAATCGGGGAGGAGGTACTGCCGTTGCGAGTGAACCTCGGTGTTGGGGTTGAACCGGCTGTAAAAATAATTCGATTGCAGGTCGGTCTTGGTACCAATGATGTTATTGTAGTTGATACCTCCCGCCCGGTTGGTATTGATGCCGCTGTTATTTCCGAGGCCTCCGAAACCGGCAGCATCATCGCTGTTGATGGTAAGGCTGATATTGCCTCCGTTTCCACCCTGTCTCAGGCGATTCAGTTCGCCCGAAAAATTGAGCATATCGAAGAAAGAAAACCCCTCTGCATTGTCGTTATTGGCCATACCGATCGCCGAAAACTGGCGGGCTCCTTTAAATGAATTGACGTTAAAACGGCCTTCATACCGGTCGTTGGTGCCATATCCGGCCGTCACCTTTCCAAACAGTCCCTTTTTCTTGTCCTTTTTTAATTTAAGGTTGATGGTTTTTTCGCTGTTACCATCATCAAATCCGGTCAGTTGGGCCTGGTCGCTCTGGCGATCATATACCTGAACCTTGTCTACGGCGTCTGCCGGCAGGTTTTTGGTCGCGATTTTGGGATCATTTCCAAAGAACTCTTTTCCATCCACCAGTACGCGGCTTACTTTTTCGCCCTGCGCTTTTACCGTACCGTCTTTGTCAACTTTTACGCCCGGCAATTTCTTCAACAGGTCTTCCACAGAGGCATTGGGCTGAACCTTGAAAGATCCCGCGTTGTACTGGATGGTATCTGCAATCATTGTTACCGGTGGCGCTTCGGCAGTAACCACTACTTCCTCCAGCAATTTGGTTTTATCGTACAGGATAACCTGTCCGAGCTCAGCCATTTTCCGGTCATCGGTGATGGAAAAATATTTGTTTCGGTTGTGGTAGTTAACGTGTGTGATGAGCAGTCGGTAGTCTCCATTATTGAGTCCTTTCAGTTCAAACTGGCCGGTATTGTCGGTCATGGAGAAGGTGACCAGGGATGAATCTTTTCGTTGCATGACCGTCAGGGTGGCTCCTGCCACCGGTTGTTTGGTCAGAGAGTCGACGATGGTGCCTTTTACAGTTCCCCTGTTTTGAGCCAATGCCGAAAACGAGATCAAAAGACTAAAAGCAGCTATCAGTGTTTTTATCATGGCAGTAGAATTTCCTTTGAGGCTACGAAAGTATTCCTACTGCTTTTTGAATCAGGTTAAACAGGTTTGGATTAATGTTAATAAAGGTTAATACGTTTATCGTTTCAGGTTTCTCGTTTCACGTTGGTTGGCTGACGGTTTGCGGTTGGCAGTTTGCGGTTTGCGGTCGCATGCTGGTTGAATATGTTACAGGTAAAGTCACTCTGTTATTCAGGCAAGGTTAGGTCGCAAGAGTCCAAATTAAAAATATATTGTTGACCATACCCGCCAACCGCCAACCGCCAACCGCAAACCGCAAACTGCAAACCGCAAACCGCCAACCATAACCGCATTAACCTTTATTAACATTAATCCAAACCTGTTTAACCTGATTCAAAAAGCAGTAGGAATACTTTCGTAGCCTCAAAGGAAATTCTACTGC